>JANYHF010000042.1 GCA_025359185.1 Hyphomicrobiaceae bacterium | reverse complement strand
GGGGGGGGGGGGAAATCCTGGGAGATCCCCAGTGTGCTCCTTTTCGCCGAAGCGCCCGAGTTGAAGGGCGGCGGCGGTGATGATCTCGAAGTGGGTCTGCTTAACCTTCGTCCACTGCGGGAAACCGCCGTCTTGAAGAGTCCGGCAGCAGCGGGCCAAAGGCTACGCCGTCGCCTATCCGGATCTCAAATTGTCGAAGCTTCCGGATCGTCAACATCATCGACGAGCTTTTCGATCTGTCGAGATCGGAAATGTTGACTCAAATCAATGCTTGACCCGAATAAGTCCTCGATATTCAACAACGTGTTCCGCCATGGCTGACCAATATGTGTCACCGCAAGTTGTGCGCGGCAAGTCACGCTAAGGAGCATTCACTCGGGCTGGAACCGCATCGAAGGCAACGAGAAGAGAATCACCGGCGAAGTCAAAGAAAAGTGGCGGAAGCTAACTGATATTGATTTGGACGTGATCAATAGCCGGCATGCAGCAGCTCGAAGGTAAGATCCAAGAGCGCTATCGCGAGGCCCAGGGTAAGATCCGCAGCGACATCGACGATTGACTTAAGAAAGCGTCGTTCTGACACCGTCCTGCAGTGAAAAGCCTGCGTGCAACCGGGTAACTTCCCGAAAGTCTAAAATGTATAAGGAAAAATATCATGGCGCTTGGCCCCGTCCTCGTAATCATCCTCGTCATCTTTCTACTGGGTGGCTTCAGTGGCCGCTTCGGAGGTTATGGTTACGGTTATGGCCATGGTGGTGTTGGCGTCCTTGGCACCATCTTGATCGTTATTGTGATTCTAATGCTGCTCGGGAGAATTTAACCTTCGATAGCATCATTTCAGATTCGATGGTGGACAATTCGCTATGCTGATTAGATCTGTGACCCAGCAAGAGAGCCTCGATTTTCTGACGCGGACGGCGTTGGGCAGGCTGGCGTGCGAGCACCGCGGGCAGCCTTATATTGTCCCAATCTTGTTTGCGTGCGACGGCAATTGCATGTACGCATTTTCTACGCTCGGCAAGAAAATCATATACATGCGCTCGAATCCAAAGGTTTGTATAGAAGTGGAAGAATTGGTGACGCGACATGATTGGATCACCGTAGTTATCAACGGCCGATTTGAAGAACTGACTGATACAGTAGAGTACAAGGACTTGCGAGTCTATGCCCACAATCTATTACGAAAGAACCCTCTCTGGTGGGAGCCCAGTTACGTGAAGACCGTGCTGGAAGGTGCTGAGCGGCCGATCGAGGAAACAACGTATTTTCGAATTCATATCGATCAAGTGAGTGGCCACCGCGGAATTCCAGACAGCGCGGCGAGCCACAGGCCGTTGGTCAAGGCGCACCATCGGGGCTGGCTGCAGAAACTCCTGGGACGGCAGATACACCACTAGTGTTCCGGTAAGAACAGAAGATACCCAGTATCGTCATCCTCGAACAAACGCGACGCTCAGGCGAGCGCGATCGAGCCGTTGTCTGATGTCGCCTTACCTCTCAACCGTACGCCTGCGCATTGGGGTTTCGGCAAAGCGGCGGTACATCTCGTTGATCCGGCCACGGCCACTGGCATCGTTCAACCGAATTCGCTAGCACTCACCCACGCGCATCTACATCTCCAGCAGGACCCACGCCATGCTCGCCAAATTTCCCCGCTACCCGCTCACCTTCGGGCCGACCCCCATCGAGCACCTGCCGCGGCTGACCAAGGCGCTTGGCGGCAAGGTGGAGATTTACGCCAAGCGCGACGACTGCAATTCGGGTCTCGCCATGGGTGGCAACAAGCTGCGGAAGCTCGAATACATCGTGCCGGACGCGATTGCCTCGGGGGCCGATACGCTGGTTTCGATTGGTGGCGTGCAGTCCAACCACACGCGGCAGGTGGCGGCGACGGCGGCCAAGATTGGCATGAAATGTCTGGTCGTCCAGGAGAGCTGGGTGCCTCATGACGATGCGGTTTATGACCGGGTGGGCAACATTCTGTTGACGCGGCTGATGGGCGCCGACACCCGGCTTGTGGACGCGGGATTCGACATTGGCATCCGCAAAAGCTGGGAGGACGCGCTGCAATCGGTGCGCGAAAAGGGCGGCGTGCCCTATGGCATTCCAGCCGGCGCCTCGGTGCATAAGTTCGGCGGGCTCGGCTATGTGGGGTTTGCCGAAGAAGTGCGGGCGCAGGAGGCGGCGCTCGGTTACAAATTCGACTACATCATTGTCTGCGTGGTGACGGGATCGACGCAAGCGGGCATGATCGTCGGCTTCAAAACGGATGGCCGGGCGGACCGCGTGATCGGCATCGATGCGTCGGGCACACTGGCGCAGACCCGCGCGCAGGTGAAGGACATCTGCGCAAAAACGGCGAAACTGATCGAACTCGGGCAAGAGATCACCGACGCCGACATCCACATAAACCCCGATTACGCCTATCCGGCCTATGGCGTGCCCAGTCCAGAGACCAACGAAGCGATGCGGCTCGCCGCCCGCACCGAAGCGATGATCACCGATCCCGTCTACGAGGGCAAATCCATGCAAGGCATGATCGACCTCGTGCACAAGGGCTTTTTCCCGGCGGGCTCGCGGGTGCTGTATGCGCATCTCGGCGGTGCGCCTGCCATCAACGGCTACAGTTATACGTATAGGAATGGGTAGCACCCCACACGCCCCGCCCGAGGCTTTGTGTCGGTTCGTGATCGCTTTGTGATGGGTCTAACCGTGGGAAATCACCATATTGGTCATCAAGACCTGAGATCATTCGCTTGTCACCGAGGAGACCCCACATGATGACCAACCGCCGATCCTTCCTGAGTCTGGCCGCAGGCACCGTCGCCGCCGCCGCGCTGTTGCGCCCGATGTCGATGCGCGATGCTAAGGCCGCCACCGCCGAGACCTTCGAAATCACCAAGACCGACGCTGAGTGGCAGAAGCTGCTCACCCCGGCGCAGTACACCGTGCTGCGTAAGCACAACACCGAGAGCCCGCATTCCAGCCCGCTGGAAAATGAGCACCGCAAGGGCACGTTCGCCTGCGCCGCCTGCGATCTGCCGCTGTATGACAGCGCCACCAAGTTCGAGAGCGGCACCGGCTGGCCGAGCTTTTTCGATCACCTCCCCAATGCGCTTGGTATGTCCAAGGACAACTACCTCATCTACACGCGCGACGAAGTGCACTGCCGCCGCTGCGGCGGCCACCTCGGCCATATGTTCGACGACGGTCCCAAGCCCACCGGCATCCGCTACTGCATGAACGGCGTCTCGCTGCAGTTCCACCCCGCCACCGCCTGATCAGGAGTCTTTTCCATGAAGTTTTTTGCAAGCGCGCTGGTTGGCCTGATAGCCTTGGCTGGCGTCTCCACCCTGGCGCGCGCTGCCGATGCGCCCGCGGCCACGAACACGGTCGTCCTTGGGGGTGGCTGTTTCTGGTGCCTGGAGCATGATTTCCGGGGCCTGAAGGGCGTGGTCAAGGCGGTCTCCGGCTATTCGGGCGGCACGCTCGACAAGCCGACCTACGACAACTACCACGACGTGTCGGCCAAGACGCCGGTGCCGCATGTGGAAGTCGCCGCGATCACCTATGACACCACCAAGCTGACCTATGACCAGGTGCTCGACTGGTACTTCAAGCATGTCGACCCCACCGACGGCGGCGGCCAGTTCTGCGACCGCGGCCCCAGCTACCGGCCGGTGATCTTCTATGGCAATGATGCTGAAAAGACCGCCGCCGAAGCCAAAAAGGTGGACGTCGCCAAGGTGCTGAAGGCTCCGATCAAGGTCGACATCCTGCCCGCCAAAACCTTCTGGCCCGCCGAGGGCTACCACCAGGACTACGCCGACAAGAACCCCATCAAGTACAAGTTTTACAGATGGAACTGCGGCCGCGATCAGCGGGTGAAGGAAGTCTGGGGCGCGCTGATCAACTAGCGATTTTGATCTTGAGCACATGAGCCGGTCACGCGATAACAGCGCGGACCGGCTTTTTTCGTTGTGGGAAACTTCCGATGCTGCGCATTGCCGCCGACGCCTGGTACGAGACGCGCGCGCTACCCGACGGCGTGACGTTGATCAGTGAGCCGCATATCCGCGAGTTCTACCGCTGCAATATCTGGCACATCCGTGGGCGGGACAAGGATGCGCTGGTCGATAGCGGCATGGGAGTCGTCAGCTTACGTCGTTTTGTGCCGCTGGTGACTGAGCGCCCATTGATCGCCATCGCCAGTCACACGCATTTTGACCATATTGGCACCCACCACGAGTTCGGCGACCGCGCGGTGCATGGGGCCGAGGCGGAGTTTTTGGCGATGCCTACACGGGTCAACACGTTCGTTGAACCCTACGTCACCGACGAGATTTTCACCGCCTTGCCACCTGCTCCTTACACATCGCAAACCTACGCCGTGACGGCCGCCCCGGCGACGCGGCTGCTGGCCGACGGCGATATCATCGATCTCGGCGGGCGGCGGCTGGAGGTTGTGCATACGCCGGGGCATTCACCGGGCGGCATTGCCTTGTGGGAGTCGGCCACAGCGACGCTGTTCTCTGGAGACGTGCTCTATGACGGACCGCTGATCGAGGATCTCTCGCATTCGAATGCCGGCGACTATATCCGCTCGATGGAGCGGCTACTGACGCTCCCGGTGCGGATCGTCCATGGTGGCCATTTCCCGAGCTTTTCCGGCGAACGGTACCGGGTGATCATCCGGGACTGGTTGCGCGGCAAGGGACGAGGGTGATGTTGCACCGTATTCCCGGGAACAGGGGCAGGATGAGGGGTTGCTCTGTGCCCGGCCCCATCAACAGTGCACCGTCAGTCTTTCAGCAGCACCAGGCGATTGGCATCGATCATCGGTGTGATGTGTACGCCTTGTTGTGGTGAGGCACTTAGCGGCGCGCGGGCGAGCAGCAGCGTCCCATCGGGCAGCACAATCCGTGCGCGGTTGTGGGCACCCAGAAACAGCGTTTCGGTGAGCGTCGCTTCTGGACCCGGTACCCAGCCCGCGGGCGCCGTACCGCCGGCTTGAATGTGCTCTGGCCGCAGCGCCAGCGACACCTTTGCGCCCACGTCGCGCGTCCCTGCAACATCCATCCGCCCAAGGATTGTTTCCACCGTCGCGCGGCCACTGCTTGCCGCAACCACGCGCCCCTCCAAAATGTTGCTCTCGCCCATGAACAGCGCGGCAAACCGTGTCGCGGGTTGCAGATAGATCTTTTCTGGCGTTCCCTGATCTTCGATCCGGCCAGCATTCATGACGACGATGCGATCGGCAATCGCCATCGCCTCTTCCTGGTCGTGCGTCACATGCACGAAGGTTGTGCCGACGCGCCGTTGCAGCGCCTTCAACTCATCCTGCATCTGGCGGCGGAGTTTCAAATCCAGAGCGCCCAAGGGTTCGTCGAGCAGGAGCAGCAGCGGCTCCACCACCAGCGAGCGGGCCAGCGCCACCCGTTGCCGCTGGCCGCCCGAGAGCTGATGCGGCTTGCGGCCAAACGCTTCGGGCAACCCCACCATCGCCAGCGCCTCGCGCGCCTTCACCTTGCGCGCTGCACTCCCAACGCCGCGCATCCTGAGGCCGAATCCCACATTGTTGCCCACCGTCATATGCGGAAACAGCGCGTAGTCCTGGAACACCGTCGCAGTCGGGCGCTTGGCGGGCGGCGTGTGCGTCACATCCTCGCCGCTGATCAACACTCGTCCCTCCGTAGGCTGTGCAAAACCGCCAAGGATGTTCAAAAGTGTCGTCTTACCGGACCCTGATGGCCCCAGCAGCACCAGGAATTCGCCGCCCGTGATATCCAGCGACACCCGGTCCAACACGGTCAGACTGCCGTAGCGCTGCGTGATGGCGGACATCTGAACCAGCGTATCCGTCATGATTTCGGCTTCCGGAACAAGGTGAGTTCGAGTAACACGACGAGCACGGTCGAAACGAGAAAAACCAGGCTGCCGATGGCGTTGGTCTTGGGGCTGAGGCCGGAGCGCAACAGGCTCCAGATTTCGACGGGCAGAGTGTTATCAAAGCGCGTCAGCAGGAACGAGATGATGAACTCGTCCCAGGAAAACGTCACCGACAGGAAAAAGCTGGCGAATAGAGCGGGCCATAGCATCGGCGCAGTGACGAGGCCGAGCACTTGCCATTCGGCGGCGCCAAGATCGCGGGCGGCGCGCTCGATGTTCACCTGATGATCACCCATCTGGCTGTAGAGAATCGCAAAACACAGCGGCATGTTGATGACGACATGGCCGATTCCCGCAGCAATCAATGACTTCGGCACGCCCAGCCAATTGAAACTGATCAACAGCCCCATACCGATGATCAGATAGCTGACGCTGAGCGGCGCGGTCATCAGGCCATTGAGTGGCCCCTTGCCGGGGAAGCGGAAGCGCGCAAAGCCGTAGGCGGCGAGGAAGCCCAGGAAGACCGAGAGGGCCGATGAAAAAACTGCGACCAGGAACGAGTTCCATAATCCCGCCATCAGCCGCCGGTCGGCGAACACGGCATTGTACCAGCGGAGCGATGGTCCGTTGAAGGGAGGCACTGGAATGAGCGTGCCCTGAAAGGAGAACAGGACGAGCACGGCCACCGGCAGAAAGATGAAGCCGTAGATGGCAAGGGCATAGACGCCGGTGAGGATGTTGAGGGGTCTAGGCATGATGCGTACTCACACCAATCCACACACCAGTATCATCCCGGCGAAGGCGGCGACCCAGCCCATCTACCGCGAGGGACATGGTCCTGACCGGGCGTTTTGGCGTCATAGCAAGTGTTCCAGGTAGATTTCCTGCCGATGGTTGGCGGGGATGCCGAAGGGGAGGGGAAGACGAACGAGTGGCAGCAGACGCTCCATCACGCCCGTTCCAGTTTCAGCCAGCGGGCCATGGCGAGATAGACCAGGGTGACAACGATCATCAGCAGGATGGACAAGGCCGAGGCGAGTGGAAAATCACCACGGCGGCCGATCTGCAGCATGATGAGTTGCGGCATCAGCAGTTCGTTGTTGCCGCCCAAAACCTGCGGCGTGATGTAGTCGCCGATGGCGAGCACGATGGTCAGGAACGCGCCGACCATGATGCCGGACAGCGTCAGCGGCAGCACCACATGCCAGAACACCTGCACCGGATTGGCGCCAAGATCGGCAGCGGCCTTGCGGTAGCTCGGCGAGAGCTGCTTGAGGTTGGCGTAAATCGTCAGCGTCAAGAGCATAACAAAGAAATGCACAAAGCCCACCACCGTCGCGAAGCGCGTGTTGGCAAGCTGGATGGGCTGGCTAAGAATATGCAGGCCAAGGAGCGTCTGGTTGACGATGCCACGTTCTCCCAGCACCAGCAGCCAAGCGTAGGAGCGCACGACATAGGACGTCCAGAACGGCAGCACGGCGAGCGCCAGCGCCAGGCGCTGCCAGCGCTCAGGCACGCGCTCGGCGAGAATCCAGGCGAACGGATAGGCCAGCAGAATCGAGACTACCGTGACGATGGCGGTCACTTCAGCTGAGTTCACCATAGCCTGGAAATAGGCCGGATTGTTGAAGAATTGCGCATAGTTGGCGAGCGTTGGCGTAGTGTCGAGGCCGGGGCCGGACAGCTGCCAGAGGCTCATGAGGAGCATCGCCACGAACGGTGCGGCGAAAAAGAGAAGTGTCCAGAGCATAGCTGGGAGGATGTAGGGGAGAGGGGCGAATGCGAGCCAGCGATAGGCCGCCGTACTTTGGGAACCAGGCAGGCTGGCATCTATGCTGGTCGTCATAATGCACTCGTCATGCGGGTCGCAGTACACCGGGGCCACGCATATTGTTAGGGTGATGGCTGGTTCGGACCGTGAGTTCAAATCCCACGTCATCCCGTGCGCACCGCAGCGCCCATCCGCGGCGCGGTGCAGATACGGGACCTTCTATCACCGGGAGAAGGTCCCGATCAGCACTGCACCATAAGAATGCTGCAGTGCATCCGGGCTGACGGCTGTCCCTACTTGGCCTGCAACACGCTGGTCCACATATCCTGCATTTTCTTGTCGAGATCGGCGCTCGGAGCGGGGTAGCGTTGGGCGCGCTTCAGGTAGGCGGGCTGCTCGGCGAAGCGCAGGAGCTTCTTCTGATCGTCATTGAGCGCCGCTTTCCGGTTCGACGGCATTCCCCAGTAGCAGGAGCTCGTGGCAAGCCGCGCCTGGCCTTCCGGGCTCATCACATATTGGATGAACTTCAGCGCCAGCGGCTTGTTTTTGGAGGCGGCAAACATCGCCAGCGACTGCGCCCACAGCACACCGCCCTCGTCGGGGATCGTAAAGTCGAGAGCCGCATTGTCCTTATGCAGACCAGCTGTCACCCACTCGCCGCCGCCAACCAGAATATCGACTTCGCCGGTGGCCAGCGCTGTCTGGCTAGCAGCGACTTCACCGGTCAGCTTGGAGTTGGCCTTGATCAGCGCCACCTTTTCCTTGATGGCGGGTAGATCAGCTTCCGTCAGTTCAGAGGTTTTCTTGCCTATGCCCATGGCAACCATGCCGATCACCGGCAGGTAATAGTCATACAACGCCATGCGGCCCTTGTATTTCGGGTCCCACAGGATGGACATTTTGGTCATGTCCTTGACATCGACCTTGCTCGAATTGAAGCTGATCGTGTTGTAGCCGAACTTCTCCGTGATGCTGTAGCGCTTGCCGCCGATGATGGTGGCGTCGTCCATCTTCACTTCGGGGAACATATCGGCAAACGGCAGCTCAGCTTCGGGCAGCGGCTCAAACAGGTTTTTTTCAACGCCACGATGCACGTCGACCGAGTCGATTACCATCACGTCCCAGTCGCCGGGCTTGGACTGGTCGAGGATGGCCATGCCAGCGCCGGTGCCCTCGAACTCCTTGATGTTGACCTTGACCTTGTTGGCGTCCTCGAACGGCTTCAAAAGGTTGGGGTCGTTGTGATCGCACCAGATCAGCGCATTGAGCGTATCCTCTGCAGACGCCGTATTGATGCCGAAGGGAGCGGTGCCCAGTAGTGCGGCGGTGATAGCGGCGGCGATCACGCCCTTGCCTGATGTGGTTTTCGTCAGTCGCGCCATTGTCAAAATCCTCCCGGTTGGCCTATTGCGATAAAATTGAACACATTCAGAAATTGAGTCAATTCATTTTTTGTGGTACGGCTTGTGCCATGCCCGGATTAAGAGAACGCCAAAAGGCCGAACGCGACGACCGCATCCTGACGGCGGCGGCGGAGCTGTTCCGTGCTGGTGGTTATGACGGCACCAAGATCGAGGCCATTGCGCAGCATGCAGAGGTTTCGCAAGGCACGATCTACAATTATTATGAGAATAAGGGCGACCTGCTGGTTGCCATCGTCGCCATGGAAGTCAACGAGGTGCTGGCTGCTGGGTCGCGCCTATTGGCAAACCCGCCACGGCAGGCCAGGCTGGCCGTCGACAAATTGTTCGCGATTTACCTCGAACATTCGCTAGTTTATCTCAGCAAGGAAATGTGGCGGCACGCCATGGCGATTTCGACGCAACAGCCGGACTCGCGCTTCGGGCGCAGCTATTCCGAGTTGGATCAGCATCTCAGCGATCAGGTCTGTATGCTGATTGGGCTCCTGCAATCTGCGGGGGCGATCCGCGAGGATGTGGATGCAACGGCGGCCGGACAGGTGCTGTTCAATACTCTCAATATGATGTTCATCGGTTTTGTTAAGGATGAGGATATGACTCTGGCCGAGCTCAAGCGGCAGATCGGCCGGCAGACGCGCGTTTTTCTCATCGAAATCGGCGCAAAGAAGCCGGAATGATACCGGAATGACCAGGAACCATACCGGAATGATCACGAATGATCACGCTATGAACGCGTTTTGCGTCTGACTGTGGCCATTTCGTCCTTACGCAATGTTAGGGGTCCCATGCTATTAACGCTCTGAGTTGGATAGCGTAAATGGAACGGGATGCGGATCATGAAGAGTTGCGTAATCGGGTTGGCGGCGCTGGCGCTGCTGCTGCTGCCGGTGACGGAAGCCGATGCCTCGGTGCTCGCCAAAGTCGATGTGTCGAGCCAGACCATGCACGTCTTTGTCGATGGGTCGCTCACCTACAGCTGGCCCGTCTCGACCGCCCGCAAAGGCTACTACACGCCCCGCGGTTCGTTCCACGCCCAGTCGCTGCAACTGATGCATTATTCCAAGAAATACGACAATTCGCCGATGCCCCATTCGGTGTTTTTCAATGGCGGTTTTGCCATCCATGGCACCCATGCCGTGGGCCTGCTGGGACGCCCGGCATCGCATGGCTGCGTGCGCCTTGCACCGGGCAATGCAGCGGCCTTCTACGAGCTCGTACAAGAGCAGGGCCGCAGCAGCACCAGGATCGTCGTACAGAACTAACGTATTGAATTCTATGATTTATCTGATGGGGCCGGGCGATTCACGCTCAGCCTTTTCGATCAGCTGATCCTCATAACAGCGGATCAGATAACCGACAGCAAAGAAGCCGATGACAGCCGCAGGCACCAGGATGAACGCCAAGGTGTGGTTCATCTGCAGCACCAACGAGCCGAGATAGTAGCCGCCGAACGAAAAGACCAGTGACCAGAGGATGCCGCCCGTCGCGTTGGCGATGAAAAACGTTGACCAGTGCATCTTATTCACGCCAGCCAGGAACGCGGCCAGGATGCGCAAAAGCGCGACAAACCGCCCGAAAAACACGACCAGAAACCCGTAGTGCTGGAACAGATACTGGCCGAGCTTGATCCGCGCGTCCGGCACGCCGATGCGCGGGCCATAGCGCAAGAGCAGCGGAAAGCCGAAACGCGCGCCAATCCAGTAGCCGAGGTTATCGCCCAAAATCGCGCCGATGGCCGCCGAGAGCGCGATCAGCCAGATATTCAGCGACGGGTGCATAGAGGCGAAAATCGACGCCGTGACCAGGATGGTTTCGCCCGGCAACGGAATGCCCATACTTTCAAGACCGACAATTAATGCAATTAGAACATAGCCATAAGCGCCGTAGTTGACCACGAACTGGCTGACCCACTCTGCATCGATTCCGAACATGCGCGCCCTCTTTGATCAGCCCCCCGGCCTTGGCAGGTCCAACGCTAGTGGCCAAACCGCAAGATTGCCAGCCGATAAGCGGCCCTATGCCGCCATGTTCATCGCTCACTCAGGCTTGCGCGTTACACTGATGTCAAGAGAGCGCGCAGCACCCGGGAAACAGGAAGCGATGATGGCCGTGTCCGAGTTCGAAACTGCAACCTCCGTTCCAGTGATCGCCGAAACCAGCAGCCCGGATACAGATTTCAGCACGCCGCCGGATTTGCCAGGCAATGGGCTTGGTTACATGGCCACGACGCCATGGACGCCTTTGGCCGCGATTGGCGCGTCGCTTCTGGTCCTGGCGGCCTGCGCACTCGTCATTTTCCTGGCGACGATTGGCATTCTTTTGGTCAGCCCTGGCGGATTGAAAGCGGCCGCTGCCGGGCAGAGACTGCATCTCAATGACCCGATGGTCGCCCAGCTGCTGATGGCAACTATGCTGCTTGTCCAATTGGTTGGCACCGGGCTTCTGGTCTGGCTGTCGGGCTGGTACCGGGGCCGGGCCGTTGATGTGCTGGCGCTGCATCCCCCCATCAGCGGCGTGAAGGCCTATGCCTGGGCTGTGCCGGCCTTCGTCGTGTTCGGGTTTGCCATTGGCAATCTCATGGAATGGCTGTGGCCGAAAGTCAGCCAGGCCGACATCCAGGTCATGATGGAACTGACGCATTCACCGGCCTGGTGGCTGATGTTCATCGTCGCTGTGATCGGCGCGCCGCTGTCGGAAGAGCTGATGTTTCGCGGCTTTCTGTTCTCGTCGTTGGCGCGGTCGCCGTTGGGATTGATTGGGACGGCCGCCGTCACCAGCCTTACCTGGGCAGCGATCCACGGCTATTCGTTGCAAGGCTTCGTCACCATCACGGCGCTTGGCGCGGCGCTGAGTTACATCCTTTGGCGCACGGGCTCGACCCGCGTCACCATGGCGTGCCACGGCGCCTATAACAGCTTGGCGTTTCTGGCGGCATTGCTGACACCACTGGCAGGCACAGGCGTGAGCTGACACTGGCGGCGGGAATCGGTTAGACTGGCAGGATGCGCCAATATCTCGATCTTCTCGCCCATGTCCGCCACAACGGTGTCCGCCGCGAGGACCGCACGGGCACGGGTACGCTCTCGGTCTTTGGCCACCAGATGCGGTTTGACCTGACGCAAGGTTTTCCGCTGCTGACGACCAAAAAGCTGCATTTGAAATCGATTGTTCACGAGCTTCTGTGGTTCCTCAAGGGCTCGACCAACACCGCTTATCTCAAGCAAAACGGCGTTTCGATCTGGGATGAGTGGGCGGATACCAACGGCGAGCTTGGCCCGGTTTACGGGAAACAATGGCGGAGCTGGACAGCGCCCGATGGCCGGGTGATCGATCAGATGGCCGACGTTGTCGAGGCGATCAAGCGCAACCCGTATTCGCGGCGGCACATTGTCAGCGCCTGGAATCCGGCTGACATTGGCAGTATGGCACTGCCGCCGTGCCATTGCCTATTCCAGTTCTACGTCACACCGCCGCCGCCGGGAGCCGAGAAAGCGCGGCTATCGTGCCAGCTTTATCAGCGTTCAGGTGATGTGTTCCTGGGTGTGCCTTTCAACATCGCGTCCTATGCGCTGCTGACGGCCATGGCCGCCCATGTCACGAACCTTGAGGCGCACGAATTTGTGCACACGCTGGGCGACGCGCACCTCTATCTCAATCACCTGGACCAAGCCGATGAGCAGCTGCGCCGCCAACCGAAAGAGCTGCCGCAGCTTATATTGCCGCCAGCAAAAACCGATCTGTTCGGGTTTGCCTATGACGATGTCGCCATTCGCGGATATGCGCCGGACGCAGCCATTAAAGCCCCCATCGCCGTGTAGCGAGGGAGCCTTTGTTACGGCACGTGTCGTGTGGAGACCGCGCGAACGTCAGTTAACCTTCGGTGTCTGTCCGGCGGCAACAAGCTGCGCTTTCAATATGGCGAGGCTGCCTGACTGCTCGGTCATTTGCTTGGTCAGCCCAGCCAGCTTGCCCGCCAGATTTGTATTGGCGGCGGTCAAGTCAGCAACTTGTTTGGCCGCCGCAGCAACGTCGCTCTTGAGCTTGTCACGCTCGGCCGATACGTCTGCCATCTGCTGAGCAATTGCCGTCGGGTCCACCTTACCTGCATTGGTTGCTGTCAAATCGGCAATCTGTTTGGTGGCAGCAGCCGTATCGGCCTTTAACTTGTCGCGCTCCGTCAGAATATCCGCCATCTGTTTGGCAAGAGTTGCGCCGTCAGCCTTGAGCTTGTCGCGCTCGGCTGAAACGTCGGCGACTTGCTTGGCTGCAGCGCTGGCCGCTTGCGTCGCTCCATCAGACGCCTTCATTGCGGCATCGAGTTTGGCTTGCAGATCGCCTTGGCTCGATTGGTTCGCCTGCACCTTTGCCGTCAGATCTTTAATCTGGGCACTGGCCGCATCGGCGTCGCCAACAAGATTTTTGGTCTTAGCCATCAGATTATCATTGTCGGCCTTCAGTTTGTTTCGGTCGCCTGTCAAGGACGCGAGCTTATCCAACTGCTCTTTGCTGAGCTTGACGAGATTGTCGCGATCTGTCGTGATCTCAGTCACCTTGGCTGTCGCATCGGTCAGCTGGCCTTTGGCCGCATCCGCGTCGCCAGCTGCGGCTTTGACCTTATCGGCCGCAGCCTTCAATTGGGTTTCCATATCGCCCAGCTTAGCGCGCAAATCCGCCGCACTGCCGGACATATTGTAAGCCACGATCGCCGCAAGCACTGCCGCAGCTACTGCCAGAACCGAGATAAAGCGCATTGTTGTTATCCTCCCTGAAGCACGAAGACGCCAGTCTAACGTCAGTTCGGCGCAGCTTGCACGCGGATTTTCGCTGTTTGCTTACGTATTGCGAGGTTGGAACGTTGGCCGCCGGACCCACGCCGTGGCAATAGATGCCTTTGGCGTCATTTTTTGCGGAACGTATCCAACTGCACCACCTGCCCGGCGGGCCGCTGTTCGGCGTCCGGCTCTGGGGATGGCAACGGGGCGCCCGGCGGAACCGTTGCACTGGCGGGCTTGGGTTTCGTCGCTATCACGGCCGGCGGACCGGGCGCTTTCTCGACGGCGCGCGGCCGCCCGGGCTCGCGTGCGGCGTCCCGTGGGATATCCTTGACGGACATGGGTTTATTACGTTTGGCAGGCTGGCGCAGTTGCGGCAGATCGATCGGGGCGGCGGGCTCCAGCGGCAATGTATCAGCCGTCGCCCGGCCAGCGGCCTCAAACTGAAGCCCATATGGCACGCTCGGGTCGAAGAACACCTTGAGCGCCGCATAGGGCACCACGAGCCGCTCGGGAATACTGTTGAAGGTAAGCTTCACTTCGAAGCGGTCGTCATGCACCTGTAGATCCCAATAGCGGTGCTGCAAGACGATGGTCATCTCGTCCGGATATTGTTCTTTGAGGCGCTTGGAAATGCCCACGCCTTCGCCGTTGGTATTGAACGAAATATAAAAATGATGGCTTCCCGGCAGCTGCTCAAGGTGAGCAACGCGCGACAGAACCGTTCGCACAACGCCTCGAAGCGCATCTTGCGCGAGGCTTTCGTAGTCGATCTTCGTATCTGTCATGATTCGGCTTGCTGACCGCCCGGCTGAACTCCGCTCCACGTCTTCGCCGCCCGCCGGGGCTGGCAGCGAAGTGGAGAGCTTCTGTTGCCCGGTGCCCTCCGAACCGCGCCCTAACCCTGCGAGGAGCTAAGGACTTTCATTCGAGGACTCGAACCGCTTACGCGGCGAGAGCGACCTCAGCATAGTTGTCATTGGCAACTATAGTTTTGACCCGATAACGGCGGTATCATGCCGGGAAAAAGCGCGCTCTTTACACCCTCGTCGATGCTATTTCGCCCCCATCAGATGCACACGCAAGCCCAAACCTCAAGTCCAAGTTTTGCTTGCGCATGTGGTGGAGGCGCCGGGTACCGCCCCCGGGTCCGAATGGCTTATTACAACGGCCGTTTATCGCCATAGCCGAACGAGTCGGCAGATTGAATATAGGGTGTCTGTGACGCCGTGGGAAGGGGCGTGAATCTGACAGCGAGTAGCCTCATCCTGTGCAGGCCTGTCTTCGGGCCGTCTCGAAGGATGCTTGTGTGGCACCAGCCATCTGCAGCGAGACTACGCACGCGACACATGCTTCGAGACGCCGCAGAAATGTGGCTCCTCAGCATGAGGTTTGTGGTTGTGGCAGGATCACTCGCCCGCTCAGCGCAGTTTAGACATCAGGTCTGAGTCGGGATAACCATCAGCAGGCAATCCCAACTTGACCTGCTCGGCCTTCACGGCCGCGCGCGTTCCGGAGCCGAGTTTGCCATCAACCTCGCCGACATCGTGACCGCGTTTGGCCAGAATGCGCTGCAAGTCCTTCAACTCGGCCATCGCCAGCGGAGTCACGGTGCCATTGCCGCGCACAATCGCAGGCGCGCCTCCGATGCGGGTGGCAAGATAGGCCGCCGTGGTTGAATAGACCAATGACTGGTTCCATTGCAGATAGGCCTGGAAATTCTGAAATGCTAGGAACGCTGGCCCTAAGCGGCCCATCGGCAGCAGCAGCGACGCCTTCACGTCATCGTTTGGCAGCGCCTTGCCGCCCGCGTCGGTGATACCATATTTGGCCCACTGTGCGCGCGGCAGCTGGATCGTGAGATCGGACTGCTCCCAGGGCATTTCGTCAGGCACGCGGACGTTCTGGAGCCAAGGCTGCCCCGCCTGCCAGCCCAGCGATTTCAGGAAATTCGCAGTCGTCGCCAGCACGTCGGGTGTCGAGTGCACGAGATCCACGCGGCCATCGCCATCGTAATCGACGCCGAACTCGAAATAGTGCGACGGGATGAACTGGGTTGCGCCAAGCTCGCCAGCCCAGGAGCCGATCATTTCGGAAGGTTGCAGATCCCCCCGTTGGACAATGCGCAGGGCGTCGGTCAATTCCTTCCTGAACATCTCCGGGCGGCGGCAGTCGTAAGCCAGCGTCGTCAAAGAGCGCAGGATCGGCATTTTGCCGGTGTCGGCGCCAAAGTCGCTCTCAAGCGCCCAGAACGCGACAATGACGGGCGCGGGCACTCCGAACTGCTGTTCGATCCGGTCGAAGATCGCCTTGTTCTTCTTGATGAGCGATGCGCCCTTCTGCTGGCGGAACTTGTTCACCATACGGTCAGAGAACTGTAGAAAACTCTGATTGAACACGCCTTGCTGATGGTCGCGGTCGAGAGTGGATTGATCAAACACGAGGCTGCCATCGACGGCCGCCATGGTCTGCTTGCTGATGCCGCTGGCCAGGGCCTCCTTTTTGAAAGCTGTGAGCCAGGTGCCAAAATTTCCTGTGTTCTGGCAGATTGCGGCCTCCGCCGTTGCCGAGAGGGCAATACAGGCAATCAAAGATCCGAAATATCGAAGAACCACGCAAGTCTCCTCCGCAACAAGGACCAAGCCTCGGTCAAGCCGCCTCAATTGAATCGTTCAGGCCCCCAAGGTCAAGGGACCGCTCTGGACATAGCCCGCCTTTGTGCCGTTATGAGCCAGGAATTAGGGCATTTTTACCGCTAATCAGGCCTTACGAATGACTGAAGAGGGGGGTCGTGTTAGATCATTGTTTACCGATCTTCGGTTGTGACGAAACGGCCCTGACAGATGGATCTGCTCACTCTCAACGCAAACGAGCGCCGCACCTCGCGGCACGCCACCATGGCGGTTGTGCTCTGTTTTGCGATGGCGGGCGTGATCCTTGCGGTGTCCCTGCTTTGGCCGGCAGGGGTCAGCGCTCTTGGGGTCGTGCCAGCGGTGCCACGCTGAAGTTGCGACGGAACGCCTGCGGACTGCTCACTCTGCTCCGATCCGAGCCCTCGTCCCTGCCCCGGGACGGGGGTTCGCCGTTTTTGGTGCCCCTTGAGCTCAGAAGCCCGGCAACTGGACACTGTCGCGGTGATCAAAGAGGTAAAGCAAAGCACCGCCGACAAAGAGCAGGGTGACGCCATCCTTGCGATGCGCAAGGTCCATGATCCAAAAGCAAGCCAGCAGCACCGGGCCAGCAACGATAACCATGGTCAGGAACCGCTGGAGATCAAAGGGCATGAAGTCCGTGTAGTCAAAGTCCACGGACGCCTCCGCTCTTGATTGGCCTCCCGCGGAACTTAGGGCAAAGATCTGAGGGCACAGCAAACAGCGTGGCTAAAATTTTAGCCGTCAGGCCGCCAGTGACAGGCCAAGTTCGCCTTCCAACTTGGCGATCAACGCCTTGGCATCGGCTGCCGGTAGCGCATCGAGTGGTGCCCGCGTCAACGCCCATGCGGCATCCTTTCGAACATGAGCGATGATGGCCTTGTTGGCGGAAATCAGCGGCCAGCGTTGAATTTCGGTACGGATTGCCGTGGCACGCTGCTGCAAACCATCGGCCAATGCCGCATCGGCTGCATCGGCAATCTGCCGCAACATCCGGGCGTTGACGTTCGCCGTCGCAGAAATACAGCCCGCGCCACCCAGCCGCACATTATCGAGCAGTGCCACCTCTGAGCCTGAATAAACACGAAACCCGGGCAAGGCGTCGATCAATGACTTCGTGTGCGCCCAATTGCCCGACGAGTCCTTCAGTCCAACAACAACGCCTGGGAATTCACGCCGCAAACGTTCGATCAGAGGGATGGAAAACCCGATCTGCGTGAACGGAGGAATATGATAGAGATAGACGCGCAGGCGATGGTCCCCAACCCGCTCAATAACATGAGCAAAATGCCGGAAGAGCCCCTCGTCGCTGACGCCTTTGTAATAGAACGGCGGCAGCATCAACACCCCGCCACAGCCCAGATCCACAGCCTGTTTGGTCAGATCGGCCGTCTCCGCTGCCGAACACAGCCCGGTGCCTGGCATGAGGTGCGCCGGATCAACACCTGCGGCCAGCAGCGAAATCAACAGCACCTTGCGCTCGGCAACCGACAGCGAATTGGCTTCCGATGTGGTCCCGAACGGGGCAAGGGCCGTGCATCCTTGAGCCAACAGCCCCTTGGCGTGATCTATAAAGCGGCCCGCATCAATCTCACCCGACGCCCCGAACGGCGTCAGCACCGGTGCGATCACACGGCCAAAATCGGTCATCGTCACAATGTGATCCCCCTATGCGGCCTGTTGCGTCGGTCCCGCCACCCCCGACCGGAGCGGTAATAATATGACAGCTGCGCATTGAACGAGGAAGCCGACCGCCAGCGCAAGCGGAAACGCATTCGGTCCCACAACATCCATCAACGCGCCGGTGACGCCAGCTCCGGCAAAATCACCAATCCCCCAGCACAGGCCAAACGCCGCGTTGGCAGCAACCAGTGCGGTCCCGGTCAAAACGTCCCCGAGCGTGATCAAGGCGACCGTGAAAGTGCCGAAGCCAACAGACCCCAACAGAAGCAGATTAACCATCATCGGCAGTCCCGAAAAATCGAGCGCCATCAGGCATAGAGAACTGGCACATCCTGCGGCAGCCAGTCCGGCCAAAACCCAGCGGCGCGAGAGATGGTCGGCCAGCCAACCGATGGGAAATTGCAGGAAGATGTTGCCGATTGCCCCCAGCGATAACAGCCAAGCGGCGTAACGGGGCGACACCCCGCTCTTAATAGCGTAGACGCCCCAGAGATTTAGCGTGGCCCCGTCGATCCAGCCCCAGGCGCAGATGACGATCAACAGCATCGGGATGGTGGCTACTGATCGCAGCAGGTGCCGCCAGGGCGTTGCGGGCGAATCGGGGGTGATTTTGCCGAGGCTTGCCATCGGGATCGCCAGCAAGCCGATAACCACGGCAACCAGCAGGTACGGCCAAAGGCCGTTGAACCCAAGCACGCCAACAACGCCGGAACCGGCCGCAAAAAACGCGGAATTGATGGCTGTGTATGCTCCCAAGATGCGGCCGCGCACGTCTCTAGGCGCGATGGCGATCAGCGCGGACTCACCGCACACGAACAGTATGGTCGTCGCTATGCCGTGGACGAACCGCATCGGATACCAGGCGAGCACGGGCGGCACGACCGCGAAGCTGAAGATCATGCAGGCCGTCGTCACGAGAGCTACAACGGCAGTACGGCGCAGCCCGAATGCCGCTGCAATGAAGGGTGCCATCGCGCTTCCGACGATGTAGCCGATGGCGCCTGCCGAGCCCACGGCGCCGACAACGGTGGCCGAAAACCCTCGCGCATCCAAGACGAACGTCAGAGCGGGAAACATGAAGCCGCCGTTGAGCGCAAAGACGCTGAGCACGGCGATCAGCACGGCGATGGCGCGCCAGGGCACGAGGCCATCGGTCTGGGTCGAGGCCTGCGGGCGGGCGGGCTCTAACGCACTGTCTTGCATGGCTCCCCCGCGTCCTGTGCGCTCGCCCCGGCCCGGCGCTGATCCTATGACCATGTTGCATAGCGGTTGCGCCCACGCACAGGAAGCCGCCAAAGACAGCCCTCCCGAGCCCCGGAAGCAGACCTGATGACTGTTGATGCTGCCACGCCCGCTTCCCCTACGGCCAGCAGCTGGCGGTCTCCCCTGGTCATGCTCATGCTTCTGGCCGTCGCCAATCAGATCTGTTTCCAGACCTGGTTCACGCTGATCAACAATTTTGCTCACGGCCCGGCTCACTTCGGCGGCCGCGAAATCGGGTTGCTCCAGACGGTCCGCGAAATCCCCGGCTTTTTGTCATTCGGCGTCGTTGCCGTGCTGATGATCATGCGGGAGCAGACGCTCGCCTACCTGGCACTCATCGTGCTTGCCGCAGGCACGGCCATCACCGGCTTCTTCCCGGGCGAATACGCACTTTACGGAACGACTTTCCTGTTCTCGATGGGGTTCCACTATTTCGAGCCCGTTAAGCAATCTCTGGCGCTGCAATGGCTGCCGCACACGACGGCGGCGCAGGGGCTTGGCCGCATCATCTCGGCCGAGAGCTTTGGCTCGATTGCCGCCTTCGGGCTGGTCTATCTCACGTTTACACTGCTGGGCTGGGGGTATGCCGGCACCTATGTCAGCGCCGCCATCATCACGCTGGTGCTGCTGGCGGCGGCTTGGGTGACCTATCCCTATTTTCCGCAACACGTGGTGCAGAACCGGAGCTTTCTG
Source organism: Hyphomicrobiaceae bacterium (assembly GCA_025359185.1). GTDB lineage: Bacteria > Pseudomonadota > Alphaproteobacteria > Rhizobiales > Hyphomicrobiaceae > JANYHF01. The sequence continues at coordinate 33,533 of JANYHF010000042.1, read as the reverse complement.
CTGCGGCGGCGCTATTGGCTCTACTACGTCCTCACCTTTTTCGAAGGTGCCCGGCGGCAGATTTTTGTGGTGTTCGCCGGATTTATGATGGTCGAACGCTTTGGCTATTCGGTCGCGGGCGTCACCGCGCTTTATCTCGTCAACCAGCTGATCACCATGACCATCGCGCCGCGCGTCGGCGGTCTGGTGATGAAGTTCGGCGAACGTTCGGCGCTGTGGCTGGAATATGCGGGTCTCGCACTCGTCTTCACGGCTTATGCGTTCGTCGCCGATGCCTGGGTGGCGGTCGCTCTCTACATGATCGACAACCTGTTCTTCGGCCTGTCGATGGCCAATTCCACCTATTTCCGCAAGATCGCCGATCCCGCCGACATTTCGCCCACGGCCGCCGTGGCATTCTCCATCAACCACATCGCAGCTGTGTTCTTACCGGCGAGCCTCGGGATATTATGGGTGTATAGCCCTAAGCTGGTGTTCCTGACTGGCACGACATGCGCGCTGTGCTCGCTCGCACTTGCATGTCTGATCCCGAGGCTGCCAGCACGCGGACGCGAAACAGTATGGAGTAAAATTTAACCGCGCATCAGCTTGCCTGCTGGATCGTAGACCGCTCCGCCAACGACGCGGGCGGGCCGAAGCTCCCCGACGATATGCACGCTGAGCGGGTATCCCACCACAGCAACGGCGGTGTCGACATAGGCGAGCGCAAGGCTTTTTTCCACGGTACAGCCATAGGCGCCCGACGTCGTGAAGCCGACGCGCCTGACTCCATCCCAAATGGGTTCAAAACCCAACGCATCGGCGTCCGGGCTGTCGATGACAAGTGTCACCAGCTTTTGTGATGGTGGCCCGGCGTCGCGCTCGCGCAAGGCGGCATCGCGGCCGATGAAGTCTGGCTTTTCGAATGCGACAAAGCGGTCGAGGCTGGACATGGCGGGCGTGTAGGCGCGGGTGAGTTCGCGTGACCAGACGCCAAAACCCTTTTCCAGCCGCAGGGAGTCCTGGGCGTTGAAGCCGGTTTCCACGAGGCCGAGCGTGCGGCCCGCGGCAAGCAACGCGTCGCGAACAGCGGGTTGGCTGCTCGCGCGCATGTTGATCTCGTAGCCCAGTTCCCCTGTCAGCGAGATACGCGCGACTTTCACGCGGATCGCGCCCATGTGCATCACCCGGCAGGTCATGAACGGAAAGGTTTGCGGGCTGACATCCTCGCCCGTCACCGCCGCCAGCAGGTCTCGCGAACGCGGGCCAGATATCGCAAACCCGGCCATGCCATCGCATAGATTGAGCAGGCTGATGCCATCGTCCGGCAGGTGCTCAGCGAACCAGCGGGCGTGCCATTCCTGCAGGTAATAGGACGCCATCAGCCAATAGTAATCCTCCGCCCACGCCAGCACCGTGAAATCGCCCATGAGGCGGCCTTTGGGCGACAGCATGGGCGCGAGGCGGACCTGTCCCGGCTGGGGCAGTTTGCCCGCAAGCAGCATGTCGAGAAATGCGCGCGCCTTCGGGCCGCGCACGCCGTAACGCGCGTAGCCGGTGATGTCGACCATGCCCATGGCGTTGCGAGTGGCGAGTGCCTCGCGACGCACGAACTCAAAAGCGTTCGAGCGGCGTAGCGTGCCCTTCTCGCTGAAGCCGTTCTCACGCCCCGCGAAATAGAGCGGCATTTCCAACCCGTAGCTGACGCCAAAACATGCGCCCTCGTCTGCTTGCGCCTGATACACCGGCGATATCTTCAGCGGACGCCCGGCAGGACGCTGCTCATTGGGATAAGTCAGCACGAACCGCCTTGCGTAAAACTCCGCTGTGCGGGCTTTCAGATAATGATCGTCTGCCGCATACGCCCCATAACGCGCCACATCCATGCCGAACACGTCAGCGTCCGGCTCGCCATCGATCATCCATTGCGCCAGCGCGAGGCCAACGCCGCCGCCCTGGCTGAAGCCCGCCATGATCCCACAGGCCACCCAATAGTTGCGCAAGCCCGGCACAGGCCCGACCAGCGGATTGCCATCGGGCGTGAAAGTGAAAGCGCCGTTCACCCATTTGCGGATGCCTGCCTTTTGCAGTGCCGGAAACCGCTTGAAGCCGATCTCCAGCTCCGGCATGATGCGGTCGATATCCTCGGGGATCAGCTCTGTGCCGTACTCCCAGGGTGCACCGTCCACGTTCCAGTGCACGGGGTTGCGCTCATAGACGCCCATCAGCACGCCGTTGCGCTCCTGCTGAAGATACGTGAACCCCTCAAGATCGGTGAAGCCGGGGATTTCTTCCTTCAGCGCCGCCACTTCGGGAATATCCTCTGTGATCAGATAGTGATGCGACATCGGCACTACCGGGAGATTGACGCCTGCCATGTGCCCAACGCGGCGTGCCCAGAGGCCAGCGGCGTTGACGACGTGCTCGGCGGTGATGGTGCCCAGCTCGGTGACAACCCGCCAACCGTCTGGAGCCGGATGGAGTTCGACAACGCGATTTTGCAAAACCAGATCCGCACCGCGTGCGCGTGCGCCTTTTACCAGCGCCTGCGTCACACCAGAAGGGTCCATGTGGCCCTCCAGTTCCTCGAACAGCCCTCCGTAAAGGTCCGACACATCGGCGATGGGCACCGCCTTGGCGATCTCGGCGGGCGTCATCAGATGCGCGTCGATGCCCAGGGTCTTGAACAGCGCCCAAGTGGCCTTGACGCTTTCCCAGCGCTCAGCCGTGGCCGCCACTGTGATGCCGCCGGTGAGGTGCATCCCGATGTCGGCGAGCCCCTCGGCCTGCAGCCCCGGATAGAGCGTTCCCACCGTATATTTCTGTAACGCCGCGATATTGGGATCGCCGTTGAGCGTGTGAAAGCCGGCCGCCGCGTGCCAGGTGGAGCCAGCCGTGAGTTCTTTGCGCTCGATCAACAGCACATCGCGCCAGCCGAGCTTGGCTAGGTGATACAGTACGCTGGCACCAACAATGCCGCCGCCGATGACAACCGCGCGGTAGTGGGATTTCATGACTTCCGCTCCCGTGCATTCGCCAATTCGTCATCCTCGGCCGAGTGCGCCACTTCAGGCGCGAGACGGCCGGGGACCCAGCGCAAGACGTGGCGAAGCCACAAAAGTCTGTGTCCTACGGACACGTCTTGTGCGGGGTCCCCGAACCACTACGGGGCTGAAACGCCCCTCGCGGGTTCGAGGATGACGAATAGGGGTGCCATTTATGTTTGCAGTTGCTTCAGCTCCTTGAAAAGCTCCAGCGCCTCGGGGTTGGCCAGCGCCTCGCGGTTCTTGATCTCGCGGCCGTGGACGATGTCGCGCACCGCAAGCTCGGTGATTTTGCCGGATTTTGTGCGCGGAATGTCCGTTACGGCGACGATCTTTGCGGGCACATGGCGCGGCGTCGTGCCTTCGCGAATGCGCTTCTTGATTCGGTCCTGCAGCCCCGCATCCAGCGCAAACCCCAGCTTCAACACTACAAATAACACCACACGCACGTCATTATCAAAGTCCTGGCCGACGACGATGCTCTCCTGGATTTCCGGCAGCTGCTCCACTTGCCGGTAGATCTCTGCCGTGCCGATGCGCACGCCGCCGGGATTGAGCGTTGCGTCCGAGCGGCCATGGATGATGATGCCGCCGTGCTCGGTCCATTCGGCGAAATCGCCATGGTGCCAGATACCGGGGAAGCGCTCGAAATAGGCCCTTTTGTACTTGGCGCCGCCAGGATCGTTCCAGAACATCACCGGCATGGATGGGAAAGGCTGCTTGCAGACGAGTTCGCCCTTGCCGTGCGCGACCGGCTTGCCTTCGTCGTCGAACACATCCATGGCGAGGCCGATGGCGGGCCCCTGGATTTCGCCGCGCCATACGGGAAGCGTCGGCACGCCGAGCACGAAGCAGCCGCAGATATCCGTGCCACCGGACACAGACGCGAGGTGGACGTCCGCTTTGATTCCTTCATAGACGAAATCGAAACTCTCGGGCACCAGCGGCGAGCCGGTAGAAAGGATCATTCGCACCGTGCCGAGTTTATGAGTATCCCGGGGGCGTAGGCCGGATTTCTTCAGCGCATCGATGTATTTCGCAGACGTACCCAACACCGTGATGCCGTCCTCATCCGCGAAATCGAACAGTGCGCGGGCATCGGGGTAAAACGGCGAGCCGTCATAGAGCATGAGCGGCGCGCCTTGCGAGAGCCCCGACACCAACCAGTTCCACATCATCCAACCGCAGGTGGTGAAATAGAACAGCTTGTCCGACGGCCCAAGGTCGCAATGCAGTTTGTGCTCGGTGAGATGCTTCAGCAGGATGCCGCCGTGCCCATGCACGATGCATTTGGGTACGCCAGTAGTTCCCGACGAATAGAGAATGTACAGCGGATGATCGAACGGCAGACGAAGATAAGTCGGACGGCGGTCAGGCGCGTGCTGATCAACGCCTTGCCAGGCCCGCGCCTTAGGCACCGCCGCCGCCACCTCGGCCGCTTGGCCAATATAGTCCACGATCAGCACCGTTTTGACGCTCGGCAGACGAGCGACGATCTCCTTCAGCCGGTCGCCGAGTTGTATTGTCTTGCCGGCATAGTAATAACCATCGCAAGCGACCAGCACCGTCGGCTCGATCTGGCCGAAGCGGTCGATGACGCCTTCAACGCCAAAGTCTGGCGAGCAAGACGACCAGACCACTCCTGACGCCGCCGCGCCCATCAGCGCTGCCACCGCCTCGGGCATGTTCGGCATGATCGCGGCCACCCGGTCGCCCACACCGCAGCCCGCCGCCCGGAAAGCATCCTGGAATGCCGCCGCCTCTGTGTTGAGGTCCGCCCAGCTCAGCCGCCGCCGCACTTTGTCCTCGCCACGGAACACAATGGCCAACGACTGGTCTGTCTTGACCAGCATGTTCTCGGCATAATTCAAGTTGGCACCAGGGAAAAACCGTGCGCCCGGCATCTTGGTGGCATCAATAAGATACGGCGCCTCGCCCTTGTCGCCGCGCACCGCGCAAAAATCCCACAGCCAGCCCCAGAAATCGCCCGGCCGCTCGGTAGATAATCGATGCAGCGCAGCGTAGTCCGGCAGCGTCACACCAGACTGCTGCTCGGCAATGAACTGGAACAGCCGCAAGAAGCTGCGGCCCGCCCGCTGCTCGTCAGGACACCAAAGGGGATGCTCAGGCATGGAAATCCTCCGCGCGGGCCCTACGGCCATGCTGGCGCCATTGTCACAGGTGACGCTGCGGGCTAACACTTGTTTGAGCCCTGGGCAACCTTGCGAGCGCATCCAACTTACAGAGGCCCACCTCGCCGTCTTACTGCCTTGAATTGCTTGTTCCTGGATTGAGACACGTGCTTTTGCCTCGGAGATTGCTCGCCATGCTGCCAATCAAATTTACAGTTGCTAGCCTCGCCCTTGGGCTCATTGCTGTCACCGCCGCACAGTCCGCGACCGCGGCGAGCTTGAAGGTTGCGACGTGGGCCGGTGCCTATGGCGAGGCGCAAAAAGTGGCAATCTTTGACCCGTTCTCCAAAGATACTGGCACCAGCATCGAGGCCTCGCAGCAGGCCGGCGCCGCCGGAACCACCAGTGCAGATTGGGATGTCGCCGATCTTTCGGCAGCCGATGCCTCGGCTCTTTGCGACAAGGGCTCGCTGGAAACACTCGACGCCGCCATGCTGAAGGCTAGTCCTGATGGCACAGCCGCTGCGGCCGATTTCCTGCCGGGTGGTCTCAGCAAGTGCGCCGTCGGCAGCGTCGCATGGTCCGCGCTTATACTTTATATGGGCGACGTGAAGGACGCCAAGACCGGTAAGAAGCTGAACCAGATCAAGACCATCAAGGACGTGTTTGATCCGATTGGCTTTCCAGGCAAACGGGGCTTACCGCGCAATCCGCGCTATGTGCTGGAACTTGCGCTGATCGCCGATGGCGTGGCGCTGGACGATATCTACAAGCAACTGGCAACGACCGAAGGCGTGCGACGCGCGCTCTACCGGCTCAGTTCGATCCGTAGTCAGATCGTCTGGTGGAACGATCCCCAGGAAGCGGTTGAACTGTTGAAAAAGGGCACTGTCGCCATGACGCTGGGCTACAGCGGGCGCGCCTTCATGGAAATTTCTACCGGCACCAAGCCGATCAGAATGCTCTGGGATGCCCAGATTTACGATATCGACATGTGGGCGGTGTCAAAATCGGCACACAACAAGCCGGATGCGCTGAAATTTGTGACCTATGCCAGCAGTTCCGACAAATTGGCTGAAATCGCCCGGCAGCTACCCTATGGCCCGATGCGGCGTTCGGCCGTCGGTATGGTCGGTAACCACGCGATCTTGGGCACCGATTTGAAGCCCTTCCTGCCGACGTCGCCTGAGAATTTCTCCACGGCGCTGCGGCTCGACGGTTCGTTCTGGCGGACCCACGAAGCTGATCTGGGCCTGCTGCTGGAGGACTGGATCGACAGTCCTCCGTCCAAGGCCGGTGTTGGCAAGGCGCCGGGCTGATCGTATTTCTGTTACAGTGCCGATGGCACTTTAGGGTTGAACCGGCACAGCGCTTGATCGGCCACCGGCTGCGTGTAAACATTGGGAAACGTGGATGAAATGCGATTGTGACAGAGTACAGACAGCGAGCGTACCATGACCAAGACGAGAACAGTGCTGAGCCGTGTAGGCTTGGTGCTGCTGCTTCTGGGGACCGCCAGCCTTGATGTGAGTGTCTTGGCCCCATCGGCGGACGCTCGGTCGCGGACGAAGCAGCCCGCCGTGGCTGCCCCCGTTCCCATCAGCCCGGCACCAAGCAACTTGCCGCTATCAGAGCCGTTTCCAACGGATACAGCGCCCAAACCCGACTTGACAATTGGGAACCTTCACGCTGCGGTTGCAACCAGCGACAGCGGTACCGTGCTTGCGGTTGGCAGCAGCGGCGCTATCACCGTATCTGTGACAGATGCGGGCGGGAACAGGTCGGTGACCCTGCTTGCAGAAAGCGAAGCGGGTGACATTCGGGCCATATCGGGCAGGGGTGTCCGAACGTCGAAGGTGCGTGGCGGGCTGGCGGCTGACGTCCCGCTTTTGACGTCCGGGACAACGACGGCGACCATCGAATTCGTTCTCAAGGCCGGGGCCAGGGGTCCCGATGGCAAGGCCCGCGACCGCGTGCGTGTAACGCTGCTGCCGCAAAAGGGTGGCAAGGACGTCAGCATTGTCGGTTGGCCACTGAGCGATTGCGCCGGGGACTACTACGCTGAATTGCAGCGCATCCTGTTGGACCGGCGGCCCCGCATGATGTCGACGCTGGATGCCGTCGTCGAGACCGACTCTGCATTGCCGTCCATTTGGTATTTTCCGCCAGCAAAGATCACCGCCGGACCAGCGTGCAAGCCCCGAAAAGGCAAGAAGTCAGTAGGCTGCTCAACCGCCAAAACGGATGCGAGTTCGAACGACGAAGGTCTGGTTCTCAGCACTGCGGATCAAATCCTGCATGATAAAGGCGCTCTGGCTGCCTATCAGCACAGAGGCACCGCCTTGCGGCAGGTCTCCTATAACTTGCTAAGCAGCCTTAGAACTTACATGGAGCAAGACCGCCATCCCGCATTGTGCAGCGGCGTGGCGGATATGGTCGAATACTACACGGTGCACACTCCACTTCTTCGCAACACCATAACTGAATCTCGCCAGATGCGGATTGCCGCCGAGACACTAGCAGCAGCTAAGATTGCTGAACTGATGAAAACGGCGGCAATCCCGGCGGCGGCGCAACCGCAACAGGCCAGCAACGGTTCCGGGCTGGTTTCGGTTGCTGATGCCGCCGAGATGCCAACAGCCAAGAACACCATGGCCGTCGCGCAACTCGACCAGATGAGCAAGGCTATCCTGCGCCCCTCTGATACCGCCCTGGTCGCGGGCGACAAGGATGCTCTGTCGAAGCTCCAGCGCTTGCGTGGCCTCATGGATAGTGCAGCAACCGCCGATCTCACGTCAGAGCGGCGGACTCTGGCTATTGCCGCATTGGGAATGGTCGAGGCCAGTCTTTATCTCGATGCCGCCGAACAGAAATACGACTGGCTGGACGAGACAATTTATGGCACCATGAGCGCCATAAAAGACGCTCATGCCAAGACCTGTGTGTGCACTCAGTAGCCCGCTCTGCTGTTACCGCCAGTATCATTGGTTCGGTTTTCCGGGCTGGCCATGAGATAGATATCGCTGGCTTTGGCCGATGCTTCGTGGCAGCTGCCCGCGTTAGCCATGGCGCAGGTCAGGGGTTGAAACAGGCTGGCTGGCTGGAATGCATCGTGCAGCGTCCGGCCAGCAGTTGGCGCGGCCATAATCGTCAACACGGCCATTCCGGCCGCGAGTGCGGGCATGTACATTTCGAACTCCATTTTCCGAGGGTAGACTTTTCTTGTGATCCCACCATGCGGCAGCCTCCACGCATTTGCAATCCTAGGTTGTAAAAATGACTGAGCAGCGCCTAATCCGATTGCTGCAATTTGTCTGAGATTTTTTGCATCCGGACCCTGCCCCCGAGGCGCACCTCGCCTTTTGGTTGACCCTCACCCGGTGCTGCCGTTACCTTTCATTGCTCACTCCCGGCTCATTCCGGAACATTAACCCCTGTTGAGCCAGACTTGCGCTGGCGCCAGCCCTCACCAGCTTGGCCTGACGTGCAAGATTGCCCGCATTAGGAGTAGACGACATGCCACGCACGATGACAGGCGCTGAGATGGTTCTGAAGGCACTTGCCGATCAGGGCGTCGAGCACATCTTCGGCTATCCCGGCGGCGCCGTACTGCCGATTTACGACGAGATGTTCCAGCAAGACAAAGTCCAGCACATCCTGGTGCGTCAGGAAGGCGGCGCCGTGCACGCGGCCGAAGGCTATGCGCGATCGACCGGCAAGGTTGGCGTGGTGCTGGTAACGTCCGGCCCCGGCGCGACCAATGCGGTCACGGGCCTCGCCGACGCGTTGATGGATTCCATTCCCCTCGTTTGCATCACGGGACAGGTGCCAACTCACCTCATCGGCAACGACGCCTTCCAGGAATGCGACACCGTTGGCATCACGCGCCCTTGCACCAAGCACAACTGGCTGGTGAAGCGCATCGAGGATTTGCCGCGCGTGCTGCACGAGGCTTTCCACGTAGCCAAGAGCGGACGGCCCGGACCGGTCGTGGTGGACATCCCCAAAGACATCCAGTTCGCCAAGGGCGAGTATCTGAGCCCGTCCGAGGTGGATTTCTCCAACAAGCCTTACAAGCCGCGCGTGAAGGGTGACGCTGCAGCTATCGAGCGCGCCGTGGAACTTTTGGCAGGCGCGAAAAAACCACTATTCTACACCGGCGGCGGCATCATCAACTCTGGCCCTGCGGCATCCACCCTTTTGCGCGAACTCGTCGCCCTCACCGGCTTCCCCATCACCTCCACACTGATGGGCCTCGGCGCCTTCCCCGCCGCCGATCCGCAATGGCTCGGCATGCTGGGAATGCACGGCACCTACGAAGCCAACTGGGCCATGCACGACTGCGATGTCATGGTTTGCATCGGCGCGCGGTTTGATGATCGTATCACCGGCAAGATCGATCTGTTCGCACCCAATTCCAAAAAGATCCACATCGATATCGATCCGTCGTCGATCAACAAAATCATCCGCGTGGACGTGCCCATCGTCGGCGACGTCGCCAATGTGCTCACCGATATGATCCGCGTTTGGAAGACCAAGGCGCCTGCTTTGGATAAAAAGGCGCTGAAACTGTGGTGGAAGCAAATCGACACCTGGCGGGCCAAGGACTGCCTGAAATACAAGACCAACAAAACTGTGATCATGCCGCAACTCGCCGTCGAGCGGCTCTATGCCTTCACCAAGGACCGTGACACCTATATCACAACGGAAGTCGGCCAGCATCAGATGTGGGCGGCGCAATTCTACAAGTTCGAAGAGCCGAACCGCTGGATGACATCTGGCGGCCTTGGTACGATGGGCTATGGCTTGCCCGCTGCTGTCGGCGTGCAGGTGGCACATCCGGACGCGCTGGTCATCGACATCGCCGGCGACGCTAGTGTGCTGATGAACATGCAGGAAATGTCCACGGCGTTGCAGCACAACCTGCCGGTTAAGATCTTCATTCTCAACAATCAGTACATGGGCATGGTCCGCCAATGGCAGCAGCTGCTGCACGGCAACCGGCTCTCCAGCAGTTACATGGAAAGTATGCCCGATTTCGTGAAATTGGCTGAGGCCTACGGCTGCTACGGCATCCGAGCCGAGCATCCGGGCGAGCTCGATGACAAAATCGCCGAGATGATCGAGGTCAAGCGCCCGGTGCTGTTCGACTGCCGCGTGGCGACGCTAGCCAATTGCTTCCCGATGATCCCGAGCGGGAAGGCGCACAACGAGATGCTGCTGGGCGAGGACGCGACGGACGAGAGCATTGGGAAGGCGATTGGGAAAGAAGGCAAGGCGCTGGTGTAGGGTGCGATAGGCGTTCTTCACGCTGTATTCCACCGCAATGACTATGCCGGTCGAACGGTGCAATACGGCCGCAAGAGGCCTATTGCACCCTACAGGGCATCTATAAGCCCATGGGCAGTTTCAATTGGATTGGAACAGGCATCCGACGTCATAAAACGCGACGACCTCTGACCCTGGAGCCCGCCCTTGTCCCGTCCCCCATTCCCACCCTTTACCGCCGAAACCGCCGCGCAGAAGGCCCGCATGGCCGAGGATGGCTGGAACAACCGCGATCCGGCCAAGGTGGCGCTGGCCTATACGCCGGACAGCGTCTGGCGCAATCGGGCCGAGTTCCTCAAGGGCCGCGCGGAGATAGAGGCGTTCCTCACCGGCAAATGGGCGCGCGAGCTGGACTACCGGCTGATCAAGGAGGTTTGGGCGTACCAAGATAACCGCATCGCCGTGCGTTTTGCTTATGAGTGGCACGACGCGGGTGGGCAGTGGTTCCGCAGTTATGGCAATGAGAACTGGGAATTCAACGAGGCCGGGTTGATGCGCCTACGGCTCGCCAGCATCAATGACCTCGCCATCGCGGAAGGCGACCGCAAATATCACTGGCCGCTGGGGCGGCGGCCCGATAGTCATCCGGGGTTGAGCGAACTCGGATTGTAAGTGGCTTCCCATGTCCACCATCGACCACGTCTTTGCGACCTCCATCTACCGCGGCAAACTCGGCGGCGGACGGCCGAAACCGTTCCTCGACGAACTGCGCACCGCTTGCCGCGCCATCGCACAGGAGGACGATGCCGGCTACACCTGGGCCAAACAGGCGGGCTACAAAGGTTATACGTCCTATTCCACCATCGATGACCTGCCAGACCGCAACGCCACCTTTGCTGAGCTCTGCGCGCGGCTCGAACCGCACCTGGCCGAATTTGCCCAAGACCTCGACTTTGATTTGCGTGGCCACCGGCCCATCGTCGACTCGATCTGGATCAATGTGCTGGAACCGGGCGGCACCCATACCGGCCACATCCATACCAACAGCGTCATCAGCGGCACCATCTATGTCGATGTGCCAGATGGTGCCAGCGCCATCCGCTTCGAGGACCCGCGCCTGGGCCTGATGATGGCCGCGCCGCCGCGAAAAGCCCGCGCCGGGCAGCACAATCGCGGCTTCGTCTACGTGCAGCCGAGCCCCGGCACCGTGCTCCTTTGGGAGAGCTGGTTGCGCCACGAAGTGCCCGTCAACATGGCGCGCGAGGACCGGATCTCGATCAGTTTTAATGCTGTTCTTGCGTAAGCGCATTTCATCTGACCCGCTTTGATGTTATCACCAACGCTGCAACCGCTTCGCACCTCCGGACCCCATGGCCCAGCATTCCACCCAGTCGCACTACCCGGCACCGCCCAGCATCGAGAAGACTGAGACGCATACGCTCTCGGTAATTGTTGATAACGAGCCAGGGGTACTGGCTCGGGTCATCGGCCTATTCTCGGGGCGCGGCTACAACATCGACTCACTCACCGTCAGTGAGACGGAGCACGAGAAGCATTTGTCGCGAATTACCGTTGTCACGGCTGGCACGCCGATGGTGATCGAGCAGATCAAGCATCAGCTGGAGCGCATGATCCCGGTGCACCGCGTGGTCGATCAGACTTTGCTAGGCGATGGCATCGAGCGTGAGCTTTGCCTGGTCAAAGTTGCGGGCACCGGCGAGAAGCGCGTGGAGGCCTTGCGGCTGGCGCAAACTTTTGGCGCCAACACCATCGATGCGACGCTCACCTCGTTCATTTTCTCGCTGACCGGAGAAGTCAAAGAGATTGAGCGGTTCATCAAAGTGATGAACAGCGTCGGCCTCGTGGAAGTCTCGCGCACGGGCGTTGCGGCCATCGCGCGCGGCGCCGAAGCGCAATAGGCAGCCCACGATATGACCGCCAAGCTAAGCGTGAACGTCAACGCCATTGCGCACTTACGCAACCGGCGCACTGTGCCCTGGCCAAGCGTGGTTGGCCTTGGCCGCATCGCCTTGCAGGCGGGCGCGGCAGGGCTCACCGTACATCCACGCCCGGATGAGCGGCACATCCGCAAGGCCGACGTGCCCGAACTGGCGGCGATGATCCGGGCGGAGTTCCCCGGCCGAGAGTTCAATATCGAGGGCTTTCCTGACCCCGATTTTCTGAAACTGGTGGAGGCCGCCAGGCCGGACCAGGTGACGCTGGTGCCGGATGATCCGTCACAAGGCACATCGGACCACGGCTGGGATCTTGCCCGGCATCAGCAGTTGCTCGCCAGCGTCGTCGGCCGATTGAAGGCAGGCGGTATGCGGGTCTCGATTTTCATCGACGCCGATCGGGCTGCTCCGGCCCGCGCGCATAACATCGGGCCGGATAGGTTCGAGTTGTACACGGGGCCATTTGGCGGGCAGCTGACTTCAGCAACTCGCGCGCCGTTCCTGAAAGCGTTGCGCGAGACGGCCGAGGCTGCCAAGTCTGCCGGTTTCGGCATCAATGCGGGGCACGATCTCACCCGCGAGAACCTGCCAGAACTGTGCGCCGCAATCCCGCATCTGGACGAAGTTTCAATCGGTCATGCGCTCATCGGCGATGCGCTGACGTTCGGCATGGCTGAGACCGTGCGGCTGTTCCAAGCCGCCTGCGGCGAGAACAGCAAGACCTGACGGCGACTCAACTTCAGGTAGCGGTCTCTGTACTCTTGGTTGCAGTTCCATTGACAAGTTGCCACGCAATTCGGGCCGCCGGAGCTCGAAACGGAGCCAGACTGAGGGACGGCTAAGTTAATACGGCTGCCGCAGACAACTTTGCCGACTATCCCGTCAGTTCTGAGAATGGAGGAACGACAGGATGGCCGCGGGGTGATGCAACGTCTCAACATAGCTATTTGCGGCTGCGGACCAGCGGGGCTGGCGGCCGCCTTGTTTTTGCGCCGTTCAAACCACCGCGTAGTGCTGATCGAACGCTTTGCGGAACCCAAGCCTATCGGATCGGGTTTGCTGTTGCAGCCGGGCGGACAGCACGTGCTGGAACACTTGGGGCTTGGCCAGGACATTGCGGCGCTTGGCCAGCCGGTGACACGGCTGTTTGGCAAGGAGACCGTCTCGAACCGTGCCGTACTTGACGTTCAGTATGCCGCTCTTGGTGATGGACGGCACGGGCTTGGCGTCCACCGGGCCGCTCTGTTCGGGGTGCTCTACGCGGCGGTCATGGCCGAACGTATCCCAATCGAGACAAACTACCCAGTGGCCGCATTGGACCGGGCGGCTGGGGGGCGGCCCCTGATCATCAGCCGTACCGGCCGCCACCTCGGCCCGTTCGATCTTGTCATCGATGCGCTTGGCAGCCGCTCGACGATTGCCGAAAGCCTGTATGGCCCCAAGCTGCATCACCCGCTCGCCTGGGGCGCGCTCTGGGCAAGCCTGCCGTGGCCCGCCAGCGGCTTTGATCCGCATACACTCGAACAGCGTTATACCCGCGCCAATCGCATGATCGGCGTGTTCCCAACCGGACAGCGCTCGGCCGGTTGCGGCAAGCAGGCAGCGCTGTTCTGGAGCCTCAAGGCGCAAGACTATACGACGTGGCAGGCCGCGGGCATCGTGGCTTGGAAAGCGGAAGTGCAATCGCTTTGGCCCGAGACAGCGCCGCTGCTTCAGGGCATTACCGATCCCGATCAACTGGTGTTTGCCAGCTATGGCCACCACACGCTGGCCCTGCCGGTGGCCGGCCGCCTCGCGTTCATCGGCGATGCCGCCCATTCGACCAGCCCGCAACTTGGCCAAGGTGCCAACATGGCGCTACTCGATGCCGCTGCGCTAGCGACGGCGTTGGCCAGCGTCACGGATCTCGATCAAGCGCTCGCCGCCTATGCCCGCCTGCGCCGCTGGCATGTGCGCCTTTACCAGGCCCTCGGTGCGGTGCTGACACCGTTCTACCAATCCGACAGCGCCGTGTTGCCGTGGACACGCGACCGCATGTTCGCCATCCTCTCCGCAATGCCGGGCGGAGGGCCGTTGCTGGCGTCCTTGGTCGCGGGCCGATGGCTCGCCGGAGCTGCGCCCGCCATACGGACCTTGACCGCTCCGGTCCAGCCCGTGCAAAGCTGACGGCTCACCCTCACGTTCTCGGGAACCGTTTCGATGACCCCTCAGTTTTTTGCGGCGCTGGCGGCGTTTGTCGCCGTCACGTCTTGGACGCCTGGCCCCAACAACTTGATGCTTGTGGCATCGGGCGTAAACTTTGGGTTTTCGCGCACGGTGCCGCACATGCTTGGCATCGCCATCGGCTTTCCGCTGATGATCGTGATCATCGGCCTTGGCATGGGTCAACTCTTTGCGGCGTTCCCGCAACTTTACGACATCCTCAAGTGGCTGAGCGTGGTTTACATGATCTGGCTGGCCTGGAAGATCGCCACAGCTGGGCCGTTGAACAAGGAAACCGCCGCTGCCGCGCAGCCCATGCGATTCCATGAGGCGGTGCTGTTTCAGTGGGTCAACCCCAAGGCCTGGGCGATGGCTTTGGCTGGCATTGCCTCGCACACGATCCCGTCCGCCTTTGCCACCAGTCTGACCCTCCTTGCCGTGACCTTCGGCATCATCACGTTTCCCGGCGTGGCAGTCTGGACCAGCTTCGGTGTTGGCTTGCGACGTCTTCTGCAAGACCCTGCCCGCGTGCAGATCTTCAATATCGCCATGGCCGTGCTGCTGCTGGCGTCGCTCTATCCGGTGCTCGCAGGCTGGGAGTGACAGCCCGCCGGCCCCGCCTGACTGTCGCAATTCACCTTGACCCTTGCCGTTTGAAGTCCTACGCCACGGCAAATCCCGCATTTTTTGCTTTTGTCTCGAACCCAGGAACCTCCTGCCATGCGCGTTTACTATGATCGTGATGCCGACCTCAATCTCATCAAGGGCAAGAAAGTGGCCATCATCGGCTATGGCAGCCAGGGCCATGCCCATGCGCTGAACTTGCGCGATTCGGGCTGCAAGGACTTGGTCGTCGCACTGCGCAAAGGCTCAGTAGGCAACAAGAAGGCCGAGGGCGAGAAGCTCAAGACCATGGAGGTGAAAGCCGCCGCCAAGTGGGCCGACGTTATGATGATGCTGACGCCAGACGAGCTGCAAGCCGACATCTATCGCAACGACCTTCACGACAACATGAAGGAGGGTTCGGCGCTGTTCTTTGCGCACGGCCTCAACATCCATTTCAACCTGATCGAACCGCGCAAGGATCTTGATATTCTCATGGTCGCTCCCAAAGGCCCTGGCCATACGGTGCGCTCTGAATACCAGAAGGGCGGCGGTGTTCCGTGCTTGATGGCCATCCACCAGGACGCCTCCAAAAACAGCCACGACCTCTGCCTCTCTTACGCCTCGGCCATCGGCGGCGGCCGCGCCGGCATCATTGAGACCAATTTCCGCGAGGAATGCGAGACCGATCTGTTCGGCGAGCAGGTCGTGCTTTGCGGCGGCCTCGTCGAGTTGATCCGCGCTGGCTACGAAACCTTGGTCGAAGCGGGGTATGCGCCCGAAATGGCCTATTTCGAGTGCCTGCACGAGGTGAAGCTGATCGTCGACCTCATCTATGAGGGCGGCATCGCCAACATGAACTACTCGATCTCCAATACTGCGGAATACGGCGAATACGTCACCGGCCCGCGCATCGTCACGGCGGAAACCAAGGCCGAGATGAAGAAGGTGCTCGCCGATATTCAGAGCGGCCGCTTTGCCCGCGACTGGATGCTGGAGAACAAGGTCAACCAGACCTCGTTCAAGGCCATGCGCGCTGCCGCCGCGGCGCATCCGATCGAGGACGTGGGCGCCAAACTGCGCGCGATGATGCCGTGGATCGCCAAAAACAAGATGGTTGATAAGGCCAAGAACTAGGCACACGGGGTGCCAGGCACCGGTGGTGCCTGGCACCTTACCCTACCACCGCGAGGTCGAGTGACAACGGCCGCATTGCGGGCGGCGGCCACGGTGGACATCGTCCTTCTGATGGCAGGCGATGCAGGCCGTTGGCGTGTCCTTGAGCTGCTCGATATGACACTTGGCGCAGGCCGTCCGCACATGCGCGCCGGTCAACCGGAACCCCGTCTTGTTGTGATCAAAGCGCGCCTGCTTGAGTTCAGCCAGAACGTCCGTCAGCGAGATAGTCGAAAAATCATTAACCCTTGCTATCTGAAAGAGCTGCGTGAGACGATCGAGCGGGCGAGACGGTTCGGCAGCCGGTGTCTTGGGCGTGGCTTGGGCTTTGGTATCGCCCGTGACTACCGCAGCTTGCTCAGCAATCGCCGAACGCTCCGGCGGCTTGGGCGCGGGCGGCGGGGGAGTGGCGATCGCTTTGGCAATCTTCAATCCGCCGGCTGTTTTCCCCTCCACATGGCCGTTCTGCTGAGACAGTTCCACCGTCTGTCGGCGGACGGTTGCCGGTTGCACTTTAACTACCGCCGGTCTTTTCGCAGCTGATGGCATCGGTACCCTGTCGGGGGTCACGGCTTGGGCCATCGGCGCGTTGGCCTCTGGGACTTGCGTGTCCGGCAAGGACTGCTCTAGGGCCAGCGGATCATCCAGCATGGCCGTATGCCTTGCCTCGACACCGCCCCACACCGACACCACATGGGCAAGAGTGGCGACCACGGTCACCGTAAACACCGGCAAATGCAACAGCCGCCAGAGTTTGAACCTGGACATCAGCAGATATCCGGCGCCGCCGCTCACGACGACCGCAAGCATTGAATAGAGCGCGGCGTTGCTGTTGAAAGCGCCGAGCCCAAAATCGGTGTGATAAGCAATGAGCACTGGGCCTAGCAGTCCGAGCACGATATGGCTGTGATACCAAAAGCCGACGCTGCCCCAGCTGCGGCCGCTCAGAAATTGCTTGCGCAGAGGGTAGAGCAGCAACAACGCCATCAACATTGCGCCAGCCACGCCGCACCAGAAGCGCAAACCGCCGCCGAAATGGATGTCCAGCATGGCCACTTCGAGCCAGCCGAACGCTGGCCCCAGAAGATGCCACTGCTGATGTGCTAAGGCACCGGGCGCGAGCACAGCCGTCGCCATCAGCAGATACCGGCTAAGACCGCGCAGCGCGCCCGGCGGCGTCTGGCTGGCTAGTGATGCGGAACGAGTGTCCAGCGATACAACATTGCGAGTGATATCCGACACGCTCGGCGTAGTCCCATCGTAGTGGCAAGGCGTTTTGTCATGACGCTCCTAGGCGCGCATTCGGACTGCAATGTGTTGTGGCTTGGCCAGAAACTATACATTTTGCCAATCTTCCCGCCGCGGATTGGCCTCATAAACCCGTCATTCGGACGATCATGTTTCATCTGCTTCCGCCGCTTCTAGGCTATGCCCCGTTCCTTGTGCCCCTGCCCGTCGCGTGGGCCGTTTGGGCGGTGTTGCGTTGGCGGGCGGAGACGGTGAGCCGGGCTGCGCTTTCGGCAGCGCAGGATGCAGGCCTTGACCAGCCACCGTCCCTGCATCCGGTCATCAACCCGAAGCTATGCATCGGCTGCGGTGCTTGCACGTTCGCTTGCCCGGAAGGAGCGGTGCTAGGGCTGATCAACGGCAAGGCCGAACTGGTCGAGCCTGCCGCCTGCATTGGCCATGGCGCGTGCAAAACCGCATGCCCGACCGGCGCCATCGATCTCGTTTTCGGCACCGAAACGCGCGGCTTCGACATTCCGCTGGTAACACCCGATTTTGAGAGCACCGTGCCGGGCTTGTTCATTGCGGGCGAATTGGGTGGCATGGGCCTGATAGCCAACGCCATTGAGCAAGGCCGCCAGGCGGTGACCGCCATCGGCAAGCTCGACGGTATTGGCCGCAAGGATCGGTATGATCTCGTCATTATCGGGGCAGGGCCAGCTGGGTTTGCCGCCAGCCTCGCGGCCAAGAACTTGAAACTCAATGCCGTGACGCTGGAGCAAGATACACTTGGCGGCACCGTCGCCCACTATCCCCGCAACAAGATCGTGATGACGCAGCCCGCCCATCTGCCGCTCTATGGTAAGGTCACGTTCCGGCGGGTGCGCAAGGAGACGCTGCTGGCCGTCTGGCAAAAAGTAGCGCGCAAAACCGGCGTGCGCATTCGCTACAACGAGCAAGTGCACAGCATCACGCGCGGCAACGGCGTGTTCGAGGTAATCAGCAGCAAGGGCAGTTATGCCACCCGTTCCGTACTGCTCGCGGTTGGCCGCCGGGGAACACCGCGCACGCTGGGTGTGCCAGGCGAGGAACTGCCAAAAGTGCTCTACCGCCTTGGCGATGCCTCACAATATCGCGGCCGGCGCGTCCTGGTGGTTGGCGGCGGCGATAGCGCGCTGGAAGCCGCGCTCGACCTGGCCCAACAGGCAGGTACGCGAGTCACCCTCTGCCATCGCAGCGCCAGCTTTTCGCGCGCCAAGCCCGAAAGCCGCAGACGGCTGCAAGCGGCCGAACTGGCCAAGATCGTCATGGTGCTGCGTGAGACCACCATCACCACCATCAAACCCGATAGCGTGCAGCTCACCTGTCAGGGCATGGCCTTCCGTCTCGCCAACGATATTGTCATTATCTGCGCTGGCGGCGTGCTGCCGGCAGCCTTGCTGGCCAGCGCTGGTGTCGATATCGAAACCAAATACGGCACGGCTTAGGGGAATGGCATGGCAAAAATCGGGTTCATTGGCGTTGGGTTGATGGGCCATGGCATGGCCGCGAGCCTGATGCGGGCGGGGCATGAGCTGACGATGATCGCCCATAAGAACCGGGCGCCGGTCGATGATCTCGTCGCCAAAGGTGCGCGCGAGGCGACGGTATTGGCGGACCTCGCCAAGGGCCAGGACGCCATCTTCCTCTGCGTCACCGGCTCGCCGCAAGTCGAAAGCGCCATCGCCTCCATCATGCCGGCACTGACGCGCGGCCAGTTCGTCATCGACACCAGCACGGCGCAACCGGCCTCCACAGACCGCATCGCCCGCAACCTTGCCACGCGCGGCATCCGCTTCGTCGATGCCCCCGTCGGCGGCGGACCGCAGCACGCCGAGAAGGGCGAACTCTCCTCCATGGTGGGCGCGAGCCAAGCAGACTACGCCGCCGTGCTGCCCTGGCTGAAAGCGACCTCCAAGATTGTGGTGCGTATGGGCGAGGTGGGTGCCGGGCATCGGGCAAAACTGCTCAACAACCTGATCGCGCTCGGCCAGTCGGTGGTGGTGACCGAAGCCTACAATTTGGCCCGCGCGCAGGGCATTTCGTGGCAAAGCCTTTACGACATCAACATGGGCGGCGCGGCGCGCTCTGGCACATTGGAGCGGACTATTCCTCCCGCGATTGTGGGCGATTTCCGCGGGTATCTTTTCACGGCGGAGAACGCGGCCAAGGATCTAAGCTATTTCGTCGAGGCGGCGGCGGCACTCGGTGCCGATACGCGCGTCGCAGCGGCCATGCGAGACTATTTCAGGGATGCCGCAGCGCAGCACAGAGGCGGCGTGATGCTTAGCGAGCTGCTGAAGCCCAAATGAAGCGTGGCGAAACTGCGGCATTCGTTTGACAAGCCGCCGGCTAACGGTATCGAATGTGATCGCGAACCGGCAAGCGGGGGCCCACAGGGCATGCCAACTTCAGAGGGCACTCACCCGCTATGCCGGACGGAGAACGACAACACCCGAGGGGGAGCCAATGGCAGGCAGCAATACGACGGAAGACGTGAAGATACTTCACGAGATGGGGTACGCGCAGGAACTGTCGCGGCGCATGGGGCCGTTCCAGAGTTTTGCGGTGTCGTTCTCGATCATCTGCATCATCTCGGGTGGCCTTGCGTCGTTCCCGATCGCCATGTCGACGGCGGGTCCCTGGGCGGCCACCATCGGCTGGATCATTGGCGGCATCTACGCGCTGATCGTTGCCGCCGCCCTTGGTCAGATCGCGTCGGCCTATCCAACTGCCGGCAGTCTCTATCACTGGTCGACGATTTTGGGCGGCCGCTTCTGGGGCTGGCTGACAGCCTATTTCAATCTGCTTGGCTTGCTATTCGTCATTCCGGCCGTGAACGTCATTCTGTACGGCTTCATCCGCGATCTGTTCTTTGCCGGCATGCTTGGCCAAGATGTATCGGGCTGGACCAACACGACGCAGTATATCTGGGTTGCCGGCATCTCGATCGCCCAGGCGCTGCTGAACCATTTTGGCATCCGGCTGACGACGATCCTCACGGATTTTGCTGGCTATCTCATCCTGGTCGTGACGGTCATCCTGATCGGCATGTTCCTGATGGCGGCGCCGTCGTTCAATCTCACCCATGCCTTCGAACTCGCTGACAAAACAGGCGATGCGGGCGGTGGCGTGGCACCGGGTGGTCTCGGGCTGTTCATGGCCATCATGATGTGCATGCTCTATCCGCTGTTCACGATCACGGGCTTCGATGCTTCGGCCCATACCTCCGAAGAAACCGTCGATGCGCGTAATACCGTGCACAAAGGCATGCTGCATTCGGTGTTCTGGTCGCTGGTGTTCGGGTTTGTGCTGGCTCTTTCCATGGTCATGGCCTTGCCCGCTGTGTACACAGCTCTAGCGGCTGATCCCAAGCAGACGACGCTGAGCGCTGATGTGATGAAGGGTCTCGCCGCGATCAAGGGCGGACCGAGCCCTGCCGATATGGCCGTTCTGGGTTGGAGTTCGTTCACGGTGCTGTTCAACACCGTGATCATGCCGTACACGATCGGTAAGGTCATGGCGATCGGCATCATCATCGCCAACTTCCTCTGCGCTCTGGCGGCCGTGACATCGACCTCGCGTATGATCTATGCCTTTGCGCGTGATGGTGGCCTTCCGTTCTCAAACCTGCTCGCCTCGGTCAGCCCGACCTACCGCACGCCGGTTTGGGCGATCTGGTTCACGGCCATTCTGTCCGTGATCCTCGTGATCATCACCACGCCGCTGAACGCTTTCGCAGCCCTTTCAACTGGCTGCGCCATGTATCTCTACATGTCCTACGGCATGCCCATCATCGCGGGCATGTTTGCCGAGGGCCGCACCTGGACAACCTTTGGAACCTTCCGGCTTGGCATCTTCTCGCGGATCTTTGCGTTCGTCACGCTGCTGGGCACCATCGGCATCATCATTGCCGGTCATGCCTTCGTGCCGTCGATTGCTGCAGTGGCCGCCGATCCCAAGGCCAATCCACCCGTCGCCGGCACGGCCTTCGTGCCGGGTCTCTGGTACTACACGGTGGGCTATCTGGTCATTCTTGGCATTCTGTGGTTCGCCATCGAGAACCGCCGCTTCCAGGGCCCGCCTGTGACGCCGGAAGCCATCGCCAAGCGACAGAAAGCTATCGCTGTGCGCGAGGCGTCTTTGGCCAAGGGCTGATCATACGCTGGCACCTGCGCCGTCCTCGCGATGGCGCGGGTTTTTCTCCAGGCCCGCCCCCTCTTGCACACAGGGCTCGGCGGGCCTCTTACGTTCGGCCACAGATTTTCTCTATTTAGAGTACCCCAACATGCAAGGTATGCTCACCCTCGACGACCTCCGCGCTCTCACCGACAAGGGCGAGATCGACACCGTGCTGGTCTGCTTCACGGACCTGCAAGGACGGTTGATCGGCAAGCGCTTCACGGCTCGATTCTTTGTCGATGGCGGCTATGAAGAGACGCATGCCTGCAATTACTTGCTCGCCGTCGATATCGATATGGAGCCAGTCCCAGGCTACAAAGCCGCCTCCTGGGCCAAGGGCTATGGCGACTTCACGCTGAAGCCCGTCATGAGCACGCTGCGCCGCATCCCCTGGCTGGAGGCGACAGCGCTGGTGCTCTGCGATGTGCAGGATCACCACACGCATGCCGATCTTCCGCACAGCCCGCGCGCCATCTTGAAGAAGCAGGTGGACCGGATTTTGGCACTCGGCTTCAAGGCTTACGCGGCGTCCGAGCTTGAATTCTTTCTGTTCAACGAGAGCTACGAACACCTCGCCGACAAGCACTGGAAGCACGCCAAGACCGCCTCGCGGCATATCGAAGATTACGGCATCCTGCAGACCACCAAGAACGAGCCCTTCATGCGGGCAATCCGCAATGGGCTGATGGGCGCGGGCATCCCAATCGAGAACTCCAAGGGCGAGTGGGGGCCGGGGCAGGAGGAGATCAACGTCCGCTACAGCGACGCCCTCGACATGGCCGACCGGCACGTCATCATGAAGAACGGCATCAAGGAAATGGCACACTTGCAAGGCAAGGCCGTCACGTTCATGTCGAAGTGGGATTACGGCTTGGCCGGAAATTCGTCCCACATTCATATGTCGCTGTGGAGTAAGGATGGCACGACGCCGCTGTTCCTTGATAAAAACGCCGATCACGGCATGAGCGACCTGATGCGCCAGTTTATGGCCGGACAATTGAAATACTCGCGCGACATTACCTATTTTCTAGCGCCTTACATCAACAGCTATAAGCGTTTCATGGTTGGCACCTTCGCGCCGACACGCTCGATCTGGTCGTTTGATAACCGCACGGCCGGGTTCCGTTTGTGCGGCGAGGGCACCAAGGCTATCCGATGCGAATGCCGGATCGGCGGCGCGGATCTGAATCCCTATCTGGCTTTTGCCGCTTTGCTGGCGGCTGGTCTGCGCGGCATTGAAGAGAAGCTGACGCTGGAACCGGTGTTCGCGGGCGATGCCTATTCTGCGACGGGCACCTTGCGTGAAATCCCAAAGACCCTGCGCGAAGCCATCGATTGCCTGAAGGGCTCATCGATGTTGCGTGACGCCCTCGGCGAGGACGTCATCGGTCATTATGTGCATACGGCCGAATGGGAGCAGTTCGAATATGACCGGCGGATCACGGATTGGGAACTGAAACGGGGATTTGAGAGGTATTAGGGAAAGCCGTCAGACTCGACGACCATGGCGGCATGATCAAAGAATTATGATCAGTCATCCAATTAAAATGGTGAAATGAGGAGTGGCCTTTGACTGGTAGCAGCGATAGAAAATATGTCCTTACTCCAAACTCATTTCATCTCTCGATCCTCGGCATCCGAACCTAAATCGAGCCAACCACGAGCACTGTACCCATGACCTCCACCCCAACGAAAACCAACTGGAGCTACCCAACCCGCATTCTCTTTGGCAACGGGCGCATCGCGGAACTGGGCGATGCGGCCAAGGGCGCAAGCTTCAGGCGGCCTTTGATCGTCACCGATCCTGGGCTCATGAAGTTGCCGGTGATCGGCCAAGCCAAAGAGATCCTTGCCAAAGCCGGCATCGAAGCGGGCGTCTGGGGCAACGTCCTCGCCAATCCCACGGAGACCAATCTGGCCGAGGGGCTCGCGGCCTACAAAAATGGTGGACATGACAGCGTTGTTGCTATCGGTGGCGGCTCGGCACTCGACTGCGGCAAGTGCATTGCCTTTATGGCCGGACAGACGCGGCCGATCTGGGATTTTGAGGATGTCGGCGACTGGTGGACACGCGCCAATGCCGACGGCATCGCACCGGTGATCGCCGTGCCGACCACCGCAGGTACTGGCTCCGAAGTCGGCCGCGCGGGTGTCATCACCAAGGAGGACACGCACGAGAAAAAAATCATTTTCCATCCCAAAATGCTGCCGGTCGTGACGATCTGCGATCCCGAGCTGACGGTGGCACTACCGGCAAAATTCACGGCGGGCACCGGCATGGACGCGTTCGCGCACTGCTTGGAGGCATTTTGTGCACCGACCTATCATCCTATGTCGGCCGGTATCGCCGTCGAAGGCATTCGTCTGGTCAAGGACAATCTCGCCAAGGCCGTTGCCAATGGCAAGGACCTCCAGGCCAGAGGCAATATGATGAGCGCGGCCGCGATGGGCGCGGTGTCGTTCCAGAAGGGCCTCGGCGCTATCCATTCGCTTTCGCACCCTGTCGGCTCTCTCTACAACACCCATCATGGCCTCACCAACGGCGTGTACATGCCCTATGTGCTGGTCATGAACCGCGAGGCGATCACCGATAAAATCGAATATCTTGCGCGGGTGCTGGACATCAAGGATGGATTCGATGGCGTCCTGGCCTGGGTCCTGGATCTGCGGAAGCAAATCGGCGTTCCCCATACGCTCAAGGAGCTTGGCGTTCCAGACACATCGAAGGCGGACCTGATCGCCCAGATGGCCATCGTTGATCCGACAGCGGGCACCAATCCCGTGCCGCTGACCGAGGCTAACGCCAAGGCGCTATTCCTGGCCGCGTTCAACGGCACATTGTGATAGCGGCCCCGTGAAACCCATCGCCATCCTCAACAACGGCTCGATCCGGCGTATGCCGAAGGGCTTTTACCAGGCCTGCGGCGGCGATCTTGATGTGATGCTTTCAGCCGCCAGCCAGCGGCCGTTGGCAGACTTCGTTCACATCGATGTGGAAGGCGGCGCCGCGCTACCGGATGCCGGGGATCTTTCAGGTGTCATCCTCACAGGCTCGGCCGCGATGGTGACGGATAGGCATCCGTGGGCGGAGGCCGAGGCGGCCTGGGTGCGCCGCCAGCGTGGTCATCTGCCCATGCTGGGTGTGTGCTTTGGCCATCAGCTGCTGACACATGCGCTTGGCGGCGTGGTGGATTGGACGCCGTCAGGTCCCGAGTATGGAACTATTGACATTTCACTGACGGACCCAGCGAGGGGCGATCCGCTGTTTTTGGGCGTGCCAGCCGTGTTCAAGGCTCAATCGGCCCATTCGCAGATTGCCACGGTTCTGCCTGCAGACGCCCAACTGCTGGCTGTCAATGCCACCGGCATCCAGGCCGCCCGTTTCGACGAGCAGATCTGGGGCCTTCAGTTCCATCCCGAATTCACTGCCCCTATGATACTCGGCCTGTTCGAGGCCTACCGGTCCACCTACACGGAGCGCGGCTTTGACGTCGACGGTCTGATCGCCGCCGTCCGCGACACCAGCCTTGCCAGGGGCATCATCGCCACCTTCGCTGCCCTTTGCAGGCGTGGCGGCAAACCTTAGGCGACTCAATGATTTGGGGCAGACTTGACAGCCGTTGGCCGCCCACCTAACTGAAGGCTCAGGTAGTCGGGCTTGTCGAAGGCCCGTCTCATCGAAGGCTGGGGCGATTAGCTCAGCGGTAGAGCACACCCTTCACACGGGTGGGGTCGCAGGTTCGATCCCTGCATCGCCCACCAGCCTTTACATTTTTTGGTGCGCATGGTGACGGCCCTTCGGGTAGCTGGCTGTCATGCGTGGTGAGGGCTTCGGCCCGGTAAGCCAGCCCTCTACCCTACTAAACAACCCCCGCTGGCGCCGCCTCCCGCAACGCGCCCCGCATGAAGCGCGACGCTTCATCGGCGGCTTTGCGCAGCAGCCGTCCGTCCGTAGTCAGCGGACCGATCGAGATGCTGTCGTCCCCTGGCGTGACTCGGCACCATTTGATGCGCTTGAGGCGGGCCAGCCGCGCGCTTTCATGGGCAAACATGGTGTCCATGGCGGCAACGCTCGTGCGCAGGCCAACCGGCATTGAGCGCATCAGCACGGGAGCCAGCAGTGGCCAGAGATGGCGTTCGAACCAGGGCAGGAACTTAGGGTGCGGGCGGCTTTCCAGTACAATGACAGTATCTGGACGGAATGTCTTTATACCGGCTGAAATCGGCATAGGCATCCCACAGGCGCCATCAACAAAATCCTCACGCGCCGCGCCAAAGCCAAGCGGCACTGGCGACGTCAGGCATGGAAATGCGCTCGACGCCATCACGGCCTGCGCTGCATCGGGCACGGCGAGCTTGGCATCGATGAGCACACTCTGGCCCGTGAGGCGCGTCGCCACCACATGCCAAGTGGTCCGATGGGCACGGATCTTTTTCTGATCAAACGCGATCGGGCTATGGGCGCCGCGCAGAGCCTCGCCGAGTTTGGCAAGTTGCATCGATTGCCCGCCATAGGCGCCGCTGGAAATGAAGCCAGTCGCTGCCAGTGTTTCGAAAATGCGCACGGCGCGGTGCGGCAGACCGGAGAGATAGGCGCCGACGCCGCCGCCGCTGCCCGACACCGTGATGGCGTGATCGACGGCGTGCTCAAGTCCGCAGTCGCGCCAGGCCGCCAGATAGGCCGCCGCTCGAATGCAACTCATGCCGCCGCCGGTGCCGATCAGGAGAATTTTGTGCGGTGTGCGATCGCCAGCGCGGATCGCCTGTTCGTTCTCGAACAGACGGGTGAGCGCTTCTGGATGACCTTCGAGCCGCATGACATCACCTCGACGGGCTGGCGATGCTGCCTTTGCCGCCCGCAAGGTTGGTCGCAGTGCCAGTCCGTGAGGTTTGAAATTAGCGCAAATGTCTTAACAAGCCGGTGGAGCGGCCGTATCGGCCCTGCCCCATTGTTATCGGACCGTTCCGATGGAGAGGAGGAACATGGATCAGAGGAAAGAGCCGCCGTCATGTCCTCGGATTTGGACTGGCCGCATCATCTGTTCGGGCACACAGCCACCTGCACCGAGCATTGAGCAGTAAGCCACCATCCCGCAAAAATTGCTGTTGGACAGCGGCACCCTGTCAGCCCGCGGTCAACCTGTCCCACGTGACGGTAACGCGAGCTCCCACCTTGGCCCTGCCATAGAGATCGATGGCATCGGCATTGAACATCCGGATGCAACCGCTAGATGCCGCCGTGCCGATGGTCCAAGGCGCGTCGGTGCCGTGAATGCGGTATTCGCCGCCAGACAGATACATGGCGCGCACGCCCAGCGGGTTCATGGGATGTCCGCCCGGCACGAAGGACGGCAGGTTCGGATTCTTGGCCAGCATATGCGGCGTCGGCGTCCAGGCCGGATTGATGCGCTTGTCCGAGATCGACGTGACACCGGCCCAACGGGCATCTTCGCGCGGGACTGCGATCGGATAGGCGAGTGCGTGGCCTTTGCCGTCGACATAATAAAGCCTGCGGTCGCTAAACGAAACGACGATCTCGCCGGGATTGTACTTCGGGCTGAAGGACATCGACACAGCGCCTGCCGACATATCACCGTCGTTGAACAAATCAAACGCCACGCTGCCCTGGCTCAGGCTGCCGGTCGAATCTGTGGCTGCTGGATCCACAGGCTTGGCCATCCGCCTTTTATGCGAGGCGGCATCTGCGAACGGACTATTTGCGGCGAAACTTACGACTAACACGAGTGCCGCCAGCCCGCCAAGGCCAGTTGTCATTGGCTGCGTCATGTTCATGCTCCTTCTATGCTCTCATGCTGTCTCAACGCCGCCAGCGTCTGGCGCTGGTCTTGCTTGGCTTCTGCAGACTCCATTCACTCCTGGGTAACGCCGAGCAATGACAACTTCGCCAATCAACCGTAAGTGCCTAGCGTGCCATTGGTCAAGCGGCGACCCCGCTGCAGTCAACAGTCGTTCTGATGCGATGCAGGACAGTCACAGCGCTGCGGCTTTGCCCACTGGTGCGGGTGGTGGTGCCAATTTCGCCTGTGTGGCTGCGGGCAGCAAATTGACCACGTAGACCGGAGCGCCCAAATGCACGCGGCTATAGAGGTCCGTCACATCCGCATTGAACATACGGATGCAGCCGTGCGACGCTGGCGAACCAATCGATCCGGGTGCATTGGTGCCATGTATCCGGTAATTTGTCCAACCGAGGTACAGAGCACGCACTCCCAGTGGATTACCGGCTCCGCCTGGCATGGTGTGACCAGGATTCCAGGGCGGCGTCCAAGTCGGATTAACAGCCTTGGCAACCACAAAGGATTGACCGGACCATTGATTGTCAGGCGTGCCAACAGCCACCGGGTAGCGAACGGCGCGGCCTTTGCCGATGACGTAATAAAGCCGCCGCTCGCGATTGACGACAACGATGGCGCCAAGGGGATAATCCCGGTCGAAACTCACGATTTCAGGACCAGCCTGGGCGGGACCCGCTTCGAGAGCAAAAACGGCAAAAAACGCAGCCAGAACTGCCGGGAGGACGGTCCAGACCGCTTGCCGGATGAAGTACAGCATGTGACGCATCCTATCTTACTATCTTACCGAACGAGCTGACCAAAACCATCTTGGCAAATATCCGAAAGAGCACAGCCATACTACATGCGCCGAACTACGTGTCTTATTCCTCACCGAAAGACAATTGTGGTCGCAAGAAGGCCGCTTGGCAAGCGCTGCTAGAGTAAACGTCTCCTATGTACCCGCTTTTGTTTGCAAATTCCGCCTGTTGTGGCTGGAAGGCAACGCTTTTTTTGTGCACGGCATGACGATAGCACAATTTATAATGTTCTGTCTATGTTCTTTTTTTGTTGACGGATGTTCTTGGCCGTAATATAGAACAAACATTGAACACGGCGACGGCAAAGGCCCCGCCCAAGCCAGTGATCGTAGCGTGAGTATGCGTAGGACGTTGTGTTGCGTTCAAGAGTTTGCAGCCCTCGCAACCTGTTGAAAGAGCGTTTTCGTGGACAAGGCCGCAGCATATACGGCGCAGCGCCCAATGGCCCTTTCCCCTGCCGCCCCAGGCAGGGGAAAGGTGCCGGCCCAACCGCGCGAGGTTCTTTTTTCTCAGATCGCGTCAAAACTTGCTCAGACAGACGGAGTGGCGCCGCGGGACGCCCTCATCCTGGAATTGCGGAACCGGATTGCATGTATTGTTGCGCGTCCTGCCTCCGGACCACTGCCCATGCTGGACCCAACGCAGCCCCCCGCTGCAGCCAGCATGGCGGTACTGCGCTCCGTCTGTCCTTTGTCTTGTTCTGGCCTCAGCCCCTCTGGCGTAAAGCAATCTGACGATCCTTTCACTTTTGGCATTGCAAGCATCAGTGAGCGATTGCCGGGCGGCAGCTTGAGTATACGTGGCCTGCACGAATTCAAACCGCGCGCGCCGCGGGACTCGGGGGCTGCTCTTGCGCTGACCTTTGCCCTTGCAGGCCGCCGGACCAGCGCACAGCGTCCACTACTGCTCGTCCTCGGCGGCCGGGCCAGCCGTGAGCATGGCCTGCCCTACGGTCCCGGATTAAGGGCGCTTGGGCTTAACCCCAATCAGCTCATTATCGTTTCGGCACCCCGCGCCGCTGATGCGCTCTGGGCCCTGGAAGAGGGTTTACGGTCACGCACGCTTGGCAGCGTGATTGGCCTGCTGGACGGTAAAGCGAATAGCATCGGCTTGCTGCCAGCACGCCGACTGGTGCTGGCGGCCGATGCCGGTGCCACACCGTGTCTGCTGCTTACCGATCCCAACAGCGAGGGGCTTGCGGCGGCCCACACCCGCTGGCGCGTTGGCGGGCTTGCCAGCGCGCAGCATCCTCTCGATGCCGGTGCTCCCGGTGCATGGCGTTGCGCGCTGACGCTCGAGCGCAGCCGGCATGGCCCAAGTGATCTATCCTGGATGTTGGAGTGGTGTGATGCGTCGCATTCTTTCAGTCTGGCTGCCCAATCTCCCGCTCGAGCGCTTGCGGCGCATGGAGCCGGGCGCGGTACCGGATGAGCTTCCCTTCGGGCTTGTAACCAGCCAGGGTGGCCGGCTCGTCATCAGCGCGGTGACGGCCGCCGCTCTGAGCGCTGGCGTTTCGCCCGGCATGAGATTGGCCGACGCCCGCGCCGTCTGCCCGGCACTGGTCACGCAGCCATCCGAGCCCGCGCACGACACGGCGGCCTTGCGCCGCCTCGCCTGCTGGTGTCTGCGCTATGGCCCCGCCTTCAACACGGACGGCGCTGATGGTCTCTGGGTAGACACCACCGGAGTGGCCCACCTGTTCGGTGGAGAAGCTGGATTGTTGGCAGATCTTGGCCGGCACTTGGCGGTACTCGGCCTCACTGCCCGGTTTGGCTTGGCCGACGGCCTGGGAGCCGCATCGGCGCTGGCGCGGTTCGCGCTACGCCCGGCCCCTGCTGGTCCCGGCGCTTGCATCGCACCGCCTGGAACGGCCCGTACCGCCCTATTGGCGCTGCCCGCCGAGGCGCTGCGGCTGGACCTGACTACCGTTCGCCTGTTGCGCCGCCTTGGTCTCAAAACCATCGGCCAGCTCTGCAATCTGCCGCGCGCAACCCTCAAACGCCGCTTCCCCTCCCGCGAGACTGCCGAGGCTGTGCTGCTCCGGCTCGATCAGGCGCTCGGGCTGAAACCAGAGCCATTGCGCCCCTTGAAAACACCTTCCGGCCATGCCGTACGTGCGGTATTTCCAGAACCGATCATCGCCAGCGATGGCTTGGAAACTGCACTCGCCACTCTTGCTGCTGATCTCTGCGCCGGGCTTGCTCGCGCCAGCCGGGGTGCCCGCCGGCTCACCCTCACGCTGTATCGTAGTGACGGCACGCGCACCGGCGCACGTATCGGCCTCAACCGGCCCAGCCGCTCGCCTGAGCATATGCTGCGGCTCTTTCGCGAGAAGCTCGGTGGCGTCGATGCCCGCTTTGGTATCGACCTCATGCTGTTGGCAGCCGGGACCAGCGAACCGCTGTCACCTGTCCAGGACGCGCTTGCCACTGTTGGCCCAGACGGTAGTGCGACGAACGGCGACGGAATGAGTGCACTGATCGACAGCCTGGCTGGCCGCCTGGGTCCCGAGTGCGTGCTGCGGCTTAAACCTTGTGCCAGCCAGCTGCCCGAACACGCTGAATGCCGCGTGTCTGCGATGGCGGGGCCACACGCTCATGAACCGCCTCGCGCAGCAGGACTTCCGCAGCCCGGCAGCGCTGGCTATGCCCGTCCGCCGCTCCTGCTGCCCTCGCCTGAGCCCGTTACCGTGGTCGCCGAAGTTCCCGAAGGCCCGCCTTTGACGTTGCGCTGGCGCCGCACCCTGCGCCGCGTGGTGCGTGCCGAGGGACCCGAGCGCATCGCCCCGGAATGGTGGCGCGAGACTGGTGGTATGGCTTCGGGACCACGCGACTATTATGTCATCGAGGACGAGATGGGTGCGCGCTTCTGGGTGTTTCGCGATGGCCTTTATGGCAGCACAGAGAAAACCGGCAACCGCACACCATCCTGGTATCTGCAGGGGCTATTTGCATGACTCGCGCAGCAACGTTCAGCCGATCCCGGCTCGATCGCACTCTTGACATCCCCGCTCTCGTCCTCCGAATGGTTGCCGTCATCTGCCCCCCTGTGCAACTGACACACTTCGGAGCCGCCCTTGAATTTGCCCCCGATCACCCTTGGCCTGATCATTGCCTGCGTCGCGGCGTTTTTGGCCCAGCAATCCTACGGCGCAACTATCCAGGAACAGTTCGCACTCTGGCCCTTCGGACCCTATTTTCATATCTGGCAGCTCGTGACCTACTTTTTTCTGCATGGCGGCGTGCAGCATTTGTTATTCAACATGCTTGGCCTCTACATGTTCGGAAGCGATCTCGAACGGGCCTGGGGACAAAGCAAATATGTGTCGTTGCTGCTCATCAGCACCATCGCCGGCGCCCTGACACAGCAAGCCGTCACTTATTCGACCGGCCAGTTTTTTCCCACCGTCGGGGCATCGGGCGGCATCTATGGCCTGCTTCTGGCCTTCGCCTTCACCTTTCCCAACCGCACAGTGACCCCTCTGTTTCCGCCCATTCCCATGCGTGCGCGCACGTTTGCCATGGTGTTCGGCGGTATCGAGATTTTCAGCGGCATTACCGGCACGCAATCGGGGGTCGCGCATTTCGCCCATCTTGGCGGTATGCTAGGCGCCCTCATCTTGCTGCTGCTCTGGCGCTTGGAAGCATCCGAAAACCAGCGCTGATGCCCCCACTCAACCGCCCGGAGACGTCATGACCCGCGATGAAATTCTCGCCTTGCCATCAATGCCGGCGGGCAATCCAAGCTATCCGCGCGGCCCCTACCGTTTCATTGACCGGGAATATTTCGTCGTGGTCTATGAGAGCGACCCCGCCGCGATCCGGCACATGGTTCCCGAGCCTCTCGAACCCGACGGCTCCAATCAGGTGTTCTATGAGTGGATCAACATGCCGGATTCGACCGGCTTTGGCAGCTATCACGAAAGTGGCGTTGTCATTCCGTGCACCTATCAAGGCGAAGCCGTCAACTACACGTGCATGATGTTTCTCAACGACGAGCCGCCGATCAGCGCCGGCCGCGAAATTTGGGGCTTCCCCAAACGCTGGGGCGAGCCGCAGCTCAGTGTACACATGGATACCCTGACCGGCACGCTGCATTATGCTGGCGAACGCGTTGCCATGGGCACAATGGCGTACAAACACCAAAATCTGATTACCGATTCCAGCAAACGCAACGAGGCCTTGAAGAAGACCCAGGTCAACCTGAAATTGATCCCGGACGTCACCGGCGGACCGGCAATCGCGCAGCTGGTTGCCTATAATCTCACCGGAATCGATGTGAAATTCAGTTTTGGCGGCCCGGCGCGTCTGCATTTGGTGCCGCACGTCAACGCGCCAGTAGCTGATTTGCCCGTGGTGAAAATGGTTGGCGGCCGCCACTTCAAGGCAGATCTCACACTGCCCTATGGCCGTGTACTGCATGATTATCTGGCGAGCGCCGTGCCGCCAGGCACGCCCAAACGCAAGCCTGCCGCCTGAAGAGGCGCAGCAGCTTGCACGCTCACATTGCAGCCGAGCCAAGTTCAACATGTTCAACGATAAGGCAAAGCGCCACGCCAGCTCACATTTGTCAGCTCACAATCGGTTGTTGCCCACTCAAATTTCGTGTAGCCTGCCGTTAGGATCGCGGGCGTAGCATAGTGGCAATGCGGCAGCTTCCCAAGCTGTTGATGAGGGTTCGATTCCCTTCGCCCGCTCCAAGCGATCCCAGCGATCGCTCACGACTGGCGCTGCCGTGGCACACTTGCCAAAAGGGTTTCCAAGCAAAACAGCCGTTCGGTGGTTCTGAGCGGACAGAGCCCGGCAGGTCTAGATTGCACGGCCGGCTCGTTTTCCATCATGAGCAATTGCGGCCTGCCAATTTGACATCCCGTAGAGCCGGACATCGAGACAAACTTCAGCAAATTCAAGCTCTGAAGACTTGGGGCGTGTTCGCTGGGATAGCGACAACTGGCTCCCGGATGTCAAATCCTCGTAAGCGAGAGTCCGAGACTACGGCTCATTTTGCTTGACGGAGGCCGGCTCAGGCGGCGACGCTTTGCGTCGCCGGTGGCGACCAGTTCCAGGGCAGCAGTTCTCTGAGCCGGTTGATCGGATGGCTGCCGATGCGCGCG
>JANYHF010000115.1 GCA_025359185.1 Hyphomicrobiaceae bacterium | reverse complement strand
GGCATGGATCACGCAGCTACGCAGGCCGAGTGCTACCCCTGCCTAACAACGAGGTACTTCACGCCCGACTAGCTAAAGCTACGCTCTTCGGCGTGCGCCTGCCGGATCGGCTCGCGGAGCCGCGATCAGACGTACTAGCTACTTCTGATAGTGGGTACTGGTCCACCGCGGGCCCGACGCAGTGATGCACTCGGCAAGTGTACCCGGTTACATCATTCCGCAGCCGGCGCCGAGCAAGGCATCTGCCTTCTTCTGTTGCTCAACTGTTAGCGCCTTGTAGAGATCATCGGTTGCAGGTTGCGAAGCTTTCAACGCCTTCAGCATTCCCTCCATGGCCGTGATGCGTACCGTCAGCCGGTCTTTGGCCGAGCCGGCCTGCATCATGGATTGCATGCCTTGGCGCATGGCTGCCATCATCGACACACTGGCTTTGACTGATGCAGCGTACGCTGTCCAGGCCGCGTCCTGAGCGGCAATGATAGCCAACTCCGATTTGATCTTGTTCAGGCGCTCGTCGGCATTCTTGGTCAAATGCTCAGTATTCATCATGCCGCGCATACCTTCGCCGTGCACCGGGCAGTCGTTGTCGCGTATGCCCATCATGCGCATCATCCCCATCATGCCCGAGCCCATTGGCCCGTCATCATCAGCGACGGCGATGACCGGGGCGCTGATGCTTAGAACTACGAGTGCGGTCAGTGTCTTGGCGAGGTTTACTATAGTCATCGTTTGCCTCCGGCGAAGCGAAGCCCATCCACATCGGTTCGGCTGTTTGGAACAAGTTCTGGAGCGATGATTAGTGCCGCTTCGCGGGCTGGGCCATGACATAGATCAAGGCCCGGCGCTCCCGGATTTGCTAGACGATGACATGCAAAGAGAGGCGGCGAACCATGCGGATTGCTACGGAATATGACGCCGTCAGAGCAGATCGCCCAGTTCGCGACGCCCGCAGGCCGGGTGTACGCCGGCGCCTTCGCCGCCTTTGCGGCGATGCCGCGGCTGATGTACAGACACATTGCAAAAAAGCCAAGAACCACAATCGGAGGCGTTACATGACCTATTATTTCAACAAGACCATCACCAGCCCCTACGAGGCCGCCATCGAAAAGGTCAAAGCCGCGTTGAAGAGCGAGGGCTTTGGTGTCCTGAGCGAGATCGACGTCAAGGAAACGTTGCGCCAGAAGCTGGGAATCGAGTTCCGTCCATACTGCATTCTCGGCGCCTGCAATCCTCCGCTTGCGCACAAGGCACTGCTCGCCGAGGACAAGATCGGCACAATGCTGCCCTGCAATGTGATCGTGCAGGATTTAGGTGGCGGGCAGGTCGAGGTTGCTGCAATCAATCCGAAAATTGCTATGCAGCGCGTGGACAACAAGGCTCTGTCATCAATCGCCGATGACGTCGCCAACCGGCTGGATAAAGTCGTCAACTCCCTGTAAAATCGTCCACGAGCGAGGACGATCGCATGAGCCGGCTGCACCTTCACCCCGAGAGCCATCTGGTGGCCCGCATCGGTTGGCTGCGCGCGGCCGTGCTCGGGGCCAATGACGGCATCCTCTCAACGTCAAGCCTCGTGCTTGGCGTCGCCGCAGCAGCGGCTAAGCCGCACGACATCGTGATTGCGGGCATCGCCGGGCTGGTGGCCGGGGCTATGGCAATGGCTGCAGGCGAGTACGTGTCCGTCAGTTCGCAATCCGATACCGAGCACGCGGATCTTGCCCGCGAACGCCGCGAGCTTTCCGGGAATGTCGGCTTCGAGCAGGCCGAACTGGCGAATCTCTATGTGAAGCGAGGCGTGGAGCCGGAATTGGCCCGCCAGGTGGCGATGCAACTGATGGCCAAGGACGCCCTGGCGGCCCATGCGCACGACGAATTGGGAATATCCGAGAGCACGACGGCGCGACCCGTGCAGGCCGCTTTGGCCTCGGCGGCGACCTTTTCGGTAGGCGCGGCCATGCCGTTGCTTATGGTGCTGATATCTCCGGCCAGTGCCCTGGTTCCGGCCGTGGCGATTGCGTCGCTCGCCTTCTTGGCCATGCTTGGGGCCATCGGTGCCAGGGCAGGCGGGGCGAACATGCTGCAGGCTACAGTGAGAGTGACCTTCTGGGGCGCCTTGGCCATGTCCTTCACCGCTGGCATCGGCGCGCTGTTCGGTACGGTCATCTGAAAGGCTCGCGCCTTTCGCATGGCATAGCTTCAATGACCGCGACGCGCGCCGGCTCCTGGTCGTGACCACGCCTTTGAGCCTGTCGGCAAGTGTTCTGCTCTCTTACTCCGGCCAAACAACGTATGCGCACTGGGCTTAGGCCACTAGCACTGTGCCCGCCTCCGTTTGCCTCGCGGTCTCCAAGCCCGCGATCTATTGGCTGGCCGGATGAGAGTCGATCCAGTGGCGTTCGTTCCGATGACGGCGGCGTTGGTGGATGTGGTCGCCGTCATCATGCACTCTGGTGGTAATGGTCTCGAGGACTACGCCGTTGGTTGCGCCGTGCGCGACTTCAAAGCCTTCGTCGACCGGGCACTGCGGCCTTAGATCCGGCTGACATGCAGATTGTCGACGACCCTTGAGACGCCGGGCGCCGTCCAGGCCGCCGCCTCGATCCGGTCCATCTCCTCCATGGATTCGACGGTTCCGGACAGCGTCACTACGCCATTTAAGATCGAGACGCCGACATTTGTGGCCTCGATATCGGCGTGCCGTTTCAGGGCGTCCTTGATCTTCTGCTGCACATCGGCTGTCGAAACCCGGGGTTTGATCATGATGTTGTCGATGATGTTCGCGACGCCACTCACATGCTCGATGTTGCGCTGGATGTTCGAGCGCTGATGGTACCAGTCGACTTCACCCGAAAGCGTCACCACGCCGTTTCGCACTTCGGCTTTGATCTCGCGGCCGGGGATGGACACGTTCCATCTGAGGACATTGGCGATCCGCTCGGCCAGGCCTTCGTCGGTGGTGTGGTGGATACTCTCGATGCTGACATCAATCTTGTTGACCACCG
The DNA here is from genome assembly GCA_025359185.1 of Hyphomicrobiaceae bacterium. Taxonomy (GTDB): domain Bacteria; phylum Pseudomonadota; class Alphaproteobacteria; order Rhizobiales; family Hyphomicrobiaceae; genus JANYHF01. The sequence continues at coordinate 24,191 of JANYHF010000115.1, read as the reverse complement.
CCATAACGCCGGCAACCCGCTTGGCCGCCTTCAGTGCCGCGATCTTCTGCCAGTAGGTCGGAACGTGGCCAGACAGTGAGACCGCGCCATTACTGACGGCGACGCCAATCTTGGCTTCGTCGATCTCGGCGTCCCATGTCAGCTCCGCCGTCACGTCGTGTTTGATCTGGGCATCGGTTTTCATGATAGAGGTTCCTTGCAATCGATGGATGAGGCCGTTTTCAGGAGTTCTTAATCTCGATCGTCTTGGCGGATTTTATGGCTTCGGGCTTCTTGGCAATGACGAGTTTGAGAACACCCTTGTCGAAGCGGGCGTCGATCTTATCCTCGTCAACAGTTTCGGGGAGGCGGAGTGAGCGCTCGAAGCTGCCGTAGCTGCGCTCGGAGAGGTAGTAGTTTTCTTTCTTCTCCTCGAACTGGGACTTCTTCTCGCCCTTGATCAACAGCATACCGTTGGTCACCGTAACGGACACGTCCTTTTCGTTGACGCCTGGCAGATCGACTTCGATCGTCAGTTGCTTACCGTTGTCGTGGACGTCCAGCTCTGGCACCATAACGTCGGTACTGGAGCCGCGCGCAAACATCGCCGGCCAGCGGGGCCAGCCATGTTCAAAGCGCTCGAACATGCGATCCATTTCATCGCGCATCAACGAGAACACATCGGCAGGCCGCTGCAGGTTCTTGCCGTTGCTCGCGCCGGTTATCAGTTCGGTATTGGCCATGACGCTCTCCTGTGCATCGAGATGTTTGGGTGTGTGGGCCACCACATCGTGGGGGCTGGCCTATATCTCTTATGCCAAATAGGCGAGGCCAAGACCTTGACATATATCAAGCAGTGAGGAGGCTACATCTGAGAGCTTTGTCAGTATGCCGTTCGCTGATCAATCCATGCCCGACGCTGGGCCAACCAACACAGGGGGCCGTCTCATGATCGTGATCACTCGCAACGGGCGCACTACGTCACTCACAGGTTGGCGGGCTTTGCTCGCAACCGTTGTGTCATTTGCCGTCGCGTTCTTGCTGTTCGTTATGTTAGCCGTTTTTGTGCTGGGCGTTGCAATCACGATGAGCGCCCTCCTCATCCTTCTGGTTCCTGCGGCACTGGTGGTCGCCCTGCTGGGGTGGATATTTCAAGCCGCAGGAACGCGCGTGCAGGATCGCTAGAGAATGCGAAATGGCGCACGATGTTCTGCCCGCGCCTAGCGCATTGAGTCGAACGCGATCCGGCCGTTCGATTTGAGCGACGGCATTTTTTTTGGGATAGTGCAACTCCCTGATGTCAGTAGTCTCTGGGGCTATGCGCCGATTGTTTTGCCGTCCGTTCCGTCGCTCGATCCTGCAACGGTGTCTTGCGTCGTCATAATCAGTGCGAACCCGATGGACAGTTGGGGCAAGGTCTTTTTCTGCTTAGTCGTAGTTTCAGCAGTCACCTTGCTGCTACGTCTTTGGGCACGCAGATCTCCCGCTGATCGACGTCGAGAGAATTCGGGAAGAAATCTCCGCGAGGCGCGCGAGACGTCGTCAACGGCGCTGCACCTCGCCGGGCGAGCGGGGAATGCAACGTCCTCAGCCCGTCGACGGTGAACGAACTCCAACCGTTCGCGATTGATCGTCGAGACGGTCTTGGCGGCGTTTTCATTCCAAGCCTTGACCTACGTCAATGAGGCCAGTGGCCGAATGAGCGATGGTGCCAAGTCTCGGTTCTCAAACGGCGGCGGTTTGGAGTGCCTAAAATGAGTGGTCAGAGGTTCGGTTGGCCAGTGTTCGGCCATGTGTGGCGGCAGGCAGATCTGTTCGATCAGGTCGTCGCGTTATCGGGCGTCAGTTGCATCGCGGCCATGCGAGTGGAGCAGGGGGCTGCCTGGCGTGACGCCCGGCGAAAATGCATCAACTGTCTGCACCATGTGGGCTGCCGGCAGCGGCTCGGCGCGAAGGCGAGCCCCATGCCGCCAGAGTTCTGCCCAAACGGAACGTTTCTGCGCGACTGCCTGGAAACCGATCTGCCAAAAGACGCACGTTGAGCAGATGGTTCCGCGCCGGTGGCGAGGTGAAATGACATCGCCGTTGAGTGTTCTCACGTCTTAGACTTCCCTTTGTGTCAGATCCTGGTCTAATCTCTCAAGAGACCCGGACAAGGCAACGACCTTGCGGGGGCTCTTTGGGAGAACGGTCATGCGATATGTGAGGAAGGTGCTGGTGACAGCGCTTATGGCCAGCACGTTGCTGGTGGCAGCGGCGGAGGCTAAGACGCTGGTTTACTGCTCGGAAGGCAGCCCTGAAAACTTCAATCCGCAGATCAATACCACCGGCACAAGTCTCGATGCCGCGCGCCATATCTATAATCAGCTCACCGAATTTGCGCCGGGCACCGTCAACGTGGTGCCAGGGCTCGCCGAAAAGTGGGAGGTTACCCCCGATGGAAAAACGGTGACATTCCACTTGCGCAAGGGCGTCAAGTTCCACTCCAGCAAGTCGTTCACGCCGACACGCGATTTTAACGCCGATGACGTACTGTTCTCGTTCAACCGGATGTGGAAGGCCGATAGCCCGTACGCCAAGGTTTCGGGTGGCGCCTACGACTACTTCAACGACATGGACATGCCGAACATTCTCGACACGATCGAGAAGAAAGATCCGTTGACGGTCGTGTTTCATCTGAAGCAGGCCAACGCGCCCGTTCTGGCCAATCTCGCCATGGATTTCGCCAGTATCCTGTCGGCCGAGTATGCCGATGTGATGCTGAAGGCCAAAACGCCAGAGAAGGTCGACCAGGAGCCGATCGGCACCGGTCCGTTCTCCTTTGTTGCCTACCAGAAGGATGCCGCCATCCGGTTCAAGGCCTTCCCCGCCTATTTCCGCGGCAAGGCCAAGATCGATGATCTCGTGTTCGCCATCACGCCCGATGCTACGGCTCGCTACGCCAAGCTTAAGGCCAAGGAATGCCAGGTCATGGTCTCACCGAACCCGGCCGATCTCCCCGCCATGAAAAAGGACGCAGCCGTCACTGTGCTTGAGCAGGCCGGCCTCAACATCGGCTATCTCAGCATGAATACGCTGAAGCCACCGTTCGACAAAAAGGAAGTGCGTCAGGCCATCAACATGGCCATCGACCGCGATTCGATCCTGAAAGAGGTCTACCAAGGCGCTGGCCAGAAGGCCAAGAACCCGATCCCGCCGAACATTTGGTCGTTTGATACGGGGACTAAGGATTATGCCTATGACCCCACCAAGGCTAAAGCCATGCTGACAGCGGCCGGCGTCAAGGATCTGAAGTCCGATCTTTGGTACATGCCGGTACAGCGCCCCTACAACCCCAACGGCAAGCGTATGGCCGAAATGATGCAGGCGGATCTTGCTAAAGTCGGCATCGCCGTCGAGCTCAAGAGCTTTGAGTGGGGAGAGTACCGCAAGCGGCTGCAGGCGGGCGAACACCAGATGGGCCTTTTGGGCTGGACCGGGGACAACGGCGATCCGGACAACTTCTTCTTCCTGCTCGGCTGCCCAGACGGCAAACCAGCTGGCCAGAACCTGTCCAAGTGGTGCAACAAGGACTTTGATGCTGGCTTGGTCGAAGCCCGTAACAGCGCCGATAAGGCCAAGCGCACGGCGATCTACAAGAAGATGCAGGCGATTTTCAAGGACGAGGTGCCGTGGCTGACCATCGCCCACTCAACCGTGTTCGAGCCAGTCCGCAAGGAAGTCACCGGTTACAAAGTCAGCCCGCTCGGCCGCCACGAGTTCTACGAAGTGAATGTGAAGTAGGCAGATGACAGGCTGTCTTCGCTCGCAAGTGTTTGCGAGCGGATATAACCGCGTTCGTTATGGCAGCCAAGGCTGCCATAACGCTCAGGTGCCGTGGACAACGCCCAATGTTTCGCTTTCTCCTCCGACGTTTGGCGCTGACCATCCCGACATTTGTCGCGTTGATGTTCGTTACGTTTATGCTGATCCGGCTGGTGCCGGGTGATCCGGTAGAGGCGCGGCGAGGCGAGCGGGGAATTACGCCGGAGCGGCACGCGCAGCTGTTGCACGAAATGGGCCTCGATCAGCCCGTATGGAAACAGTTCTACGACTATGCCAGTGGGATCGTGCATGGCGATTTTGGCACCTCCATCATCAGCCACGAAAAGGTCATGACGGAGTTCCTAACGCTGTTTCCTGCCACATTGGAACTGTCCGTCTGCGCCATGCTTCTGGCGACGCTGCTGGGAGTGCCAGCTGGCATTTTTGCCGCCATAAAGCGGGGCACAGTCTGGGATCAGGCGTTGATGGGGGCGGCGCTCACGGGCTATTCCATGCCGATCTTCTGGTGGGGCCTGATGCTGATCCTCGTTTCGTCCGTCACCCTCGGCTTGACGCCAGTTTCGGGCCGCCTCGATCTCGTGCAATACTATTTCGAGCCGACCACCGGCTTCATGTTGATCGATACCTGGTTTACCGACCAGGAGGGCGCGTTCCTCGACTCCGTGCGCCATCTGATTTTGCCAACGATCGTGCTTGGCACCGTGCCACTGGCCGTCATTGCCCGCATGACGCGCTCGTCGATGTTGGAAGTTCTGGAAGAGGACTATGTGCGCACCGCCCGCGCCAAGGGCCTATCGCCATTCCGCGTCATCGGCCTGCACGCGCTGCGCAACGGCCTAATTCCCGTCGTCACCGTCATTGGGCTGATGACGGGGACACTGCTGGCTGGTGCCGTCCTTACAGAAACGATCTTTTCCTGGCCGGGCGTCGGCAAATGGCTGATCGATTCGATCGGCCGGCGCGATTATCCGGCCTTGCAAGGCGGCATTATGCTGATCTCTGTCATCGTCATCCTGGTCAACCTTCTGGTGGACATGGCCTATGGCCTGATCAATCCGAGGATCCGACATGCCAGCTGATGTGAGCGTCCTGGGCGGCGGCGTTGCCGAGGCGGCCCTGGCCCCGCCACGGCCGCTTGCCGACTTCTGGCGCGCCTTCAGCGAAAACCGTGGTGCCGTCGTGGGCCTCGCCGTTGTGACGGTCATCGCTCTCATTGCTATCTTGGCACCTCTGATCGCGCCCTATTCACCCATCGAACAGTTCCGCGATGTGACGAAGCTACCGCCCGCCATCTTCGAAGGCGGCGACTGGCGCTTCCCGCTGGGCACCGACGCGGTTGGCCGCGACATGCTCTCGCGCCTGATGTACGGCGCGGGTGTCTCACTCTTCATCGGCCTGTGCGTGATGTCTGTCTCTGCGGTCATCGGCATCGCGCTGGGCCTTGCAGCAGCCTTTGCCGGTGGCATCACCGACGTGTTGATTCTGCGCGTCATGGATCTGATCATGGCCATCCCCAGCTTGGTGCTGGCGATTCTCATCGTCGCGGTGCTGGGACCGGGTCTCACCAACACGATCATTGCCGTGACCGTCATCTATTTGCCGCGGTACGTCCGGCTGGTGCGCGCCTCGGCGATTACCGAATTGCGCAAAGACTACGTCACAGCGGCCAAAGTCGCGGGCGCCGGGCCATTGCGTATCATGGTGTCAACGGTGCTGCCAAACTGCCTCGCCCCACTGATTGTGCAGGCAGCATTGGGCATTTCGGATGCCATTCTAGAGGCGGCCGGTATCGGCTTTCTCGGCTTTGGTGCCCAGCCGCCAACGGCCGAATGGGGCTCCATGCTGGCCGATGCGCGCGAATTCATCCAAGCCTCGCCCTGGATCATCGCGCTGCCGGGCATTGCCATCCTGATCACCGTCCTCGCAATCAACGTGACCGGTGATGGTTTGAGAGACGCGCTGGATCCGAGGTTGCGCCGGTCATGAGTCTCCTCGATATCCGCGGCCTGTCTGTCGATTTCGCCACGTCGCGCGGCGCGTTCCGGGCCGTCGATAGGGTGGATTTCGCCATCGACGCGGGCGACGTTCTGGCGGTCGTCGGCGAATCCGGTTCGGGGAAATCGGTGGCGATGCTGGCGGTCATGGGGCTGCTGCCCTGGACGGCGACGATCACCGCCGAGCGGATGCAGTTTGACGGCCGCGACCTCAAGGGGCTGCCGGCCGCCGAGCGCCGCAAGCTGATCGGCAAAGACATCGCCATGATATTCCAAGAGCCGGTGGCGAGCCTCAATCCGTGCTTCACCGTTGGCTTCCAGATCGAGGAGAGCCTTTCCACCCACTTGGGCCTTGCCCGCAAGGCCCGGCGCGCCCGCGCTGTCGAGCTGCTGAAACTGGTCGGCATCCCAGAGCCGGAACGCCGGCTCGGCCAGTTCCCGCATCAATTGTCCGGCGGCATGTGCCAGCGCGTCATGATCGCCATGGCGATATCCTGTCAGCCCAAGCTGCTGATCGCCGATGAACCGACAACGGCGCTGGATGTGACCATCCAGGCACAGATCCTCGACTTGCTGCTGGCTGTGCAGAAGGAAACCGGCATGGCGCTCGTGCTTATCACGCATGATATGGGCGTGGTGGCGGAAACCGCAAAGCGCGTGGTGGTGCAGTATGCAGGCCAACAGGTGGAGAGGCAGTCTGTTGACGGATTGTTTGTGAGGCCTCGCCATCCCTATACGGCGGCGTTGCTGGCGGCGCTGCCGGAACTGGCCAAGGGTGGGCGGCTGGCGTCCATTCCCGGCCTGGTGCCTGGCCAGTTCGACAAACAGGACGGTTGCCGGTTCGCCCCCCGCTGCACCGCCGCCAACGAAACCTGCCGCACCGTGTTGCCGCCGCGCCAGCCCGCGAGCCTGGGCGAGGCGCTGTGCCACTATCCCGTTGGCGATCGGGGGACGCCATGAGTGAGCGGCTGATCCAGGCGGCCAACCTTGCCAGACACTACGACGTGCGTCGCGGCCTGTTCGCGGCGCCGGTTACGGTGAAGGCAGTAGCGGACGCGAGCTTTGAGGTGACGGCTGGACGCACGCTCGCCATCGTCGGCGAATCCGGTTGCGGAAAGTCGACACTCGCACGCCTGCTGACGATGATTGAGCCACCGAGCAGCGGCCGTCTGACCATTGGTGGGACAGATGTTAGCAACGGCAATCCAGAGGCCGTGCGGAAACTGCGCCAGTTTGTGCAGATTGTATTTCAGAACCCTTACGGCTCGCTCAATCCGCGCCAAAAGATCGGTGCGGCGTTGGAAGAACCGCTGGCCATCACCACAGACCTACCGTCTGAACAGCGGCGCGTGAAGGCGAACGAGATGCTCGCCAAGGTCGGTCTACGGCCCGAGCACTATCATCGCTATCCGCATATGTTCTCGGGCGGCCAGCGCCAGAGAATCGCAATCGCTCGTGCCCTCATGCTGTCGCCACGGGTGCTGGTGCTAGACGAGCCCGTTTCGGCGCTGGATGTGTCGATCCGCGCGCAAGTGCTCAATCTGCTTGCCGACCTGAAGGCCGAGTTTGGGCTGACTTATGTGATCATCAGTCACGATCTCTCTGTCGTGCGCCATGTCGCCGATGACCTGATGATCATGTATCTCGGCCGGGTGGTCGAGTATGGTCCGTCAGCGAATGTGTTTGCCAAGCCGCGTCATCCGTATACGCAGGCCTTGCTGTCGGCGACGCCAGTTGCCGATCCCAAAGCCAAGCGCAATCGCATCCGCCTTGAAGGCGAGCTGCCGTCACCCATCAACCCGCCGCCGGGCTGCCCCTTCCATCCGCGTTGCCGCCACGTCTTCGACCGCTGCCGCGCTGAAGCACCAGTCCCCCAGCTACAATCGGGGGTCACCGTCGCCTGCCATGCTGTGGCCGAGGGCAGGATTTGAGGCCGCTCAGACGTTCGGTCCTCCCTCCAAGCCGAAGCGTTGCTTGATGCGCCGGAATAGCAGATCGCGCAGCGCCCGGTAGGCGTCCAGCTGCTGGTCGCGCGTGCCTTCGACGTAGCTCGGGTCCAGCGTCGGCCAATACTCGACATCGAACGCCATGGTGCGCGTCAGTTCGAGCGCCTGATGATGCGCCTCGGGCGACAGCGTCACCACCAAATCGAACGAGGTGTCATGCAGGTCGGCGATCGCGTGCGGGGTGTGGCCATCGGTATGGATGCCGATTTCCCGCATCACCTCGGACAGCATCGGGTCCGGTGGCCCCGCACGCACACCGGCCGAGGCAACATAGACGCGGCGTCCAGCTAGGTGGCGCAGAATGGCGGCGGCCATCGGCGAGCGGATCGCATTGAGAGTGCAGGCAAACAGGACCGCCCCCGGCAATGCGCGTTGGCCCGCAGCTGCCATCGCTCAGCCTTTCCAACGCAAAGCGCACGTCAGCGTGAACAAGCGCCGGGCGGTGTCGGAGTCGATAGCGATCTTGCCGTGCAGTTTGTCGATGAGCAGCCGGCTGCCCTCGTCATGCAAGCCACGGCGGCCCATATCAATGGCTTCGATGCGCGATGGCGGCGCCGTGCGAATGGCATCGTAATAGCTTTCACAGACGATCAGATAGTCTTGGATAAGCCGCCTGAACGCCCCGAGGCCGAGCTGAACTGACAGCAGGGGAATCGCGGCGGCATCGGCGACGTCAAAGCGCAGGCGGTCATCAGCAATGGCTAGGACCAGCCTGTAAGGTCCCGGTGGGCCACTATCGAGCGCGAACTGGTTGCTTTCGATCAGATCGAAAATTGCCACGGACCGCTCATGCTCGACATCGGGCCGGGCCCGCCCAATCGACGCCGGGTCCAGTTCGACACTGATCAAGCGGCCCGAAGGCTTGCCGGTGGTGGGCGTGCCGGTCATGAACGGCCGCCCGCAAAGCGAGGGTGTGATCTGCTCGCTCTGGCTGTTTGCTTCATGCGCATATCGAACGCCGCCCCACGATATCCTCTGTCGTCATGGCCAAGCCAGACTTGACCATCAAGTGTCGAGGCTAGGACCTTAACATGTGTTGCCGCGGATGGCCGGGTCAAGCCTGGCCACGACGAGAGGGAAGACTGAAGATTATTTTGATTGCTCAGGTTCGTGATCGGGGCGTCGCAATGCGGACCAAACGCCACCGAGATCGCGCAATTCAGCTTCGATGCAGTCCACATAAAGACGGATAGCTCCACCCCCTGCGAACACCAGCGTGACAATGCCCCCCGGAGCAGCCTGTTCTTCGAATTTGACTGCAAGTAAATCCAGCACGGCGTCAGCCGCCGCTTGCCCGATGTTCAAGGTCTTGACTGCCGTCACATGTTCGAAACGGATCGCGGCCCGGCGGCGCTCGTTGGCAGGCCGCCGCGCACCCTCGGACGCCGTGGCACCGGCCCAGTCAAATCTATTAACGATCGCCGCAAACCGCCGCTGCTTGCTCTGATAAACGATATCGCTTACCTGGAGCACAGCGTCTTGCAGTTGCGCCGAAATGACGACGAGGTCATCCTGGTCGAGAGCGACGAGTTTCAAAGGCTGCATGGTGTCTTCGCGCACTCTGGGTCTGCGGCCTAATGGTGTCAGCGTGGGTTCTACCGGCGTACCACACGTTGCGCAACCTGCGCGGACGTTCACCGCAGGCCCGGGCAAAGAGGAGAGATCTTGATACGGCTTCTCGCACTCGTCATGGCGTCGCTGTTGGTATTGCCGGCCACTCTGGCCCATGCCGACGGCTCAAGCAATTTCGTTATCAGTATCGATGGCCAGGACGTGCCCATCGACGTTGGCCAGAAGGTCAAAGTTCAGGACAAGGCCGGGCATGACATCGAGGTTGGGCTAAAGCAAAGCGAGATCAGCACCTGGAAGGGTGATTTTGTCACCTTCCAACACGCAAACGACGTGAACGTGACCTCGACGGAGCTGGATGCGGGTCTCAAGCAGCACATGATGGCCACCAACAACGGTACGCTCGTGATCGTGCAGGAATACGCCAGTATCGATCCGCGCAGCCTTGCTGACCTGATGCTGACTCAGATCGCCAAGGCCGATGCCAGCAGCGCTAAGCTGGACAAGAAGTCCGGCACGCGCAAACTCACGTCAGGCAAAACTCTCGAAGGCTTGACGGCGACCGCGCCGTTGAAGCGCGGCTCGGCCAGCCGTATGGTGCGGTATGAAGTGATGACGGCCGGAACGGAGGATCATGGCATCGTCGCGGTGACGCGCATCGACGACGATCTGGGCACCAAGGACCAGGCCATGATTGACCGGTTCTGGGCGACGCTGGCGTTGGCATTTTAGGCGGACCTTATGATCCCTAACGCGACCGTTTCCATTGGCAGTGTCAAGGTTGGCAACGCGCTGCCGCTGATGGTATTTGCCGGACCGTGCCAGATGGAAAGCCGTGAGCACGCGCTTAAGATGGGCAGCGAGCTGAAAGCCATCACCACGCGGCTGGGGATCGGCCTCATCTACAAATCGAGTTTTGACAAGGCCAACCGCACCTCGCTGGGCGGCAAGCGCGGCATGGGGCTGGAGGCGGCGCTGCCGGTGTTTGCAGAAATCCGCGCAACGCTGGGGTTGCCGGTCGTCACCGATGTGCACGAGATCGACCAGTGCGCGCGGCTGGCCCCCTATGTAGACGTGCTGCAAATTCCCGCCTTCCTCTGCCGCCAGACGGACCTGCTGATCGCCGCCGCCAAGACCGGCAAGGTGGTGAAGATCAAGAAGGGCCAGTTCCTCGCCCCCTGGGACATGAAGAACGTGGTCGCCAAGGTGGTTGAGTCGGGCAACCCCAACGTGCTGCTGACGGAGCGTGGCGTCAGCTTTGGCTACAACACTCTGGTTTCCGATATGCGCGCGCTGCCGATCATGGCCGAGACCGGCTGCCCGGTGATTTTCGATGCGACGCATTCGGTGCAGCAGCCCGGCGGCCAGGGCGCGTCGTCAGGCGGCGAGCGGCGGATGGTGCCGGTGCTGGCGCGGGCGGCGGTGGCCGTGGGCGTGGCGGGATTGTTCATCGAGACGCATGAGGATCCCGACAATGCGCCATCCGATGGGCCGAACATGGTGCCACTGGCGCAGTTTGAGAGCCTGATGCGCGGGCTGATGGCGATTGATCGGCTCACGAAAGGTTCCAGTTAGGCTGATTGAACTGAAGGCCTCGGCGCTGCGACGAACTCGGGGAAGGGCACCCCCGCCCATCGTCTCGCACCGAAACGGAGCCGCCGCCGTGTCCCCAACTGTCCGCACCACGCTCATAGTCACTTTATTCGCCATCGCTCTGGTACAGATCGCGATCGGAGTTGCCCGGGCTCAGCCGCAAGAGCCCCTGACCAAATGCCGGTTTGTAACGACCTGCCAGATCGTCCCGGCCGAAATCCAGAGCTGCCCGCCCAAAAACCAGCAAGTCAGGCCTTGTCAGCCCCACGTCATCGCCGCCCATAAGGTTTGCTCGACCGCCAAGATCTGCGACCAGGCTTAGAGCCTTACCCCGATCTGAACAGCCGCACGGCTTCGTCGCAATCGAACAGGTAGAGCAGCTGGCGCAGCGCTTGGCCGCGATCCGTCGAGAGTTCAGGATCGCGTTGCAAGATCAGCGCGGCGTCGGCCCTTGCGGTTTCCAGCAAATCCGGGAAATTCGGCACTTCGGCTATGCGGAATTCGGGGACACCGGACTGGCGGGTGCCTAGCACCTCACCGCCGCCGCGTAGCCGCAGGTCCTCCTCGGCAATGCGAAAGCCGTCCTCGGTCTCGCGCATCATCTCTATGCGGGCTTTCGCAGTTTCACCTAAGGGGCCTTGGTAGAGAAGGATGCATGAGGATTGCCGTTCGCCACGGCCGACGCGGCCGCGCAGCTGATGCAACTGCGCCAACCCGAAACGCTCGGCGTGCTCGATCACCATGATCGAGGCGTTGGGGACGTTCACGCCGACCTCTATGACGGTGGTGGCAACGAGGATGCCTAACTCCCCCGCCGAAAACCGCGCCATCACGGCGTCCTTCTCCGGCCCCGGCATTTGGCCGTGGATGACACCGACGCGGTCGCCGAAGAACTGCCGGAGATGCGCCGCGCGCTCTTCGGCCGCCGCCAGTTCGGACTTGCCGGTCGATTCCACCAGCGGGCACACCCAATACATCTGTGCGCCCTGATTGAGCGCGCGGCCGAGGCCCTCCATCACCTCCTCGATGCGGTCGTTGCTTACGGCGCGGGTTGTGACCGGCTTGCGGCCAGCGGGTTTTTCTGTGAGTTTTGACACTTCAAGATCGCCATAATGTGTCAAAAGCAACGTGCGCGGAATGGGCGTGGCCGTCATAAACAGGACGTTGGCACCATAAGGTCCGCCTTTGGCCTGTAAGGCGAGGCGCTGCTGCACGCCAAAACGGTGCTGCTCGTCGATCACCGCAAAGCCGAGATCCTTGTAAAGCACCTCTTCCTGGAACAGCGCATGTGTCCCAATGAGCAAATCGATCGACCCCTCCGCCAGCGCCGCCAGCACGGTTTTCCGCGCTTTCCCCTTCTCGCGCCCGGTCAACAGTCCGATCCGTATACCCGCCTTCTCCGCCAGCGGCCCGATGGTCTCGGCGTGCTGGCGTGCCAGCACCTCGGTCGGCGCCATGATGGCGGCCTGCGCGCCTGCCTCGATGGCAATCGCTGCCGCCATCAGCGCCACCGCCGTCTTGCCGCTGCCGACATCGCCTTGCAGCAGGCGCATCATCCGGTGCGTGGCGGCGAGGTCGGTCTCCACGATCTTGATGGCGGCGGCCTGCGAGCCCGTCAGCGCGAATGGCAGCGCCGCCAGAACTCGCGCCCGCACGCGCCCATCGCCCACAATCGAGCGCCCCGGCTGGTTCTTCTGGCTCTGCCGTACCAACGCGAGCGCCAGCTGCCCGGCCAGCAGCTCATCGAACGCGAGCCGCTGCCAGGGCGGTGAAGCCGTCGAAATGTCAGCTGGGGTCTGCGGATAGTGCAGCCGGTGGAAACTCTCGGCAAACGGCAGAGCGCTCAGCCGCGTCCGGACATCCTCATCGAGCCACTCCGGCACCGGCGGCAGCAGATCCAGCGCCTTGCCGATCAGCTTGTGCAGCACTTTGCCCGACAGCCCCGCCGTTTGCGCATAGACTGGTTCCAGCAGCGGCAGCGTGTTCAACGCCTCCAGTCCGACAATATGGTCAGGATGCATCATCTGCAGCTTCTCACCATATTTCTCGATGCGGCCACTGACATAGACTTCCGTGTCGGGCGGCAGCATCCGTTCAACGTAGCGGCGGTCGGCATGGAAGAACACGATTTCGAGCTTGGCCGTCGCGTCCTCGGTCATCACCGAATGCGGAGCCTTGCTGCCCGCCGCCGGAATACGGTGCTTTCTCACCAGCACCTTTATGGTGGCGATCGTGCCCGGCACCGCGTCGGCGAGGGTTGGCATGGCGCTGCGGTCGATCAAGCCCGTCGGCATGTGCGTCAAAAGATCGATCACGCGCGGCTCGCTGACTTGGCCGGGCAGCTTCAGCGCTTTTTTCAGGAACATCATCACGCGCGGCCCCACCCCTTCCAGGCTCTGGGCTGACGCAAACAGCGGATTGAGCTCAGGTGGGCGCATGGGCGGGTGGAAACTCGTTGCAGCAGGCGCTATAGGTCGGCGGGAACGTGACGGCGGCGGTGGGCCTCGTCAAGCGCGGAAGGCGTCTGGACTATGGAGAGCGACGATCTCGATCTGAGACGGCGGCGCTGCCTGTTCCGCGCCGAACACCGGGGCACCAAGGAGATGGATTGGCTGCTGGGGAAATATGCGAGCGCCCAGCTACCGGGGGTAGACGCCGAGGGCATGGCCTTCTGGGAAGAGCTGGTGCTGATCCCCGATCCGCAATTCTACGATTGGATCATGGGCGCGCAAGTGACCGAGGATGCGCGGATTGCGGAGGTGGTGGGGGCGATCAGGGCCTTTCATGGCTTGGTACCTCACGAGACCATGGGCCAATAGTACGTCATCGACGAAAAGGCATTTGCGATGTTGCGATACTACCCGCCCCACCCCCACCTTGTTCCTCCCTCAAGGGGAGGAGACGCTGGATTAGATAGATCAGTAATCTGACGAATTGACGATTGCGACCCTACCGTCCCGTCCCGTCCCCCTTGAGCGGGAAAGGACAAGATGGGGTGGGGCGGGAAAGCCTCACCGCAGGTTGCGTCTCTTACATACAAACCCGATTTCGATTGACCCATGCCCACCATCGATCCCCGCACCAAAGATCTCCTCCTCACCGGCGTGCCCGAGGGCCTAGACGCGCTTGTCCTTGGAGGCATGGCGCAAGAGCCGCAGCCCGGAGGCGAGATCGCGCCCGTGCTGCATGTGGCGCGCGATGACCGGCGGCTGGAAGCGCTGGAGCAGGGCCTGAAGGTGTTTGCGCCCGACGTGCAAGTTGTCCCGCTTCCGGCCTGGGATTGCGTGCCCTATGACCGGGTGTCACCAAACCCGGAACTGGTCGCGCGCCGGGTGAGTGCGCTCGCCCGCTTAGCCGTTGGCCGCAAGCCGGGGCCGATGGTGCTACTGACCACGGTCAACGCGATGCTTCAGCGCGTGCCGCCCCGGGCCTTCATGAAAGGCTCGATCAAGAACCTCGCGCCCGGAATGCGGCTCGACATGCACGAACTGATCTGGCGGCTGGAGCGGGCGGGGTTCCGGCGGACGTCCACCGTTATGGACCATGGCGAATTCGCGGTGCGCGGCGGCATTCTCGATATGTTCCCGCCTGGCCGCATCAATCCCGTGCGGCTCGACTTCTTCGGCGACACGCTTGAAAGCATGAAGCCGTTTGATGCCGCCAGCCAGCGCACGCAAGCACCGGTCCAGCGGCTGTCTCTGCTGCCGATCAGCGAGGTAGCGTTCAGTTCCGAGGCCATCAAACTGTTTCGCTCACGGTATTTGGAGCTGTTCGGCGCCGCTACAAGCGACGATGCGCTTTACGAGAGCATCAGCAATGGCTCGCGCTACCAGGGCATGGAGCACTGGCTGCCGCTGTTCCATGAGGGGCTCGAAACGCTGTTCGACTATGTGCCCGACGCCGTGTTGTGCCTCGATCATCTGGCCGAGGACGCCATCCGGCAGCGTTTCGAGCAGGTGGCCGATCACTACGAGTCGCGCCTGAAATCCCTGGAAACCTCGACGTTTGGCGCGCCGCCCTACAAACCGGCACCGGCCGAAGCGATGTATGTCACCGAAAAAGAGTGGGCGGGTGCGCTGGCCAGCCGTCCGGTGCGCCGGTTCTCGCCCTTTGAGACGGCTCCATCCGAGAGCGGCCCCAAGGCGGTGTCGCTCAAGGGCAAGATCGGCCGCAATTTTGCCAGCGAGCGGGTCGCCGACACGCCGAACGTGTTCGACAGCGTCGCACAACATGTGCTCCGCCTGCAGCAGATCCCCAAGCGCACTGTGATCGCGGCCTGGACGAACGGCGCGCGTGAGCGCATGGCGCATCTGCTCGGCGAGCACGGCCTGACCGATATCGTCAAGGTTGATACGTGGCCGGATGTTCTGAAGCAGTCGCGCAAGGTGACAAGTTTCATCGTGCTGGGCATGGAGCATGGCATCGAGGCACCCGACTTCGCCATCATCGCCGAACAGGATATTTTGGGCGACCGGCTCGTGCGCCCACGCCGCAAGGGTAAGAAGGCGACCGACGTTCTCTCCGAGGCCGCGTCTCTTTCGCCCGGCGATTTTGTGGTGCATGTCGACCACGGTATAGGAAAATTCCACGGCCTGACGACGATCTCGGCGCTGGGCGCACCGCATGATTGCCTGGAGCTGCACTATCACGGCGGCGACAAGCTCTATCTGCCAGTGGAAAATATCGACCTGTTGTCGCGCTACGGCTCCGAAAACGACGGCACGCAGCTCGACAGGCTTGGCGGCGCGGCGTGGCAGGCCCGCAAGGCGCGCATGAAGCAGCGGCTGCTGGGTATGGCCGATAAGCTGATTGCCATTGCGGCCGCGCGGATGGTGCGCCAGGCTCCGGTACTTGAGCCGGCGGCTGGCCTATACGAAGAGTTTGCGGCGCGCTTCCCGTATGAGGAAACTGAGGATCAGGCGTCGTCCATCGAGGCTGTGATTAGCGATCTGCAAAGCGGGCGGCCGATGGACCGGCTGATCTGCGGCGATGTTGGCTTTGGCAAGACGGAAGTTGCGCTGCGGGCGGCGTTTGTAGCCGTGATGGCGGGCAAGCAGGTGGCCGTTGTGGTGCCGACAACTTTGTTGGCCCGGCAGCATTTCAAGACGTTTATACAGCGGTTCCAGGGGCTGCCGGTGAATATCGGGCAAGCCTCGCGGCTGGTCTCGCCGAAGGATTTGGCCGCGACCAAACTTGCCGCCAAGGAAGGCAAGATGGAGATCGTGGTCGGCACGCACGCGCTGTTGGGTAAGGGGATCGAGTTCAACGACCTCGGCCTGCTGATCATCGACGAGGAGCAGCATTTTGGTGTGGCGCATAAGGAGCGGCTGAAGGAACTGCGCGAGGACGTCCACGTTCTGACGCTGACGGCGACGCCGATTCCGCGGACGCTGCAACTGGCACTCTCGGGCGTACGGGAAATGTCGCTGATCACCACGCCGCCGGTGGACAGACTCGCGGTTCGCACTTTTATCACGCCGTTCGATCCGATGATTCTGCGCGAGGCGCTCTTACGCGAACGCTATCGCGGCGGACAGACCTTCTATGTCTGCCCACGGATTGCCGATCTCGACGAGGTCGCAAACTTCATTCAGGAGGCGGTGCCCGAGCTGCGGCTTGCCCGCGCCCACGGCCAGATGGGCGCAGGCGCGCTCGAAGACATCATGACGGCGTTCTACGAAGGGCAATATGACGTGTTGCTCTCAACCTCGATCGTTGAATCGGGCCTTGACGTGCCCACCGCCAACACGCTGATCGTGCATCGAGCTGATATGTTCGGGCTGGCGGCCCTCTACCAACTGCGTGGCCGCGTTGGACGTTCGAAGACCCGCGCCTACGCCTATTTCACGCTCCCCGCCAACAAGGCGCTCACGGAGGGCGCCGACAAGCGGCTGAAAGTGCTGCAATCGCTGGATACTCTGGGCGCTGGCTTCTCGTTGGCCTCGCGCGATCTCGATATTCGCGGTGGCGGCAATCTGCTGGGTGAGGAGCAATCAGGCCACATCCGCGAAGTCGGCTTCGAACTCTACCAGTCCATGCTGGAGGAAGCTATCGCGTCGCTCAAAGACGGGCGTGGCGCGGGCGCGATGATGGACGAGAAGTGGAGCCCGCAGATCTCCATTGGCACGGCGGTGCTGATTCCCGAGGCCTATGTCGCCGATCTCGATTTGCGGTTGGGGCTCTATAAGCGGCTATCCAGCATCGAGGACAAGACGGACATCGATTCGTTCGCGGGCGAGCTGGTGGACCGCTTCGGTCCGCTGCCGGAGGAAGTCGGGTTCCTGCTGGAAATCGTCGAGATCAAGGGCCTGTGCCGCAAGGCCAACATCTCTGTCGTCGAGGCAGGGCCGAAGGGCGTTTCCATCGCTTTCCGCAACAAAACCTTCCCGAACCCGGCGGGCCTCATGGGCTTCATCCAGAAGAACGCGGCAATTGCCAAGGTGCTCGGTGACCAGAAGCTGGTCTACAAAGCCGAATGGGAGGAGCCAGCGCTGCGCCTAAAAAATACGCGCGGGCTCATAAGGAAATTGACGGAAATCGCGGAAGCGCCGGAGAAGGCGGCGGCAGTCGCTGCTCTCAAGCCAGTGCAAAAATTGGCACGGGCTAGGTAGGGCCAAGGGCAAGCGAGGCGTTTACAGAGTAACGCACGCTGTCGGCGCCAAACCTTCACAATTGGGCTGGGGCAAAGCAAGAGCCGCCGCAGTGTCCTGTGGCGGCCCGATTCTGTCGTTGTAAGCGGCCCGTCGTCGCGCCGGGCGGCAGGCTCCCAAAATGGGATTCGACCGGCGAAAAGCGAGAAGGCTACATATCCATGCCGCCCATACCGCCGCCGCCATGCATGTGGCCGCCGCCGTCTTTCTTCTTGGGGGCTTCGGCAACGCCGGCTTCGGTGGTGATCAGCTTCAAGATTCCAGCGCACATGATCAATGATTAATTCGGTTGATCGCGCGCTCACGACTGGCTGAAATGGCATCCTGAAAATGCCGCTCCTCGATGCGCTCAAATGCTAAGCAGACTTCACTAGCTTGACCAACGAATTACAACTGTGATTCTGTCTTTGCACTGATTCGCGGAGGCGGGACATGGCGGGCAGATCTCCGGTGAAGGCGAATGATGGGCAGATGGCGGCGCTCGAAACGCTTGCGGGTTCGCGCGACCGTGGCGAGGCAGATCGGGCGCGCGCTATCCTGTTGACGCTCAAAGGCTGGACCAGTGCGCGGATCGCCGAGGTCTTCTGTGTACGAGAGGACACGGTTCGCTTTTGGCGGGGCGACTTCGCGCGGGGTGGCGTCGAAGCTATGAAGGCGAGCATATATGCAGGTCCGCCACCGGTGAAAACCGAGGCAGCGTTGCGGGTCGTCACGCCTCTCCTCGAGGCCCCCGTCGCCGACCGGCCGAACTGGACGATCCCGCGCCTGATCGCGGAGATCAAGGCCAAGGAACGCATCACAATCGGCCGATCACAACTCTCAAAAGCCTTGCGAAAAAAAAGTTCCGGTGGCGGCGGCCCCGGCACACGCTGAAAGGCAGGCAGGTCGCCGGGGAGATCGCGCGCGTCGGGCTGCGTCTCCAATTGAGGAAGGCGCAAGCCGAGGCTGGCGACATCGTTCTGCTGTTCGGCGACGAGAGCGAAGCGCTGACCCACCCCTATCTGGCGCGCGCTTGGGCAAAACGAGGCGCCGATCTGCGCGTTCCAGCGCCCGGCCAGTCCAAGAAAGTGGCGCTGATTGGCTCGCTCGATCACGCCGCTCGCCGTCTCATCGTGCATACCAGTCCGACCAAGCGCAGCAGCGACTTCATCGCGCACCTGGAACAGCTCGACCATCTTTTCGGACCCAAGCCCGCACGGCAGACCAAGCCGGTGGTCCTGGTTGAGGACAACGGCCCGATCCATGTCAGTAAGGCCGCGCTGGCAGCCCTCGACGCCCGCAAGCATTGGCTGACCCTCGAGTGGCTGCCCAAGTATGCCCCCGAACTCAACGACATCGAGGTTGTCTGGCACGATCTCAAAGCGCATCATCTGGCCCACAAGACCTTCACCGATGTTGCCGCCCTCGAACGGGACATCCACACAGCCGTGGAAGCCCTGAACACGGAGCGAAACGTCAATCCGTTGGTCAACAAAAGAATCTCTGCTTAGGCTAATTGGTTTGTAGGTTCTCTCGGGTTCGACACCTAAAAACCGGCTTGCAATGGCAAAAACTGCAGCTTTGGGTAATTTCCGTGCTTTGAGTTCGGCCAGGATTGATTTGAATTTGTGATCGTCGCCATTTGCCGCCGCCAATCGGTCAGCCATGTCCCGGATACTGATCGCGTCGATTTCGACCACCGGGATGCTCTTACTCTTTGCATTGGTCTTTGCAGGCTTTGCCACCCAAGCTTCAGGGATCGAAGCAATTGGCAGCCCCGCGATTGCCTTCAGGGCTTCGGTCAACTGCACAACATCGCCCGCCGATTTCGCCCCGGCCGCCTTCAGAAGATCGCCTAACAAGGCAAGCTAAACAAACAGGGCGCCAGCCAATGGCCCCCAAGCGACGGTCGCCGCGGCAGGATCGCGTCCGGCAAGCTTGGCAACCTTGCTGCAAGCAGCCTTGACGGCGGCGGCTCCGATGGGTCGCAAGGCTTCGATGAGCAACCGAAATTGACCATCGCTATCGCTCGCGCCGGCGTCTTCAAGAATCTTGGAGTGCGCCGCGAGAACGTCGATGAGCTGTTCAATCTTCATCGTTTCCTCCCGGGAGCACGCCGCCGCATTCCTAATCTGTGCAGTGTCGGCAATTTTGCAAGCCTCTAACAACAGATCATCGCGCTCATAAAGTCGCCGCAGATCGCTATTCAAATTGTCGGCCGCAATCCGCTCCAGTGGGAACCAATTGTCAGCTTGGCCATGACTGGTTTTGCTAGCCACAATCCCAAGCAACTCAATGTGGGTAGCGATTCGACGCCGAAAGAAATCGAGTTGCGATAGCGTATCTTTGACTGACCGGGAAGAGCCCTGGTTCATGATCGTCGGCACCAGCACATTGGTGCTGCAGCAGGCTGGGTCAGCCTCGGCGCGGTGTCGATTATGATCCGGTCAAAATAGTCCTGAACTTGCGGGCTGAGCAGCACGTTGGCCAAGTTGAGACGAATGTCACCATCTGATTCATCCAACAACCATCGAACCAGCAACCGGAAACCGGCCTGATCATTACAAATCGATATAATAAGAAATGAGTACTTTGACATTGAAATGTAATACTTGATAAGATCTCGAAGTCCTGCAATGAGATGCTGGCGCCTCTGCCGGGCATGTCGGCATCGCTGCAAGGCATTGTGCATCGGGCGCGCGCGCATTATAAGAGCGCTGGCTACGCGTGCCGACACCCCTGGAGGTGGCGCGAAGTCACTCAAAGACTCACCCAAACCGAAGAGAAACACCATGGCACAGTCCATCGAACTGAAGGCCACGTCGCGCGACAAGGTCGGCAAGGGGGCCGCCAAAGCCGTCCGCCGCACCGGTCTCGTCCCTGCCGTCATCTATGGCGACAAGCGCCCAGCCGAACCCATCAACATTGCCTATGGCGACGTGTGGAAACACTACAAGAACGGCCGGTTCCTCTCGACCGTGTTCTTCATTGACGTGGCTGGCACCAAGCAGCAGGTGCTGCCGCGCGATGTGCAGCTCGACCCGGTGAAAGACTTCATCACTCATGTCGATTTCCAGCGCATCGCCAAGGACGCGACCATCCGCGTGGCCATCCCCGTACACTTCCTGAATCATGAGAAATCGCCTGGCCTCAAGCGCGGCGGTGTTCTCAACATCGTGCGCCAGCAGGTTGAGCTTTTCTGCCCGGCCGATGCCATCCCCGACCATCTCGAAGTCAACCTTGAAGGCCTGGAGATCGGCGATAGCGTGCATATCTCGGCCGTCAAGCTCCCGCCAAATACCAAGCCGACCATTTCGGATCGCGATTTCACCATCGTGACGGTCGTCGGCGCCAAGGCTGAAGAGGCCGAGGTCAAGCCGGAAGCGGCTGCAGCAGCGGAAGGTGCTGCTGCCGACGCCAAGGCGGCTCCCGCTAAGGACGAGAAGAAGAAGTAGGTATTGCGCTGATACCGCAGCCCGGGCGCATACTGTCCGGGCTGCGCGTAGCCTCATGCTAGGGCAGGATTGCCATGAAGCTCCTGGTTGGCCTGGGCAATCCGGGCGCGAAATACGCCCGCAACCGGCACAATGTCGGCTTCATGTTACTCCAAACCATCGTCACCGAATACCGGCTGCCCGCTTGGAAGAAGCGCTTTGGTGGACTTACGACCGAAGGCGAGATCTGCGGCGAACGCTGCCAAGTCCTCATGCCGCTCACGTTCATGAACGACAGCGGCCGATCCGTCGGCGTGGCTGCGCGGTTCCTCAAGCTCACCACAGCTGATATCATCGTGGTGCATGACGAGATCGACCTCGCGCCCGGCAAGCTGAAGGTGAAAACCGGCGGCGGCGTTGCGGGCCATAACGGCCTGCGCTCCATTACCCAGCATCTCGACAATGACTACGTGCGTGTGCGCATCGGCGTCGGCCATCCAGGCTCCAAGGACGCGGTGCACCATTATGTGCTGGGTGACTTCCATAAATCCGAATTCCTCTGGCTCGATCCGATGCTGGCGGCCATGGCCAAGGCCACGCCATTGCTCCTTCAGGGGCACGGCGACCGCTTCATGAGCGATGTCGCGCTGCAACTGCAACCCGACGACGAGCGCAAAGTGAAGCGCGAACCTGCGGCCGAAAAACAAAAACCCGTTGCCGCCGGTCCAGGCGACCGGGGCGGCAAACGCGCCGGCGCGATGGCGGACAATCTCAAAAAGTGGTTGGCGGGGCGCGGTGGCAACAGCTGATATTCGTTGTCCACTAACAGAGTTATCGGGTGCAAGATGTCTGCTACCTAGGGGCGACCGCAGGTCGCCCCTACGCCGAGAGCGCAGGTTCAAGCTATGGGACGAGTCTCACCTAGCAAACACCGTCGCGTTCCCACGCCGCCGGCCAGCGCCTTGGCAGTAAAGGTGCCATGACCAAGGGTCAGGTGCGAAGCACGAGCGCGACCGCGCGGGTTAGGCTGCGTACCCGTTCACCGCAGGGCTACGACAGTCACTCGGCCTACTTGACACAGGAATCGTGTTACACTAAAAACCGGTCATGAAGAATGTTACCATCACCCTTCACGAAGACGTCGCCGACTGGCTGAAGGTCGAGGCGGCCAGATCGGGGCTCAGCATGTCCGCTTTTGTCAGTGAACAGTTAGAAAACCGCATGGGCCGTGGCAAGGATCAGGTTGCCGCTCTCGACCGCTTCCTCATTGGCGACGGCTATGCTGGCATCTCCGCCAACCTACCCAAGCGGGACGACCTCTATGACCGCCCGGCTCTTCGTCGACACGAACTTACTGATCTACGCACTCGATCCGGCCGATCTTCAGAAGCGGCAGGTGTCAGCGGATTTGCTGAGGCGGGCGATCAGGAGCCGTATTCTCACGCTAAGCCCGCAAAGCCTGAATGAGGCTTACCGGGTTCTCACGCAACGGCGAAAAATCATGCCGGTTGCCGAAGCGCGGGCCTATCTCAGCGGGCTCGCGCCCTGGTGCATTGCGCCGTTGGATGCGCAAACCACCATTCGCGCCTGGGCCGTGCAGGACGATATCGGCACCAACTGGTGGGATAGCTTGATGCTCGCCGCCGCGCTACGCGCTGAATGCGCGCTGTTTGTCTCCGAGGATATGCAGGACGGACAGGACGTGTCGGGGATGCGGATCGTCAATCCGTTTACCAATGAGTTCGCCAAGGCGCTTGCGCGAATGTGAACATTCGCACAGTAAATAGCTCCTCTGGCCAGCCGCCAGACAAAGTCACTTCTTATGCACGACGGCTGGCTACAAGCGCGACCGCGCGGACGGCCATTAAGCCAGGTACCCGGTAGTTTATGGGTATAGTTGGAATTCGAACCGAGGTTCCTCAGAAAAATGGGTTTCAAATGCGGAATTGTCGGACTGCCCAATGTTGGCAAGTCCACCCTGTTCAACGCCCTGACGCAGACGGCAGCGGCCGAGGCGGCCAACTACCCGTTCTGCACCATCGAGCCCAATGTCGGCGATGTCTCGGTGCCCGATGAACGTCTGGACACGCTGGCGCGCATCGGTAAATCAGCACAGATCGTACCGACGCGGCTCACTTTCGTCGATATCGCGGGCCTCGTTCGCGGTGCCTCCAAGGGCGAAGGTCTGGGCAACCAATTCCTGGCCAACATCCGTGAGGTCGACGCCATCGCTCACGTGCTGCGCTGCTTCGAGGACGGCGACGTGACCCATGTTGAAGGCAAGATTGACCCCGTCGCCGACGCCGAGACGGTCGAGACCGAGTTGATGCTGGCGGACCTGGAGAGCCTGGAGAAGCGCAAACTGCCCTTGGACAAGAAAGCCAAGGGTGGCGACAAGGACGCCAAGGCGGCTGTCGAGCTGATGGAGAAGGTGATTTTGGTTTTGGCGGATGGCAAGGCTGCGCGGACCGCGAACATCACGGACGAGGAGAAGCTGGCCTTCCGTATGCTGCAATTGCTCACCGGAAAACCAGTTTTGTACGTGTGCAATGTGGAAGAGACGGCGGCCGGGACTGGCAATGCGTTCTCGGAAGAGGTTGCGGCCATGGCCAAGGCGCAGGGCGCGGCCTCGGTGGTGATCTCGGCCAAAATCGAAGCCGAAGTCTCGCAGCTGGCGGCCGATGAGCAGAAGGAATTTTTGGCCGAGATCGGGCTGACGGAGACGGGGTTGAACCGGATGATCCGGGCGGGCTATGGACTCTTGGAGCTGATCACCTATTTCACGGTCGGCCCGAAGGAAGCGCGAGCCTGGACGATCACGGCCGGCACCAAGGCGCCCAAGGCCGCAGCGGTGATCCATACCGATTTCGAAAAGGGATTCATCCGATCAGAGACGATTGCGTATAAGGATTATGTCGCGTTGAACGGCGAGGCGGGGTGCAAGGAGGCCGGCAAGATGCGGCTGGAGGGGAAGGAGTACGTGGTCGCGGATGGCGACGTGCTGCATTTCCGATTTGCGAATTAGTCGGGCGTGAAGTACCTCGTTGTTAGGCAGCGGTAGCACTCGGCCTGCGTAGCTGCGTGATCCATGCCACCCGTGCCACCAGCCAAAAGAGCCAAAAAATCGCCCTTAGCCAGGCGATCAGTCTTGCAAAGTTGTAG
>JANYHF010000099.1 GCA_025359185.1 Hyphomicrobiaceae bacterium | reverse complement strand
AGTCGCGAGACGCCGCACGAAGCCCGTCTGCCAGAGACACTCAAGATCATTGCCTATCCGCGCGACGTCTTTTTCGGCACACTGCAGCAGCAGGAAGTGTTGCCGCTTTTGAGTCGGGATCACAGGTTCGATACCGTCTGCGAGACAGCGCTGGTGCCGGCCGTCTTGCAACTTGCGCTGTCCGGCACCGGAATCGGCTGGGTGCTACGGCAGCTCGCCACCGATCCAATCGCGAGGGGAGACTTACATGATCTAATCGATGCGGTAGGCGCCGTACCACTCGACATCATGGTGGCCCGGCTGCGAACCCCGCGATCCAAGCTTGCAGAAAGTCTTTGGGCCCAGTTCGAACTGATTGCGGGAGGACACAGGACCGTCGAGTAGCAAGCCACACATGGCGATTGAGGCGAGTCGTCGCGCAGGTGGCGACGGCGGAAATGTACGGCCCGGCATCTGTTGTTGGCCCGGGCCGTCGTATTGCTGAATGGCACGAATCCGGTCGGTAACGGGGGGAGCTTCGACCGTGTCGCTGTACACGGGTCAAGTCTTACAGCGGTGGCTTGCCCTTGGTGAAGCTCCTCAGCCAACCTAAAAGCCGGGCTTCCTCATTGCTCGCGAGGTTCCAGCATGTGCTGATCCCACCGAGGGGCAACATCGAAGTGGTGCTCGAAAGCTTTCGACATCATGATCCTACGCTCGCCAATTGCTGGCGCCGTCGTCGGCGCAGCAACGACAGTGCCCCTCGCCGGCCTTTCCGCGCGCCGCAATGAGGTCATGTTCGAAATCGCCACCAGACTATCGAGGCGCGGCGCCTAGCCCAGCGACCGGACGATATGGTCCTTGAGCCGCTGGGCTGGCAGTGAGAGGTCTTTGGTCTGCAGAAGCGCAATCTCGCTGTCTTTCAAATCTGGCAGCCTGCCGCCATCCGAAACATGCAGCCCGCTCGGCACCATATCCTTGGGGAGTACCGCCACGCCAAGGCCGGCCTTGACGGCAGCGAGCGCTCCAGACAGCGCGCCGCACGTGTAGGAAATCCGCCAGGACATCTTCGCCCTGTCCAGTGCCGTGGTCGCGCGCTTTCGATAGACGCAGGGTGGCGGGGATACAACGAGAGGCACCAGTCCGCCTTGGTCCAGGAAGTCCTGACCGCCCGAAACCCATACGAGCGGCTCGCGCCAGACACGGATGCCCTTGGCTTTCACTGAAGGCTCCTGCTTCACCAGCACCAGATCGAAATCGCCGGAACGGTAACGGTCCATGAGATTGAGCGTCAGATCGCAGGTGACTTCGAGCGCGACCGACGGATAAGCCTGTGCAAAGCGTGCGAGCACATCGGGCAGATGCCGCGTCGCGAAATCCTCCGGCGTGCCGAGGCGCACAAGTCCCGTCACCATCGGCTCACCAAACCGCGCCACCACCTCATCATTCAGGTCGAGCATCCTTTGGGCATAGTCGAGAAAGACCTTCCCCTCGGGCGTGAGACGTACCAAACGCGGCGAGCGCTCGAACAGCCTCGTGTCAACCGCGGTCTCCAGTCGCGCAATCTGCAGCGAGATCGTCGACTGCTGGCGCCCCAGCTGCTCAGCCGCCTGCGTGAAGCTGCCGAGACGGGCCACGGTCACGAATGTGCGCACGAGGTCGATGTCGACATTGGTCAACGGTTTGGGCATGTCGGTTTCTTAACTCATCATATTTCTCAATGATAGATCTTTCTAATATCAATTTTACAAATTGTCTGGTTTGTCGGCAGATGCGGCGTGGTCGCTGACACCAGGACGTTGTTCGTCATGTCGGCCGGCCTTGTGGCGACCCGCTGCGGCGCCGTTGCTTTGCCTTGGGGGGCCACATGACACTTACCGACCTTGCCGCGCAGAACTTGCTCTCACCGATGGTTTTGTTCTTCGCCGTCGGTCTCTTTGCCGCTTTCGCCAAGTCCGACCTCACCGTGCCGGAGCCTGTCGCCAAGCTGCTTTCACTCTACCTGCTGATGTCCATTGGTTTTCGCGGCGGCGCCGAGGTCGCTCATCATGGCCTCACCGTCCAGCTCGCCGGGACCATCGGCGCCGGCATCCTTCTCTCGTTCGCCATGCCGTTCGTTGCGTACACCATCCTGAAAAGAACCAGTCGCCTGAGTGCCGTCGATGCTGCGGCTGTCGCCGGACACTACGGCTCAATCTCGGCCGTGACATTTGCCGCCGTTACAGGAGCGCTCAACCAGTTATCGGTGCCCTTCGAGGGCTACATGGTGGCCGTTGCCGCCGCGATGGAGACTCCAGCCATCATTTCGGCCCTCAATCTGGCGCGACCGCATCGGGACCAGCCGGCATCGGGCAACGGCAACCATGTCTGGCGTGAGGTTCTGCTCAACGGTTCGGTGATCACGCTGCTCGGCGCATTGGTCGTCGGCATGATCAGCGGCCCGAAAGGTCTGGCAACCGTGAAGCCCTTTTTCGTAGATCTCTTTCCAGGTTTTCTCTGCCTTTTCCTGCTCGACATGGGGCTTGTTGCAGGCCGCGGTCTAAACCAGGGCCGTAAGTATCTGACGGCCAGCCTCGGCATCTTCGCTGTCATCATGCCGCTGATCGGCGCTTCGATCGCTGCCGCGCTCGCTTTTGCCATAGGGTTGTCGGCCGGCGGAACAGCCGTTCTGATGACGTTGGCTGCGTCAGCATCCTACATCGCCGTGCCAGCGGCGCTGCGCCTTGCTTTACCCGAAGCCAACCCGGCAATCCCGCTGACAATGTCGCTCGGAGTGACTTTCCCATTTAACCTGTTGCTCGGCATCCCGCTGTACATAGCGGTCGCCAATGCCATCACGACGCCCCATTGATTAGGAGGAGCCAGCCATGCAAACCCATCCAAAGAAGCGTATCGACCTCATCATCGAGATGCCTCTTCTGCGGCGTATTACGGAGCGCTTCGACAAGGCTGGCGTTTCCGGATACTCGGTGCTGCCGATCGTTGCAGGCCGGGGCCAATCTGGCGAATGGTCGGCAGGCGGACAGGTGAGCGAGGTTGGGCAGATGGCCGCCATCATCTGCATTGTCGACGCCGGTAAGGTGGATGCGGTTCTCGAAGAGGTCTTTGCCGTCATTCGAAAGCAGATCGGCCTCGTGACGGTCTCGGACGTTTCGGTCGTTCGCCCGGAGCGGTTCTGAGCCGCCGTCGTAGTCGACGCATCAAGTTCGAACACAGGAGCACATGTTGCACTCGGCACCATGCACGCCAGGGACCGCGCCTTGGCAAAGCCGTTCATGCGCAATCTTGGTGCAGAGTTCGTCTTGCCTCTTGAAATAGATATAGATACGGACGCTTTGGTAACCTTCACGGGCGAGACTGTACGAGCCGGAACCATGCTAGACGCGGTTTGCGCTAAAGCGCGTCCCGGCATGACGCGAACAGGACTGAAGTTGGGTCTTGCGAGCGAATTTGCGTTGCAGCGACGCGGCGCTCTGGACCAGGGTCGCGGACATCGGAACGCCATTTTGGCCGGTCAGTCCTATTAGGCTGTGGGTCAGTTACAACTGCAGGCGCAGAGATCGTTAACTTGGAAATGGGACGGCGACGGTTCTTGATGAGTTCGGCAGCTTTTGCGGCCCATTCCTGCGCCGCTAAGTGCTTCGCGGCAGGGTTGCCAATCGATGCGACTCCGGTCCCGCGGCAAGTCGGCACTGGACAACTGGCCTCCAGTCCTGACGTTCAGGCGCGGCTTGCCATGAAAGCCCGGATCAAGGCGATTTCCAATGTGTTCGAAGCCGGCACGCCTGCAACCGACTATGCCTATGTCGAGGATCTCAAGGATGGCCGCGGGCTGACCGTCACTTGCTATGGTTTCTGCACCTACGTCGATGAAGTCAGCAAGGTCGTCAAGCGTTACGACTCACTGGTCCCAGAGACGGTGCTGAGCGGCTATCTGCTGTTTCTGCCGCCAGCGGGCAGTGGCGTGGAGCTGGCAAAACTGAATGGTTTTGCCGAGGCTTGGCGGCAGGAGAACGGCGTTTCCGGGCTGTTGGCATCGATCTGCGAAAAGGTCGCCGATCAGTTGTACTTCGATCCTTCGGTCAAGTTTGCACACAACGCCAGGATCACGAGCCACGCCGGACAGGCGATCATCTATGACACGCTGTTGCAGCACGGTGACGATAATTGGGATGCCGATAGCCTGAACGCGATTTACCGCCAGACAGTCACGCTGACAGGTTGGCCGGACAAAGGTCAGGAGCTGGACGTGCTACGGGCATTTCTTGAGACGCGCCGCCAAGTGCTGACCAAGCCGAGCAACAGAGCGACCGCAAAGGTCTGGGCTGAGTCTCTTCCGCGCGTCGATGCCCTGCTAGCACTTCTCGATGAAATTCCTAAGCTGAACGCGCCCATTCGCGTCCACAGCAGCCAGGTGGACAAGAACGTTCCGTAGGCCGTACTACTCGGCCGCAACCATAACTGTTGCCTTCCGCTCTGCTTTGCCCCAGCCCACCAGCCGCCCCATCAGGGCACTGACGACGGATTTGGCCACAACATAGTACATCAGTTGCCGGTAACCAAAGCGCTGCACCACCAGCCACCACAGAAGGCCCCAGTCTTCCTTGCGCTCGAACGCCATGGCAATGGCAGCGGCGCTCAAATCGACAGCCATGAATAACGCGTAATAGTTGCAGGTTATACTGAGATTGGCGGTATCGAACTGTTCACCGTGCTGGAGATAGTCGGCTTAGGTGACGATCAGATGCACAAGGAGCATCAGGTCGACAACAGGCGCAAACAGCGCCAGCAGGATCTGGAACAGCCAAACTTGCGGCAAGGCGACTAGGCCGAGCGCCCCGTAGCGGGGATTGAAGGTTACATCGCCATGCTTCCAGCGGCATTGCAGGGTGCCGAAAGACCAACGCATACGTTGCTTGGCCAGCGCGCCGAGGGTATCGGGAGCCTCGGTCCAGGCCACCGCTTCGGGATCGAAAACAATCTTGTGCCCGGCCTTCTGGATGGCGATGGTCAGATCTTGGTCTTCGGCCAGCGTGTCGCGAGGGAAACCGCCGAGCTGCTGCAACGCCGACAGCCGCCACGCCCCGACGGCACCGGGCACCACGGTCATGCAGCCCAGCATCACCGGGGCCCGCCGCTCCAGGTTCTGCGCCGTTACATATTCCAGCGCGTGCCAGCGTGTCAGCGCGTTGATGCGATTACCGACCTTGGCATTGCCGGCCACCGCGCCGACACTGGGATCCCCAAACCATCGGGTCAGCCGTGCGATGGTTTCGGGCTCAAACTGGGCATCGGCATCGAGGGCAACAATGACGTCGCCCGTCGCACTTCTGAGGCCGGTGTTGATGGCCTGGGCCTTGCCGCTATTGGCGATGCACAGAAGCCGGACGCGCGGATCGTTCCCAAATGTCTTGCGCGCGATCGCCGCCGTATGATCGGCTGACCCGTCATCAATGACGATGACTTCGAAATTCTGATATGTGCAGTCGAGAATTCGGCGGATCGAGCCGGCGATCACCATTGCCTCATTGAAAGCCGGAATGAGCACAGACACTTTGACGCCGTCATGCGCCGCCAATGGCACCGCAACGGGTGTGCGGAAGCGACCCAAGACGGCGAGCGCAACCAGCCCGGCCAGCCGGGCAAAGCCAAGCCCAATAGCCGCGACGATCATCCAATGCAGCACATATTGCAGCCACTCGGCCAACAGGAACACCGAGCTGTTGACGGCGGGCATGAATGGCTCGTTCGGGAACAGCGGCATGGCCTGGTCGTGGCTTAGCCCTGCCAGCTCCGACACTGGGGCCAACGTGAAGCCGCGCGCCCGCAGACTGTCGATCAGCATCGGCAGCGCCGCCAACGTCTGCGTCCGGTCTCCGCCTGCGTCATGCAGCAACACGATCTGGCCCGCCAACTCAGGGTTTGGATCGCTGACTTGAGCCAGCACGCGCGCAACAATTCTGGCCGCTGGCGGCTTCAACCAATCGCCGGGGTCGACTTTCAGGCCAACGGTTATGTAGCCGAGCTCATGGGCAATCTTGATGGCTTCAATGGCGTCCGGCGAGCGCGGCTCCGCATCGCCGATATAGGGTGGACGGAACAGGCGCATGGCGCGCCCAGTCAAGGCCTGGAACAACCGCTGGGAGGCGTTGAGTTCGACGCGCACAACCTCCTCTGAGGCCGCGGCCAGATTGGGATGGGTAAAGGTATGGTTGCCGACATCGTGCCCTTCAGCGACCATCCTTGCCACTAGCGCGGGGTTGGCAGGGGCATTGACGCCGACAATAAAGAATGTGGCGTGCACGCCCTTGGCCTTCAAGACATCGAGGATCTGGGGCGTCCAATCGGGGCTCGGGCCGTCATCGAACGTCAACGCCACCTTTCCGGGTATGGCTCCAGAGCGGGTGACCACAAGGCCAGACGGGAAATTGATATACTCTTCATGCGTGACGATCTGGTTGGCCCGGTCCATGTCGAAGGTCCGGGTGCCATCCTGGGGCTGGGCCGTGACCTGCATGATCTCACCGCTGCCCTGGTAATCAACTTCCTCTCCGTGAGCTATGGCAGCCAGCCGTGCGGGCGGAGGCGAGCGGTAGGGCTGTATCGTGAGCAGTCGCAACCGCGCCACAGCAGGCAGCAAAAGTGATCTTAAGCTTTGATGCGGTATCCGGTCTTGAAGATCCACCAGACCAGGGCGGAGCAGCCTGCCAGCAGCGCCAGCGTCAGCGCCAGGCTGATCCAGACACTGACGTCGGCGATATCGTAAAAACTCCAGCGGAATCCGCTGATCAGGTAAACTACCGGGTTGATCAGCGAGATCTTCTGGAACAGCGGCGGCAGCATCGAAATTGAGTAGAATGTACCCCCGAGAAAGGTCAGCGGCGTGATGATGAGCAGCGGGATGATCTGCAATTTCTCAAAGCCGTCAGCCCAGATGCCGATGATGAAGCCGAACAGGCTGAAAGTGACCGATGTCAGCACCAGGAAGGTGACCATCATCGCAGGATGGGCGACATGCATGGGCACGAACAGCGATGAGGTGATGAGCACGATGATGCCGAGAATGATCGATTTGGTAGCCGCCGCGCCGACAAAACCGAGCATGATCTCGATGGGCGAGAGTGGCGCCGACAGGGTTTCGAAGATAGTGCCGGTGAAGCGCGGCAGGTAGATGCCGAAAGAGGCATTGGAGATGCTCTCGGTCAAGAGCAGCAGCATCAGCAAGCCGGGGACGATGAATGCACCATAGGTGACGCCATCCACTTCAGCGATGCGCGAGCCGATGGCGGCGCCAAACACGATGAAGTAGAGCGAGGTTGAGAGCACCGGCGAAAGTACACTGGTGAGCAGCGTCCGGCCCCAGCGTGACATTTCAAAACCATAGATGGCGTTGACAGCGTGCCAGTTCATGCTGCGTGCCTTACGAGATCAACGAAGATGTCTTCGAGCGAGTTTTCCTTGGTGCTGAGGTCGCGGAAGGTAATGCCTTCTGTGCGCAGATCTGTCAGCAGCGACGTGATGCCGGTGCGCTCAGCCTGCGTGTCGAAGGTGAAGGTGAGTGAGAGGCCATCGGCAGAAAGCTGCAAGTTGTGAGCGGCCAGCGCTGGCGGCACAGCGTCGAGTTTGCTCGCCAGTTGCAGGATCAGCTGCTTCTTGCCCATCTTGCGCATCAGCTCAGCCTTTTCCTCGACCACGATCAGTTCGCCTTTGGTGATGACGCCGATCCGGTCGGCCATCTCCTCGGCTTCCTCAATATAGTGCGTGGTCAGAATGATGGTGACGCCGCTGTCACGCAGCCCGCGCACGATCTGCCACATGTCCTTGCGCAGCTCTACATCGACGCCCGCAGTCGGCTCATCGAGGAACAGGATTTTGGGTTCGTGCGACAGAGCCTTGGCGATCAGCACGCGCCGCTTCATGCCGCCCGAGAGCGTGCGGATTTTGGCGTCCTTCTTGTCCCACAGCGAGAGTTCGCGCAGCACTTTTTCGATATGCGCGGGATTGGGCGGCTTGCCAAAAAGACCACGGCTGAATGTCGTGGTCGCCCACACGGTTTCGAACAGGTCGGTCGCAAGTTCCTGCGGGACAAGGCCGATCATGGCGCGCACGGGACGGTAGTCGGTGGCATGGTCGAAGCCATCCACCGTCACCTTGCCGGAGGACGCATTGACGATGCCGCAGATAATGTTGATCAGCGTCGTCTTGCCAGCGCCATTCGGCCCCAGCAGCGCGAAGATTTCGCCGCGCTTGATGTCGAGGTCGACGCCTTTCAGCGCTTCAAAGCCCGGGGCATAGACCTTACGCAACCTCGCGATCGAGATGATGGCGCCCGCGCGGTTGCGATCTTGTTTGCTCGACACGTTCAGGCGCCTCCCATCAGCACAAAACCCGTCATGGCAGCGAAGGCTGCCATCCACGACGGCGCGAAACAATCCTCTGCTCGTTGCCGTAGATGTCAGCCTTCGCTGCCACGACGACAATAGTTCAACCCTATTTTGTGGATCACTACCACAGTTCGATGGCAGCCGCGACCTAGCCAAAGGCCTAAGACACTTGCACCTGACCTAATGAAATAGTATTACATCCGCAAATCATTGGAGCCCGCTATGGCAACGCGCTTGCTGCAACCTGCTGTGCTTGATGCCATCATCGGCAAACTGCCGCCACCTACGATGGCTGCCGTCGAGCGCGCAAAACTTCATAGCCTAGACCATGGCGGCAAATTGGCTGGCATGTCACTCTTGGTATTCGCGTTGCTCACGAAGGCGGCACGGCCAACCGGGGCCTACGATCTTATCGATGACATTTCCAGGCTGGTTGGCCGGCCGATCACCCCGCCGACCGTTTATCGGGCCATCGACGCCCTCATCGCGTTGAAACTGGTCGCCCGCCTCGCCTCGCGCAATGCTTTCGTCGTCTGCTCGCACCCTGGCCACCGGCATGACTGCGTGCTGCTGGTGTGCGACCGTTGTGGACGGACGGCTGAACTCGAAGACCAGCGGCTGGACAAGCTGATCCTTGAGGACGCCCGTCGCTCCGGCTTCGAGCTGCGCCACCGGACATTGGAAGTCGAGGGCACCTGCCACGACTGCAAACCTACTGCGGTGCGCTGACATGTTGTTCAAGTCCAGGCGCATCCGATTGGATTTATGCGTCCCCTCGCCCCTTTGGGGGCGTCTGCAAAATCGCCCGCTGACCTGCCCCCCTCCCCCGTGTGGGGAGGGGTTGGGGGTGGGGGTCAAAAGCGCGGAGCGCGGAAAATTGTCCTTTGTTTCAACCCCCACCAGGCGCTCTCGCGCCAGCCTCCCTACAAGGGGGAGGCGGAGCGCATTCTGCAATTCCGCCCCAAAGTGGCAATTTCGCAGAGATCTCATTTGGGGAGAGGGACAGGGTGAGGGGATTTGGCCAAGGTTAAGCCATGGGCAGCCCCCTCATCCCGTCCTTCTCCCCAGCGGGGCGAAGGGACGATGTGCCGGCATCTCCAGTCAAGCGGGTGAGGCTTGATATGGAAATGCCGCTGTTTCGCGCCGCCATAAAAATCAGTGATCTGACGGTCGCTTACAACCGCGTGCCCGCCGTGCATCATCTCAGCGGCACGTTCGCGGCAGGCAGCCTGACAGCCGTGGTTGGCCCCAACGGCGCGGGCAAAAGCACGCTGCTCAAGGCCATCACCGGCACGCTGAAAGCCGACGAAGGCACCATCGAGATCTCCGGCATTGCGCCCCGGCACATCGCCTATCTGCCGCAGCGGGCGCAGATCGATCAGACCTTTCCGATCAGTATCAACGATGCGGTGGCGCTGGGCCTGTGGCGGCAAGCCGGCATCCTGGGCGGCGTACCGGCGACGGGACAAGAGAGCGTCGCCGAGGCGCTGGCGGCACTGGGATTGGAGGGGCTTGGCGAGCGGCCCATCGGCAGCCTGTCGGTTGGGCAATTCCAGCGCGTGCTGTTCGCGAGGCTGCTGCTGCAGGATTCGGCGCTCATTCTCCTCGATGAACCGTTCGCGGGGCTCGATATGCCCACCGCGTCAGACCTGATGCGCCAGATCGCCGTCTGGCACAAGGAAGGCCGCACCATCGTCGCGGTGCTGCATGACCTCACCCAAGTGAACCAGTTATTTCCGCAGACACTGCTGCTCTCGCGCGGCAAAACCATGTGGGGTGCGACGGAGACGGTGCTGACTTCGACCAATCTCGCGGCGGCCGGTTACGCCGTTGTGCCCTGGGAAACCGCTGCCCCCGTGGCGATGGCTGGTGGCCAGCGATGACCGTCTACCACGCGCTGTTCGAACCCTTCGTCAACTACGGTTTTATGCGTCGGGCGTTGGTCGCCTGCCTTGCCCTGGCGCTCGGCTGCGGCCCCATCGGCGTTTTGCTGGTCCTGCGGCGGATGAGCCTGATGGGCGATGCCATGTCGCACGCCATTCTGCCCGGCGCGGCCATCGCGTTTCTCATTGCTGGTCTGTCGTTGCCGGCCATGGCCTTTGGCGGTCTCGCCGCCGGCCTGTGCGTGGCGCTACTGGCAGGCATCGTTTCGCGCACGACCCATCTTAAAGAGGACGCCAGCCTTGCGGGCTTCTACCTCACCAGCCTTGCCCTCGGTGTGCTGATCGTTTCGGCGCGCGGATCGAACGTCGACCTGCTCCATGTCCTGTTCGGCACGATCCTCTCTGTCGATACGGCCGCGCTGATGCTGGTCGCGGCTATCACCAGCGTCACGCTGTTGGTGCTCGCGGTGATCTACCGCCCGTTGATCGTCGAATGCTTCGACCCGGGCTTCCTCAAAGCGGTGGGCGGCAGCGGACCGGTCTATCACGTCATCTTCCTGACATTGGTCGTCCTCAACCTCGTAGCGGGATTCCAAGCGCTTGGCACACTGATGGCAGTCGGCCTGATGATGCTGCCTGCTGCCGCCGCCCGGCTGTGGGCGCGCGATGTCTGGGGCCTATTCTGGACAGCCAGCCTGATCGCATTTGGTTCGGGCTATGTCGGGCTTCTGGCCTCCTACCATCTTAACACGGCCTCGGGACCGTCGATCATTTTGACAGCGGGCATCGCTTATCTCAGCTCCATAGTGCTTGGCCGCAATGGCGGTCTCCTCCAGCGCTATTTTCCGCAGCCGCACTATCACCATCCGCCACCGGAGCACACGCAATGACAGGCCGAACCCTTCTCACCGTCCTCCTCGTCTTACTTTCACCGGCCGCTTTGGCGGCTCCCGTCAAAGTCGTCGCCAGCTTCAGCGTGCTCGGCGATATCGTGCGGCAGATTGCGGGCGATCATGCCGATGTCATCACCCTGGTTGGCCCCAATGGCGATGCACACACATTCGATCCATCCCCCGCTGACGCTGCCAAACTTGCAGACGCGGCCCTGGTAGTCAGCAATGGCCTCGGTCTCGACGGCTGGTTGGAGCGGCTGGCAAAGTCAGCGGACTATAAGGGTGCCGTGGCCGTGGCCAGCGATGGCATCCAAGCCCGGCACATGACAGAGGTAGAGGGCAGCACAAAGAAAGAGGTTACGGACCCGCACGCCTGGCAGAATTTGCAGAACGGCGTGATTTACGTGCGCAACATCGAGGCCGCGCTCGAAATGGCGGACCCGACCAACGCCACAGCATACAAGCACGCCGCCGAAAAATACACGAGCGAGCTGTTGGCCCTGGATGCCGAGATTCGCCTGGCCTTCACGGCAGTCCCCAAGGCCAAACGCCGCGTCATTACCAGCCACGATGCGTTCGGCTATTTCGGCGCGGCCTACGGGGTCGACTTTCTGGCCCCCGAAGGCATCAGCACGGAAACCGAGCCTTCGGCAGGAGACGTCGCCAAACTTGTTGACCAGATCCGGGCCGAGCATATCAAGTCATTGTTCATCGAGAACATGACGGATGCCCGGCTGGTCACGATTATCGGCAAAGAGACCGGTGCTGTTGTTGGCGGCACGCTCTACTCCGACGCACTGTCGCCGCCCGATGGCCCGGCGCCAACTTACATCGCCATGTTCAAGAACAATGTGCCGAAACTGATCGAAGGCATGGCGCGCAACTAGCGCGTGGCCGGGGCTGGCCAATTACGCAATCGTTGTGTGATATTAGTTGCACCGTATCGATAACAGCGAGGTCCAACGGCGATGACGTCAGCAAGCACTCTGATGCTCTCCTTTAGGTCAGCTCCGTTCTTAATAGCGGCGGCTTTGGTCTTTCTGGGATCAACCACGTCCGAGGCCCATACCGGCGGCACCGTTGGTGGCTTTGTCAGCGGCTTCCAGCATCCTCTGTTTGGCCTTGATCACCTTTTGGCCATGTTCGCAGTTGGCATCTGGGGGGCGCAGATCGGCGGCCGGTCAGTATGGGAACTCCCGGTCGCGTTCCCAATTATCATGGCCTTTGGCGGTATGCTCGGCATTGCCGGTGTGCCGCTGCCCCATGTCGAATTGCTGATCGGGCTTTCAGTGTTGGGGCTGGGCTTGGCCATCGCGACAGCCTGGCAACCCATCGAGCTCATTTCGATTTTAGCCGTAGGACTATTTGCAGTATTTCATGGCCATGCCCACGGCGTCGAGCTTCCCAATGCGGCCGATCCCGTTGCTTATGGTGTCGGTTTTGTCAGCGCCACCGGCCTCATCCACGTCGCAGGAATCGCATTCGGCTTGCTGCTTGGGCGGGCTTATCATGGCTATGTCGGGCGCGCCGCTGGCGGCCTGATTGCGCTCGTCGGGGTCTACTTCCTCGCCCAGCTGGCATGACCAGAATTAGCCGCGGTCACCGGGCTATGATGGCCCTTGCTGCGGCCATGGCCTCCAATCTGGGTACGGCCTTGCAAGCCAGCGCCCATAGTATCGCGCCTCAGTACTCGGTGTTTGACAATGGCGCATTGCACACGGTGCTGACGCTGCAACAGGTGGTACCGCTGCTGGCGCTGGGAGCCGCGTTGGGAACCCTGCCGCAAAAGACCGTGATGGTCTGCGGGACGGTACTTCTGACGGCTTTCACCGTTGCCGCGCTATGGTGGGGGGTGAGCGGACACTCTCTGTTGGCGTATTCGACACCACTGGCGTTCCTGGCCGGAGGGGCGGCGCTGATCAGCCGTCAAAGCAAAGTGTCTGGATGGCTGTGCGGCTTGGGATCAATGATTATTGGCGTCCACTTAGGAGGCTTTAGCCAGCAGGATGCCGCGCTGTCCAGCAGTGCGCCCATGTTCGCCTTGGGGTCAGGCATCGGAGCGGCGCTGGTGGTGTTTTACGCCGCCTATGCCGCCCACCGGTTCCAACGCCCCTGGCAGATCATCCCGGCACGGATCGCTGGCAGCTGGTTGCTGGCGATTGGCTTCATGTTCCTTGGGCTGGCATTGCGGCCGCTGCCAGCGCCGGTGGTGGACGACGGCAATCTCCCCACAGCCACCTGCCCCGGCCCACACAAGCATGGCCCTGATGGCGAGTTCATCTGTCTTGTTAAGGCGGTCGGGCCGGGCGCCATTCGTGATGACGCACTGCCAGATCCCGATGCGATGGTGCCGCAGGCCCGTGGAGCAGGGCCTGCGATGCCGCAGTAAGGGAAGTAGTCAGAGGGATTAGGGACTAGATGTTAGATGTTAGGGTAACTGCTCACCCCATACCCTATGAAGCCGCAGCGGTCGCGGCGCCAGCGGCGAGGGTTTGGGTTATGGCTGCCATTGCGGTCCGGCCGTTGAGGCGGCCGGTTGCCACAATCGAGCAGATATCGGCGTAGACCTCAGCG
>JANYHF010000082.1 GCA_025359185.1 Hyphomicrobiaceae bacterium | reverse complement strand
CTACAACTTTGCAAGACTGATCGCCTGGCTAAGGGCGATTTTTTGGCTCTTTTGGCTGGTGGCACGGGTGGCATGGATCACGCAGCTACGCAGGCCGAGTGCTACCGCTGCCTAACAACGAGGTACTTCACGCCCGACTATTTCTCCAAGCTCCTACCCCCACCCGGAGCCTTCGGCTCCGACCTCCCCACAAGGGGGAGGTGGACGCCCCACCCGATAAACCGCTGATGTCGCGATATATTTTCGAGATGTGTGAATCCGGTAGCCCCTCAAGGGGGAGGAGACGCAAGTATCCATGGCAATGCGTTTTTTCGTGAATTGCGTTCCTTCCCCCTTGAGGGGGTAGGACAGCCTGCCAAGCCGTAGCCCTGCGAAGGCTGGGATGTGGGTGGGGTGGGAAAGCAGTTCAACAGCGGGCGCCTGCTGGGGTCTCACCCCGGCCTGCCTCAATTGGCATCCGTGATCTTGCAGCTCGGCGGCGGAACAGACTCGATGGCGACGGGTTCGGCGCCGATGCGGCTCTTTTCGAGAAAGGTCCGCACGACATAGACGATCATCACATCCTTGACGCCCACCGCAATTTCAACGGAAAGTTTTATGGGCACGGGCGTTGGCCCCATGGGCGTCTGCTGGCCACAGGACAACCGCTGCACAAATATCAGATCTTTGTCCATCAGCTGCTCGGCACTCAGCTTGGCCGCCACACAGTCTTCCAGCGCCATCTTGTCTGGCATCAGCGCCGTGGTTTCCGTGAACGCGCGGATGCCGGTCATGGCCTCGTCGCCCTCGCCGTGCTTTTCCATGCGGGCCGGAACATCCATCTCACCGAACGGGGCTTTGATGTGGAGGGTGCCGGAGGCATCGCCTTTGTAGGTGAGGTCCATTTGCGATGGGGCCGCATCAGTTGCCGCATCCTTGAATTCGCAACTGAGGGAGAGGGCGCCAGCCGGTGTGAAGGAACCGCACATCAAGGTCAGTGCGAGACCACAGATTGCGGCGTGACTCTGAACGGGCAAACGAAACTCCGCAGTTGGCGTCGTCCAATACATTGTCGGCGGTCCAGACTCAACTTGAGTAATAGAGCGCCGCTACACGCTCATCAAGTGCGTTCCGCCTGACGGCCCTCCGGGAGCCATGTTCATAGCCCCTGACCATACAACATCCCCACTACCGGCAGGTAAACATAGGCCAATTTACATAACGATGCCGCCGCGTTTTTGACTCAGAAATTTACGGCAGCGCCGATGGCTTCGCCCCTTGAGTTGGCGGCGGAAAGGCGGAGCCAATAACCGTTGACGAAACTGTGTGCGAGGGCCTGACATTTGGCCTGTGTGGCGGGTTGGACAGCTTTACATTTCGAATTGCCGCAAAATCACTCGGTACTGCGGGACACACGCCGCCGCCAACGGCAAGGTGCTCAGTGTACGTTAAATGAGCGATAATCTGGACCGTTGTAGACCCAACCGCTGCCCGCTGGCCAACTTGTGTCACACCAATTATGTCGGCAGTTCACAGACACTCCTTGTGTTCCCCTACTAAGCATTCCTATTCGCTTCCCTTTGCCGTCGGGCTTGTCAAAAACGTCCGTGTCCTTCAAAACTTTGATGGAACTCGTCGAGTTGCCTTGCGGATTGCCTTGTGCTGGCGAACCTGAGTTGACACTAAAGACGCAGCTTTTGTAGTTGGCCTTTGCAGCTATGTACGGGGGAGAAGTTTGATCCGGATTGAGGCCAAATGTGGAATCGATTTGGTGTCGTAACGCTTCACATTTAGCCTGCAACGCGGGGCTCAGCGGCCGGCAATCATTGTGTGACGGAGCGCCGTCATAGTCGCCGCAGGGTAACCTGTTGTCCTTGGCCTGTGCC
This sequence comes from Hyphomicrobiaceae bacterium, assembly GCA_025359185.1. Taxonomy (GTDB): domain Bacteria; phylum Pseudomonadota; class Alphaproteobacteria; order Rhizobiales; family Hyphomicrobiaceae; genus JANYHF01. Next base: position 51,559 of record JANYHF010000082.1, on the reverse strand, counting down.
GGCCAGGCTGCGCCGGTCAACGCCAGTACGGCAACCGTGAATCCGATCGATAAAAGCTTCATCATGGGGCACTCCTATGGCGGTTCGACTTGCATTCTTATCGGCTTCCCATTGCCGTCGGGTACGTCATAGGCGTCCGTGTCTACCAAAACGGTAACGGTCGTCTTTCGGGATCATGGCGTCAGCAAACGCCCGTACCACAACTGGGTTTTAGGTCGCAGGTCATGACTGATTTCGTGCAGCGGTTTCCTGCGATGCCGCCAGGAACAAAATAACCGCGTGGGCAACTTCCGAAGATGTTTTTATTTCTATAGCGATAGTGCGTAACAGCAATGTAACCTGGTCCACACTGCAGCACGAGATGAACGTCCGGCAGAGGCTGGCTAGCCCCCGGAATCGTTTCCAACGACGGCTCCGGCACGAAAGCGTACGTGGCCGGCGCCCCGAAGAGTGTTAACGAGGCGATTGCCAAGCACGCTATTAATTTGGTCCGCATTTTACAACTCCATAACCAGCACTGTAACGGATTGAACCTTCACATCAGAGGGTCGCGCGGCTCCTTCCGGCGAACGCCGGCCGTGCCAACACGACCGGTCACAATCCCGATGACACCAATCTAACTTTGCTTTGACAGCGCCGTCGTCATTCATTTGAATGACCTTCATCGGTGTTTTTGCTTACCCCGGCTTTGGAAGATTTGCACCCAACCATGTCAACCATACCCATGGACGCTGCCGAACTCTCGACCCTAATCGGCCTCATCTATGATTGCGCCATCGACCCCGAGGCCTGGACCGCCGCCCTGCCGGCCGTCAGGGCCAGCCTAAATTGTTGCAATGCGCAGCTGGCACTCAACGAGCTTCCAAGCGCACGCATTCTGCTCGACAAAACAGATGGTATTTCGGACTATTGGCACGCACGGCAAGACGCCCAGTACATGGCAGACGTCTACGCCATGTGGGGTGGGGTGCTGGCCAACCCGGCGCGAATGCTCGACGATCCCATTGTCGCGTTGCGCGACATCGGTCCGGAGGATTTCCGAGCCAGCCGGCCGTATAAGGAATGGGGACACCCGCAAGGCATCCATGACCTTGCTGGCTTAGTATTGATGCGCGACGCGACGCGGATCGCGAGCATCGGCCTTGCCCGCCACGACACTGTGGGGCCATTTGGTGAGCGGGAAATTGGCATCTTGCGGCTGTTGGCACCGCATTTGCGGCGGGCAGTCACCATCAGCAACATGTTGAATATCGCTACGATTGCTGCCGATTCATTCGAGTCAACACTCGAGGTACTCAGTGTCGGCATCATTCTGGTCGATGCGACCGCCCGGATTATCCACGCCAATGGGGCGGCACAGCAGATGCTCAGGGATGGCGATGCGATCCATTCGGTTGGCGGCAGAATGCAAACGGCCTTGCCCGCAGCGACGGCTGCCCTCGTTAAGGCCATTGCGCAAGCTGGCCGGGACGAGGCCGGAATGGGGCGGTCAGGCATTGGCGTGCCAGTGCCTGATGCCAGCGGACGCCGCCAGCTGGCGCATGTGCTGCCCTTGCAGCAGCGAGCCGTCCGCCAGCAACTGGGGTCAGCGGCCATCGCCGCCGTGTTCATTGCCCCCACGCACGCCGGACCCCCCATCCCGGCGGCAGCCTTGGGCGCGCTCTACGACCTGACCCCGGCCGAAGCCCGCGTGCTCGTGGATATCAGCGCCGGGCATACACCGGCAGGATTGGCCGTCGCGCTCGGCGTCGCTGAAGCCACTGTGCGCACGCATCTGGCGCGGGTTTTCTCAAAAACCGGAACGTCGCGGCAGGCTGATCTCGTGCGTTTGGTTGGATCGCTCAATCTGCCGATCGCGCAGGCCACATAGCGCGCCATGGGCAATTGCGCATTTGAGCGACGCCGACCCAAAAAATCCCTGCGCCATGCAAATTGCGATGCCTGGTGGACAAGCGCCCAGGCAACGCCAACCCGGTTCTCATCCCGCCCACCCCGCGCTCGTAAAGTCTCCAATCTTTGCCGACGGCCTCAAATAAGGCACGGGTCTTGCTGTAACGTGGTACGTCAAGGATCTGTTAATCAGTTGAGTTGAGTAAGGGCGGCGCGCAGCACATGATGAAAGGCCTGATCGGAGGCTTCAGGGACGACCTCGCCGTCGATCTCGGCACGGCCAACACGCTGGTCTATGTGCCGGGCAAGGGCGTGGTGTTGGACGAGCCGTCGGTGGTGGCAATCCGGGCCCGCAATGGTGTGCGCGAAGTCATCGCGGTCGGCGCCAAGGCCAAGATCATGTTGGGGCGCGCGCCCGACGGCATCGAGACCATCCGGCCGATGCGCGACGGCGTCATTGCCGATTTCGTCGCCGCCGAGGAAATGCTGCGCCAGTTCATCAAGCGCGCCAAGCGGACGATGGGCTTTTTGCGGCCGCGCATCCTGGTCTGCGTGCCTGCCAGTTCGACGCCGGTCGAGCGGCGCGCCATTTACGAATCCACGCTATCTGCGGGCGCCCGCCGCGCCATGCTCATTGAAGAGCCGATTGCCGCTGCGCTGGGAGCCGAGCTGCCCGTGCATGAGCCAAAGGGCTCGATGGTGGTTGATATCGGCGGCGGCACCACCGACATCGCCGTGATGGCACTGGGCGGAGTGCTGAAAGCCATCAGCATACGCTGCGCGGGCAACGCCATGGACGAGGCCATCGTGCGCTATGTCCGCCGTCACCATAATCTGCTGGTCGGTGACAGCAACGCCGAGCGCATCAAGGTGGAAGCGGGCGCCGCTGTGCCGCAGATCAACGGTAAGGCCGTGGACGTGTTCATCCGTGGACGCGATACGCGGCGCGGCGTGCCGACCGAGGTCGTGTTGAAACCAGCCGACATCGCGCAGGCGCTTTCCAGCCCCATCGAGACCATCGCCGAAGCCATCCAACGCACCCTCGAACAACTACCACCAGAGATTGCCGCCGACATCATTGACCGCGGCATCTGCCTGACGGGCGGCGGGGCGCTGCTCGAAAAGTTGGATGTTGACCTCCAGCGCCGCACCGGCGTGCGCTTTTTCCTGGCCCCCAATCCGCTGCAAAGCGTCGTTCTGGGTTGCGGCAAGGTGCTGGAATCGCAGGGTGAATACGAGGAATTCCTTATTCGCCCGGCCTGATGTGCGCTGTCACGCGGCAACTATCTCTGTTACAAAGTCTTTTTCAGCGGGCAGCACGCGTCTCGGGTGGATGTCTTTTGGCCGGAATTGTACTTGCCCAGGATGGATTTGCCAGGGACCGCCGCAACGGGCGCGCGGTCAGCATTCTGCATGTGGCCATCCTCGTGGCTCTGATGTTTGTGTCTAGTGTGCTGATGATCCTTGAGCGGGTCGATTACAAACCGATCCACAATTTCCGGACGGTCACGTTTGATCTGATTTCGCCGGTGCTGGAACAGGCGTCGGCCCCCGCCTTGTATGTCCAGCACATCCGCCGCCAAGTGAACGGCTATATGGATCTGTATGCAGAGCTTGAAAGGTCGAAGGCTGAGAACCAGCAAATGAAACAGTGGCAGTGGCGCGCCCAGCAGCTGGAGACTGAAACCCGCGAATACCGCAAGCTGTTGATGGCGGTGGATGACAGCAGCTACGGATTCGCCACCGGCCGCGTCATCGCCGATGGCCGCAGCCCGTTCGTGCGTACGGCCCTCATTAACATTGGCCGTGCCCAAGGCGTCATCAACGGCTATGCGGTGGTCAACAGCGACGGCTTTGTCGGCCATGTGTTGGAGACCGGCGAGCACTCGGCCCGGGTGCTGCTGTTCATCGACATCAACAGCCGCATTCCGGTCGAGATCGGATCAACCATGGTGCGCGCCATCATGCGCGGCGACGGCGACAGCCACCCAGTGGTCGAATTTGTGCCATCGGACAAGCTGGTGGCGGTTGGCGACGAGGTGCTGACATCGGGCCAGGACGGGCTGCTGCCGCGTGGCCTGCCCATCGGCCGGATCGTGCGCTCCGACAGCGGATTCCGGGTCGTGCCCCGCGTCGATCTCAATCAGCTCGATTTCGCCAGCGTGCTGTTCCACGCCGCGCCCGGGCTTGAGCTGATCAACAGCGCCACCGCCTCAGCCGATGTCAGTGCGTTGCGGCAGAAGTAGGTACCCTTGAACATAAGAAATCTGAGCACAGAGCAACCCCGATGCAGTCTTTCTCCCAGTGGAGACTCCTGCGAAATGGCCCAAGGACCTGCTCCCCTCCCCCTTGTGGGGTGGGGCCGGGGGTGGGGGTCAGAAGCGCGGAGCGCGGAAAGGAGTCATTTGTTTCAACCCCCACCAGGCGCTCTCGCGCCAGCCTCCCCGCAAGGGGGGAGGCGGAACAACTTCTGCAATCCCCCCCAGAGTGGCAATGTCACAGCGATCTCCCACGGGAGAAGGGACGTAGGCATGTCTAACAGCGCATCTATCGTCACCTCTCCTTTGGGGAGAGGGACAGGGTGAGGGGTTGATCACTGATGGCTGTGGCAACAATCGATCAGCTGCACCAGCGAGTTGTGATTTCGGAATTTTGTATCTGTTGCACATGGTTGGCCACTGGCCGCCCCTAGGCAAAGAAGATCGTATGCTGCGTCGCTTGCCCATTCTGCTGCCAACCCTCGTCAGTTTTCTGGTGGCGCTGTCGGCGTGCCTGCCGTGGGGGGCGCCGATGCCGGTGCAGTTCGCGCTACCGCTCATCACCATGGCGGTGATCTTCTATTGGGCCATCAACCAGCCCCGCCAGTTGCCGTCGCCCGTGGTGTTCCTGATCGGCCTGTTTACTGATCTTGCCACGGCCGGTCCGCTCGGCTTCTGGGCCCTCAATTACCTCATTGGCTACGCCATCGGCAGCTACGCCCCGAACTGGAACCACGACCGCCGCGACGGCCCGGCCGCCATGCTGTTCTTCACCATCGCCGTCATCCTGGTGTCGCTGCTCGGCTGGCTGTTAACCTCCTTGTTCAATTTACAACTCACGGCCGTCCGCCCCATGCTGCTTGGCGGCTTGATCGCGGTCGCGGCTTATCCGGTCGTGACCTACGTGCTCAAACCCATCGAGCGCGCGGTCGCCATGGCGGTGGAGGCAGGGCTCTTCCGGCAGGATGACGTGGCATGAGATGGCCCGGTTTCAGTGGGCTTTCCTTCCCAGGCTTTGGTTTCAACAGCCGGGGCATCAAACGCGCGCGGCTGACCTTTGATGCCCGCCGCCATCGGCTGTGGCTGAAGGCGTTGCAGTGGGTTATGCCACGGCCGCCCAAGCGTGGCTCCGAGGAGCAGGTCCTGCGCGGCCGGTTCACGCGGCGGTCTCTGGTGTTGGGCACCGGGCAGGCGGGCCTGATCGGTCTGCTGGCCACGCGGCTCTATGAGCTGCAAGTCACCTACTCGCCCCGCTACAAACTGCTGGCCGATGCCAACCGTATCAATGCCCAGAGCGTGCCCGCGGTGCGCGGCGGCATCAGCGATCGTTTCGGCGTGGTGCTGGCCGAGAGCGTCGAAAGCCTGCAAGCCGTCATGATCCCCGATCTGGCCGACGATCTGCCCACGCTGGTTGACCGGCTCGGCAAGATTGTCGAACTGGAACCCGAGGACCGGCAGCGGCTGCTGGACGCGCCCACCAAAGCCAACCGCCTGCAACCCGTTCTGATCAAGGATGATCTCTCCTGGGAGGAGTTCGCACGCATTAACATGCTTGCGCCGCACCTGCCCGGCGTCGAAGCGCAGACCGGCTGGGAGCGCCGTTATAGCCATGGCGTCGATGTGTGCCATGTGGTCGGCTATGTGGGCCGGGCCGACGTGGTGGAAGCCGACCGCGATCCATCGCTGCGGTTGGTGGGGCAGCGTGTCGGCAAGGCGGGAGTGGAACTTGGACTGGAGACCGCGTTGCGCGGCAAAGCCGGCATCGTCCATCGCGAAGTCGATGCCCGCGGCCGCGTGGTGCGCGAGCTGGACCGGGTGCCGGGAACCGCCGGCCACAGCCTGACACTGTCGATTGATGTTGAAACCCAGCGCTTCGTGCAGGCCCGTCTGCGCCGCGAGGATTGGTCATCGCTGGTGGCCATGGATGTGACGACCGGCGAAATCCTCGGGCTGGCCTCGACGCCGGTCTACGATCCGTCTTTGTTCGTCGGCGGCGTCAGCACGGCCGACTGGCAGAAACTGCAGGCTGGCGACGGCGACCCGCTGATCAGCAAAGCCATTCGCGGCCAGTATCCGCCCGGCTCCACCTTCAAGATCGTGACCGCGCTGGCGGGCCTTTCTTCAGGCGCCATCACGGCGCAGACCCGCGTCACCTGCTCGGGCAGCTACGATTACGGCGGCCAGCATTTCGGCTGCTGGCGCGCCGGCGGGCATGGGTCCATGCAGCTGCACGAGGCGATCAAGCAATCCTGCGATGTGTTCTTCTATGAGACGGCCCGCTTGACCGGCATCGACAAGCTGGCCGCGACTGCCCGCGAGCTCGGCCTCGGCGTCATCCACGATATCGGTATCGCTGGGATGCGCGCGGGCGTGGTGCCGGATCCGGCCTGGAAGCTGAAGATGCATTCGCGGCCCTGGCTCGGCGGCGAGACGGTGCAGGCGGGCATCGGCCAGGGTTTTGTCATCGCCTCGCCGCTGCAACTAGCGGTGATGACGGCGCGCGTCGCCAGCGGGCTGAAGCTCGATCCCAAACTGGTGCGCCAGGGCCTGGACAAGCCAATTGTCAAACCGGTCCCGCTGTCGTTTGCGCCCGAGCATCTGGAGCCGGTGCGCAAAGGCATGATTGGTGTGGTGAACGATCCGGATGGGACGGCCGGAAGCGCGGCGCTGCCCGGCATTGTGATGGCTGGTAAGACGGGTACGTCTCAAGTCGCCAAGGCCTCGCACGGCGTGCCTAACGAAGCCGTGTCGCGGCTGCTGCGCGATCATTCGCTGTTTGTCGGCTACGCTCCTGCCGGCGCGCCGCGCTATGCTGTGGCCGCCGTTGTCGAACACGGCGGCGGCGGATCGCGGGCCGCCGCCCCGCTGGTGCGCGATGTCATGGCCGATCTTTTGGCCCGTGACCCCGGCAGCCGCCCACAAGCCCTTGGCGCCGCCACCGGCCGCGCCAACAGGGAGGGGTAACCAATTGACACCCAACATATCGCCCCCCTCTTCGTCATGGCCGGGCTTGACCCGGCCATCCAGAGCCACCCTCGCCGTTGCGGTACTGGATGGCCGGGGCAAACCCGGCCGTGACGACTGGGCTTATGGCAAATCGGATTATCCCCCATGGTGCTGAGCTGGCCCGAACCCTACCGCGAGGAGCAAAGCGCCTGGGGCTCGCCCGTCGCCTGGATCATTCCGCCAGTGGCTGCTCTCATCGGCGGCATTGGCGTCGCCACGCTCTATTCGGTGGCGGGCGGCTCGATGGAGCCCTGGGCCATGCGCCATGTGGTGCGCCTCATCATCGGCTTCGGCCTGCTGATCGGTCTCGCCTTCGTCCCGGCCAGGCTGTGGATCCAGCTCGCTTATCCGGTCTATGGCCTCGCCTTATTGCTGGTGATCGCGGTGCTGTTCCGCGGCACCCAGGCACTCGGCGCGCAACGCTGGCTGGTGGTCGGGCCGCTCAGCCTGCAACCCTCCGAGATCATGAAATTTGCCCTCGTCCTAGTGCTGGCGCGCTACTATCACGGCTTGCCCGGCAGGCTGATCTCGAACCCCTGGGCGGTGCTGGTGCCGTTCCTGCTGGTGGCCGTGCCGATGCTGCTGATCGCCAAGCAGCCTGACCTGGGCACCGCGCTGCTGCTGGCGGCGACCGGGCTTGTACTGATCTTTCTGGCCGGCACGGCGCTCCAGTACTTCGCGGGCGGCGGCCTCGCCATTGCCGCTGTCACGCCGCTGTTCTGGTCGATGCTGCACGGCTATCAGCGCCAGCGCCTGCTGCAATTCCTCGATCCCAGCATCGATCCGCTCGGCAAGGGCTACCAGATCAACCAATCGAAAATCGCGCTCGGCAGCGGCGGCCTGAACGGCAAGGGCTTTTTGCAAGGCACGCAGACCCAGCTCGATTTCGTGCCCGAAAAGCATACCGATTTCGTGTTTGCACTGTGGGCTGAGGAAACCGGCTTCATCGGCTCGATGGTGCTGATCGGCCTGTTCCTGGCGCTGATCCTGTGCCTGGTGCTGCTGGCCATGCGCTCCCGCTCAGTTTTCGCACGGCTGGTGATCGCGGGCATCGCCACGTCGCTGTTCCTGCATGTGTTCGTCAACATCTCGATGGTGGTCGGCCTCGCCCCGGTCGTCGGCGTGCCGCTGCCGCTGATCTCCTACGGCGGCACGAGCCTGTTTTCGCTGCTAATCGGGCTGGGGCTGGCGCTCGGGGTCAGCGGGCAGGCAGAGGATATCCGGCGGGCGGCGGATCTGGGGCGGCGGCGGGTGTAGGTCAGGCAATCTGATCGACAATGCAGTTCGGCATTCGAGACGCACGGTGTCATTGGTATGCCGTCATCGCCGGCGACGGCCCCGGCATTCCAATGCGCGACGGCGGCCTCTTGCGCGGATCGGGTCCCCGGGTGCCTTGCGCTTGCATCGTACAGCTTCCTAAATGCGCGAATACTTCCGCTTTGCGCAGTCAACCACACGACGCGCGGCCGTGTAAACGCGCCAGGGCCGCCGGCGTCAAAATCGGCGGCCCTGGAGGTTTGCTCGACAAGCCAGGCGGCGGACCCAGCAGCAGCAGCGGCTCTACACGACCGGGGGGCAGCTGCGGATGACGGTACAGCCGATGATGCCCGAGGGCAGCTTGGTGCAGCTCTTCTTCACTTTGCACATCTTTTTCGACTTGTGCTTGTCGTGGTCGTGCCTCCGATCATGCTCCTTCATCTTGTCGCCGCTGGCGATGATGATGGGGTGGCTGACTAACCCGCCGCCAGGCTCCGCGCTAGCATTGGCGGCAAGCGGACTGAGCATCATGACCAGACCCGCAAGCGGTGCGGCGATGCAGGCAATGCCAAGGGATAGCTTCGATATCGACATAATGGCTCCGTTAGCTGAGTTGCAGATCGACCCTGTCCACCTGAGGATGACAGGCGCGATACCACAACAGCTAGCTGGCCGGAGACCTTGGCGCGTCCCTCAAACGGGGGACGCTCACGTTTAGAGCCGTTCAGATTTTCTTGGAATCGCCGAACGCTTCTATCTCTCTATTCGGTCGCGCTTCTTGCCGGAAAACCGCTTCATACTGAACCCCGGCAGATGTTCCCGCGCGAATACGCAGAACATAAAGAGAACTGAGGCAACCGGAATTTGCATCCGCGAGAATTCGGTCCCATTGTTTCGCGATGATGCGCCAGAGCCCTGATGCGGCTCGGAGGAAGCGGCATATGGACGAAACACAAATTCTATCAGCACTTATCGCCGACATTTACGACGCGGCCATTCAGCCAGCGCTGCGATTGCCCATTCTGGAAAAGACTGCGCGCTTTGTCGAAGGCTGCGCCGCTTCGCTCTTTTACAAAAATGCTTCGGCAAAGACGGGAGCCTCCTTTTATTGCCACGGCATCCCTCAGTCCTTTCAGCAGTCGTATTTTTCGCAATACATCAAGCTCGATCCCGCCTCGACAAGCCAATATTTCGCAATCGTTGATGAACCCCTGTCAACGGTGGATTTCATCGAATACGACGAGTTCGTCGCGACCCGCTTCTACCAGGAATGGGTCGAACCGCAGGGCCTCGTCGACTTTGTCACCTGCGTTCTCGACAAATCCGCTGGCGGCGCTTCGATGCTCGGCGTTTTCCGCCATCAGCGTGACGGCCTCGCCGATGCGGAGGTGCGCCGCAAGATGCGTCTGCTTTCTCCACACATGCGCCGTTCGATGTTGATTGGCCGGCTGATGGATGCCAAAACTGCCGAGATCGCGACCTTTGCCGATACGTTCGATGGGCTGCAGGCCGGTATGTTCCTTGTCGACAAGTCCGGGCGCATCGTCCATGCGAACAGGTCCGGTCATCAATTGCTCGACGCCCGCGACGCCGTGAGCGGCAGTGGCGGCCGTCTGGTCTCAACTGGCGCCAGAAGCAATGCGACCTTGCAGGAGTGTTTCCAGGCCGCTGCAGGCGGCGATGCGGCGATTGGATTGAAGGGAATAGCCGTGCCGCTAACCGGTCGCGGCGGGACCCGGATGCTTGCCCATGTGCTGCCGCTTGGTAGCGGATTACGGCAGGCAGCGACTGCGGCCAAGGCTGCAACCGCTGCCGTGTTTGTTCACAACGCCGAGCTGGAGATGACGGCCCCGCCAGAAATCATTGCACGGACGTTCTCGCTGACCCCGACAGAGCTGCGGATCATGCTTGCCATCGTCGAGGTTGGCGGGGTGCCGGAAGTCGCCAGCACGCTCGGCATAGCGGAATCAACGGTGAAGACCCACCTCAGCCGGCTATTTTCCAAAACCGGAGCAGCCCGGCAAGCTGACCTCGTCAAGATCGTCGCCGGGTATTCCAACCCTTTGGTCTGAGCGTTTCGGTCTGGCAGTTGGCATCCAAACGGCAAACTGGGGTCCAGCGGCAGGCGTGGGCTTGCCATGTCGTTGCGGCCCGCCGCTGGCCCTGGGGTTACTGCCGCACTGTCGGGACGTGACCCGAATGTTGTCCGGCACCCGGCAGGTCGATGATCGGCTTGATCACGGGTGGATGCGTGGGGTTGGGAATTGGCACGCAATGGCAACTGCCGTGTGCCACAGCCCGGTCGATGGACACCGTGCCAAAGGCTGCGGCGGCCAAAGCAAGTGTCATCAGGGTACAACGGATTGCTGTCATTTTGGAACCCTCCTGTATGGGTCTGCCACTGATTACTAGTTGAGGATCGGAACAATCTTGGGCGGACCGCAGTGCTTCTTGCACGGGCCTGTCAACATGACCGGCCAGGGGCCCGGCGTGCCGCCAAGCGTGATTTTGACCGGCTTGTGTTTATCGTTCCAGATCAGGCATTTGGCACCGCATTTGGCCATGCCTAGCTCATGCCGCTTATGGGAATGCGCCGCTGCAGGCGCAATCGAAATGGCGGTCATGACGGCGCTTGCCAGAAGGGCTGCGGCAATGGCGCCGCAAAGTTTATGGTTCATGACGGTATCAACTCCAAAAGTTTCTCGTGGTGTGTCCCGATGCTCGGGACCGACTGGAACTAGCAGTTGGGAGCAACCTCGGCGTCCGCCGATCGGGGGACGCCGAACCGTCACGCAATCTTTCATTCTGCTGAAGCCGGCAACCGGGCGGCCAAACGCATTGCGCCACCCATCGCCGGGTAACCAACGCAAGGATGGAAATTCAAATGGATGGTTTTCAAGCAGCACCTGATTATTCCGCCATCAAGCAACGCCAACAGGCGATGTGGAGCACTGGTGATTACGCTGTTGTCGGCACGACGCTGCAGATTGTGGGCGAGCGATTGTGCGAAGCCGCAGACGTCAATGCTGGCGAGCATGTGCTCGATGTTGCCGCCGGCAACGGCAACGCCACGCTTGCGGCGGCCCGCCGTTTCGCCGTTGTAACGAGTACGGATTATGTCGACGCGCTGCTGGATCGCGGCAGACAGCGCGCGGCTGCCGAGCATTTGGCGGTGACTTTCCGCCATGCCGATGTCGAGGCACTGCCCTTCACCGACAGCAGTTTTGACGTCGTGCTTTCGACATTCGGTGTCATGTTCGCACCCAATCAGGCCATGGCTGCCGCAGAAATGGCCCGGGTCGTGCGAAAGGGTGGCCGCATCGGCCTTGCCAGCTGGACGCCGGAGGGGTTCATCGGTCAGGTCTTCAAGACCATCGGCAAGTATGTGCCGCCGCCCGCCGGACTGAAGTCGCCCGCCCTATGGGGCACCACCGGACACCTGTCGGAGTTGTTTCCAGGGTTGAAGGTCGATGCTTCAAAGCAGAGCTTCAATTTCCGCTACAAGTCGCCGGCCCATTGGCTCGAGATTTTCAAAACCTACTATGGACCTGCGAACCGGGCATTTGCATCGCTGGACGCCACGAAACAACTTGCGCTGGAAGACGATCTTCTCGGCCTGCTCAACCGGATGAACCGCGGTGGTGCGAATGCGCTGGTGGTCCCGAGCGAATATCTTGAAGCCGTTATTACTAAATAGGCTTCCCTGGAGAGTGTTGGCCGGGCAGATGACTATTTGCCCGGCTTTGCGATCGAGCGATCAGAGGTTGGTCCATCCGGGTAACAGTGCAGCTCTTGGCCCATGGCATCGGCAACGACGGTCTGCCTGACGTTGGCCATGCTTTGGTCCCTGACAGCGCCGCTGCAGGCCAATGGCCGAGCACCTCAATCAAGCTGCGGGAAAAGCGCTGCGGGAAAAGCGCTTGCGGCAGGGTGCGTCACACTCCAACATGAAGGTGAGACTCAGGGACAGTCAGGGACGGCCGCCGCACGCATGTACGCTTTCCGCCAGAACAGCCGGACCAGCGCGGTGTTGTGCTTGCGGATGGTTGCTGTCTGCGTGCTGGCACTCAGCGGCCTCACCGGCTGCACGCCCGGCGCTACCACCGGCAGCACCGCGACGCTGCTGGCTCTGCCTTCCTTTGGCACCACCGTTCCGGGCAAGCCCGTCGATGTTTACGTGCGGCTCGCGCGGCTGGCAAAGTCCTGCTGGTTCACGCCGCCGGCGCCGCTCGGGCGGGGGTATGTCTTTACCGCCGATGTGAGCCCCGAGGCGCAGGGCGGGGCCGGCAGTATCCTCATTTTTCAGCGCGACGCTGCGCTGGCGGCATTGCCTCTGGCGGCGGGCGAACGGGGGCAGAAGGCTTTTGCGGTGTCGCTGACGCCAGCGGGCGAGGGGACAGCCATTGGCGTGGAGAATGCCAAAATTCCTGAGCCGTTCGCCGGGCGGATGCGGGCCGATGTGGAGCGATGGGCGGCGGGGGAAACGAGCTGCGGCGAGGCGATGCCCTGGCCGACCCAGGCGGCGCTTGGCGACGCGGTGCCAGAGCAACCCAAGGGGGCGGCGCACAAGGTCAAAGCGGCCAAGAAGCAGCTGGCCGTGGGACAGTCGCCCTGAATGAACGCCAATCGTCGCGAACCCTACCGGAATGAACCGGAATGACCCACGAATGACCACGTCGTGACCGTGAACTGGCGGCGCAAAACCGCCAGTGCTCACACTCACTAATTGCGGTATTCCTGAACGCGCGTCGCCCGCAAACCGGCAAGACCATGCTTGTCGATCGAGCGCTGCCACGACAGGAATTCATCCACCGTCAGCCGGTAGCGTTCGCACGCTTCATCCAAACTGAGCAGCCCGCCGCGAACGGCAGCAACCACCTCGGCCTTGCGCCGGATGACCCAGCGCTTGGTGTCGGTGGGGGGAAGATCGGCGATCGTCAACGGGCTCCCATCGGGACCGATGACATAGCGGACGCGCGCCCTGTAGGTTTGTTCGGCCATTTTACTTGGTACAATCCTGACCTGTTACTGCGGCAAAGATACCAGCCCGCCCTTAAGATCATCCTAAATGGCGGCGCGGTTTTCCTCGCAATATCAGGGCCAAGTAGCTGGCAAGCCTTGCGAAAATGGTTAAGGCGCGCGGCAGAATGGGATTTTTGGCGTAAGGTTAAGCGACAGCGCGGCGCAGAACCTGGGGTTCGGGGCGGACGGCGTCGGCCAGCAGAATGCGCGCGCGCATGAGAGCGGCGGCCTCGGTCAGGAACAGCGATGCCACTTGGCTGCGCTCGCCAAGGCTCACCGCCACCAGCAGCTCTTGGGCCTGCGCGGCCGTCCCCGCGACGCGAATGGCAATACTGGCCAAGGCCTTGTCGATGGCCGTTACGGTGTCGCGAATGAGCACATCTTCCACAGCGCGCCACTCCTCAGGGGCTAGTCCAATAGGGATTAGGCTCTGTGTTGGTTAACAAGAGGTTACCGGGCGGCCGCAGCTTTGCAAAAAGTGTCAATACTGTTTCGCCGCCCATAAGGTCACAAAGCCTATAACGGCGGCGGCGCGGCATTATTCTCGAAGACGGCTTATTTGCCGAAACGCTGCTTCCATGCGGGTAAATCGCCCGGATCTGCCGCATAAACGCCGCGCGCAATGGCCCGGGCGACGCAGTCCGCCGCCACCGCACCGATTTCCGTGAGCGCGTTGAGCGGCTCGGCCGGGCGCGGTTTGGCGCCAGTTGCGGCCGCAAACACCGTGTCGCCATCGAACGGCGCTCCCGACAGCCGCAGAGCACGCGCGAGGCCGCCGCCCGCCATGAGGGCCAAGCGCTTGGCCTCGGCTTTTGTCAGTGTGGCGTCGGTTGCGACGACAACCAGAGTGGTGGCGAGGGTAGGCCCGCCCTTCCAGGCAAGTTTAAGCATCTCAGGGGTGATGACGGGCGGCAGGCCGAGCCCGCCAAATTCGCCATACTGTTCCCAGGGTGCGGCCCAGAAATGCGGCCCGTCGCCGATGATCGGCGATCCCAGCGAGTTGACGACGGCGAGTGCGCCGACTGTGTAGCCGCCCGTGGTGACCGCACTGACGGAGCCGAGCCCGCCACGCAGCGACACCGTGGTTGCGCCAAATCCCGCCCCCGCGCTGCCAAGGGCAAAGCTGCGCGACGCGGCGCGGGCGGCCTCGTAGGCCATCTCGCGATAGGGCGGATAACGGCCCCAGGTTTTGTCGCCACCGTTCAGCAAGTCAAAGCAGATAGCGCTGGGGACGATGGGAACCTGGGCGGGGCCGACGGCGAATCCGCGCCCTTGCTCGCGCAGATAGGCCTGTACGCCGCTAGCCGCATCGAGCCCGAAGGCTGAGCCGCCGGATAAGACCAACGCATCGACGCCATCGACCAGCATTTCGGGCGAGAGCGATTCTGTATCGCGGCTGCCGGGAGCACCGCCGAGAATCGTGCAGGACGCTACAACCGGTTTGTCAAACAGGATTGCCGTTACACCTGAGCGCAGCCGGTCGTCATGCCAGTTACCCACAGCCAGTCCTGCGACATCGGTGACCAGATTTTGTCTGTTGGCCAGCAATTGCGGCATCAGAGTCGTCTCCCAGGGGCTTACAAATTGTCTTATGGATTACAAAGAGATAACTTGAGTATTCAGGCGCTAGTTTGGGGTGGCAGATCGGCTGAGCCGAATTTGCTGCGTTGCGAAATCGCACCGCGTCAAGCGGGAAACAATAAATCTTGTGGACAACCGCTTGCCTCGATCCCTGATTTGGGTGATTGTCAAGCGACGAACCGACGCACCAATGACCATGGAGTGGTCTAGCCGACGATCAAGTGGAGGGCCAGCATGAGCTTCTACGAGATTGAATCAGGTCTTTCGGCGCTGCTGCAAGGCAGTGATCGCCGCAGGGAAGATATCGCTGCGCGGATGCGGTTGAAAACCAAACTGGAAGAGCTGCGCGCAGCCGGAATGCTTTTGGAGCTGCCGTCTGACGATGAACCGTTCGGCGACGACATCTTGGATCAGCCGCCACCCAGCAGGTTGGCTTGACCGCGGGAGCCCAGTCGCCTCCGTCTTCAGCGGGTTGCCAAAGTTGGTCGTTTCGCAGTGGCGATGCTCGCCCCCCGCGAGCTTAGCTTGGTCGAGGAAGCCTGGTAACGGTGTTCCCTCGATTGTCTCACCACCGGAACGATCGAGGCCCGCGGGATGGATCCCCCGCGGGCCTCTTTTTGCAATCTGACGAAGGCTACCGCTACACCACCGAACAGCCTCCACGGAGGAAGGCTGCCCGGAGCGACCCTATCTATGGGGTCATCGTTTCAGCGTACTCACCCTTCGACCATGCATAGAACACGTAGACGGGGTCGATGATGTCGCCCTTCTTATCCATCTTGATCTTGCCGATCACCGTGTTTAATTCATTGCCAGCGCGCAGCCATTCCGCGATTTTGTGGCTGTCGAAGCCGCCAGTGGCCTTGGCTGCAGCTGCCCAGGACTGGATGGCGGCGTAAGAGTAAAGCGTGTAACCCTCGGGGTTGCCGCCGCTGGCCTTGATGCCGTCAACAACGGCCTTGGCCTCGGGGAACTTCTGCGGATCGGGAGCGAACGTGAACAGCATACCTTCGCCGCTGTCGCCCGTGATCGCCCAGAATTCCTTGGTGTTGACCGAGTCGCCCATGATCAGCTGAGCGTTCAGTCCCTGCTCACGCATCTGGCGCTGGATCAGGCCGCCTTCGGGATGGTAGCCGCCGAGATAGACAGCTTCGACCTTGGCTTCCTTCAGCTTGGAAACGACGGCAGTGTAGTCCTTCTCGCCGGGGTTAATGGCTTCGTACATGGCTTCTGTCAGACCGGCGGCGTTGGCAGCCATTTTGGTCTGGTCAGCGAGGCCTTTGCCGTAAGCTGATTTGTCATGCAGAATGGCGATGGCCTTACCAGCATATTTCTTGGCAAGGAACGCACCGGCCACGCGGCCTTGGGCGTCGTCACGGCCGCACACGCGGTGGACGTTCCAGCCGCCCTTGTCGGTGAAGTCCGGGTTGGTCGACGCGGCCGAGATCTGCACGATGCCAGCTTCTTCATAGACCTTTGAGGCCGGGATCGACGAGCCCGAGCAGAAATGGCCGATGACTGCGCTGACTTTGTCGGCGGCGTTCTTGTTGGCGACGGCAACGGCCTGCTTGGGATCGCAAGCATCGTCCCCATAAACAACCTTCACCATTGAGCCATTGATGCCGCCAGCGGCATTGATGTCCTTCACGGCAGCTTCGGCACCCGTCTTCAGCTGCACGCCGAACGAGGCGAGCGAACCAGTGAACGGACCCGAGACCGAAATCGTGACGTCACCAGCCATGGCTGCGGTGGCGCCGAACCCGACGGCTAGTGCCGCGGCAGTAGCGAGAATGCGCTTCATATTAAGGTAGTCCTCCCTTGAGATGGCCGATGGTCCGATGCCGGAACAAATGGCCAATACGACACATACGTCTTCCACACGCCTTCGCGTCCAAATGACGGCCAACGAGGCCAATCGCAGGGACCACGAACTCTACGCGGACCTTAGCCCGCTTGATCTGCGGCCGCAATCGCTGCCGTCTATTTTGCTCCCGATGGAACGGCGCTCCAGCCGAACAGTCCACTGCGGCGGTAAAGCCAGGGATATTGCGTCGCCATCTGCGCGGCACGAGTGTAGCGGTATCCCGCCAGCGCCAGCAACATCAGGACGATGGCATCGATCAGGAAGTAATAGGGCGTCATCAGCGTGCCCTTGAGCAGGCCAAAATGCAGGAAGCGGACGGCGAATGTGAGCAGCAAACCGTAGGCGACGGCAAGCCATTCCGGTTCCCATCCGCGCGCCACCGAGCGGCCCGCCATCAGCGCACAGCCGCCACCAATGATCAGCAGAAGGATCAGAGCGATCCAGCCGCTGCCCTCGTAGAACACATGCGCACAGCTGGTACCGCTCAGGCAGTCTGTGATCGGTTGCAACGGGTTGGTCTTGGGCCAGATATCGCCCTCGCCGACCACGGATATTCTAGCCACGATGTCCTCCAGTCTGCGATCCACCCATTACGTCATGGCCGGGTTTGACCCGGCCATCCAGAGTTCGGGCACGTGCGGTTGCTGCTGTGGCCCTGGATGGCCGGGTCACCCCCGGCCAGGACGACGGGGTCGTTTTGGAATCCATCATGCGTGTGCGCCTTCCAGATACGCCTGGCGCACTTCGGGGCGCGACAGCAGCTCCTTGCCGGTGCCGGTCAGCGTGATCCGTCCGTTCACCATCACATAGCCGCGATGGGCGAGCTTCAGGGCGTGGAAGGCGTTCTGTTCGACCAGGAAAATGGTCAGGCCTTCGGTCTGATTGAGATGGCGGATGGTGTCGAATATCTGTTTCACAATCAGCGGCGCGAGGCCGAGCGAAGGTTCGTCCAGCAGCAACAGGCGAGGCCGGCCCATCAGCGCGCGGGCAATTGACAGCATCTGCTGTTCGCCGCCGGACAGCGTGCCGCCACGTTGGCCTTCGCGCTTTTTTAGAATGGGAAACAGCGTGAACGCCCGTTGCAGATCAGCATCGAACGTCTTGGCCGCGTCGTGATTGAGGATCGAGCCCATTTGCAGGTTTTCGAGCACCGTCATGCGCGGGAAAATCCGGCGGCCTTCGGGCGATTGGGCGATCGACAGATGCATGATCTCGTGCGTGGACATTTGCGTGATGTCGCGGCCCGCGAACCGGATGGTGCCTGCGCGCGCTTGTGGCTTGCCGCAGATCGTCATCATCAGCGTGGTTTTGCCAGCGCCGTTGGAGCCGATGATGGTGACGATCTCACCGGGATTGACGTCGATATCGACGCTGCGCAGGGCCTGGATTTTACCATAGTAGGTGTCGACACCGCGGACGCTGAGCAGGGGTTCGGTCATCGCACGGCCTCCTGCACGGCGACGTCGACTTCGTCGTCTTCGACGCCAAGATAGGCCGCAATGACCTTGGGATCTTCGCGCACGTCTTTGGGCGTGCCGTCGGAGATCTTAATGCCGTAGTCGAGGACGATGATGTGATCGGAGATTTCCATGACGACGCCCATGTCGTGTTCGATCAGGAGGATCGACAATTTGTCGTTCTTGCGCATTGAGAGCAGGAGTTCGTTGAGCTCAGCGCTCTCACGCGGGTTCAGTCCGGCGGCGGGTTCATCGAGGCAGAGGAGTTCGGGCCGCGTGCACATGGCGCGGGCGATTTCCAGGCGGCGTTGTGCGCCATAGGGGAGGTCGCCTGCGGCGTCATCGGCACGGTCGATCAAGCCGACACGCTCAAGCCAGTGCGAGGCGAACTCGATCGCGTGCTTTTCCTGGGTGCGAAAACCGGGCAGGCCGATCAGGCCGCCAAACGTAAAGCCGGAAGCGAGCATCAGCGGATTGTGCTGGGCGACCATCAGGTTTTCCAAGAGCGTCATGCCCGAGAACAGGCGGATATTCTGGAACGTGCGCGCGACCTTGGCCTTGGCCGTGATGCGGAAATCGTCCATGCGTTCGAGCTGGAATTCGGGGCCGGCTTGCTGACGCATCCGCACGAGGCCGGAGGTGGGTTTGTAAAAGCCGGTGATGCAGTTGAAGCAGGTGGTTTTCCCAGCGCCATTGGGGCCGATCAGCGCCGTGATGTCGCCACGCGCCGCCGCAAATGAGACGTCTTTGACGGCAATGAGGCCGCCAAAGCGCATGGTCAGATGTTCAACTTGAAGAACAGCATCCTGCTCCCAGTGTTTCGTGACGGTGCTCATCCGTGGCCCTCCTTCACGAGATCGCCAGAGATGGCCCGGCTCTTGCCGAGCGAAACCGTTGGCGCGCGCGACGAGACGATGCCGCGTGGCCGCCAGACCATGATCACCACAAGCGCCAGCCCGAACAGCAGCATCCGGTACTGGATCGGGTCGAAGTCCTTCATGCCGAGCACGTTGAACGCAGCCACTTTCAGGAAGTCGAGATTGCGCAGGAGTTCAATGCCGCCGATCATCACGATGGACGACAACACGATGCCGAGCTGGCTGCCCAGGCCGCCCAGCACGACGATGGCCAGTATCGTTGCGGATTCGAGAAAGTTGAAGCTCTCGGGGCTGATGAAGCCCTGCTTGGTGGCAAAAAATGCACCTGCAAAGCCACCGAACATGGCGCCGATCGAGAATGCTGTCAGTTTGGTGGTGGTGGTGTTGATGCCCAACGACCGGCAGGCGATCTCGTCTTCGCGCAAGGCCTCCCAGGCGCGGCCAATCGGCAGCCGGCGCAGTCGCATACTCACAAAGTTGGTCAAAAGCGCCATGGCGAGAATGATATAGTAGAGCCAGATGATGCGATGCATCGGCGAAAATTCGAGATGGAAAAAGTCCGCGAACGATCCTGGTGCGTTCTTGAATTCGAGGCCAAAGAAGCTCGGACGGGGAATGTCCGAAACGCCTTGCGGGCCGTTGGTCAGGCTGAACCAGTTGATCAGCACCAGCCGGATAATCTCGCCGAACGCCAGTGTAACGATGGCGAGGTAATCGCCGCGCAGTCGCAACACCGGAAAGCCCAGGATGACGCCCCAGAAGGCGGCAAGGATGCCCGCCAGCGGCAGGCAGATCCAGAACGACAAGCCAAAATTGGTGGCCAGGAGCGCGAAGGAGTAAGCGCCGACGGCGTAGAAGGCCACGTAGCCCAAGTCCAGCAGTCCGGCGAGCCCGACGACGATGTTCAACCCCCAACCGAGCATGATGTAGGTGACGATCAGGATTGCCGTATCGAGGATGTAGCGGTCACTAAACGGCATGAACGGCAGCAGCGCACCAACAACCAGCATCCCGAGGCCATAGGCAGCGGTGAGATGTTTTGAGACTGTTGCGTAGAGCGTTTCGCCGCTTTCGCCAGAAACAAAGACCACGAACGTCACTGCCGCCAGCGCCAAAACCGCATAATTGATGAGTTGGATCAGGGCTTCGTTGCCGGCCGTATAGGCGAGGCCAATCCGCAAGATCAGTCCCAACAGGAACCAAGCCGCCAGCGCGACGAAGGCGCGGTGCGCATACCACTGCACCTGCTCGCTGACGTCGCCCGCGCTGTCGGAGCCGCTAAAATAGGCTGACAGAAAGCGCAATGCGAATACGACGGGGACGGCGCCGAGCACCCACCAGTTCTGGATCAGTTTCAGCCTTGCGAAGTCTTCGGCCGTCACCAGTGTCAGCATTGGCACGCACAGCACGACCGTGATGCCGGCCCACAGCAGTGCCTGTTTGAGCGCATCTAGTTCGCGGCTCACCGGCACACGGGCGGCCGCTGGCGTCACTGATGCCCGCGTTATGTCTGTCATGGCTCAGACCTTCTCGACTTGGGGACGGCCGAGCAGGCCAGATGGCATGAAAATGAGAACAAGCGCGAGGATCGAATAGGCCGCCACATCCTTGAATTCGACGGTGAAGTAGCCTGACCACAGCGCTTCGACGAGGCCGATGAATAGGCCGCCCAGGATCGCCCCCGGCAGCGAGCCGATGCCGCCCAGCACCGCCGCCGTGAAGGCTTTGATGCCGGCGTTAAACCCGATGTAGAAGTCGATCGAGCCATAATAAAGCAGGAACATCATGCCGCCGACGGCTGCCAGCATTGCGCCCATGACGAAGGTCAGCGAAATCGTCTGGTCAACGTTGACGCCGAGCAGCGACGCCATTTTTGCATCTTGCTCGCAGGCCCGTTGCGCGCGTCCCAGTGGGGTTCTCGCGATCAGATAGGTGAACACCGCCATCAGCGTCACGGTCACCAGAATGATGACAATACGGATGTTGGACAGCTGCGTCGTAAAGCCGTCCTCCTCCATAATCGTGTAGGACCCCTGGATGATATTAGCCAACGGCTTGCTGCGCGCGCCTTGGGCCACCTGCACCAAGTTTTGAAGAAACAGCGACATACCGATGGCGCTGATCAATGGCGCCAGCCGGAACGACCCGCGCAACGGCCGGTAGGCCAGCCGCTCCACCGTCCAGCCCCAGACAGCGGTCACCGTCATGGCGATGGCAAGCACGAGTACGAGTATCAGGACGATGGCAATGGTGCTCGACGCGCCCGTCACGCCCAGCAGCAGAATGAAAATCAGCGAGACGAACGAGCCGATCATAAACACTTCGCCATGCGCGAAGTTGACCATGCCGATGATGCCGTAAACCATCGTGTAGCCGATGGCGATGAGACCGTAGATGGCACCGAGGGTGATGCCGTTGATCAACTGCTGAACAAAATACGCCATGCCGCAGGCTTTCCTCCCCGTTGCAGCCACTCTTTGTGCGCACGGGCACCGGAGACTTGCACTCAGGTCATAGCAGCCCCGCATCGGGGGCACAATGGGTCGTTATGAGCTGCGCAACACCTCGTTGGCGATCAGCCCGCCCGCCATAGACCGTGATGCTCTGATGCTGGCCAATGCGGGAATAGTAATCGCCATCAGGCGCCTCGAACGCCCCAAAGTGGCAGTCGAGCGGCTTAGATGACGTTATGACTGCCATCGCAATAAGGTGCGTCATCCGTGGCTTTGCAGCCGCACAGATTGACAGTGGCCGTCTGGTCGGCGGTGAAGGCCAACGGAGTGAAGCTGCCGCCCTTATGCGAGCCATCACAGAATGGCTGACGGGCGGACTTGCCACAACGGCACCACCAGTATTCCTTGCCCGCTTCCAACTGCACTTGGTAGGGACCCTTTTGCGCGACGACCGGGGTGTCCGACATGCGTTCCTCCTCACGAGTTTCTGGCAGGGTGCCTAGCCGATCAAGGTACCGCTGACAACTGGCGTTGCACAGACTTCTGAACAGCCAATTGGGGCCGCACTCGACCACGAACCCCCGGTGCAGCACCACCAGCACGATCTGGTCAAGCGCCAAAGTAGGCTCATCACAGAATATGAATTCGATGGATCTTGAACGATACATCGTCGAGCACCTGGAAACGACCGAACCCCGCCGGGACGCCCTCGATGGCGATGACCGGCTTTTGCGAGCCGTTACGGACACTTAGCCGAAAAATTGACAGAAAATGTGCGCAGGACCTTGAAGCTCCCATAATCTCTTTGCGGCAAGATTGCCGTTCGGAATGCTTGTCGGCTGGCGCTGTTTGTGCCTGGCCTTACTTCGGGAGACGGCTCATGGCTGAAGCAAAACTTCACTTTCTATCACACGGCACCTGGCAGAACTCGATCGACGTCAACGCGGGCGATCCGGGCTCAGCGGGTCCCGGCACGCAATTCACCCTGGTTGGCTATGAGCAGACCATAGCCAACTATCTCAACACCGATCCCAACACCCACACGCTCAGCCTCGGCGCTGGCCACAAGGCTTTGTTCCTTGAAGACAGCATCAGCGCTGGGCCCGATGGCAATCCGTGGACGGGCGGCGCGCGCCTCGCTGGCATCGACGTCATCAATGGCGGCGATGGAGGTCAAATTATCGATCTCACCAGCTGGACCATGAAATACGGCGACGTCACCATCAATGCAGGCAGCGGCAACGACATTCTGATGGGCAACGCCGGCAACGACACCATCTATGGCAAGGGCGGCAGCGACTACGAATGGGGCGGCTCGGGCAACGACGCGCTCTATGGCGGCACCGGCAACGACACCCTCCTTGGTGGCACCGGCGACGACAAGCTCTCGGGCGGCGCTGGCAATGACAAGCTCGACGGCGGCCCAGGCAACGATACTGTCATGGGCGGCTCGGGCGATGACACAATTGTGGCTGGCCTAGGCAACCAGGAGCTGAACGGCGGCAAGGGCAACGACGTGCTCGATTTGTCCAAGCTGTCGGGCAAGTTCGATGTCGATCAGGGTTCGCATTTCGTCAAGTTCACGGATGCCGTCACCGGCCAACAGTTCACCGATAAGATCAGCGGCTTTGAGACGATCATCGGCGGCAACGGAGACAGCTATTTCGATACCTCGCATCACCCGGTCACCTATATCGGCGGTGCGGGCAATGACCGTTTCCACAGCGAAGGCGGCGACAGCACGATGACGGGCGGCGGCGGCGCCAACGTCTATGATTGGATGAAGAAGTTCGTTCTGGAAGCTGGCAAGGCTGACACCGTCACCGACTTCAAGGTCGGCACCGATCACCTAGATCTGAGCGACTTCCTGAAGGGCCAGGGGTTCAAGCATCCCGGCTACGATCAGGTCGTTCATCTCGCCGACAACGCCGACGGTACGATGGTGCAAGTCCGGGCAGGCGGCGAGTTCCACGATGCCGTCGAGTTGACCGGCGTGCACGGCGCGTCGCTAGCCGATCTGCTGCTGCACTAGGTGCATTGGATGTGCCCCCGCGTCCGGCAACAACCGGGCGCGGGGCGCCTCATGCGATTTTCCGAAGCAGCTCCAGCAGCGTATGCTGCTCAGCGGCCGAGAGCCCCTTCAAGGTCTCCCCGGTGATACTGGCGGCGATGGGCCGTCCGGCCTTGACGAACTCCGCACCCCTTGGCGTCAGCCCGATGAGGTTGCGGCGGCTGTCTGACGGGTCGGAGTTGGTGGTCACGAAATCGCGCTTGATCAGACGGTCAACGACACCTTTAATGGTGGCGACATCCATAGCGGTGTCCCGGCCGAGCTGATTTTGCGAGACAGATCCCAGTTCGGCGATTTTCAACAGTGCAGCCCACTGGTTCGGAGTCAGTTGCTCGATCATCTGCTTCATGAAAATGGCTGTGTGGCGTTGGCTGGCCTTGCGGATCACGAACCCAACCTGGTCCTCAAGCCGGTAGCCCTCAAGGCTGGCCTTGGTGCCGCCCCGCTTGTTCTGGTTTCCAGTTGGTTTGGACCCGTCCATAGCGACCTTTGTGGCCCGGCAGCGGCGATAATTTTTGCTCTAAACGGACAAATTTGTCATTTGTATGCAAACAACAAGTATGGAAACATGCTCGTTTTGCCAGTCTAGCATGAGCAGAACCCTAATGGTGTTCGAACCCCATTCGCAAGCCCAGCACCGCCAGGACTATGTGCGCGCGCGCAGTTTGGCCGTAGCCGTGGCGGCGTTGTCCGGCGCTGAGGCCAGCGTGCTGGCTGGCGGCACCGATCTCTATCCGGCCCATGTTGGCAGACCCATGCCGGCCCGGCTGGTCGATGTGTCGGCGGTGGCCGAAATGCGCGGCATTGACGTTTCGGCGGGTACCGTGCGGATCGGCGGCGCTGTGACGTGGACGGAGATTGCGGCGGCTAGTTTGCCACCCGCGTTCCGCGCTTTGCAAGCTGCGGCCCGCCAGGTTGGGTCGATCCAGGTGCAGAACCGGGGCACCATCGCGGGCAATCTGTGCAATGCCTCGCCCGCCGCCGATGGCGTGCCGCCGCTGCTGGTGCTCGATGCCGAGGTGGAACTGGCGTCGGCCGGTGGAGTCCGGCGGATGCGGCTGGCCGATTTCATCACGGGCTACCGCAAAACAATGTTGCGTCCAGGCGAGGTTCTCTCGTCCGTGATCGTGCCTGGGATGGGTGCCGAGACCCGAACAGCCTTTGTCAAACTTGGCGCACGAAAATATCTGGTGATTTCCATTGTGATGGCTGCCGCACTTATTCACAGGGATCGGGGCGGTGCCATCATCGAAGCGTGCGTTGCCGTTGGTTCGGCTTCGGCAAAGGCGCAGCGGCTGGGCCTGCTGGAGCGCGACCTTGCCAGGTTGCCGAAGGGGCAAGCGCCGTCGACAGTTCTGCGGCCTGAGCATTTCTCCGTCCTGCAACCGATCGATGACGCCCGCGCGACTGCCCGCTATCGCCTAGAGGCCGCTTGGCAATTGGTGGCTGACGCCCTCGATCAGGCTGCGGAAGGTTGAGACGTGAACGCTCCAGTCACCTTCCATCTCAACGGCTTGATAGTCTCGGCCGATGCTGCCCCCGCCAGCCGGCTGAGTTCCGTGCTGCGTAATAAACTAGGGCGCACCGGCACAAAAGTGGGCTGCGACGCGGGCGATTGCGGCGCCTGCACCGTATGGGTCGATGGCGCCACGGCTTGCGCCTGTATGGTGCCGTTGGCGCAGGTCGAGGGTTGCCATGTGGTGACGGTGGAAGGGATCGCCGCGCATACACGCTTCGGGGGTGCCTTGCAGCGTGCGTTTCTGGCCCGCGGCGCGGTGCAATGCGGCATCTGCACGCCCGGAATGCTGATGGCCGCCGCCGCGCTGCTGGAAACCAATCCGGCCGCCAGCGATGGCGAGATCGAGGCCGCGCTCGGTGGCGTACTCTGCCGCTGTACCGGCTATCGCAAGATCATCGCCGCCGTTAAAGATACTGGGGCCGGTGTCGAAACCATGCCCGTTGAGGCAGCACAAGGCTCAGCCGTCGGTGCACGCATCAACCGGCTGGATGGCTTATCGAAAGTGACTGGCGAAGAAGCGTTCGGCGCCGACGCCATCCCGGCTGATGCACTTTACGTCCGCGCCATCCGGTCGCCTTATCATCATGCGGCGTTCGAGATTGGCGATTCGGATGCCTTCCTCGCCGCCAATCCCGGCCTCATCCGCGTCCTGACCGCTGCCGTTATCCCCGGCCGCAATCTCTTTGGCGTCATCCCCGCCTTTGCCGATCAGCCCGTGTTTGCCGAAAGGATTACCCGCTTCAAGGGTGAGGCCGTGGCCGCCGTGGTGGGTGAACGTGGCGCCATCGACGCCCTGGCCGCCAACAGCTTTCCTGTAAGTTGGACGGAACTTCCACCACTGCTGTCCCTCGATCAGGCTCTAGCGGACGATGCGCCGCTCGTGCACGGCAACCGCCCTGGCAACGTGTTGATCCGGGGCCGTGTCGCCAAGGGTGATCCGGAAGCGGCACTTGCCGCCTGCGATGCCGTTGTCAGTGGCACCTTCGAAACCGGTTTTGTCGAGCACGCCTACATTGAGCCGGAAGCGGGCTGGGCGCGCCGCGTGGGCGACCGCATCGAGATCACCGCGTCCACGCAGGCACCTTACATGGACCGCGACGACACGGCCGCCATTCTCGGCTTGGTCCCCGAATGCGTCCGGATCATTCCGTCCGCCTGTGGCGGCGGTTTTGGCTCCAAGCTCGATCTGTCCGTGCAGCCTTTCGTGGCATTGGCTGCCTGGCTCACCGGCAGGCCCGCAGCCATGGTCTATACGCGGCCCGAATCGATTGCCGCCACCACCAAGCGCCATCCGGCGCGAATGATCTCGCGAATGGGCGCGAACCGTGACGGCTGCCTTGTCGCGATGGATTTTCAGGGTGATTTCAATACCGGCGCGTACGCCTCCTGGGGACCGACGGTGGCGAACCGGGTGCCTGTCCATGCCTCGGGTCCCTATGCCGTCCCGCATTACCTGGCGACGAGCCGTGCGGTTCTGACCCATTGTGTCCCCGCTGGCGCGTTTCGCGGATTTGGCGTGCCGCAGACCGTGATCGCGCAAGAGCAGCTCTTGGACGCGCTGGCCCTCAAGCTCGACTTCGACCCGCTTGAATTCCGCATCCTCAATGCCCTGACCAACACAACGCCCACAGTGACTGGCCAGGTGATGGGCGATGGTGTAGGGTACAAAGAGTGCCTTGATGCGCTGCGGCCGCGCTGGTGTGAAGCCCGGCGCGAAGCCGAGGCATTCAACGCAGGCAGTGCACGGTTCAAACGCGGCGCCGGGGTCGCAGGCATGTTCTACGGCTGCGGGAACACCGCCCTGCCCAATCCGTCGACGATCCGTATCGGCCTTAAGCCGGACGGACGCATTGCGCTGCATCAGGGCGCGGTGGATATCGGCCAGGGCTCCAACACAGTGATTGCCCAGATCGCTGCCGATGCACTCGGGCTGCCGCTTGCCCTGATTGATCTCGTTTCAGCCGATACCGATTTGTCACCCGACGCTGGCAAGTCCTCAGCCTCGCGCCAGACCTTCGTCTCGGGCAAAGCTGCCGAACGCGCGGGTCTGACGTTGAGGGCAGACATCCTGCGGTTGGCCAATGCCGGACCCGATGCCCGTCTCGACATTATTGGTGGCCAAATCGTTGTCAACGAGCCATCGGTTGTCCGGTCGATTGCCCTGAACGCGCTGGAGACGGATAGCCTCGGCTATCTTCTACGTGCAGAAGCAACTTTCGATCCGCCGGCCTCACGCCTCGACGCTGACGGCCAAGGCTCTCCCTATGCTGTGTACGGCTACGGCGCCCATCTCGCCGAAGTTGAAGTCGACACGCGCCTCGGTACTGTCCGGGTACTACGCATCACAGCCGCCCATGACGTCGGCCGGGCCATCAACCCCACGCTGCTCGAAGGCCAGATCGAGGGCGGCGTCGCGCAGGGCATCGGCATGGCGCTGATGGAGGAGTTTTTGCCCGGGCGCGGCGAGAACCTGCACGATTATCTCATTCCGACGATCGGCGACGTGCCGCCCATCACATCCATCTTGGTCGAATGCGCCTCATCGGTGGGGCCGTTCGGCGCCAAGGGCGTCGGCGAGCAAGCGCTCATTCCCACAGCGCCCGCCATTTTCAACGCCATCCACCATGCCACCGGGGTCCGCGTCACCCGCGCACCCGCCACACCCGACCGGCTGCGCGCGTGGATTGTGGAACGGGACTCGGAGAGGCATTCCCGCCCATCATATGCTTCGATTCAAACAAGTAGACGTACACACGATGACCGGCCAGCCCGATAAGATCCGTTGCGATGCCTGTCCGGTCCTCTGCTACATCCGCGAGGGGATGCTGGGGGCTTGCGACCGCTACGCCAACCGGGGCGGCGTGCTCACCCGCGTCGATCCGCATGTGCTGCTGGACCGTACACTGATGGGTGGTGGTGAGCTGGTGCCGTTCATGGGCCGGTCGCGCGATTGGGATGGCCGCATCGTCGAAGGTCCGCAAACCTTCGTCACCGCGATTGGGGCGGGGACGACCTATCCCGACTACAAGCCAGCGCCGTTTATCGTGGCATCGGAAGTGTCGGGCATCGACATGATTACGGTCGTGACCGAGGGGATTTTCAGCTATTGCGGCGTCAAGGTGAAGCTCGACACGGACCGGCATCTGGGTGCCGAGACCGCTGCCGTGCGTGTCAATGGTGAGCAGATTGGGCATGTGACGACAGCTGAGTATGGTTCGCAGATGCTCTCGTTAGGAGGTGTGCGCCATTTGACGGGCGGTTCGAAGAAGGAGGG
Source organism: Hyphomicrobiaceae bacterium (assembly GCA_025359185.1). Classification (GTDB taxonomy): domain Bacteria; phylum Pseudomonadota; class Alphaproteobacteria; order Rhizobiales; family Hyphomicrobiaceae; genus JANYHF01. The sequence goes on along the minus strand of JANYHF010000082.1, from coordinate 23,029 downwards.
CCGCGTCACCTGCGAAAGTCTGCTGGCGTTGAGCAATCGCAAGCCAGTGGAGGTTACCGTCGATGGCGGCGTCACCGTCATTATTGAGGCGGGCAAGGCTCCCATCATCAATGGCCAGTTGGAAGAACGTATGCGCGTCGGCTGCGGCTCGGCCACCATCGGCATGTTCGCTAAGCAGTGGCAGGGGCTGGTTGATGAAGTGGTGGTAGTTGATGACCATATCACCGGGGTTCTATCCGAGCATCAGGCCGGTAAGTTCCTCGGTGTGCCTGAAACCGGCATCAAGATGAAGGGCCACCGCTCGACACCGGGCCGCTATTTCAAGGTCGCTCAGCCTGGCACCGGCTGGGGCGGCACGGACCTCACCGATCCGCTTGCGATCCTCAAACCTTTCGATGCCAAGGGAGCGTGGAATGGCCTCCGCCTGCTGATGGTGTCGACCACCGGCGAACACCACGCCTATTTCGAACTCGATGAGAATTTGGTACCCGCGGAGAAGGACCTGCCACCTGCGCTAAAACTCTCCGTCGAGCGAATCAAGGAGAACTGCGAGCCCGCGCTCTCTACAGTCATTTTCATGGCTGGGGCAGGGGGCTCGCTGCGGTCAGGCGTCACCGAAAATCCGGTGCGGCTCACCAAGTCAGTCAAGGAAGCGCTGACCCGCGTCACCGCAGGCGGCGCGCCGTGCTATGTGTGGCCCGGCGGCGGCATCACCTTCATGGTCGATGTCACGACGCTGCCGGAGAACGCCTTTGGCTCGGTCCCGACGCCCGCGCTGGTCGGGCCGATTGAATTCACGATGACCAAGGACGACTACGCGGCGCTTGGCGGCCATATGCAGCATGTGCGCAAGCTGGCGGACGTCGAAAAAGAGCTGGGCAAAAAGCGGGTTGCAGCCGCATGAGCAGGATGCAGTTGGCACGGCTGGCCGGCGGCAGGCTGCATCTGAACGATGGGCCGGTTGATCTCGTCATCGCCTGCGATGGCCGCCGTGAAGATGTGCAGCGGTCGCAAGAGGCCGCCATTGCGCGGTTCGCGACGGTGCTAGATGAAATGTGTACGGAACTTACACTGTTGCGCCAGCCGGTGAGTGAGCTTCCCCATGGTGCTGTGGCCAAACGCATGTGGCGCGCAACGTCCCAGTTTGCGGCCGATCACTTCATCACGCCGATGGCCGCCGTCGCGGGCTCGGTTGCGGAGGAAATCCTGGAGGCGATGGTGAGGGCGGCACCGCTCGTCCGCGCCATGGTCAACAATGGAGGCGATATCGCCTTCCACCTCGCGCCCGGCGAGCACTATCGGGCCGGGCTGATGGACCGCCCGGACCAGCCCACGCTGTTTGCCACGGCCACTGTTGCTGCCAGCGACCTCGTGCGCGGTATCGCCACCAGCGGCTGGCGTGGTCGCAGCTTCTCGCTCGGCATCGCTGATGCGGTCACCGTGCTGGCTCCGTCAGCCAGCCTTGCCGACGCTGCGGCCACATTGATCGCCAACGCCGTCGATCTCACTGGCCATCCTGCCATCGAGCGCGCGCGTGCCGATGATCTCCAACTCGACAGCGATTTGGGCGCGCGCCTTGTCACGACCCATGTTGGCCCGTTGAGCCAGCAGGACATCGGCAAAGCGCTCGACGTTGGTGCCGCCCGTGCAAAACAGTTTGTCGGCCGCCGCCTGATTACCGCCTGTGCCTTGCATCTGGCAGGCCAGACGCGCACCGTGACCGCCAAGGTCTTTGAACAGTCCGGAACACTCACCCATGCCTGAGGTCAAAATCCGCAAATTCCTGATCATCACCGAGGACATCTTCCACGAGGGCGGTCCACCTGCCGCCAAGCCCCACCGGCGCGGCGCGGTGCTGGCTGTGATCGAAAATCCGTATGCGGGGCGATACCACGCGGATATCCAGCCCTTCATGGCGGATCTGAAACCGCTCGGCCTCGTGATGGCGCGCAAACTCGTTGAGGCCCTTGGCGGCGATGCCAAGGTCATTGAGGGTTATGGCAAAGGTGCGATTGTTGGTCAGGCGGGCGAAAGTGAGCACGCCGCGCTTTGGCACGCACCGGGCGGTTACGCCATGCGCGACTTGCTGGGCGGCGCCAAGGCGATCGTGCCCTCCACCAAAAAAGTCGGCGGCCCCGGCGCGCGGCTCGACGTGCCCGTCACCCACATCAGCGCTTCCTACGTGCGCAGCCATTTCGATGCCATCGAAGTGGGCGTGCCCGATGCCCCGCGTGCCAACGAGATGGTGCTGGCGCTGGTCATGACTTTGGGTGCGCGTGTGCACAACCGCGCCGGTGGCCTCGCCGCCAAAGACATTAAAGGAGAGGACGGCCTCCGATGACCGCCAAAATCCGCAAGATCGCTATCTTTGTTGATGAGACGATGACGGAGCAAGGCCAACCGGTTTGCCCCCCCGTGCGACGCGCCGCCGCCGTTGCGGTGATCGAAAACCCGTTCGCTGGGACGTACCGGGAAGACCTCACAGTGTTGATTGATATTGGTGAAGAGCTTGGCGAACTCCTCGCGACACGTGCGGTCGCCGCCTTAGGCGTAACTGGCGCGTCCATCGAAAGCTACGGCAAGGCCGCCGCCGTTGGCGAAAATGGCGAACTGGAACACGCCGCCGCCATCCTGCATCCCAAACTCGGCGCACCCGTTCGCAAAGTCTTGGGCACGGGCGCGGCGCTCATTCCCTCATCGAAGAAACGCGGCGGCCTGGGCGTCGTGCTCGACATTCCGCTCGGCCACAAGGACGCGGCCTTCGTGCGCAGCCACTTCGACGGCATGGAAGTGCGCATCAACGACGCCCCCCGCGCCAACGAGATCATGGTCGCCGTCGCCGTAACGACTGGCGGCCGGCCGCTGCCCCGCGTCGGCGGGCTCAAGGCTTCGGAGATCAAAGGCGAGGACGGGTTGCGCTAGGCGAAAAGTCACAATCGCGGCTGCCGCCAGCGCCTCAGCTGCCACCGGGATAATTCGGGCTTTCGCGGGTGATAGTCACGTCGTGGGCGTGGCTTTCGCGCAAGGAGGCGGCGGAGATGCGAATGAAGTCAGCCTTGCGCTGGAATTCCTCGATGGTGGCGCCGCCGGTGTAGCCCATGGCTGCCCGGAGGCCGCCCACGAGCTGATGCAGCACACTTCCAGCCGGACCCTTGTAGGGCACCTGGCCCTCGATGCCTTCGGGCACCAGTTTCAGGCTGTCCTTGACGTCTTGCTGAAAGTACCGGTCGGCCGAGCCCCGCGCCATGGCACCGACGGACCCCATGCCGCGATAGGCCTTGTAAGACCGGCCCTGATAGAGGAACACCTCACCGGGACTTTCGTCTGTGCCCGCCAGAAGTGAGCCGATCATGGCGCAGCTGGCCCCGGCTGCAATCGCCTTGGCGAGGTCGCCCGACACCTTGATGCCGCCATCGGCAATCACCGGAATACCCTGCTTCTCGGCCGCTTCGGCCGCTTCCATGATGGCGGTCAACTGCGGCACGCCAACGCCCGCGACGATGCGGGTGGTACAGATCGATCCTGGCCCGATGCCAATCTTCACAGCGTCCGCGCCCGCATCGATCAGCGCCTTGGTGCCATCGCCCGTCGCCACGTTGCCGGCGATCACTTGCACCCGGTTGGTCATGCGGCGCACGCGCTCCACCGCCGCCAGCACGCGCGACGAATGTCCGTGTGCGGTGTCAATGACCAACAAATCGACGCCCGCATCGATGAGGCGCTCCGAGCGCGCAAAACCCTCGTCGCCGACAGTCGTCGCTGCGGCCACCCGCAGCCGTCCGTGTGCGTCTTTCACCGCATGTGGATGCGCCTTGGCCTTCTCGATGTCCTTGACCGTGATCAGCCCGACGCACCGGTTTTCGCCATCGACCACCAGCAGCTTCTCGATCCGGTGCTGATGCAAAAGCCGCTTGGCCTCGTCCGCGCCGACGCCTTCGCTGACCGTGATCAGCTTGCGCGTCATGAGTTCAGAGACCGGCTGAGTCAGGTCGGTGGCAAAGCGCACATCGCGGTTGGTGACGATGCCCATCAGCTTGCCGTGCCGCTTGCCGCTCTTACTAGGCTCGACCACGGGGATGCCTGAGATGTGGAATTCCGCCATCAGTGCCAGCGCGTCGGCGAGCGTGGCATTGGGCGCGATGGTGACCGGATTGACCACCATGCCGCTCTCAAACTTCTTCACTTGCGCCACCTGCGCCGCCTGCTCCTCTGGCGACAGATTGCGGTGGATAACGCCCATGCCGCCCGCCTGCGCCATCGCGATGGCCAGCCGCGCCTCGGTGACCGTATCCATCGCCGACGACATGATCGGGATGTTGAGCGTGATGTCCCGCGTCACCCGGGTGCGCGTATCGACCTCGCCCGGCAGCACGCTGGAAGCGCCGGGCCGCAACAGGACGTCATCAAAGGTGAGGGCCAGCGCCGAATCGAGCGCGCGCAACCGTGATGCCATGATCCGGTCTCCTTCAGTTTTCGCGATGTGGATGTTCATGCCGGTCTTTAGCACCGACGGGGGCAGAAAAAAAGGAGGCTGCGGCGATCCTGTTCAAACCCCTGACGCCGCAGCCTCGCCCGCAAAGCTCAGCTATTCGTGATATTCGCCCTTGTCAGCCGTCGTATGACAACCGATGCAATTGGAGGCGGTCTTGACCTTGGTTGATTTTAGATTGCTCAGATTAACCTCGTCGTGGCGGCCTTTCCACCAGGGCAGCGATGTGATGCGGTCAGGAACACTGTCGGCGGCAATGCCGCGCAGCACGCCGGATTTGCCTTTCGTGTCGGGCGCATCAGCCGCATTGGCAAGTAGATAGCTCAAGATATCGATGCGCATCGCGTCATCAAGTTTGGCATTTTCGCCGAAGTGATCTGCAAGATGCGATAGCATGGCGTCCCAGGAGCGCTGCGGCAGCAATTGCGGCTGGTACACCATATGACAGGTGCTGCATTCTTTCAGCGTTGCCGGATCCTCGACCTTGGGCAGGCTCAAGGCCTCCGCTGGCGACACACCCAGTGTAAGGGCAGCCAATGCACAAGCGGCAATGGCCGTCGTGGCGCGTATCGCCAATGACATGCGGCCCTCCAGATTTGCAGCAGGCCCATCCCGCGCGTGCCGCAACATGAACGCGCGACCGCTGCGCAACAAGTTACAAAGCCCCAACCTTGGCGGATGGGACGGCTGCAGGACATAGGGACGGGGCCAAGGCGGGGCCAAGGCGGGGCTTGTCCCAGTGCTGAATTCACGCCAGTATTGAGGTCATCGATCGCCCCCTCTGGATTCCGCTCCATGACCAGCCAAGCCCAACCCCTCATCGCCGCCGCCGACATCGCTACCTTCCGCAAGGAGGGCGTCGTCTGCCTGCGCGGTGTGTTGCCCGCCGATTGGGTCGCGCGGCTCGCCGAAGGCGTCGCAGAGAACCTCGCTCATCCGGGGCCGTACGGTAAGAACCATGCCGAAGGCTCGTCGGCTTATTTCGGTGATTACTGCAACTTCCCGCGCATAAGAGTGTTCCGCGATGTGGCCGACAAAGGGCCGCTTGGCGCCATGGCCGGTGAACTGATGGGCAGCAAGCGCGCGCAGCTGTTCCACGAGCATGTGCTGGTGAAGGAACCGGGCAACGGCACGCCGACGCCGTGGCATCAGGACCAGCCCTATTACAGCGTCGATGGCAATCAGACGGTCAGTCTGTGGGTGCCGCTCGATCCGGTAGTCGCTGAGGTGTGCCCAAAATTCCTCGCTGGCAGTCATGCGAGCGGCAAATTCTACGTGCCGAAGCGCTTTAAGACCAATGCGGCGCTGGAGGGCGATACCTCACAGTATGAGCCGTTCGATGGGGTGGACGAGGAGAAGGAGAAAGCGCGGCTGCGGTTCTGGGCTTTGCAGCCGGGCGACGCCATCGCCTTCAACTACAAGACGCTGCACAACGCCCCGCCGAACACCTCGGGCAATCGCCGCCGGGCGATCAGCTTCCGGTTCGTGGGCGATGATGCGCGTTACGCGGTGCGCTCGCATTCGGTCTCGCCGCCCTATCCAGAAATGGGATTGAAGGCGGCACACGGAGCACCGATGCCCGAGGATTGGTTTCCGGTGGTCTGGCAAGCGTAGGGTAGCGCTGAGCTTTTGCGAAGCCCAGCGATTGCGACGAGTGTTGCGGTGGGCTTCGCGACGGCTCAGCCCACCCTACGCAGGTTTCCCGCTGCCAGCATGGCCCCGAACCCCAACAGTGCCGCGGCCAAGAGAAATGGTGCGCCTGGCAGGCCTGCGAACGACCAGTCGCCGATGAACTGGGCGAAGGTGAGTGTGAACAGGCCTGGCCCGATGAGCCCTGAGACGCCGCGCAGGCTTGCCAGCGACCCTTGCAACTGGCCCTGCTGCGTCGGCCCCACCTTGCGCGTCATCAGCGCCTGCACGGCTGCGCCCGCCGTACCCCAAAGCGCCACCAGCGGAATGCCGATGAGAAACCACCACTTGTCGGGCGCTAATCCGTACATCGCAAATCCAGCCGCGCCTGACAGCAGCCCGCCGATCAGCAATCGCTCCTCGCCAAATGCCGTCACCAGCGGCTTGATCAGCACGGCCTGGACGAGGAAACTGGCTGCGCCGACGGCAAACAGGAACAGGCCGACCGCGCCAGGGCTGAGGCCATAGCGGAAGGTCGTATACAGAACGGTGGTGCTTGGCAGCACTTCATGGGCAAGGAAGCTCAAGAAATTCACGAAAGACAGGGGCAGCAGACCAGGCACGGTCGTGAGGAACTTCAGCGCCCCCACCGGATTGGCGCTGCGCAGTTTGAGGGCTGGCGTGCGGTTGGAGGGGGCAAGGCTCTCGGGCAGTACGAAGTAGCCATAAACGAAATTCATCAGGCTGAAGGCCGCCGCCACCCAGAACGGCACCCGGGGTCCCAATTCGCCCAAGAGTCCGCCAATCGCCGGGCCGAACATGAAGCCAACGCCGAACGCTGCGCCAACCATGCCGAAAGCCGCTGCGCGTTTGGCGGGCGGCGTGACGTCGGCGACATAGGCCGAGGCGACAGAGAAACTCGCCGCCGTGATGCCAGAGATCACGCGGCCAATAAACAGCACCGAAAGGTTCGGCGCCAGGGCCATCAAAATATAGTCGAGCCCAAGCCCCAAATTCGACAGCAGCACGATCGGCCGCCGCCCGAACCGGTCCGACAGCGAGCCGAGGACAGGCATGAACAAAAACTGCATCAGCGCCCAGGTGGTGCCGAACAGCCCATAGATGCGGGATGCGCTGGCTGTGTCATTGTTGAGGAACGATTTGATGAGCCCTGGCAACACCGGAATAATTGCACCCAGCGCCAGCATATCGAGCGCGACCGTGATCAGAATGAAAATAGTCGCAGCCTGGCGTGGCCCAGTGGGCGTCGTGTCCGTTGGGGCGGCCGCGAACGGCTGTTCGGTGGTTTGGGTCAAAACAAACTCGTGTCAAATCGCGGGGGGGGGCCTCAGAACGGCACCCAGTTGCGCTCTCTCGTCAATTTGAGATAGCCCGCGTTGACCCCCAGCCGCAAGCCCGGCCCCGAGCGGATCGGCGCATACACCGTCACGCCGTCCGAGAGAAACGTGATGCCGACGCCGCCAATGACAAAGGCTGAGCCGTCGATGCCAGAAACGAGCTTGAAGGCGTCCGCCTTCGATTTGAGGTGATAGACCAGGAACATGGTGCGCGATTGCGACGCGCCGAGGTCCGCGCCGATCGACGGGCCGCGCCAATAGATCTGGGTGACGCTGCCGTCCTTCATGAACAACTTGCCGTCGCCATAGCGCACACCCGCCAGAAAAGCGCCGCCCGCCTCCTGGCCGAGGATATAGCCATTCGGCTGCCCCGCCTTTTCGAACGCAAACGCGATGACGCTGGCCAGATTCGACGTGATAGTGCCGAAGAACCCCGAGCTGGTCGCCTTAATCTCATCGATGCTGTAAGTCACTTCGGCGGCTGGCGCTAGACTTGCGGGTAGCTTGAAGGCCTCCAGGCTGGCCTGCCGTTTGGCGTCAAAGTCTGGGTCGGCCTGGACCGATGTGGTCCAATCTGGCTTGGCCTTGGCTTTAGGTTTGACCGGCACCGTCACCGCCGACTTCGGTGGCAGGACGGCCACCTTCTTGTCCGGCTCCATCGCCGCAGACACCTTGGCGCCCAGATGCTCTGCCTTGGCTCGCATGGTTCCCAGAAGTTGCTGGGCGGCCGCTTCAATCTCGTCAAAACGCTTGCAGTCCGGCGCTTGTTCGCCCGCCGACCCCAGCGTGTCGATACGCGAAAACTGCTCGAAAGCCTCCGCGTCATAGGCCGTCATTTCCTCGTCCGAAAGCAGCGCCTGGGTCTTGACGGCCAGTTCCTCATCGCTCCAGCCTCGCTTGGCCTGCAACTGCTTCAGCTTGGGGTTGAGCGACGCCATCATGTCGGAATTGAACGAGCGCAGCCGTGCGCCGACGCCGTCGACCGCCTTGGCAATATCGTCGGCATTGCAGGCCCCGGCAACGGCTTGGGCCGCCGCTGCCGCGCTGACAAAGGCCGCCACAATGAAGGCACTAACACGAAGGCGCATGGCATTATCCTGCAGGGTTACGTCGAGTGACTACAGATAAGGCCGTAAGCATCGAGTCGCAAAGGACAATAGCCGAACCTGCCGTTACGGGCCATAAGGCTGCAGCCGCCTGCGCGACCTGAAATGGAGAGAGTGCCGTGATCACGCTGCATGTGTTCGGCCCCGGCCTGGGCCTGCCCGATCCGAGCCCGTTCTGCCTCAAGGCATTGACCCTGATGAAGATGTCGGGCCTGCCGTTCACCGCCGACACCAAGGGTTTTGGCAAGGCGCCAAAGGGCAAACAGCCGTACCTGGTCGATGACGGCAAGATGATTGCTGATTCGACCTTCATCCGATGGCATCTGGAACAGGCCCATGGCATCGATTTCGATAGGGGCCTCACGCTGGCGCAAAAAGCAACGGGTTGGGCCATTGAGAAGATGCTGGAGGACCACACCTATTGGGGCGGGGTCGATGCGCGTTGGCTGGTGGACGACAATTTCAATCGCGGCTCGCGCCGGTTTTTCGACGCGGTGCCCGCACTGATCCGTCCGCTCGTCATCGCCATGGTCCGCCGCCGCCAGCGCGCCCGGATCAAAGCCCATGGGATTGGATTGCATACGCGGCCTGAACTTGAATCACTGTGCATCCACGATCTCGAAGCAGTCAGCGATTTTCTGGGCGATAAGCCGTTCCTATTTGGCGATACGCCCTGCGGGTCCGATGCGACGGCGTTCGCGTTTGTCAGCGGTATCCTGTGCCCGATGATCACCACGCCGATCCGCGACGCTGTTGAAAAGCGCGCAAATTTGATGGCGTACAAAAAACGGGGCCTGAAGCGCTGGTTCCCGGAGTTTGAGCCAAAAGCCTAGGCGCGGACCCATAATCATCTGAATTGCCTGGCCAATTTCCATGTGGATAGAGTTTCTAAAGGGGGGGCGAATCGTTGCCCCGCGACGCGCCGTTGTGTAGGTTCAACCTGCACCGGACCTCATCCCGAGGAGCGTCGTTTCTTGGCGCGTCTCGAAGGATGTTGGGTGCGGCACGAAATTCGGCGCGAATGGCGGGTGCCCAACCCCGCATCCTTCGAGACGGCCCTAAGCAGGGCCTCCTCAGGATGCGGGCTCCTCAAGTTGAGGATGGGCGGACGCTGCTCTTGATGAAAGACCAACCTGTTGGCCAAGCCACCCAAAGGACCTGCAACCCCTGCCGCTCCCGGTTCGCCCGGCGGCTCGGAGGTAAAGCCTATCTTCATCGTCGATGAGATGAAGAAGTCCTATCTCGATTACGCCATGAGCGTGATCGTCAGCCGTGCGCTGCCCGATGTGCGCGACGGCATGAAGCCGGTGCATCGCCGCATCCTTTACGCGATGGGCGAGCTGGGGCTCGACCACAACAAGAAATACGTGAAATGCGCCAAGGTCGTCGGCGATGTGATGGGTTCGTACCATCCGCATGGAGATCTTGCGATCTATGAGTCGCTGGTGCGCATGGCGCAGGATTGGTCCCTGCGCGTGCCGCTGGTTGACGGCCAGGGCAATTTCGGCTCCGTCGACGGTGATCCGCCTGCCGCCATGCGGTACACGGAATGCCGGCTGATGAAGATAGCCTCGTCGCTGGTCGATGACCTCGACAAGGATACCATCGACTTCAAGGACAACTATGACGGTTCCACCAAGGAGCCCTCCGTCCTCCCCGCAAAATTCCCGAACCTGCTGGTCAACGGCGGCGGCGGCATCGCTGTCGGCATGGCCACCAACATTCCGCCCCACAACCTCGCCGAGGTCATCGACGGCTGCATCGCGCATCTCGACAACCCTGAGATCACCATTGATGAACTGATGATGATCATTCCAGGTCCGGATTTTCCGACCGGATCGCAAATCCTCGGCCGCGCTGGCATCCGCGGCATGTATCACAAGGGCCGCGGCTCCATCGTTCAGCGTGCGAAAGTCCATACCGAAACCATCCGCAAGGACCGCGAAGCGCTCATCGTCACCGAGATTCCCTATCAGGTGAATAAGAAGGTGATGATCGAGAAAATCGGCGAGATGGTGAAGGAGAAGAAGATCGAAGGCATCGCCGACGTCTGGGACGAGACCAACCGCGACGGGATGCGCGTGGTCATCGAGCTCAAGCGCGATGCGATTGCCGATGTGGTCCTCAACCAGCTCTGGCGCTATTCGCAGTTGCAAACCTCGTTCGGTGCCAACATCGTCGCGCTGAATGGCGGCCGCCCGGAGGTCCTCACACTGAAGGATCTGATCCAGGCCTTCACGGCGTTCCGCGAGGAAGTCGTCAGCCGCCGGACCAAGTTCCTTCTGCGCAAATCGCGGGATCGCGCGCATGTGTTGGTCGGCCTCGCCATCGCCGTCGCCAACATCGACGAAGTGATTGCGCTGATCCGCCGCTCCGCCAGTCCCGCCGAAGCCAAGGTTGGCCTGATGGCGCGCGATTGGCCTGCGAAAGATATGATCCCGCTAATCGAACTGATCGCCGATCCGGCGCATCGGGTGAGTGATGCGGGTACGTATCAATTGTCGGAGGTGCAGGCGTCGGCCATCCTCGCACTGACGCTCTCGCGGCTCACGGCCCTTGGCCGCGACGAAATCGGCGACGAACTGCGCAAGATCGGCGGCGAAATACAGGATTTCCTTGATATTTTGGGCTCGCGCGAACGCATCGTCAACATCATCAAGGGCGAACTGACGGAAATCAAAATCCAGTTCGGCACGCCGCGTAAATCGGAAATCCTCGACTTTGACTCGGACGTCGAGGACGAAGACCTGATCCAGCGCGAGGACATGGTCGTCACGGTCTCGCACAAGGGCTACATCAAGCGTGTGCCGCTCTCCACCTACCGGGCGCAGCGGCGCGGCGGCAAGGGACGCTCGGGCATGGGCACGCGCGACGAGGATTTCGTTACGCGGCTGTTCGTAGCCAATACGCATACGCCGATCATCTTTTTCTCTTCGCTTGGCATGGCCTACAAGATGAAGGTCTACCGCTTGCCATTGTCTACGCCGACGGCCATCGGCAAGGCGCTGGTCAACCTCCTTCCCTTGAGCGAAGGCGAGCGTGTCACATCCATTCTTCCGTTACCGGAGGATGAGAGTTCTTGGGAAAAACTCGACATCATGTTCTCGACGGAATCGGGCGGTGTGCGGCGTAACCGGCTCTCCGATTTCGTCGAAGTGCGCCAGAACGGCAAGATCGCCATGAAGCTCGACGCGGGCGACCAGATCATCGGCGTCGCCATTTGCTCGCAAGGCGACGACGTGCTGCTGACGTCGGCGGCGGGCCAGGCCATGCGCTTCGAGATGACCGACGTGCGCGTGTTCAAGGGCCGTGACTCCACCGGCGTGCGCGGCATTGCGCTGGCCGAGGGCGACAAGGTGATCTCGATGACCATTCTGCGCCATTTCAACGCCGACCCGCAGGAGCGCGCCGCTTACATCAAGCAGCGCCGCGCGATTGCAGGGGCCGAGGCTGGCGAAGTTGCGGTGCCTGAGGTGGATGCGGAAGAAGTTGCGGGTGAAGCGTCCTTGTCGGAAACCCGCTATGCCGAAATGAGCGCCGCCGAACAATTCGTGCTCACCATATCCGAGCGCGGTTTTGGCAAGCGGTCCTCGTCCTACGAGTACAGAGTGACGAACCGTGGTGGCAAAGGCATCGTCGGCATGATCGTCAATGACCGCAACGGCCGCCTGATCGGCGCGTTCCCGGTCGAAGAGGCCGACCAGATCATGCTCGTAACCGACGGCGGCCAGTTGATCCGCTGCCCGGTTGGCGGGATCCGTGTTGCGGGCCGCAACACGCAAGGCGTGACGGTGTTCAAGACCGCCGAGGGCGAGAAGGTCGTTGCGGTCGAGCACATTCCGGATGATGGGTCAGGCATGGACGAGGAGGCGAGCGAAGGACCGGAAGAAGTGCCACCCAGCGGCTGAGGGATTGGTGGTACGGGTGCAGAAATCTCAAACCAAGCGCACGATTGGCTATTTCGCCTTTTGCGTTGCGCCGGCGCTTCCATGGGCTTGGGGTCTCGTGGTCACGAGGCGGTCTGGAACGCAGCCATATGTGCCTACCGGATTTTCAGTTTTACAATGGTAATAGTGGCCATCAATTTTGCAAAAGTAGTCATGCGGACTGGACCATACGCAAACGGTGTCAGAGGCGTCGCCACCCCCGTTATTCTGCGCGGCACCGGCGCTGCCCGCGGCCAAGACAAGGGTGATGGTGACAGCGCTGAGTGTGGCAGCCAGCAGGCCGAGCTCGCGCGAAGAGTTTGTGGTCATCGGAAGGCTCCATGAGGTGCAGGGGTTCAAGTCCGGGAGACGGCGGGCGCCCTAACGCGCGCCCCAAATGGATCAATGGGCTTTCAGCGGCCGGCCGATGCTCCCTTTAGGAATGCGGTTGGTGTTTTTCTTGAGCGCCGGTGTGCATTCTTCGGGCCCCTTAGGATAGTTGGTGGTGCAGATGTAGCTTTGGCCGTTGTCAAATACGCAATAGTACCGGTGCGCATCTACGAAGTTGCAGGCCGAGCCCATGTCGTTCCCACCGCCGTTGTTCTGCACCGCTTTTGCGCTGCCCGAAGCCAACAGGAGTGTCATCGCGGTGGCAATTGCGACGGCAGCCAGCATAGCCCGGCTTGGTGATGAAGGTTTTATCATCGGTGACTTCCTGAAGTGACATTGGCGCAGAACCGGCGTCTACCCCCCAATCGTAGCTCCCGCGCTCCCGCCTGCCTTTTGTGTACAGGTGGCGAGCCGAAGCGGGGTTGCAGCGATTGGATTGAACATTCAAAAGTGGACGCTAGTTGGCCTTTTTCAGTTTGGTCGCACCCGGAATTGACTGGATAGTGGGGAGGCCGGGCTTGCCTTTCTTGGCCGCTGCCATGCAGTCCTTGTTCTTGTCAGGGCTTGTGCCGGTGGTGCAGTAGTATCCCTTGCCGTCTATGGTGCAATAATAGTTGCCGGCGCTGACCACTTCGCAGTTTGAGTCAATGGACGCGCCGTTGCCTTTCGAGGTGGCTCCGGCTGTGCCGAACGAAAGAGCTGTGGCGAGGGCGCAGGCGCTGGCCGCGAGTGCCAATCTGGTGAAGGTACGGGCTGAGGCGGTTTTCATGTGCAGTCTCCCTGAAAGAATGTCGCTCGTCTGCCCAATGGGTCGTTATGCGGTGCCAACTGGTTCAAAGACAGTTTGTACTTTTCCGATTGGATGGAATGTTCCACTCACTCCGCTTACTTAATGTGCGCCGCGCGGCCGCGAATTAATCCAGATTGGGTTCCACCTCAATCACAACCATGCGCCCGCAAAGGACGCCGAATGCATTGCGATCTTGATCTTCCCGCGATCCAAGACATGGCCGCGTTGCTCGCCCTCAACAACGCCCACGCCGTCGAGACCTCGTTTCTGACTGCAGACGCACTCGCCGCCCTCATTGCGACATCCTTCCGCACCCGCATCATCCGCCCGGCCGGCGCGCTATTGATCGCCCTCGACCAGACGGCCGCCTATGACAACCCCAACTTCTCCTGGTTCCATCAGCGCTATCCGCGCTTTGTCTACATCGACCGCGTCATTGTCGCTGGCCACGCGCAGGGCCGCGGGTTAGCGCGTGCGCTCTACGCCGATCTGTGTGCCGCCGCCAAAGCCGCTGGACACTCGATCCTGTGCTGCGAGATCAACAGCCAGCCGCCCAACCCGGCGTCCGATGCCTTCCACGCCACGCTGGGCTTTGCCGAAGTTGGCCGCGCCGAGCTTCCGGGGCGCAACAAAACGGTGCGGTACCTCACCTTGGCGTTGTAGGCAACGCAACTGCCTTCCGCCAATCCATGCATCCGCATTCACTTATGCGTGACAATGGATGATCCGACCTGCCTATCCGGCCGCGGGCACCATTGCCAAGGATGGCGACGGCTACGCCTTCGCACCGGCCAGCTGAGGCAGGCATCCAACCCGAGAGTTAGCTGGCCGCCACCTTGAGCGATTGGAAGGCGGCCAGCGCGGCATCGCGTGCTTCGCTGTGATCGACTATCGGGTGAGGGTAGGTTTTGCCGAGTTTGATGCCGGCGGCCGCCAGTTCCAGCGCCGGCGCCGTCCACGGAGCATGGATGTAGTCCGTCCGCAGTTTGGCGAGTTCGGGCACAAACGTCCGCACATAGCCGCCATCAGGATCGAATTTCTCGCCCTGCGTCATTGGATTGAAGATGCGGAAATAGGGCGCGGCGTCGGCCCCGCAGCCCGCCACCCACTGCCAGCTTGCGGCGTTGCTGGCGAGGTCAGCGTCGACGAGATTGTCCCAGAACCACGCCTCGCCCGCTTGCCAGGGGATGAGCAGGTGCTTGACCAGGAACGACGCAACCACCATCCGCACACGGTTGTGCATCCAGCCGGTCTGGCGCAGCTGCCGCATTCCCGCATCGACAATGGGATAGCCCGTCTCGCCGCGCTGCCAGGCCCGCAAGCGCGCAGCATCATCGCGCCACGGAAAGCCCGCGAAATCGGCGCGGAACGCCGTCTCTGGCAGATGCGGGAAATTGAACAACAGATGATAGGAGAACTCGCGCCAGCCGATTTCGGCAAGGAATTTGGCAGCGCTCGCCTCGGTTCTGGGCTGCATGGTCTGCGTGGCTTTGATCTCGTGCCAGATCATGGCCGGGCTTATCTCGCCAAAATGCAGATGCGGCGACAGGCGCGACGTGCCCGGACGGTCTGGCCGGTCGCGGTCTTCCTTGTAGGCGGTGAGCGCATCGGCCATGAACAGCGTCAGCTGCTCTTGTGCGCCGGTTTCGCCAGGCGTCCAGCCGTCGCGCAATCCACCGGCCCAATCGGGCGATGTTGGCAGCAGGCCCCACGTTTCGAGCTTGTCGCTAACGGGCCATGTTGCCGGAGTTGGAAGCCGCTTGGGTGCCGCCGCGGCCAGCCGTGGCGTGTCACCCGCGCAGGCCGCCCGCCAGAACGGCGTGAACACCTTATAGACATCATTGGTCTTTGAGCGGACCGACTCTGGTTCGAACAGCAGCGACCCGCCAAATCGCTTGCAGGCCACACCGATGGGATCCAGCCCGCTTTTCACCTCATCTTCCAGCATCCGGGCCGCCGGCTCATAGCGCCGCGAAAAATGCACCGCCAACGCTCCGGTCTCCGTCACCAGTTTATGCAACTCGGCCAGCGTGCCGCCACGGCGCAGAATGAGGCGGCTGCCGCGGTGTTCAAGATCGCGAGCGAGCGACGTCAGGCTGCCATGCAGCCACCAGCGGGAGGCGCCGCCGGGCACCCAGCTGCCAGCTGCCGAATCATCAAGGATGAACACTGGAATGACTGGTGCCCCCGCAGCCAAGGCCGCCTGCAAGGCCCGATGATCCGCTAACCGCAGATCACTTTGGAACCAGACAAGAATGGGGGCGTGCGGCATGGTCGGGACAAGCTGCTGATGATGGTTGTGGGGGGCGTTGCCCCAAACTATGCGCCCCCGGCTGAGGGCCTGCAAGCCAAGCGCCCGGCCCGGGCCACAATGCCGCGACGCCCTCCTGGCCGGTCCGGCAGGCCAAGCGTAACGCCCGAGAAAAATCTCATCATATCCGCATGTTGCGAACGTACATTCACAAAATATTTACGACCAATACTGCAACTATAGGTTGCAACAAGAGTTTTCAAAACCGCTCTGGGCGCGTTTTCCGGCATGAAGCCGGGCCTCGCGCACCGGATCGCACCCTTCGACCCCAGGAGATACCGCTATGGCCTTTGATTCCATCAACCGTCCGCAATCTGCCCCCGCATCAGCCCCAAAGCGCCCGAACGCCTTTGCGGGCCTTCGCTCCGAGACCCTGCTGCGTCGCCTGGAGCCGCGCATCATGTTCGATGCGGCCGCTGTCGATACGGCCGTCCACGCCCTGCATAGCGATCCGCTCGCTGTGGAACACCACGATGCTGCCGATGCCACTCACCCAGCGACCGAAACGGGCGCGGGCGCTGGAATCAGCTTCGAAATCGCGGGCCTCGGCGCGCATATGGATGGCCCCGTCGTCATCCAGGGTGATGCAACCGCCAAAGTCGTTGTCTTTATCGATGCCAATGTCGAAGATCCGGCCACCATCGAAAAGGCCATCGGCACCAGCGCCGAAATTGTCATGCTCGATCCGGGCAAGGATGGACTCGGCCAGATCGCACAATTCCTGCAGGGGCGCACGGGGCTCGATGCCATCCATATCGTCTCGCATGGCGAGGCCGGCAAGCTGCATTTGGGCAATGCAACCTACACGTCTGCCTCGCTCAATGCGGCTGATACGGAACTTGATGCCATCGGTGAGGCGCTGCATTCCGGCGGCGATATTCTCATCTATGGCTGCGATGTCGCCAAGGGCGCCAGTGGTGATGCCTTCTTGCACAAGTTCGCGGAGTTGACACACCGTGATGTTGCAGCGTCTACGGATCTCACGGGTTCGGCGGAGCAGGGCGGTAACTGGACACTTGAAGACAAAGTCGGCACGGTAGAGACCGCCTTGATTGCAGCACCTGATTGGCAGCACGAACTTACCACCAACACTGCCCCGTTAAGCACCGACCTGATCATCAAAGTCCAAGGCATTCCAGATTCTGTGGTCGGCAACGACACTGGTATTGGTTCCTATGCCATCTGGCACAACGCTGGCACTCTGGGGACTGGCGGCCAGGCGTTAGATTTGAAGGCAACGGTCGTCGGCGGCACGGGCACCATTGACTTCACGAGGGATCTTACCGGCCAGGGCTACTCCGCCAACGATCCGACCCTTGTTCTAACAACGGCCAATGCCAATGCGATCGTCAAGTGGGAGGTCTTCCAGGCAGGGACCACAACAGCCTTGAGCGGCAACGCCCATCTCAGCATAGGCGACATCGATGGCACGGATATTGGCGAGAGCGTGACGTTTGACCGAAATGTCGTGACGTCGTATCGGCTCAATGCCGGTACCGTTCTGGGAATCACAGATAATGGTTTGACGTTGAAGGCGGCATCGACTGTCACGGGCAACACAAACAATCTGCCCAATCAGCGGGTGTTGTACGATCTCGATGGTATCAGTTCCTGGACGGCTACCTATACCTCAGTCATCGGCGGCCGCGGCTACGTGATGGACGGCAATTTCGAAACCGTCGCAGATACGCCGGTGATCACCGAAGTGCACGTTCCCATTATCGATCTCAACTCGACGGCGACTTGGGCCGATGCCAACCGTGGCAATGCCGTAACCTTCACGGAAGGCGGCGCGCCAGTCGCAGTCGCCAAGTCTACCGGCGATTTCAATGATCGCGGCGAGAACGACGTCACCAGCATGGCCATTGTCGCCGCCGGCTTCCATGATGGGGCCTCCGATCACGTCGCCATCGGCGGCAAGACATTTGATCTTGCAACGGATTCAACGCAGACGACGACTTCCGGCGGCACGAACATCAGCATCGGCTTTGCGGCTTCAACCGGCGAGTTCACCATTACCAAAGTTGGTGGTGGGGCCATGGCCCAGGGTGATCTCGACACCCTGATCAAGAGCATCACCTATGAAAACATCAGCCAGAACCCGACCGCCGGCAGCGGCACATTTACGTTCAGCGCCACCGATTCGACCGGCCTCACTTCGCCCGACGCGGTTGCAACGATCACGGTTACTCCCGTCAACGATGCGCCAGTCGAAGTGGTGCCCGGAGCCCAATCGGCCATCGCCAACACTGCCCTTTCGATCTCTGGCCTCAGCGTTTCCGACGTCGACGCCAATGGTGGGCTCGAAACCGTCACGCTCTCGGTCGCCCACGGCACTTTGACTTTGCCAACGCACACCGGCCTGACCTTCACAACCGGCGACGGCACGGCTGATGCAACCATGGTATTCAAAGGCACGCTCGCCGACATCGACGCGGCTATTGCTGGGTTGACCTATACGTCGACAGCCGGCTACTCCGGCACCGACACTTTGTCATTCACAACCAACGACAATGCCAACACCGGGTCGGGCGGCGCCTTGTCATCCGGCGTCAAGACCGTCGCCATCTCCGTGGTCGCCCCGCCAAACGCGGTCGATGATGCGTTCTACACCACGCAGGACACAGCCATCGATGTGGCCGTGCTGGCGAACGACACGGATGCCCAGTCCTATCCCCTCACTGTCACCGAAATCAACGGCCATGCGATCACCAATGGCGATCCAACGGGGGTGGCGGTTCCGGGCGGCCTGGTCACGTTGAATGCGGGCAAGCTCACATTCACACCGAACGCTGGCTACCTCGGTTTGCCAACCTTCACCTACACGGTCGACGATGGCCACGGCTTGACCGATACAGCGACCGTCAACGGTTCTGTCACGCCGCTCAATCACGCCCCGGTAAATGTCGTGCCAGGCGACCAGATTGCCATCGGCGGCACGATCACGTTCTCCACCGCCAACGGTAACGCCGTTCAGGTGACGGATGATGCGTCGGCGACCCAAATTATCCAGACCACCGTTTCCGTCGACAAGGGCACGCTGACGCTGCATCAGCTGACCGGTCTCACCTTCGTCAACGGCGACGGCACGGCCGACGCCACGATGACGATCCAAGGCACCATGGCCGCGATCAACGCCGCACTCGATGGCATGGTATTGACCGGCCCAGGCGGCGCGCCAACGCCCGCGACGCTCACGATCAAGACCGATGACCTCGGCCATCCCAATGGCGAAGATGTCCCCAATGGCGGCTTCGAGACGACGTTGGTTACCGTCAATGCAGGCGGTCAAGCGACTACGCTAGAAGCCAACGTACCCGGCTGGAAAACAACGGCTGCGGACCACATGATCGAGATCTGGGGTTCAGGCTTCAATGGTGTGCCAGCCTATGAAGGTATCCATTTCGCCGAATTGAACGCTAACCAGGTGGCTGCCGACTACAACACCTCGACGATCCCCAAAGGTCAGCCCCTGACATTCTCCTTTGCCCATCGTGGCCGCGCGGGCGTTGACACCATGAACGTGACGGTGATCGATGGCGGCGCCGACGGCGTGTTTGGCACCGCCGACGACACGACGTTGATGAACCAGAATTACTCCGACGGCACCTCGGCCTGGGGCGCTTACAGCAAGGACCTTGGGGCGGCCTCGGGCAACCCTGTGCGGCTAATCTTCAATTCAGTGTCGTCCGTGGGTGGTGCGACGCTCGGCAACTTCCTCGATGCCGTACACCTAGGCACCGCTCATCTCACTGATACCGACACGGTACTGATCAGCTTCAACCGCCCCCCGGTTGCCAATCCCGATAGCTACAATTCGCTCGAAGATCACATCGTCACCGGCAATGTGCTGAGCAACGACACCGATCCCGATGGCAACACGCTGACCGTGGTCGATGCCGATGGCAACCCCGCCAATGGGATATCGCCCGTCACCGGCCCGGCTCACGGCACGCTGTTGCTCAACGCTGATGGCACGTTCAAATACTATCCGGACAACAACTACAACGGCACCGACACGTTCACCTACCGCGTCTCGGACGGCAACGGCGGAACCGCGGAAGCCACCGCCACCATCACCATCGCGCCCATCAACGACGCGCCGCATGTCACGGTCAATACCGATGCGCCCACGACCCTCGCCTACGCGGCGGCCTGGTGGCACAGCAACACTGACTCGGCACCCAATACAACCAGTGCCTTCACGGCGTCAGCCGCCAACGAGTTGGCCGGTCCCGGCCTGACCCTCGTCGTCAGCGGTACCCATGCCGACGTATCGAATGTTCAGGCGACCAGCTACGCTGGCGCCATCGCCAATGGCGAGTACATCCAGTATTCGTTCACAACCACTGGCACGGTCGATCCAAACGTGTTTATCGCCTCCGCCGCCCTGAACAATCCGGGTGCAATCGGCACCGCCGCCATCCAACTCGCCACCCATGCTGATTTCTCCGACGCCCGCACTATGACTGATGGCGTCGCGCTCAATACGTCCGCCTACGCTGATTTCAACGACCGCATTTATCTGCAACCCAACACCACCTATTATGTCCGCGCCTATCTTTACAACGTCCCCGGCACGCAGCGCTGGGACGATTTCGGTGTGCTCTTGAAGAAGAGCTTGCCCGACTATGTGACGACCTTCACCGAGGGTGACGCGCCGGTGGCGGCCACCAATACGGCCGGAGCTGACGCTAATGACAAGGGCGAAGCGGACCTCACCCATCTTACCATCACCGCCAATGGTATCGTTGACGGCGCGGCTGAGCACTTCACCATCGGCAGCAAGGCCTTCACACTGTCGGCGTCGTCCACCCAATCGGTCACGTTTGGCGCGACGACGTTCTCGCTCGCCTACAACGCCACGACCCACGTCTTTGATGTGCAGAATGCTGCCGGCGCCACCACGCCGATGCTGCAATCGGACGTCGATACGCTATTGCGCAGCCTGTCATATGAGAACACCTCGCAGAATCCGGGCACCAATGACCGGACCTTTGCGGTCCAGGCCACCGACAGCGGTGGCCTCACGTCCAACATCGCGACGGCAACCATCCATGTCGTGCCGGTCAACGACCCGCCGGAGGTGGTGGTTTCGCTCGGCGACAAGACCGGCCTCGATGGTTCGGCCGTGCTGATCGTCACCAAGGGTGCGTTCTCCGATCCTGAGGGCGACACGCTCACGTTCTCCGCGACAGGTCTGCCGCTGGGTCTGAGCATTGACGCCGCCACCGGCAAGATCACGGGTACGCTGCATGCGGACGCTTCGGTTGGCACGGTGCAGCACGATGGCGATTACGACGTAGCCGTCACGGCGAAAGACCCGAGCGGAGCCTCGGTCACCGAGCACTTCGTGTTCCGCGCCAAGAACATCGCGCCGGTGGCCACGGACGATCTGGCGTCCACCAACGAGGATACATCTGTCACCTTCGACGTGCGCACCAACGACCGTGACGGCGCGCCCGACGGCGATGCCCTCACCGTCTCGGCCATCGACGGCCATGCCGTGATTGCGGGCGGCGCGTCCGTCCCCGTTTCGCATGGCGACGTGACGCTCGGCCTCGATGGCAAGCTCACGTTCCATCCGGCCCCGGACTTCAGCGGCACTGTCGCCTTTGCCTATACGGTGTCGGACGGCCAAGGCGGCCTGGCGACAGCCAATGTGCAGATCACCGTCCTGCCGATCAACGATGCCCCCACAGTCGCTGCGCCGGTGACGTATACAACTCCTGAGGACGTGACCAAGGCCCTCACTGGCCTCTCGTTCGCAGATGTTGATGCGGGCATCGCCAATGTCACGGTCACGCTGTCGGTAGCTCATGGCACGCTGGATCTGGACACATCGGTGGCTGGCGGCGTCACGTCCGCGCAAGTCATGGGTGATGTCTCGGGCACCGTTACGATCACAGCCCCGATCGCGGCCATCAACATAACACTGGCTAACGCCACGGGTCTTATTTATGCGTCAGCGGCTAACTTCAATGGTGCCGATGCGCTGACAGTGACGATCAATGATCTGGGCAACACCGGCGCGGGTGGCCCCCTCAACGCAATGTCTTTCACCGCGATTGCTGTAACCCCGGTCAACGACCAGCCGCTGATTGATCTCAATTCGGCGGCGTCGACGGCAGACCTTGCGCGCGATAATGCCGTGACCTTCACCGAGGGCGATGCAGCGATCCCTGTCGTCGCCGTTTCGGCCGGCGTGAACGACATTGCTGAAGCCGACATCACGTCACTGAAGATTGTCGCAGGCGGCGAGACCGACGGTGCCTCCGAGGTCGTCACGATCGCAGGCCACGCCTTCCCGTCGAATGCTGACAGCACTCAGACCGCGACCGTTGGCGGATCGTCCGTCAGCATCGCCTATGTCGCTTCCACCCATACCTTCACCGTCACCAACCATGCGGGCGCCACCAACCCGATCCCACAGTCCGGCCTCGACACGCTCATTCGCGGCATCACCTACGAGAACACCTCGCAGAACCCGACTGCCGGTGACCGTACACTGACGTTCACGGCAACCGACGCTGGAGGTCTCACCTCGCCCGCCGCTGTCGCCACCATTACTGTGGTCCCGGTCAACGATCCGCCGGTGGCCGTGAACGACGCCGGCTCGGTCTCAGAAGATGGGCCACCCACGTCAGGTAACGTCCTCACCGGCCTCGGTGCCGATAGCGACGTCGATGGTGGAACTCTCATCGTCACGGGCGCCTCACAATCTGGCCAACCGCTTGTATTGGATACGCCCTTCACGACAGCTGGCGGCGGTGTGCTGACGATCCACGCCGATGGCTCGTACACGTTCGCTCCCGGCACGGCCTATAATGGCCTGACCCAGGGCGCGACGGCGACCGAGACGATCAGCTACGCCATCACCGACGGCAACGGCGGCACCGCCATGGCGACGCTGGTCATCACCATCCAGGGCCAGAACGATGCCCCGGTGGTGATCGATCCGGCCAACCCCGGCACGCCACAGAACCCGATCCCGGCCGTTGATCCGCTGCATGTGATCCCGGATGTGGCC
>JANYHF010000049.1 GCA_025359185.1 Hyphomicrobiaceae bacterium | reverse complement strand
CATGCCGAAGGCGTGCGGGGCACGACGCGATCTTGCGCCCAACGAGATGAAGCTGAAAGGCGCGGACTTCTTCGAGTGTCGCCCGATCCGGCGAGCGGCCGATATAAAACGCGAACGACTTGACCCAGTGCACGTAGGAGGCCTGCGTCGTGGGCGACAGATTGCGGATCGTCATGTCCTCGATCATGCGCTGCCGCAGTGGCGTGATCGGGCGGGCTGCGTTACGCTTACTCATGGGGTGCTCCTGTCAGAGGGATGTTGGCTAGCAACACCCACATTCTGACAGACAGGACGCACCCCTCACCGCGAGCCCCCTCCGCGGTAGCGGTTCAGTTCAATCGGCTCTTGGATCTTCGCGCGCTGATTGATGCGCAATTAACCTCATCGCGCAGGGAATCGTCCCAGCCCCGAGGAGGCGACCATGGCAGCCAGGCCACGTCATCAGCAGGATCTGTTCGAGATCCAAGAAACACCACCGAGCATCCCGATCAGTGCACAGGCGCAGATGTTGGTATTGCTCGAGACACTGTTGACAGAAGCAATCTCAAGCGCCCGCACCGAAGCACAAGACGGGCTCGAGGAGGTTGATCATGACGAAGATCACGCCTGAACACCTTGCGCGCCAAGCCATCGTTTACATCCGCCAATCAACGGCCGATCAGGTCATCAATAACCTGGAGAGCCAGCGTCGTCAGTATGGCCTGGCCGAGCGTGTGCGGCAGCTCGGTTGGGCCGATGTCACGGTGATCGATGATGACCTTGGACGATCTGGTAGCGGCATCGCCCGCCCTGGTTTTGAGAAGCTGCTCGCTGCCATTTGCGAGGGCCGTGTCGGTGCTGTCGTTTCAGTCGAGGCGTCCCGGCTCGCGCGCAACGGCCGGGATTGGCATACACTTCTGGAGTTCTGCGGACTCGTTGGTTCGCTGATCATTGACGAAGACGGTACTTACGATCCGCGTCACCCCAATGATCGACTGTTGCTCGGCATGAAGGGCACGATGAGCGAGATGGAACTTTCCATATTCCGACAACGCTCGCAAGAAGCCTTAAAGCAGAAGGCGCGCCGCGGTGAACTGTTCATGACTGTCGCGATCGGCTACCTCAGGACGGCGCATGACCGGATCGAGAAAGACCCAGATCGCCGCATCCAGGAGGCGATTGGTCTGATATTCGGCAAGTTCACCGAGTTGCAAACTGTGCGCCAGGTGCATCTGTGGCTCAGGCAGGAAAAGATCACGCTTCCAGCTGTCGTGCCTGGGGCCGAGGGGCGCCGGGTCGAATGGAAGCTGCCGGTCTACAACACGATCTACCATATTCTGACCAACCCCATCTACGGCGGCGCCTATGCCTTCGGGCGCACGGCCAGCCGCGTGACGATCGAGGCGGGTCGCAAAAGGATTGTACGCGGCTTCCGGCGCGCGCGCAGTGATTGGGATGTTTTGATCAACGACCACCATGAAGGTTATATTCCTTGGCTCGAGTTTGAGAGGAATCAACGATTGGTTTCTGACAACGCCAACGGGAAGAGCTTCATGAGCAGGGGCGCCATCCGCCGCGGCGAAGCGCTGCTTGCCGGTCTGTTCCGGTGCGGTCACTGTGGCCGTAAGCTGCACGTCACATATAGTGGCGCCGATCAGCAGCGATTGCGGGCGCTTGGGGCTGATCTTGAACAAGCCTGGAACAGCCCTGGAGCAACCCCGCCGACACGCAAACGGATCATCAGAACCTTGATCAACGAGATCGTCGTACGGGTTGGCGAGACCATGCTCGATCTTGTTGTCCATTGGCATGGCGGCGATCACACGGCCCTGACGGTCAAAAAGAACCGGGCCGGCCAACACCGATGGAGCGCAGCCGCTGACGTCATCGACTTGGTCCGCGTGCTGGCGCGTCAGATACCAGACAAGGCGATTGCGGCTGTCCTGAACCGAGCCGGAAAATCGACCGGCAAAGGCAACAGCTGGACGCGTGGCCGCGTCTGCTCCTTGCGCAATCAGCAGGCGATCGAACCGTATAAAGACGGCGAGCACGCCGAACGGGGAGAAGTCACCCTGGACGAAGCGGCTACCACCCTGTCTGTGAGCCCCTCGACGATCCGAAGACTCATCGCGGATGGCGCATTGCCGGCGCTTCAGCTGTGCAAAGGGGCGCCGTGGGTCATCCGGCCGTGCGATCTGGACCAGCCAAACGTCAGGAACGCGGCTGAGGCTCGCCGTCTCAGGCGCCCGCCATCTGGCAACCCAAGTCAAAAAGAGCTCGAACTTTAAGGAGATCGAGAGATGAGCAGTATGAATCGTGACCGGGGCACCCCGGCAAGTAAGGGTTTCCGTCCTCCCGAATTCGCGGCAGCATCCGTCATGGTGCGGCGCCGATCCGGGACCTAGCTTGCGGTTCCGGCGCCCGTGCGATGCACAAGGTCCCGCGTCTGCAGCGCACCGGCGAAGGGTCGCTGCGCCGCACACGGGATGGCGTGCGACTACTATTGCTCGCGGGTATAACTTCGCCAAATCAGCTGCCGGGCGGCAAGAATCAGATCACAGTGGCAAAGCCTCTTGGGGATTTTGTGTCACAGAGTTGCCAATTGAGCGAATTTCTCCATAGGCAACGGTTTACCGGGCCACGAGAACGGGTAATGGTTTGTTTCGCTTGTTGAATTTCGGCGTCGGCCAGCCGGTGGCGTAAAGTCGAATTTCGCTTTTCGGAGCCATTTGGGAATGATCAAACTTTCCACTCTCTGCCCCGCCGGGTTGTGCCTGTTTGGCTTGTGTTTGGCGGGTTTCGCCCCGTCCCAGGCCGCCGAGCCCATCGCTGCGGCGTCAACGAGTGGTATGGCGGCGGGGTCTGCTGCGCAGAGCGCTCCGGCCGCTGTCCCGGTCTCACCAGCCGCTGCTGTTCCCGAATCGAAAATCACCCCCACGGTAGCGGCACCGGCCGCCGTGCCCATGCAGGCAGCGCCCACGAGCACGGCCGTGATCGAAGCCGTCCGCAAGGCACTCGAAGACACATCGCTGGCCCACAAAGACAACCTTGCTGAAGATGTCGCCGCGCTCGTAGCGGACTACGAAACCAGGGCCGAGCCGCTCTGGACCAGGGACGGCGCCTACACTGGTAAGGCAAAAGCCATCATAGCCGAACTTCGGAAGGCCGGTGACTGGGGCCTTGAGCCGGCGGATTTCCCGGTACCCGATCTGACAAGCAACGCCAACCCCGACACGCAGGGTGTTGCCGAAGCGCAACTCGCCCTGGCGGCGCTGAAATACGCTCGATTTGCGCGAGGCGGACGCCTGAATCCCGTGTCACTGAGCAACATCCTTGATATGCAACCGCCGGTCAAAGACCCCAAAACCGTACTGAGCGAACTTGCCGGTGCAAGCGAGCCGGATGCTTACCTGCGCGGGCTCAATCCCAAGCACGCTGGTTTCGAAAAATTGCGCCAGGCGCTGCTCAAGGCCCGTGGCCCGAAGCCAGACGAGGACAAGATTGACCAGGCGCTGCTGGTCAAGTTGCCGGAAGGCAAGCCGCTGAAACCGGGCGTGGCCGACGATCAGATTCCCCTGTTGCGTCAACGCCTCAAGATGCCGGCCGAACAGCCGGAGGATGGGCGAAGTTACGACGACAAACTCGTTGATGCGGTTAAGACGGTGCAGAGCGCAAACGGGATAAAATCCAACGGCATCCTAAACAATCGCACGCGCCAAGCGCTCAACAAGGAGGGTCAGCCGAAGTCCGCCGACCCCAAGCAAACGATTGACCGGCTGCTCGCCAATATGGAGCGCTGGCGCTGGTTGCCCGCCGATCTTGGTGCCTTCTACGTGATGAACAACATTCCTGAGTTTACCAGCGAGATCTGGAAAGGCGATGAGCTGAAGCTCAGGCAGAAGATGATCGTTGGCCAGCCGTCCTGGCCGACACCGGTGCTCGCTGCCAGCATGGAGCTGGTGATCTTCCATCCGGCCTGGGGAATGCCCGACGGCATCAAGCGCAAGGAGCTGCTGCCGCGTCTCCAAAGAGCGGGGGGCGACAGCTTCTTCGAAAAGCTGTTCGGTGGCGGCTCGGGCGGGGCGCAGGTACTGCAAGACTATAAGCTGCAACCCACCTTGAACGGGCGTCCGGTCGACCCCGATACTGTCGACTGGAACAACGTCGATATTCGCCAATTTGGCTTCACTCAGCCGCCCGGCGCCAGCAATCCCCTCGGCCTCGTGAAGTTCCGCTTCCCGAACAGCCACGACGTCTACATGCACGATACGCCCCAGCGCGCCCTGTTCGGCCAGTCGTTCCGGGCCCTTAGCCACGGCTGTATGCGCCTCGATGAACCGCGCAAGACCGCGGAAGTCATCCTCAGCCAAGACAAAGGCTGGTCAGCCGACAAGGTGGGAGAACTCTATAAGGGCGGCAATTCGATCACCCTCGACACGCCCATTCCCGTCTACCTCGTCTATTTCACTGCGCGTGTTGGCGATGACGGGCACCTCGCGACGTTTGCCGATATCTACGGTAACGACGCCCGGGTGATGTCGGCTCTACGCGGGCATCCGGTGCGCTACACGGCACCCGGCGTCATCGATCCATCCGAATCGGTCGCCCGCAGCAAAGGCCAAACGGCTAAGCGTTAAGTGCCAGACCGGATACCAATGGCTCAGCCCGTGGCATTTTGAAACTTGGCTGAAACACTGCCTGAGACTCAACCCCTCACCCTGCCCCTTTCCCCAACGGAGAAGGGACGCTTGATCCGCTAGCGTCCCTTCTCCCTTGGGGAGCAGGACGGGATGAGGGGTTGATCAGAGCGATTCAACCCGACCCAGAAAAGCTCTACGGAGCCAGTCCCTGCTGCGGCAGCGGTTCGTTGGGGTCGCGGCCACCGGCGGCGTCTTGCTGGGCGCCGTCGCGGCCATAGATGTCGGGGCGGAAGGCGACGCCCATCTCGGTATCGACCCAGGCCGTCTGATAGACGAAATAGACATTGATGGGCTTGTTCAATTTCACATCGAGTGCGTAGCCCTCGGCCAGGGTGCTATCGACGCGGCCCCGGTCCCAATCGCCGTTGGTACCAGCCAGCCACGCCACCAGATCGAGAATTCGGTAGACGCGAATGCAGCCCGCGCTGAACGCCCGCTGCGGGCGGCGGAATAGATCCTTCAGCGGCGTGTCATGCATGTAGACATTGTCCGGATTAGGCATGTCCACGCGCACCAAGCCTAGCGCGTTGAAGTTGCCCGGGTCCTGCCGGAAACGGATATTCAGGAATTTGGGCTCAGCCCAATTGACAGCGTGCGGATCGATCTCTTGGCCATCAGGGTCGGCCAGTACCCGAATATGCTCGCGCGTGAGATATTCTGGATCTTTCTGGAGTTTTGGGATCAGATCCTTGAAGGCGACGCTTTCGGGCACCTTCCAATAAGGGAAAAAATTCAGACCTTGGATCTTGGCCGCAATCCCCGGCGTTGGCCGCTCGACCCGGCCCACAATCACGCGGCTCTTGAGAGCGATCCGGCCCTCGTCAACTGCCTGCAATTCCATGGCAGGCACGTTGACCATGACATACCGGTCAGGCAGCCCGCGCGACGTAAACTCCTGCATTCGTTGCAAGTTGACACGCAGCTGCGCCAAGCGATCCTCGGCAGAAACGTTCAGCGCATAGACCGAGCGCACGTCGAGCAGACCTGTCGGCGGCAGTCCGTGGCGGCGCTGGAAATGCTGCAATCCGGCCTGAACCAGGTCGTCAAAAACCCAGCCGCCAGTACCAATCTGGGCCATGTCGCCGCTGATCCGCAGCCGCTTGCGCAAGAGCTCCACGACCTCGTCCTGGTCGCCCGGACGCAGCGTCACGCCTTTTTTCAAGGCCGGCCAGCCGCCTGCACCGGCAACACGCTGATAGAAACCGATCGCGTCCTCAAGCCGCTGCACGGCTTCTGGCGATGTGAACAAATCCGTTGGCGTCAGGGTGTCGAGCAGCGCATTATCGATCTTGGCTTGCGCGGCCTTCTTGTCGGCCTTGTCCTGGTCTTCGGCAGAACCAGCAGACACCGCCAGCTGGCCGAACAAATTGCCAAGCCCGAACGGACCGTTGGTGTCGGCATGGGCAGGCCAAGCCAGCCCAGCGGCAAGGAAGCCAGCCATCACAGCGCCAATCCGTAGTGTGTCGCGCACAGGCCTCATACCCGGTTCCATCTGCTCGCATTTGCCGGGAACGATCCGGCGGCCGGTTGTCGGTTATCCCGCGCGCGGCGGCAAGCCACCCGTGTGACGCAGCTTGTGGTCTGAAAATTTGATGGCGGGAGCAAGGCGGTAGCCAAAGGGACTGGCGACGCAGGCTCTCGTTGAAGACCAGCCACACCGGCCAAGCGCTTGAAACAGCAAAGTAACGGCGATGCCGGCAGAGCACGAATGACGACCAAGGCCGTGGACGGAGCGCGCCGGGAGGTTTAACAGTCTCAGCCTCAGACCGAGGCGAGCGATCCGTGACCTTTCCTGCCCTTGACCCGCAGCACGCCGACCTGGAGAGCCTAACGGCGCTTCCAGGGCCTGCTTGGCTGTGGGAGCCCGCCAGTGGCGCGATGCTATGGGGCAACCCGGCGGCGCTGACATTATGGGGCGCGCAGACCGTACCGGACCTGCAAAGCCTGCGGCTCGATTGCGCCATGCCCGCCGTCGCCCGGTTGCGCAGCCTTGCCGTGGTGCTGGCGCCGGGCGCGTCCGATCTGCACAGCCTGGTGTTCTGGTTGCCGGGCGGCAGCCACAGCCTCGTATGCCAGTGCCGCAAAGTGGCATTTCCGGGCACCGACTATGTTTTGCTCGTTCAGAGTTTTTTTGATACTGGCGATGGTCTGCCGCAGTCTGCGGCTCGCGAACCCGCTCCGGACATCCGGGTGCTCAACGGCCATGCCAAGTCCGCCATCTTTGAGCCGCCCCGGCAGGCCCCCAAGCTCGCCCCGGAGGACGCCGCAACCCTGGCCGAAATCGCGCGGATGGTGAAGCGGCGGACGGCGCCGGACGCAGCCCTGCCACTGCCAGTAAAGGACAGCCAACCCGCCGAGCTTGAGCGCGCCGATAGCGGTTTTCTGGTGCGACTCAGTCACGAGCTGCGCACGCCGCTCAACGCCATCATCGGCTTTGCCGAGCTGATGTGCGCCGAGCAGCACGGCCCGCTAGGCAACGCCAAATATCTCGACTATGCCGGCAACATCCTGGAAAGCGCGCATCATTGCCTGAGCCTCTCCAACGATCTGTTCGATCTGGCGGCGCTCAAGGGCGGCAAGCAGGTGCTCGACTTCAGCGAGACCGATGTCAATGATGTGGTGCGGGTCTGCCTTGCCATCGCCGGGCCGATTGCCGGCAAGGCCGGTGTGAGGTTAGCTGATGATCTTGCCAGCACGGCGCCACGGGCTATCCTTGACAAGCGCAGTATACGGCAGATTCTGCTCAACCTGATTGCCAACGCCATCAAGTTTACGCCGCTGGATGGCACGGTCACGATCCGCACGCACTATGACGTCGGCTCGGGCCTGCGCCTTACTGTGAGCGATACCGGGCGCGGCATGACGTCCGATGGACTCAGCCGGGCACGCGGTCTTACGGCGGAGGGCGGGTTGCCAGAAGCGAACCTGTCAGGGCTTGGGCTGCCGATTTGCCACGCACTGGCGCAGGCCAACGGTGGTCAGATTAGCATCGAGAGCCGGACCGGCGCGGGCACACAGGTGACATTGACGCTGCCAATGAGCCGGTTGGTGCCGTTGTGAAGGGTGCCATGGCCGCCGATGTATTCGTTGGCGGAATTCGGCCTGCTGACGCAAGCGCGCGATGCCGACATTTCGGCGCCACTGACGTCCAGCATGCTGGGCCTCGTCACATTGCTGCTGCTCAACCGCGCCATGACCGTGCCGCTGTGGCGTGATAACCGAAACCAATGATTGGGGAGCACGAACATGCTGGGACTGCTTCGACGCTATTTCAAACGGCGAAGATTGGCCGCCGTCGTTGCCGGTGTGCCAGCCGTCCTGAAACGAAAATATGGCGGGCAGGATGCCTATAGCGCCGCCCAGGTACTGCGCAGTGCAGAGACTTTGAAACTGAGGCGGCCGGTCAGCGATTACGCGCTCGCTGCGTGCTGCTCAGCAACTGAATTTGCGGATGCGCTGAAACACCAGAAGACCGGCGGCTACACGGCCCTGCGTGCAGAACTGGCTGTACTTTACGCAATTGACCGGCCCGATTTCAATTGCGCGCACTTGCGTAAGTTGCGCGACGTTCCGCGCAGCAGCCAGTGGACAACCACAGTAGGCGACGGCGACGGACTGTCGACGGGGCACGGAGGCTGATGCCATCAGTGCGGCGTGACCGGATCGGCGCAGGCGGTTTCGGTGGCGCGAAGGGCTTCGGCGAGGCCGATCAGGGAGAAGGAATCGCGCACGATTACGGAGCCATCTGCCTTTGAGGCCGTGCGCAAGAGAAGCGTGTTGCCGTTGCGCATGGCTTGCAGCAGGTCGCGCTGGACGCGGCCCGTCGAGGGGTAGGCGAGATCGCGGCCGGCCGACAGCGGATACTCGCGGCCAGAGATCATGGCGGTGACGGTGCTGTCGGCGGGAGCGTTCCAGCCCATTTTGACCGTCACTTCGTTCTTGATTCCATCGGTGGTGTACGAAGTCAGATACAAATAGACCGGGTTGCGGCTGCCGAGGCTCGGCTCGGAATCCTTGGGGCGGGTGGCGGCGAAGCACGTTTTGCCGGTGCCTGACACCGAGCGGAACACGGACCAGTCAGTTTTTTGCGCCAACAGCACAGGCTTTTCAGTTTGCGGCAACAGCGGCGTTGCGGGTGGCGTCAGGCTGACGAGTTGGGGCGCAGCGAGGGCGGGCCTTGCAGGTTTCAGCGGCCGCAAAGGAACGGCAACCGGCGCACGGAACGCCGTATGCGGCAAAGTCGCGAGGCGGCGCACGATTTGCGGCCGGGACAGCGGCACAGGATGGTACGGCTGGCGGGCTATCACCGCCCGGGCGATCGGCTTGAGCAGCGGCCGTAAAACCAGCTTGGGCTTGGCAATCGGCGCGCGCGGCTGCACCTTGCTCGGGACGACAGGCCTCTTGACCGGCGCAGCAGCCATGGCAACGCCCAGTTGCAACATCACAACAGCCAGCAACCCCAAAAGGGGCTTCACGAGGCAGCGACGAACCCGCATTCTGGTTGCTCCGAATTCTTCTTCAGCCGTCACGATGCTCCAAAAAGCTGTCAGGATTCTGCTCAGCTCGCGGCGCAGGGGCAACTTAGCGGGGGATAACGATCCACGCCATCACGCGGGTCCACCGCTCTTAGTCTGCAACCCCTCCAAGGTGGCGCGCGCTTTCTGGCGGTGCTCCTCGGTGATTTGATCGCCGACGATCTTGATGGCGAGCGCCAACACGGCGGCGTCATCGGTAAAGCCGAGGAAGGGGATGAAATCAGGGATAACGTCGATGGGCAGGATGAAATAGGCAAGCGCGCCCATGAGGGTCATCCGCACGCGCGTGGGGGTCTTAGGGTCGGTGGCGCAGTAGAAGGCGGCAACGGCGGTCTCGGCGAACGGGATTTTTCGAACGACGCCCTTCAACTTGTCCCAGAACGATGCCTGGACATAGGTGTCGCGCTCTGCGGCCGCTTCGGGGGGCAGAATTTCGCCATCGAGAGGCGGTGCGCCATCTTGCCAGCGCTGTCCAGACATGGGGTCGCCTTCCGCTGATCGAAACGTCCGAACTTTAAATAAGCGCCGGAACGTCTGGCGGCAAGGGTGCGCCGTTGACGGAACCCTTGCGGCACAGCACATGTGGGTTGGAACAAAGCACGACGGAGACCGGCGCCATGGGCAAATATATCCTCGCCATCGACCAGGGCACCACCTCGACGCGGGCGATCGCGTTCGACGGCGGGATGCGGATCGCGGGCGTCGGGCAGCAGGAGTTTCCACAGCATTTCCCGCGCTCGGGCTGGGTCGAGCACAACCCCGAGGATATCTGGCGGACGGTGCTAGAGACGTGCCGCATCGCGCTGTCGAAGGCGGGCATTTCGGCCCGTGATCTCGCTGGCATCGGCATTACCAATCAGCGCGAAACGACGGTGGTCTGGGAACGGGCGACGGGCAAGCCCATCCACAATGCCATCGTCTGGCAGGACCGGCGTACGGCCGAGACGTGCATGGCGCTGAAGGCGGGCGGACACGAGGCCATGGTCACGGCCAAGACGGGGCTGCTGCTCGATCCCTATTTCTCTGGCACCAAAATCGCCTGGATCCTCGACGCTGTGCCCGGCGCACGGCAGCGGGCCGAACGCGGCGAACTGGCTTTTGGCACCATCGACAGCTTTCTGCACTGGCGGCTAACTTGCGGCAAGGTGCACGCGACCGATGCCACCAATGCGTCCCGCACGCTGCTGCTAAACATTCACACGGGCGCGTGGGACGACAACCTGCTGGCACTGCTGCGAGTGCCACGGGTTATGCTGCCGGAAGTGCGCGATTGCGCCGCCGAGTTTGGTGTGACGGACGCGAGCTTGCTCGGTGCAGCTGTGCCCGTGCGCGGGATCGCCGGCGATCAGCACGCCGCTGCCATTGGCCAGGCTTGCTTCCAGCCCGGCATGATGAAATCCACCTATGGCACCGGCTGTTTTGCTTTGCTCAACACCGGCTCCGATGCCGTCGCCTCCAAGAACCGGCTGCTGACCACCATCGCCTATCAGCTTGGCGGCCAACGAACCTATGCCCTGGAGGGAGCGATTTTCATCGCAGGTGCGGCCGTGCAATGGCTGCGTGACGGGTTGCATTTGCTCCAGTCCGCCGACCAGAGCGGGCCGATGGCGATGGCCGCCGATCCGAATCAGGACGTGATCCTCGTCCCCGCCTTCGTTGGCCTAGGCGCACCGCATTGGGACGCGGACGCGCGCGGAGCAATGTTTGGCCTCACACGCTCCACCGGCCCCAACGAAATGGCCCGGGCGGCACTGGAAGCCGTTTGCTTCCAGACCGCCGATCTCTTGGGCGCGATGCGGCGCGACTGGCACGGCGCGGGCGATACGGTGCTGCGCGTCGATGGCGGCATGGTTGCCTCCGATTGGACCATGCAACGGCTGGCCGATCTCATCGGCGCGCCGGTGGACCGGCCGGTGGTGATGGAAACGACGGCGCTTGGCGCGGCCTATCTCGCGGGCCTGCAAGCCGGGCTCTATGGTGAGCCCGCCGTGTTTGCCCGCTCGTGGCAACGGCAACGTCAATTTACCCCACAGATGCCCGCAACAGAGCGCGAGCGCCGCATGGCCTTGTGGCAGGATGCGGTCCGCCGCACCCAGTCAAAACCAGCCTCAGCGTGACCTTAGCAGTATCTTAGCCAATGCAATGCACTCTCATACGGATCAATTTGTCTCCCGTTGATCCCGCCAGAGTTTGCAGCCGTTCCCATGCCCGCCGTTTCCATTGTCAAACACCGCCCCAGCCTCGCGCTGACGGCGACGCCTGCGGCAGTGCCCCTCTGGCGCAGGCTGCAAGCCAATTTTGCGCGCTATAGCTCGGCCCAGCGCGAAGCCGTGCTGACGGGTGTCATTATCACGGCGGTGTTCCTGGCCATCGTGCATTTTGAACTGGGCGCCAAGGCCTTTGTACTGATCGAACACCATTCCGATTACAAACGCGACGGCATGATCCTGGCGGGCCTGACACTGTCGGTTGGCCTTGCCGTGTTCGCCATGCGCCGTTGGCAGGACCTGTCGCGCGAAATCAACTTCCGCATCGCGGCCGAAGCCCGTGCCAACGCGCTGGCGCGCGAAGATTCGCTGACGGGACTGCCGAACCGGCGCGCATTGGCCTCCGAACTGGCGCGCGCCGTGGCGGCCTCCGAACGTTCCGGAAAGCCGGTTTCATTGTTGCTGATGGACCTCGACCGCTTCAAAGCAGTCAACGACGTTTACGGTCACATGGCCGGCGACCGGCTATTGCAGGAGATTACGCTGCGGCTGCGCCAGACGGTGCGCTCGGGCGAATTCGTTGCCCGGCTCGGCGGCGACGAATTTGCGCTGATCGTCGTGCACGACGCCGACGACCGCAAAGCGCCGCTGGCGGTTGCTGACCGGATCAACGCTGCCGTTTCGAAGGCCGTGGCGCTGGGAACGGCAGAGGTGCATGTGGGCGTTTCAACAGGCATCGCCACGTTTCCGTTCGATGCCGACGATGTCGCATCGCTTATGCGCCGGGCAGACGTTGCGCTCTACCGCGCCAAGGCTGGCGGCCGTGGCAGCAGCAAACTATTTGACACGAGCATGGATGCCGAAATCCAAGAGCGGGCTGACATTGAAGCTGATCTGCGGCTGGCCATCAGCACCGGTCAGATCGTCCCGCATTTTCAGCCACTCGTCAATCTGAAGACCTGTCAGGTGGTTGGTTTTGAGGCCTTGGCGCGGTGGGAGCATCCCAAGCGCGGCTTTGTCCCGCCCGCCAGCTTTGTACCGATTGCCGAGGAATGCGGGCTGATCGATCAGCTCGGGGCCAGCATCCTCACCCAGGCTTGTCAGCACGCCGCGCAATGGGCACCTGAGATCATGCTGTCGGTCAACATCTCACCGCTCCAGCTGGCGGATCGCGGCTTGGCAGACAAGATCCTGAAGATCCTGAAGGTCGCGGATTTTCCCACCCGCAGGCTCGAAATCGAAATCACCGAGAACGCGCTGGTCAGCGATGTCGACGGCGCGCGCAAAATCCTCAGCCAGCTGAAGGCCGACGGCGTGTCGGTCAGCCTTGACGACTTTGGTGCCGGCTATTCATCGCTCCGCCATCTGAGCTCGATGCCATTCGACCGGGTCAAGATCGACCGCGATTTTGTGCCCAAGGGGGCCGAAACCGGCGAGCCCCTCCGGGTTCTGCGCGCCATTGTCGGACTGTGCACCAATCTCGGGCTGGCGACGACGGGTGAAGGCGCTGAGACCGTCGAGCACGCGGCCCTGTTGCTGGCTGCTGGGTGCTCGGTCGGCCAAGGCTGGTACTTCGGCAAACCGATGCCAGCGCCTCAGGCTTTGGCCTGGGTATCGGGCACCAAGCCGGCCGACGGACGGTGCAAAATAGCTATCACCGCAGCCGTCGAGGCGCTTGCCGCCAGTGACCAGCTCACGCAATGCCGGCAATTTCCTCAGGTGTCAGATTGCCCGGCACGATCGTAATCGGCACGGGAAAGGTGCCGGCCTGCTTACCTGCTGCCAGCGTTGATACCAGCGGCCCCGGCCCCTTGGGATCGGTCGAGGCGCCGAGCACCAGCACCGCGATATCCTCGTCTTCCATGATGTGCTTGAGGATCTGCTCAGGCTTCTTGCCCTCGCGCACAATATCCTCGACTTGCGGTTCATCGCAACCATAGGCCTTCAGCTTGCGGCGGAACAGCCGAAACACGGCCTTGGCCTTGGCCTGCTGCTCTTCGAGGTAAACCTCGCGCACACCCAGCCAGTCCTGAAAGTCCGGCGGTTCGATGACATAGAGCAACGCAATCGATCCGCCCGACCGCCGCACCCGGTTGGCCGCAAACGCGAGCGCGCTTTCCACCTCCGGCGTCTCATCGACGACCACCAGGAACTTCCGCTGGTGCCCGGCGGCGAACACACTGCGCCTCTGACGTTCCGTCATGACCTTCGCGCCTCAAAACCAAACCGGCAGCTTAGACTCAGCGGATAAAACCGGCAATCTCCTTGACTTGGCGCATGATCGGAACGGCGATGGCGCGGGCGCGGTCAGAGCCATCCTTGAGGATGCGGTCGATCTCAGCGGTATCGGACATCAGGCGGCGGATGCCATCGCCGATGGGGCCGATCTTTGCCACTGACGCATCAACGAGTGCGCGCTTGAAGTCGGAAAACTGCTTGCCGCCATAGTCGCGCAACACATCGGCACGGCTTTTGTTCGTCAACGCTGCGAATATGCCGATGAGGTTTTCCAATTCGGGCCGGCCTTCCAGCCCCGCCTCTTCGGACGGCAGCGGTTCCGGATCGGTTTTGGCCTTCTGTATTTTCTTGGCGATGGTGTCGGCGTCGTCGGCCAGATTGATGCGCGAGAGATCCGAAGGGTCGGACTTCGACATCTTCTTGGACCCATCGCGCAGCGACATCACGCGCGTGGCTGGCCCCTGGATCAGCGGCTCGGGCAGCGGGAAGAACCCGTCTGCATGACCGGCCGCTTCAATCTGGCGGGCGAAGTCATTGTTGAACTTCTGCGCGATGTCGCGGGCCAGTTCCAGATGTTGTTTCTGATCCTCGCCGACAGGAACATGCGTGGCCCGGTAGACCAGAATGTCGGCCGCCATCAGCGTGGGATAGGCATAGAGGCCGACCGACGCGGCTTCCTTGTCCTTGCCCGCCTTTTCCTTGAACTGGGTCATACGGTTGAGCCAGCCCAGGCGCGCGACGCAATTGAAGATCCACGCCAACTCGGCGTGCTCGGCGACCTGGCTCTGGTTGAACAGAATGCTGAGCTTGGGATCGAGCCCCGACGCGATGAAGGCCGCCGTCACTTCGCGGGTGTTGCGGGCAAGCTCAGCTGGCTCCTGCCAGACGGTGATGGCGTGCAGATCGACGACGCAATAGAGGCAATCGTGCTCGCGTTGCATGGCAACAAATTTGGTGATGGCACCAAGATAGTTGCCCAGATGCAGATTGCCGGTGGGCTGAACGCCGGAAAAAACCCGGGTCTTATTTGTCATGACGCTCCTCGCGATAGGCGACGCGGTTATCGCCTATCGTGGGGAAGGAGCGCAAGTGCGCCGTGCGTGGAGGACGCCGTCAGTTCAGGTTGTAGGTAAGGCCAACGGTGTAGCGCTGGGTCTCGTTGTCGAGGCCGTCGCCCGGACCGCCAGACGTACCCAGGAACTTCCCACCAATTCCGTTCACGCCGCCACCGATTGTCGAGGCCTGAACCTCACCCTTCACCAGACTATAGATTTCGCGCTCGAAATCCGCCTTGATCGTCACAGTGTCACTGTAGTGATAGCTGCCACCAAATTTGTAGTCGGCATAGCTCTGATTGTGCGTGGTGTCTTCAAATTGCAGGTTGCGGATGAAGTGCCGGTCATAGGCATGGGCAAACGACCACTGCGAACCGGTGACACTGCCATCCAAGGCGAACCGGCCCAGATTCACATTCATGCCCAGGCCGAGATACGGCGTCAGCAGATTTTGCTTGTAGGCAATGCCCTGTGTGCCGGACGCGATGTCGCCGATCAGATCGTTGAGATGGTTCTTGTCCGACGAGTAGATATAGGTGCCGCCGTTGGCCTGGAATTCCCACTCGTTCCAGCGGAAGCCGCCGATGGCCTCGAGCGTGAATATCGGATGCCGGTACAGGGCCAGACGCCCCTCGACATCGAAGCGGTTCGCGCTTTTGACCGTGGTATCCTCGTGGTGCGACCAGTGATCCCGCACATCGCCATGCCAAATCCAGTCGCTGTCGACGAGATCGGAAGATCCGGTCACTTTGGTGCCGCCATCGAACTTGACCGACATCCACGGGCTGAACCGGATGTTGAGCTCGGCATTCAGCATCAGCGTGTCGTTAATCTGCCAATCCAATTCGCTCAGCTTGTGGGTGCCACCGTTGGAATACACATATTCGTGTGCAATGCCGTTCACGTGGCTGACCGACGTGCCGACGGTGATCTTGGGATCGAATTGCGGATCGGCAAACAATCCTGGCTGGAAATGCAGGTCACCCGCTTGCGCGGCAGCCGGCACGGCCATCAGCGAAACGCACGCCAGCAGCGCGCGCGGAAGGGTGCTCACCCAGTCACGCATGGAATCCTCGTAGGATGAAAACGGTTGGGATTGACGCAACTGGACTGCCAAACGCGAGAGCCGCGCCGGACGCTTACAGTCCCCGTTTTACACCGCTAGCGATGAAGACTTCGTCAACGGACGTTCCGCGTTGACACAGCCGCGCCGTCATGACTGGGCAAGGCGAGCCATGACGAAGGATTGGCATCTACCGCCGCTTGCGCAATCGGGCGTAGATTACCCTCGGATCGGCAACGCCCAGCGCCAGCGAGGCTAGCGCATAGACAAACAGGCCGGAGCCCACCAGCAATCCCAACGCTCCGAACTGCACTAGCACGCCGTTTTTGCGCAGGAAATAGGGATCAAGGTACTGGCCCAGCGCCCAAACTGCCGCGCCCATAAAAATGCTGGCGATCAGGATGCGCGGCAGATTGCGGGTGAGCCGCGCATCGGCTTTGTAGTGGCCGCGCACGAGAAGCTCGCGCCACAGCTGGCCGACATTCAGCCAGGCCGCCAAGGTCGTCGCAATCGCGATGCCCACATGCGGCAGGTAGCCCCAACTCTTTAAGAGAAAGAACAGTCCGATCGACCCGGCCGCGTTGACGATCAGGTTGATCAGCGCGAAATTCATCGGTGTCCGGGTGTCTTCGCGGGCGAAATAGGCGGGCGACAGAACCTTGTTGAGCACGAAGGCGGGCAAGCCAAAGGCGAAGGCTGAGAGCGCCCAGGCGGTCGGCGGGCTATCGGCCGCTGTGAAGGCACCACGCTCGAACAGCACCCGAATGATCGGCAGCGGGACGATGGCGAGTGCCACGGCCGCCGGCAGCGTCAACAGCAGTGCAAATTCGATCGAACGGTTCTGGCTCTCGTGCACGGCGCCAAGATTGCCTGCCTTCAGCTGGCGCGCGATATCGGGCAGCAGCACCACACCAATCGCGATACCCACAATGCCAAGTGGCAGCTGATACAGCCGGTCGGCATAATAGAGAAACGAATTGGCGCCCGCCTGTAGCGACGCAATGTTGGTGCCGACGATGATGTTGAGCTGCATGATGCCGCCCGCGATCAGCGCCGGAATGCCCAGAGCCACCAGCCGCCGCATTCCGTCGCTCTGGCGCGGCCAGGTCAGCCGGAGCGACATGCCATTGCGGGCCGAATCGCGCGCCAACATGGCCAATTGCACCACGCCCGCAACGGTCACAGCGCAAGACAGGATAATGCCGGCCGTCGGCGAACCGCTCAGCCCCAGCCAATAGGCGATGCCCATGGCAATGGTCAGCACCACATTCAAAAGGATCTGCGCCGCCGAGGCCGCCGCATACTGGCGCAATCCGCTCAGCACACCTGCATAAAGCGCCATCAGCGACATGCAAATGAGATAGGGAAAGGCGATTCGCGTCAGCAGCACCGTCAGGTCGAACTTTTCCTGGTTGCCGGAAAAGCCGATGGCGATGAACGGCATCACCCAGGGCATGGCGATCTCGGCCGCGACCGTGAACAAAAGCAGCACCGCAAACAGTCCGGCCAGCGCTTCCTCGGCAAATTGCTTGGCTTCTGTGGGGCCTTTGCCCTCCAGGCGTTCGGCAAACAAGGGCACGAAGGCCGAATTGAACGCGCCCTCCGCAAATAGCCGTCTGAAGAGATTGGGAATCCGGAAGGCGACGATGAAGGCGTCGGCGACAAGCCCGGTGCCCAGCACATAGGCGATCAGCTGATCGCGCACAAAGCCCAGCACGCGGCTGATCGCGGTCAGCCCGCCAACGGTCGCAAAAGAACGGTAAAGGCTCATGGCGGCGCGACTCTGATCGGTGCAAGGCTGCCCCTGGCTAGTTCAGGCCGACTGTCGCGGCAAGGCGGCATTGTCGCCTCGCCGCTCTGTGTCGCCCCGAAGCGGCACGCTCCTTAACACTCTGTTTACGTTCCGCTGACACCTTTGGGATTGACAGGTCCGCGACTCGTGTCCGCATCAGGACCGGCATGACTGAGGCCCAAAAAGCCAGGTGTTGGGGGACGCGAATGAACTCAGGCAAAGAACTGGCTGGCGACAACGCCAGCCGCCAGAAGCAGCTTCCGGCTCCAGACGCGTTTCCAAAACTGGCGGCCACTGCCGGTGACTTGCGCGACAATGCCCAAGTGGCAGCGTTGTTGCAGTCGATTGCCAAGGAAATTTCCCAGAGTGACCAGCGGCATGGCACGGCTCTGGCCGACCTGCGCTCGCGCCTCAGCCTGATGTCGGAGCGCCGCACAGGCCCCGCCGACCCTGTAGTGGCCGCCGAAAGCCCACCCGAGCCGAGCCAGGACGAGCGCATTCCGTTCGGCCATAAGAAGCCTGCTCTGGCCATTGAGGACCATCGCAACGCGCCTGTTGAGGTCCCTCTTGCGATCGTCAGCAATCCCGATGAGCCGGTAAAGGCCACCGCCGAGTCAGTGAAGGCCACTCCGGCCTTGTCCGCGCCGCGCATGGCCGCCGCCAAACAGGCAGCCATTTCATTTGACCACATCTACGCCTCGGTTGCCGAGACCTACGCCGAAGCCACACGCGCCAAGGGTCTGCGGGCTCAAGATACGGCCGCCGTGAGCCGCCCTGCACCCCAGCGCTCTCCAGAACCAGACTTTGACGACGACGCTGGCGACTTCCTCGATATGTCCGCCCTGGCAACGCCCCATCTTCCGCCGCCCCGCGCAAAGCGCCCGGCCGCTGTGGCAGAACCAATCCGCGTAGAAGCGCCGCCAGCAGCCCCGCCCAGGGCCGCCGTCGAAGCCTCATTGGCGATGCAGAAATCGATCAGCGATCTCGCTGGCCGGATTTCCGAGACCGAAAACAAGATCGCGCTGGCGGCCCGCCATCCCGACGACGCCAAGGCGCTGACGGCACTGTCGGCCCAAATCGAGAGTTTGCGCACGGAACTTGAAAAGCTGGTGACAGAGCATGAGGGCGTTTCGGTCAAGGTGGGCCACGTCTCTGCCAATGTCACGGCTCTTGCCGAAGCAGCCGGACGAATCGGCCCTATGAGTGACAGCATCGGCCTGCTCAATGAGGCCATCCTGACGTTGCGCAAGGAATTGCCGTCCATCGCCGAAACTACCGCCACGCGCACCAGCAGCAAGGTCGCCGAGACGCTGGCCAGCCAATCGGGACACGCCGAACTCTCCGACAAACTTGCCATCGTCCAGAACCTGTTGCTGTCGCAAGCCCGCGACCATCAGGAAACGGACGGGCGCTCGTTTGGCGCGCTTCAGTCCATTCGCGGGCTGGTTGAGAACCTGCACAACCGCATCGATGCCCTGGAAGCCGCTGATCCGGTCGAATTGGCGCCAGAGCCGCTGCCGCCGGTGCCGGCACGCGTCATGGTCAGCCCGGTCATCGCAAAGCCAGCTCTGGGCATGCATGTTGAACCGCAGTTCGAAGATGGCGACACTGGGCTCCTGCGGACCGCGACCTTGGACCAGCCTCACGCCGCTGCGCCCGCCATGTCGCGCGAGGATTTGATTGCATCGGCGCGGCGGGCTGCTGCCGCCATGGCCCCGCAACAGACGGCGAATGTCAGCGACCGGCTACGGGCACAGACGGCCGATCTGCGCGCGCTGGCAACGCCCAAACCCGCCAACAGCCCCTTCGCAAAGCTCGGGTCCCGCCGCATTGTCACGGTGGCGATGGTTGCCCTGCTGGCGGCCGCGCTTGGCATGGTTTTCACCAAGGTCATGCGAAAACCAGCGCCTGTCGTCACTGTCGAACAGACCACCTTGCCGGACATCCCCGATGACCTCCCAGACGCCATGCCGGCCAAGAAACCGCAGACCGGCATGGCTCCGGCAACTGCCAACAAAGACGCTAGCAAACCGGCCGCTCCCCCGGCACACCCGGCAGACGACGCCATGCCCAAAGCGGTGCCGCAGAAGAATTCGGCGCTAGAGCCCGATGATATGAGCACTCCGGCCGCCAACGCCGCTGGCCTTCCAATGGCGAGCGACGCTGTCGTCAATGATGTCGGCACACCCGTCCAGGCCGAGCTCGCCAGTCTGTCCACGGCGCCTGAGCCCGAAGACCTGCCCGCCACGATTGCCCCGCTGTCCCTGCGCACCGCGGCGCTCGCAGGTGATCCGGTCGCCTCTTACACTATCGCCGACCGGATCCTGGCTGGCAAAGGCGTCGCTCGTGATCCCAGCAAGGCTGCCCGCTGGTATGAGCAATCGGCAAAGGCCGGGCAGCCTCTGGCCGAATTCAAGCTCGGCGTGCTCTACGAGCGTGGCGACGAAGGCGTGACCGCCGACCGAAGCCGCGCCCTGGGCTGGTACCAGAAAGGCGCCGAGCACGGCAACGTGCAGGCCATGCACAATCTGGCCGTGCTGTTCACCGCTCAGGCCGGTGGCGAGCCAGACTATGCACAAGCCGCCAAATGGTTCGAGCAGGCCGCCAATTATGGGCTGAAAGACAGCCAGTACAATCTGGCCGTGTTGTATGAAAACGGTCTTGGCGTCACCAAATCGGTGATGACCGCCTATAAGTGGCTGGCCATTGATGCTGCACACGGCGATGCCGAGGCCGCCAAGCGCCGCGACACTCTGCGCAAGCAGGTTCCGGTAGCAATGCTGTCCACTGTCGAGGCCCAGGCCAAGAGTTGGCACGCCAAACAACCGGACCTCAAAGCCAACACCATAGATGCCTTGGCCGCCAATACGGTGACGGTACCGGCGTTGGATGGCGATGTCACGGCCAGCGCAGCGAAAGAGGTGGGCGCAGTGCAGCAGATGCTGTCCAAGCTCGGTTACGACCCCGGTACGCTGGACGGCACGCTGACGGCGCAAACGCGAGACGCCATCCGTACGTTCGAGGGCCGCTCAGGCCTCCAGCCCACGGGTGAGATTTCGCCCGGCCTGGTCCGCAAATTGAAATCTTTGGCGGGCTGAACCTCGCACAATGAGCAAAGAGCCGCCACCGGGCGGCCTTTTGGCGTCAGGCAAATTGTTCACGCCGTTCATATCGTCGCATTGACGTTGCCGTGTGATGGGGCTCTAAAATTTCCGGGCAGTCTCCACAAGGCTGCATCCTTCCGCCCAACGCCCCGCCACCCGCTTGCTCAGCAGCGCCAACGCCCAGAGCCGACGGTATGGAAACAGTTCTGCCGGTATACCTGCCGATTGCCGAAATCTCAGTGGATGTCCTGCTGATCA
The DNA here is from genome assembly GCA_025359185.1 of Hyphomicrobiaceae bacterium. Lineage (GTDB taxonomy): Bacteria > Pseudomonadota > Alphaproteobacteria > Rhizobiales > Hyphomicrobiaceae > JANYHF01. Next base: position 6,593 of record JANYHF010000049.1, on the reverse strand, counting down.
TCGGCATGGGCGCGGCTGTTGGTTTTTTGTCAGGACTGTTCGGCGTTGGCGGTGGATTTCTCATCACGCCCTTGCTGATTTTCATCGGCGTGCCTTCGACCGTGGCGGTTGCGACCGGCTCCAACCAGGTGGTGGCGTCGTCGGTCTCGGGCGCGCTGGCGCAATGGCGCCGTGGCAATGTCGATTTCAAGCTCGGTACTGTGATGTTGCTTGGCGGACTGGTGGGCTCCACCGTCGGTGTGTTCGTGGTCGCCTGGCTGAAGAAGAAGGGCCAAGTCGATCTGTTCATCTCGTTGACCTACGTCACCATGTTGGGCGTTATTGGTTCCCTAATGCTGGTGGAAAGCCTCAACGCGATCTGGAAAACCCGGCGCGGTGATCTAGCCCCTGCGACCCGCGAAGGCCATAGCTGGCTGCACGGCCTGCCGTTCAAGCAACGGTTCCACCGCTCCAAACTCTACATCAGTGCTATTCCGCCGATTGCACTCGGGATCTTTGTTGGTTTCCTCTCCGCCATCATGGGCGTTGGCGGCGGCTTCGTGGTGGTGCCGGCGCTGATCTATCTGATGCGTGTGCCGACCAATGTGGTGATTGGCACGTCTTTGTTTCAGACGATTTTCGTAGCTGCCTATACCACCGTGATGCAGGCTTGGCAGAATCAGTCCGTGGACGCCGTGTTGGCTCTTTTGCTGGTCGTCGGCGGCGTGATCGGAGCGCAGTTTGGTGTGCGCGCCGGACAAAAACTGAAAGGCGAGCAGTTGCGTGCGATGCTGGCCGCTATCGTGCTCGCCGTCGCCATCCGGCTGGCCTTTGGCCTTATCCTGAGGCCGAACGAACTGTTCTCGCTTTCGGCCATCGGGGGTTGAAGATGGAACGCAGTGCAAAGGCAATTGCGGTGCTGGCCCTGACGCTGTGTTTTTGGCATGGCACAGCGGCAGCCCAAACCGCCGCAGCTCCAGCGCCACGTGAAACCATCGAAGCCGACGTTTCAACCCGCGAAGTACCCGTTGGCGGCAACTTTTCCGGCACCCGCGTGATCGTGTTCGGCACTATTGAGAACAGCAAACAGACGACGGCCGACGAAGGCCTCTACGACATCGCGGTGGTCATTGCCGGCCCGCGCGAGGAACTGACGGCGCGTCGCAAGGCCAACGTGGCAGGCCTGTGGATCAACGCCAGCTCGTTCAATTTCAAGAATGTGCCGGGCTACTACACAGTGCTTTCGACGCGGCCCATCAAGGACATCGCACCCAAGCCGGTGCTGTGGCAGCTCGGCATCGGCTTCGACAATCTGCGCATCGTCCCCGAAATGACCGCGGGGGCCAAGGAAGCGGGGGAGTTCCGCGATGCGATCTTGCGCGTGAAGACACAGCAGGGGCTTTACCGCGAGGTGCCGGAGGGTGTCGCTTTCATTGGCCGCAGCCTGTTCCGCGGCTCGGTCGACCTGCCCGCCAACGCGCCCGTTGGCGAGTTCAACGCCTGGGTCTATCTGTTCCGCAAGGGCGAGCTGGCGGGATCGCCCTACAAGACCAAACTGGATCTGAAACGCCAGGGATTCGAGCGCGCCGTCTACTATTTCGCTTATGTGCACCCGCTCTGGTATGGCATTGTGTCGGTAGCCATAGCGCTGCTTGCAGGGTTCCTGGCAACGATGCTGTTCCGGCGGGATTGAGGAAGGGTCGTCACGCGGATTTTAGAAATTCAATTGCCCACATATTGCGGACAGCCCGGCCTTCAATCCCCCCTCAGTTGCCGCATCGCGACCGGGTACACGCCACTCCTCCCAACAGCCGCCACGGCCATTTCCCCCGCGAACAATGCAGCAACTGCAGGATCGAGCACGTTCAACCCTCCCGTGTACGCACCAAACGCAGGCAGCAGGAGACGGCCACTCCCAAACGCAAAACACGGCCGCCGCTGGCTATGGCCATCGCGGCTGATGCGGGCGCAGGGGTGGAGGTGGCCAGCTATTTCGTCGGCAGAGAGAGGAGTCGGCTCGTGCCGGAACGTAAGGCCGCCATGCTGCCAGCTGCCGGCGCGGTCACCGCCCAGCTCTATCGGCAGCACCGGATCGTGATTGCCAGCAATCCATACCCACTCCCGGCCCTTTTGCAGTCTGCCAAGCGCCGCTCGGTCCTCCGTGCACAGCCGTTCGCAACCGCCCACATCGTGGAAACTGTCGCCCAGCGCGATGACGGTACGCGGTTGCAAACGCTCAACCGCACGCGCCAGCCGGGCCAGCGTCGTCCGCGAATCGTAGGGCGGCAGGAATGTGCCGCGATAGGCACGCGCCGACCCCTTCTCCAGATGCAAGTCGGAGACGACAAGCACGCACTCGTCTTCGATCATCAGCACACCCGACATGTCGGCCAGCAGCGGTACGCCACCAAGCTCGATGCGCCAGCTCTCAAAATCCGATGCCGCCTTGGCCGCCGCCGCGCTACCCATCCCGCATCGCCTCCGTGATCAAATCCTCGGCGCTCTCGCGCAGCAAACTCTCGGCCGCATCGCCTGGCACGGACTCTTTGCCGATATCCAGCAGTACCGGCACGGCCAGTGGCGACACGCGCGCGAGCGCCTGATGCAGGATGTGACCCTTGGCGCGCTCCAGAAACAAGCCAAGCCGGGCGATGTCCAACAGACCCGATGCCGCATCGGCCCAGGCGGCTTCGAGCAGGATGTGGCGCGGCTCATGTTCGCGCAGCACGTTGTAGATGAGGTCGGCAGAGACCGTCACCTGCCGCCCGGTTTTCTCTTTGCCGGGATAGCGGCGCTCGATCAACCCGGCGATTACAGCGCAAAACCGGAACGTGCGGCGCATCAGATTGGAGGACTCCAGCCAGGCATCGAGGTCGTCGCCGAGCATGTCCTCCTCGAACAGGGTTCCGATATCGAGACGGCCATCGGCAATCATGGCGCTCATGTCTTCGAGGCCCCAGATCGCGAGCGAATACTCGCTGGCGACGAACCCCAATGGCCGCGCGCCCGCCCGGTCCAGACGGCGGGTCAGCAACATGCCAAGGGTCTGGTGCGCAAGCCGTCCCTCGAACGGATAGCAAACCAGATAGTAACGCCCCCGGCGCGCAAAGGTTTCGACCAGCAGCTGATCGGCACGCGGAATGACGGAACGCTTTTTCTGGATACGCAACCAGTCACCAACCGGCTTGGGCAACGCCTTCCAGGCATTCGGGTCGGCTAGCATGTCGCGCACCCGGGCCGCAAGATACGTGGACAGAGGAAACTTGCCGCCGGCATAGGCGGGCACCTTGGCATCGACGCCTTCAGTCCGGCTCACAAACGCTTCGCTCTCGCGGATTGCTTCGAAACGCAGCACATGCCCTGCGAAAATGAACGTATCCCCCGGCGCCAGCATCTCGATGAAACTCTCCTCGATCTCGCCGAGATACTTGCCGCCCATCATCGGCGACGGTCCACCTGGCTTGCCATCGCGCAATAGAAAGCGGCGGTTCTTGCCAATCATCCGCACCTTCAGCATAGGCATCTCGACGATGGTGCCGACATTCATCCGGTATTGCTGGGCAAGGTTGGGGTGGGCGATCCTGAGGCCGCCGTCGTGATTGGGTTTCAGGCGCGCGTACCGGTCATAGGCGCGCAGGGCATAGCCGCCGGTAGAGACGAAATCGATCACGCGGTCGAACTGATCACGGGTGAGCGCGGCATAGGGCGAGGCGCCGCGCACTTCGTGGAACAATATTTCCGGCAGGAATGGCCCCGCGCAGGCCGTGCCCATCACATGCTGGGCCAGCACATCGAGGCCGCCCGGCCGGATTGGCGGCGTGTCCTGTGCGCCTTCTTTTGCCGCGTCCAATGCGGCGCGGCATTCCATCACCTCGAAACGGTTGGCGGGGACGAGGATCGCCTGCGATGGCTCATCCAGCCGGTGGTTGGAGCGGCCGATGCGTTGGGCAAGACGGCTCGCGCCCTTAGGGGCACCAACGTGGATGACGAGATCCACATCGCCCCAGTCGATACCCAGATCGAGCGTGGACGTTGCAACGACGGCGCGGAGTGATCCCGCTGCCATCGCCGCTTCGACCTTGCGCCGCTGGCCGACATCGAGCGAACCGTGATGCAGCGCAATCGGCAGTGTCTCTTCGTTCAAACGCCACAGCGACTGGAAGATCACCTCGGCCTGTGAGCGGGTGTTGACAAAGATCAGCGTCAGCCGATGCTTTCCGATCTCGGCGTAAATCTCTGCATACGCATGGCGGGCAGAATGGCCGGACCAGGGCAGTGTATCATCCGCACCCAGGATACGGATCTGAGGTGCCGCGCCGCCTTTCAAAACGACCTTGTCTGCCAGCCGCGTAAAGCCATCATCTGGCCGTTGCGGTACGATGTAGGCTTGCAGTTCCGACGGCCGCGCCACCGTCGCCGAAAGCCCCGTGACGATCGCGCCAGGCGCCAGCGACAGGAGCCGTTGCAGGCCCAGCGCCAGCAGATCGCCGCGCTTGTTGACCACCAGCGCGTGCAGCTCATCGAGGATGATGGCGCATAAGGACCCGAATAGCCGGCCGGCATCGCAATGCGAAATCAGCAGCGCGATCTGCTCGGGCGTAGTGAGGAGGATGTCGGGCGGGATCAGCCGTTGCCGTTGGCGGCGGCCCTGCGGCGTGTCGCCGGTGCGGGTTTCGATCCGGATCGGCAGTCCCATTTCGGTGACCGGCCTCAGCAGATTGCGCTGCACGTCGACGGCAAGCGCTTTCAGGGGGGAAATGTAGAGCGTGTGCAGACGCGGTTCGTTGGCTGGCCGCTCTGTAAGGTCGATCAGGCTTGGCAAAAAGCCTGCGAGTGTCTTGCCCGCTCCGGTTGGCGCAATCAGCAGCGTCGATCGCCGCGCCTGCGCGGCCTCGACCAACGCCAGCTGATGCGGCCGGGGCTGCCAGCCTCGCGACGCGAACCAGTCGGCGAATCGCTCGGGCAACAGCGGCGGCACCTTGCTCTTTGGCGATTTGCGTGCGATGGCGCGCTGCATTGGGCCCTGCGAACATAGACTGGAACGACCATGCCCCAAATGCTTGACCCCCGTCCATCAGCCTTGACTGAGGAGTCCTTTCTCGCGCGGTTCGGCGGTATTTATGAGCATTCGCCGTGGGTGGCTGAGGCCGTATTGGCCGCTGGCCTCGGTCCGGTCGACGATTCGCCAGATCACCTCGCAGTACGCATGTCCGCAATCGTGGATGCGGCGGGCCATGATCGCCAGCTGGCCCTTTTACGCGCGCATCCTGAACTCGCGGGCAAACTTGCCATGCGCAAGGAACTGACGGCGGAGTCGCTCAGCGAGCAGGCCTCGGCCCGGCTCGATCAGTGCAGCCCGGAGGAGTTCGCGCGCTTTACTGCGCTAAATTCGCAGTACAATGCTAAATTCGGCTTTCCGTTCATCGTTGCCGTGCGCGGGCTCCAACGCGGGGACATCTTGGCCGCGTTCGCACACCGCATAAGCAATAGCGCGTCAGACGAATTTCGCACCGCCCTTGATCAAGTCCACAAAATCGCACGTCTGCGGCTGGAGGCGATGACAGCAACCTGAAAACGACAAGGGCGGACCCGATGAAGGTCCGCCCCCGTCTGTCGCAGCAAGAAGTGCGGCGCCAATCTCAACCTGGCATCAGGTTCTATTGGATGTCGTAACGCAGACCGACCCGGATCTCGTTGGCGTAGATATCGCTGGTCGCCGGATCGGAGTTGGCAATGGCACCGCCACCGTTTTTGGCGTTCAGGATGACGTTGCCCGTATGAGCGCGGCCGGTATCGATCAGGCGGTAGCCGACATCGAGGTTAAAGCCGCGGTCCAACTCGCGGGTGACACCCGCCATCAAGGCCCAGGCAAAGTTCGACTGCGTCGCAGATTCGATGCTCGACACGCATTTGCAGGCATCGACCGCAACGCCGTTGTGAGCATTGTTGCTCGACCAGCCGAGGCCTACACCGACATAGGGGTTGAACCCGGCGCGGCCCGAAAAGTCGTAGTAGACGTTGGCCAGGACAACATTGCTGCTGACGCTGAAGTCGCGCTCGCCAGCAATCTTGACGTCGGCCGAGTTGACATGGCCGTGCAGGCTGATGTCGCCACGATGTTCAGCTGTGACGTCCATGCGCCAGTTGGGCGAGAGGTACACGCCGATGCCGCCGCCAAAGCCCCAGCCATGGCCTATGCTGACATCGGTGACGGGCAGGCCCACTTCGTCCATTGAGGGAGCGCGGAACCACGAGTACTGAGCGTCGCCGCGCAGGTAAAAGCGCGAGTTGCTGGCAACGGCGTGGTCTTCGTCGTCATGGTAGTTACCGAGATCGGCGGCCGTGGCAGAGATTGAGCTGCCGGCCAGGATGGCCAAGCCAAGCAGGGAGGCGCGGAAAGCGTTCATCTTGCAAATCCTTTTCAAGGTGCCGGATCGTGCGAACCGGGCGGGGTAAGTCGCACGGCTGGCGTGCTTGCTTGAGAGGACTGTCGGTGAGTTCGGTAAAAAAGTGCTTAAGAGGTGTTCTGAAAGGGGGTGAGTGGCGAATGGTGAATGGCGAGTGGGGAAGAAAGGCCTCGAATTCCTGACTTCCCCACTCGCCATTCACCATTC
>JANYHF010000040.1 GCA_025359185.1 Hyphomicrobiaceae bacterium | reverse complement strand
ATCGCCGCCATCGAATCCGGCCCAGGCGAGCCCATCATGCCGTGGCAACGCAGCGGCGCGCGGCCGGTGCTGCCGGTCAACGCAGTGACTGGAAAGCCCTATCGCGGCGTCAACATCCTCAGCCTCTGGGTAACGGCTTTGAAGCGCGGATATGCCTCGGGCGAATGGGCGACGCTCAAACAATGGAACGCCAAGGGCGCCAGCGTCCGCAAGGGCGAAAGGGCGTCCCCGATTGTCTTCTATCGCGAGATTGACAAAACCGGCGAGACCGCTGCCGAGAGCGACGACGCGTCGGAGACGTATTTCATGGCGCGCGGCTATTGGGTGTTCGGCGCCGAACAGGTCGAGGGTGCGCCGTGACGGCGCGAGTAATGGAGTATCCGTATGGATTAGGATCGCTGAAAATATCCTATGCCCACCAGTCTCACCGGATGCCGAAAGGCTCAAGGGACCAGAGCATGACTGGAGTAAGGCCTGAAGCTGCGAAATCATCGTAGCGGTGGAGGGTCAGGGCAAGACTCGCAAGGTCAAGGCTGCATTGCTTGAACCCAAATCCCAAGTGGCTTTTCTGTCGAACGGTCGCACACAGATGGTTTAGGTGCGATTCCGAGCAGGTGCGTGAAGTAAACCTTCGATGCCACGCGCATTCAGCATGCTCGGCACGGCCCCAGTCAGGGGACAGCGGGATGAGTTGGGGACCTAAACGAGTCGTATCTCTTTACTCGTGTAATCACGGGATGGCCTACAGCAGGCGCCACGTCGTTGGCGGCCTGTAAGGCTACGGAGCCGGAATAGTACCCAAACACCTGGGGTAGTGCCCAGGACAGGCGGTGAGCATTTCGCCGCACGGAGACATGGAAGAAGCATCACTACAGATGCGAAGGCCATCACCTCTGGGGGAAGTCCGGCAGCTCAGTCGCTGCAATCAAACGACGCTGGACCAGCTGATGCTGTCACATACGGCGAAGAAAAGATTGGAGCAGTTGCCGACGTTGTCTATTGCAGGCAAGCGGATCAACGGGCTCTTCAACCTGATGAAGTGCGATCTCCTTTGGGAGGCCGCGCTGATGAGGGTTACGCGCAACAAAGGCGCGATGACACCGGGCGTGGATGGCCTCACCTTCAAGGGTTTCGACCCCGAAAGGTTGAGCCAGCTGCAAGCCCGCGTGTTCAGGGGAGACTGGAGGCCCGCACCGGTCCGCCGGGTGCACATTCCAAAAGCCAACGGCAAGACACGCCCACTTGGCATTCCAACAGTCGACGACCGCCTCGTGCAGGACGTGGTACGCAGTCTGCTTGAACGGATCTACGAGCCGGTGTTCTCTGAACACAGCCACGGGTTCCGTGCAGGTTACTCGTGCCACACCGCCCTGGATCACATCCAGGACGTCTGGACCGGCATGAAGTGGTTCGTTGATGTCGATGTGGTCGGCTTTTTCGACAATATCGATCACGACATCCTGCTCGAACTTCTGCGCAAACGGATCGACGATGAGAGGTTCATCGACCTGATCCGGCAGATGCTGAAAGCAGGCTATGTCGAGGACTGGACGTTGCATCCTACCTTTAGCGGCACGCCGCAAGGTGGGGTTGTCTCCCCGATCCTGGCCAACATCTACCTGCATGAACTCGATATGTTCATGGCTGAGATGCGCGCTAAGTTCGACAAGGGTAAGCAGCGTGCGGTACCACCGCAATATTCGCGGTATACCGCATTGATCCAGCATCGTTGGAAACGGATTCATCGTCTACGCTTAACTGGCAAAGGAGATGATCCGGCCGTGAAGACCGCATTTGAAGAGATTGCGGAGCTTCGAAAGAAGCGTGACCTGCTGCCCGCCAAAGACCCTCTCGATCCCAACTTCCGACGCCTGCGCTACTGCCGATACGCCGATGACTTCCTTATTGGGATCATTGGCTCAAAGACAGAAGCGCGCGAGGTCATGGCCGAGGTAAGGATTTTCCTTGCCACGCGCCTGGAGCTCGAAATGTCGGCTGAAAAGAGCAAGATCGTGAAGGCGTCCGAGGGCGGACGGTTCTTGGGCTACGACGTGAAGACTTACACGGCGAAGCGGAGATTGAGGGTGACAACTCGCGGCGGGCGGCGCTACAGCGCTCGCTCTCCCGCCGACATCCTTCAACTCCAGGTGCCCTGGGAGAAGGTCGAGAGGTTCTGTGTCGCCAAGCAGTACGGAGACTGGTCGCGCCTCGAAGCGAGGTTCCGCCCGGCGCTCCTGAACCGAAGCGATGCGGAAATCATCATGACCTACAATGCCGAAATCAGAGGTTTTGCTGCATACTATGGGCTTGCAGGAGACGTGAAGAAGAAGCTTAACAAGCTCTCCCTGATCTGGGAGACCAGCCTCGGGCGCACGCTCGCCAACAAGCACAAACGGTCTGTCAGCAAAATCTTCCATCGGTATCTCCACCGGGTCGGGCGGGACAAGGTCCTCCGCTACGAGGTGAAAGGACAGTCGAGATACGTGAAGGTGTGGCGCCTGAGCGCGTTCACGCCGCGTGCGGTGCCGAGCCCGGAGATCGATGATCCTCCGGATACGACACTCTTCACCAAACCCCTCAAATCGGTCGTCGGTCGCGAGACCCTCGCCCGATGCGATCGGTGTGGCGCACGCCATCTCGATTGCGAGCAGCATGAGGTCCGCTACTTGTCGTGGCTGTCCAGGCTGCCCGCCACCTCGCTTATGCCGGCACACAGGACGCCTAAACGCATCTTTGTGTGTCCGGCATGTCTGACTGATCTCCGTCAAACGAGATCGGAACAACTGACAACCCCGGTTACGTGACCGAGTAGAGAGCCGGATGCACCGAAAGGTGCCCGTCCGGTTCGGAGGGGGGCTGTGTGGTGTCCTTGATAAGAGGCGCTGCCAGCCTACCCTACGGTACGCGGCAGCGGCGGCTTTGCCGCCCAATCCCATCGCGCGAAACGCTGTCGCCGATGCATTTTTCGATGCAACGGGTGCAATTATTATGGTTGGCGGCGCGGAGGCCTGCTACCGGCCCGCGACCGACACCATCCACATGCCCGACGAGGCCCGTTTTATCGATTGCGATGGCCGGTCACGGTCCGATGCGTGGTATTCGGTCCTTGCGCATGAATCCTGTCATTGGGCCGGCGCTCCAAACAGGCTTGCGCGCGACTTCGGCAAGCGCTTTGGCGACGATGCCTATTGCCTAGAAGAGGCGTGCGCGGAATGCTGTGCGGCTTTTCTGTGCGCCCGCTTGGGATTGGCCAGTGAACCGCATCCCGATCATGCCCGCTACATCCACCATTGGCTCGGCGTGATGAAGGCGAACCCGCGCGCGCTGTTCGCCGCCGCCGCCAAGGCCCAGGCCGCCGTCGGCTATCTCGACGGCTTGCAGCCCGACGCCGCACTGCGCATGGCCGCCTGACGCACTCTGCCAACCGATCGCAATTGCCTGATTCGGCGCAGCCCCTGCGCCGGAACTCGTCCTGTTGCCTTTTGTACCCGATGGAGACCCGCCGTGATCCGCGAATTGCATCACATCCCTCTGGCCGATCTGAAGTCGTCTAAGCTCAACGTGCGCCGCCACGGCCCCAAAGAGATCGACAGCCTCGCCGCCTCGATTGCCGGGCTCGGATTGATCCATCCGTTGCTGGTGCGCGCCAACGATCCCGGTTTCGAGATTGTTGCCGGTCAGCGCCGGTTCCTGGCCGTGAAAAAGCTGAACGCCGAGGGCGCGCTCGATACCGATGCCGTGCCCTGCGTCGTCATGGAGAGCACGGACGATGCCGCCGCCGTGGAAGCTTCGCTGGCCGAGAATGTGGCGCGGCTGCCGATGGACGACATGGACCAGTTCGAAGCCTTTGCCACGCTGCGCAAGAAGGGCCTCGATGAAGCCGGGATCGCCGCTCATTTCGCGATTTCGGCCCAGGTGGTCAAGCGACGGCTCGCCATCGGCACCCTGCATCCCGACATCCGCCGCCTCTACCGCGCGGGCGACATCGATGCGCGGACGCTGCATCTGTTGACGCTGGCCACGCGCGACCGGCAGAAGGCGTGGCTGGCGCTGGCCAGCGATCCCGAGCAGGCCGTGCCGCCGCCGTGGCAGTTGAAAGCTTGGCTGCTGGGTGGGGCGGAAATCGCGACCACGGCCGCCCTGTTCGACGAGGCGCTGTATCAGGGCGGCATCGCCTCCGATCTCTTCGACGACAAGCGCTATTTCACCAACCCGGACGAATTCTGGCGCTTACAGAACGAGGCCATCGCGGCCGAGCAGGACCGGTTGCGCCAAGCGGGCTGGAGCGAAGTGCATGCCATGGCGCCGGATCAGCGCTTCCAGGTTTGGGACTATGAGAAGACGCCGCAATCGCACGGCGGCGCTGTCTACATCGATGTCGAACCCGATGGCCGTGTGACGATCCACAAGGGGTTGACGCCGATTGATAGTAAGCGCCGCACGGATCGTACGCCCGCAGGAGATCAATCCCAGGACGCAGCGACAGCGCCGGAACGCCCGGAACTCAGCGCGCCGCTCGCCAACTATGTCGATCTGCTGCGTCACGGCGCGGTGCGGCTGGCCGTGGCCGAATCGCCTGAGGTCGCCTTGCGGCTGGCCCTGGCCCAACTGATCGGTGGATCGCGCCTCTGGACCATCGAGCCCGAGCGGCAGACCCCGAATAACGAAGCCATCGCCGAATGGCGAGACGCGCTGCCGCTGCAAAGCGCCTTTGCCGACGTGCGGCGCAGCGC
>JANYHF010000003.1 GCA_025359185.1 Hyphomicrobiaceae bacterium | reverse complement strand
GTCTCCAGTTGCCCGACATGTCATGAGTCAGAGAAACATTGATTTGGGAATCGGAAAACCGACGACACGACCTTTCGCCAAACGCGAATTTGCAGGCAATGTGGCGCAACGGACTCAGTTCAACTGACGACAGGCCCTAGTACCCACTATCAGAAGTAGCTAGCACGTATGACGAACAAGGAAGCTCGCCGGGCAGGAACGGCGCGACGAGCATAGTGAACTATGGTCGAGCGCCGTTACGCACCCGGCGAGCGTCCTTGTTCGCCCGCTGGGCCGCGTTCCACGGCCGGCCGGTGCGTTGCGCGCCTCGACCGTAGCTACAGCTACGCACTTCGGCGCGCGCCTGCCGGATCGGCTCGCGGAGCCGCGATCAGACGTACTAGCTACTTCTGATAGTGGGTACTAGGCCTTGGCGGCGGCCACCGGCTTAGCTTTGTCGGCGCGGGCCTTGGTGGCGGCGCGCTTGGCGGTGACGCGGCCCTTGCTGGTATTGCCCTGGTTGCGCGTGAGCTTGGCGCGCGGAATGGCGCTGGCGGCCTTCTTCTTGGCCTTTTCGATATTGCGGGGCTGACGCGAGCCTTTGGCTGCGGCCATGGCGAGATCCTCATGATGGATGGAATTGCTGGGGCGTGGGTGCCACAGGCGGCGCGCGGGCGCAAGGGGGATGTGGCGGAAGCGGCTGACTGGGTGCCAGGCACCGGGTCACTCAAAAACCGGAACCAAACTTGTTCGATCTTGGGAAACCTTTGGGTGCGACCAATCCGGCCTGCGCGCGCTCGCCAGACCAGGCTTTCAACTCAGACCATGCCAACGTGAAATTGCGGCCCGCGCCATCGAGCCAGGTCAACCCTTCCGGCTTCTTGAAAACGCGCGCATCCGAAATGCCGCCATCCTTGTATTTCTGCAACCGCACGCCCTTGCCGCGGGTCATCTCGTTGACCTCGGAGAGCGGGAAAACCAGTAGCTTGCGGTTTTCGCCGATGACCGCCACCTGATCGCCCGCGCAAGGCACGCAAACCACGGCCTCCTCGGGCTCTGTGAGGTTGAGCACCTGCTTGCCCTTGCGGGTCAGCGCCACCACTTCTTCCTCCGGCACGATGAAGCCATTGGCGGCGGTCGACGCGATCAGCAGCTTGCGGCCCGGTTCGTGCACGAACATTTCCGCGATGTCGTGGTTCTCTTCGAGTTCGATCATCAGCCGCACGGGTTCGCCGTGGCCGCGCCCGCCCGGCAGTTTGTCGCAAGCCAGCGTGAAGAATTTTCCATTCGTGGCGAACAGGACGAGCTTGTCCGTCGTCTGCGCTTTGATGGCGCGCTTCAGTTCGTCGCCCTGTTTGAACTGCACCGTGGACACGTCGTCCATGTGCCCCTTCAGCGCGCGGATCCAGCCTTTTTCTGAGAACACAACCGTGATCGGCTCTTTATCGATCAGCGCTTCTTCCAGATCAACATCGATATCAGGCGCGTCCGCGAAATTGGAGCGGCGCTTGCCGATAACAGTGCCTTTGCCAAATTGCTCGCGGACCTTTTTGATCTCGCCCGAGATACGATCCCAGATCTGGTCGTCGGACTTCAGCAGCGCGTTCAGTTGGCCTTGTTCCTTGGTCAGATCGGCATGCTCGCGGCGGATCGCCAGCTCTTCGAGCTTGTTCAAGGCGCGCAAACGCATGTTGAGGATGGCGTCGGCCTGGACTTCAGACAGCTTGAACGCCGACATCAGCTCGGCCTTGGGATCGTCGGCAAAGCGCACAATGCGGATGACTTCCTCGATGTTGAGGAACGCAATGAGGAAACCTTCGAGGACTTCGAGGCGGTGCGCGATCTTGGCGAGGCGGAAGTTGGTGCGCCGGATCAGCACCTGCTTGCGGTGGTCAAGCCACTCGGTGAGCACCTCGCGCAGGCCGAGCACGTTGGGCACCTGACCGCGCGATAGCACATTCATGTTGAGCGGGAAACGGAGTTCCAGCTCGGACACGCGGAACAGGCTTTCCATCAGCAACATTGGATCGACGGTGCGGTTCTTGGGTTCGAGAACGAGTCGGATATCCTCAGCGCTCTCGTCGCGCACGTCTTCCAGCAGCGGCAGTTTCTTGGCGATCAGAAGCTCGGCGAGTTTCTCAACCAGCTTGCCCTTCTGCACGCCATAGGGAATTTCGGTGACGACGATGAGATAGGCGCCGCGCCCCGTCTCCTCCTTTTGCCACTTCGCGCGCAGGCGGAAGCCGCCACGCCCGGTCTTGTAGGCTTCGAGGATTGAGGCGCGGCCTTCGACGATGATGCCGCCCGTCGGAAAGTCAGGGCCGGGCACCAGCTCGACCAGCTTTTCAATGGTGGCGTTGGGATGCTTGATCAGGTGCAGCATCGCCACGCACAGCTCGTCGAGATTATGCGGTGGGATCGAGGTCGCCATGCCGACGGCGATGCCGGAGGAGCCATTGGCGAGCAGATTTGGATAGGCGGCAGGCAGGACGACAGGTTCCTGTTCGCGGCCATCGTAGTTGGCGCGGAAGTCGACCGTGTCCTCGTCGATGCCATCGAGCAGCAGCGCGCCGATCGGCGTCAGCTTGGCCTCGGTGTAGCGCATGGCGGCGGGGTTATCGCCGTCGATATTGCCGAAATTGCCCTGGCCGTCGACCAACGGATAGCGGACCGAAAACTCCTGCGCGAGGCGGACCAGCGCGTCATAGATCGACTGGTCACCATGGGGATGGAACTTACCCATCACCTCACCGACGATGGCGGCGCATTTGCGGTAGCCTTCGGTGGGGTTGAGCTTCATCTCGCGCATGGCGTGCATCAGGCGCCGATGCACCGGTTTCAGGCCATCTCGCACGTCGGGCAACGCCCGGTTCATGATTGTCGAGAGCGCGTAGGCGAGGTAGCGGCTTTCCAGCGCGTCACGGAGATTGACGGGCTCGATGGGGCCGGGGCCGGGGAGAATCGGTTTGTCGCTCATATGGTCCTGGTTAAACCAGCCAGCCCCCGCCGCTCAAGTGCCCATGCGGCCACACTTTGGGACTTCTCACCCCAACCCCAATTTCTGCGCCAGGCCGATACGTTGCACTTTGCCCGTCGCGCCTTTGGGGATCTCGGCGAGGATGATAATTCGACGGGGGACCTTGAATGCGGCGAGGCGGCCCGCTGTGTAGGTGCGTAACGCGTCCTCCGTCGCCACCGCGCCCTCCTTAAGCACGACGGCGGCAGCGACGTCCTCACCGAGCTTGGCGTGCGGCACGGCGAAGGTGACGGCCTGCGCCACGGCGGCGTGGTCCAGCAGCACCTCGTCGACCTCGCGCGGGGCGATTTTCTCCCCACCCCGGTTGATCAGTTCCTTGAGGCGGCCGCTGATGGTGAGGTAGCCTTCCACGTCGAACACGCCGAGATCGCCGGTGCGGAACCAGGGCCCGCCGCCGTCGCCGGCATCGAAAAAGGCTTCGGCATTGGCCTTGGGGTTGGAAACGTAGCCGCCCGTAACGCTTACACCGCGAATGACGATCTCGCCTTCGAGGCCCGTGGCGAGCCAACGGCCTTCGGGGCTTGCGACCTGCACCTCGGGACCAGCCGGCAGTCCCACCGAGCCGGGTCGCTGTTGGCCTGCCGGCAACGGATTGGACGTCATCTGGTGGCTTGCTTCGGTCATGCCATAGGCTTCGATGACGGGGCAGCCAAAGCAGTCCTTGAGCGCTGCAAACACCTGCGGCGGCAGCGAGGCGGAGCTTGAGCGGATGAAGCGCAAACTTGCCGCCCGCGCGGCGTCCGGCTGGCGCTGGGCGCGTTCCAGGATCGCCTGATGCATGGTCGGCACGGCCGAGTACCAAGTCGGCCTCTCGGTGTTGAGCCAACCCATCACCTTCAGCGCGTTGAACCCGGGCGTGCAGATCACCGCGCCGCCCGCCGACAGAGGCGCGAGCAGGGACGCGATCAGCCCGTGGATATGAAACAGGGGCATCAGGTTGAGACCAACGTCGTGTGGGCCCAGTTGCAAGACCTTGGCTATTGCGTGGGCTGAGGCTGCCAGATTGCGATGTGTCAGGGGCACCTGCTTGGGCCGCGAGGTGGTGCCAGAAGTGTGCAGGATGAGGGCGGGAGTGTCCGGGGTTGGCAAAGTAGAAGAGGGATTAGGGACTAGGGATTTGGGATTAGGAAGGGCATCGGCGAACTGGAGGGTGCGTGCCGTCAATCTGATCACGGGAATGTGACGAGCGGCTGCGGCTGGCAAAATGGGGCCGGATTCGCCCTCCAGCACGATCACCGCCTTGGCGTTGAGATCGCCCAGATAGAAATCCAGTTCTTCCAGCGTATAGGCCGGATTCAGCGGCGCCGCGATGGCCGCCAGCGTGGTTCCCAGAAACGTCACGGCCATTTCATGTCCGTTCGGTAACAACAGCGCAATCGCGTCAGATTGAGCAATTCCGCGGGCACATAGGGCATTGGCCATCGTCCACGCCGCCGTCCGTAGACTGGCAAATGTCATGGCGGGATGGCCTGGGGACCGGATGGCGGCGGCCTCATTCGCCCCGCCCGCCAGCAGTCCAGCGACGGTCTCAGCGGGCGTTACATTGTTGGTCATTCACCAAACTCCTTCACCGTGGCAAGCCTGCGCAGGCAGTCGAGAATGCCGCTACTGGCACTTATCAATATCCTGGATTGAGTAACCAGTGTCTGGCATTGCTCGTGCATATGAAACCAATATGCGAATATGGATTGAACCGGATGTTGCGAACTTAGCCCTCCGGCGATCAGGTATCTCAGAGTGAGGCGTCTCTTGGCAAACGACGAACAGCACGGCCCTGGCGGAATGGGCTCCCAGCAGTCCGATGACTCGGCCGGGCTGACACAGGGCGATATCCTTTTCGATCGTCACGGGATGCAGCTGCCGCGCCAGGAGTTGATCCAAGCCTATCGCACTATGCGCCTCATCCGCACCTTCGAAGATCGGCTGGCGCAGGAAGTGGATACGGGCGATGTGCCCGGCACGGTGCATCTCTATGCGGGGCAAGAGGCTTCAGCCACCGGCGTATGTATGCACCTCACCGACCGCGATTTCATATCCTCGACGCACCGTGGTCACGGGCACGCGATTGCCAAGGGCGTCGGCATCGATGGCATGATGGCGGAGATCTTCGGGCGCGCCACCGGCACCTGCCGGGGCAAGGGCGGCTCGATGCACATCGCCGATCTCGACCACGGGATGCTGGGCGCCAATGGCATAGTTGGCGGCGGGCCGCCGTTGGTGTGCGGCGCAGCCCTGACGGCCAAGACGCTGGCGACCGGCGGGATCGCGCTGGCATTTTTCGGCGATGGTGCTTTCAACCAGGGCACAACGGCTGAGAGCTTTAACCTCGCCATGGTCTGGAAGCTGCCCGCCGTATTCGTTTGCGAAGACAACGGCGTCGGCGAAGCAACATCGAGCGAATTTGCGCTGGCGGGCGACATCATGGCCCGGGCGACCGCTTACGGAATGCCCGGCCAGAGCGTTGATGGCACCGATTTCTTTGCCGTGCATGACGCGGCGCGCACCGCCATTGCGCACGCCCGCTCGGGCAAAGGCCCGTATTTTCTGCACACCAAGGCGCCCCGCTACTACGGCCACTATGCGGGCGATCCCGATCTCTATCGCAGCGCCGAGGAGAAGGACGCGATGCGCCAGCAGCAGGATTGCCTGAAGATCTTTCGCGCCAAGGTACTGGGCGCAGGCCTCTTGGACGCGCAGCGTCTCGATGCGGTGGATGCCGAGGTCGCTGGCATCATTGATGCAGCGGTGGCAGCGGCGCGCGCGGCACCATCGCCCGACGCCAGTGAGCTCTCCACGGACGTTTATGTCCGCTACGCCTGAGGAAGTCCCATATGTCGCGTAAATCGTTCCGGCAGGCTCTGAATGAGGGTCTGCGCCAAGAGATGCGGCGTGATCCGCGCGTTGTCGTCATCGGCGAAGATGTGACGGGAGGTGCAGGTGCCAGTGGCGATCAGGACGCCTGGGGTGGGGCTTTTGGGGTCACCAAAGGCATCTTGGGCGAGTTCGGGCGCAGCCGCATTCTCGACACGCCGATTACCGAAAGCGCCTTCATCGGCGCGGCGGCAGGCGCGGCGATCACGGGCCTCAGGCCGGTGACGGAGTTGATGTTCGTTGATTTTCTTGGCGTCTGCTTTGATCAGATCATCAATCAAGCGGCAAAATTCCGCTATATGTTCGGCGGCAAAACCAAAACGCCGCTGGTCATTCGGGCGACCTATGGCGCGGGCTCGGGCTCGGCCAGCCAGCATAGCCAGGCGCTCTATCCTCTGTTCACGCACATTCCGGGATTGAAGGTGGTCATTCCCTCGACGCCCTACGACGCCAAGGGTCTGCTGATCGAAGCCATCCGTGATGATGATCCGGTGATCTTCCTCGAAAACAAACTGATGTATGACGACATGGGCGAAGTGCCCGATGGGTCGTACACCATCCCGTTCGGCGAGGCCTCGGTGCCATTCGAGGGTAAGGACGCGACCATCGTGGCTTTCGGCCGTATGGTCCGCATTGCAAAAAGAGCGGCCGAGCGGCTGCGGCTGCTACACAAGATCGAGGTCACCGTCATTGATCCGCGCACCACCTCGCCGCTGGATGAGGATACCATCATCGAGGCGGTCAAACGTACCGGCCGTGTGGTCATTGCCGACGAGGCCTATCCGCGCTGTGGCATGGCCGCGGATATCTCAAGTATGATCGCGGAAAAGGCGTTCTATCACCTGAAAGCGCCGATCTTGAAGATCACGCCGCCCCATTCGCCGGTGCCGTTCGCGCCCAGCCTGGAGCGCCACTACGTGCCGCTGCCCTCCAAGATCGAGGCCGCGGTCAAGAGCCTGTTCGACGGCTCGCGGGAAAATTTGCACTAAACTTGCGCGCGTCTACGGCGGGCCAGCACTTCGTCGAGCCAATCGACGCGCATTTCCGGCACGGAGCTGATTAGCCGCTCCGTGTAGGGATGGTAGGGCGGCGCAAAGATCTGCGGCGTGGTGCCTTCGGCGACGATCTGGCCGCGCAGCATAACGGCGGTCCGATGCGCAATCCGCCGGACGATGCCGAGGTCGTGGGTGATGAACAGATAGGACACGCCAAGGTCGTCCTGCAGCTTCTTGAGGAGCTTTAGGATGTCCTCGGCCACCAACTGATCGAGCGCCGATGTGGGCTCGTCGCAGATGATGAGATCAGGTTCGGCGGCGAGCGCGCGCGCGATACAGATGCGCTGCTTCTGGCCGCCCGACAGCGCCGTGGTGAGGCGCTTGGCGTAGTCCTCGGGCAGGCCCACTTGGGTCAGCAGCTTGGCGACGCGCTGCTTCACCTCGGCCCTGGGCGTGCCGAAATAGAACTCAATCGGCCGGCCGATCACGTTGCCGATGGTCTGGCGCGGGTTGAGCGCGACGTCCGGTTGCTGATAGATGAACTGGATGCGACGCAGATCATCCTTGCTCCGCTGTTTGAGCGCAGGCGACAGCTCCCGCCCCCCAAAGGTCACTGTGCCAGCCTTGCGCGGCAGCAAACCGATGATCAGCCGGGCCAGCGAACTCTTGCCCGATCCGGATTCGCCGACCACAGCCACAGTTTCGCCCTGAGCAACTGAGATCGAGACGTTGTTGACGGCAACGAACTTGTGATAGACGCCCATCGCATTTTGCACATCCAGCAAGGGCTGGCGTTTTGCGGGCGCGACGGCGACTGACAGCTTGTCAGAAGCCGCGCGCTCCGTCACGAGCGCCCGGGCGTACTCGGTGGTTGGCGCCGTCAAGATCTGTTTGGCATCGCCCAGTTCCATCATCTTGCCGTGGCGCAGAACCATGATGCGGTCGGCGACCTGGGCGACCACGGCGAGGTCATGTGTGATGTAAAGCGCAGCGGTGTTGAAATCGCGGATCAGTTTCTTGATGAGCACCAGCACTTCGATCTGGGTCGTGACGTCGAGCGCCGTGGTCGGTTCGTCGAAGACGAGGATGGCGGGTTTGCAGCTCATGGCCATGGCTGTCATGGCGCGTTGCAGCTGGCCGCCGGAGACTTCGTGCGGGTACCGGTTGCCGAAGGTCTCGGGTTTTGGCAGGTCGAGCGCTTTGAACAGCTCCAGCGCCCAGGCCTTGGCTTCGGCCCGGGTCATCAGCCCGTGGATGACGGGCATTTCGCAGACCTGATCGAGAATCGTGTGCGCAGGGTTGAACGAGGCGGCGGCACTTTGCGCGATGTAGGCGATGCGTTTGCCGCGTAAATCGCGGCGGCCGTCGGCCGAGAGATCGCCGATGCTCTGGCCGTCGATTTCAATCGTACCGCCCGTAATGCGGCAGCCGGCCCGCGCGTAGAACATCGAGGCGAGACCGATCGTGGATTTGCCCGCGCCGCTTTCGCCGATCAGGCCAAGCACTTCGCCTGGTTTCAATTCGAGTGACGTGTTCTCGACCAGCACCGTGCCGTTGATGGACTCGACGCGCAAGTTGGTGATTTTGAGGATCGCTTTGGCCACCGCCCTACATCTCCGCCGAAGCGCCGGAGGGGCGCGCGTTCATCGAAAGGATCCAGTCGACAACGAGATTGACGCCGACGGTCATCAGGGCGATGGCGAGTGCGGGCCACAGGGGCGCCGCTTTGCCCCCGAACACTGCACCCCCATTTTCGCGCACCATGCCACCCCAGTCGGCCAGTGGCGGCTGGATGCCAAGGCCAAGAAAGCTGAGGCCAGCGACAAACAGGAAGTTGAAGCAAAAGCGCAGGCCGAATTCCGAGATCATAGGCGGCAGCGCGTTCGGCAGGATCTCGCGAAAGATGATCCAGGGCAGGCCTTCGCCACGCAACCGGGCCGCTTCCACATATTCGAGCACGACGATGTTCTGCGCAACCGAACGCGCCAAGCGGAAGACGCGCGTAGAATCCAGCACGGCGATGGTCAGCACCAGCGTGATCAGCGACGACCCCATCATGGAGAGGATGATCAGGGCAAAGATCAGCAAGGGGATGGAGAGAATGACGTCGACGAGGCGCGACAGCACCTGGTCGATCGCCGGGCCACCCACAGCTGCGAGCAACCCTGTGGTGATGCCGATCATGAACGAGAGAACGGTGGTGACGAGAGCCACGCCAATGGTGGTCCGCGCGCCATAGATCACGCGCGAGAGAATATCCCGGCCGATATTGTCAGTGCCCAGCCAATATGTGTTGGTCGATGGCTGCCAAGTTTCGCCGACCGACTGGCTCTCGCCAAACGGTGCGATCCATGGCGCAAAGATCGCGATGACGATGAAGGCTGCGACGATTGCCGCTCCGATCCAGGCTGTCACGGTTGGCCAATAGCGGCGGTTGATCATCTATGTCCCCGTTTTGGCCCGGCGCAACCGGGGATTGACGAGTACGCCCAAAACGTCGGCGACCGTATTTAGAAGGACGAAGGCACCGGCGAACACCAGCCCACCGGCCTGCACAACCGGCAGATCGCGTTTGCTGACGCCGTCGATCATGAACGCGCCAACGCCCGGATAGGTGAACACCCGCTCGATCACCACAACGCCCACAACGAGATAGGCCAGATTGAGCGCAATCACGGTTATGATCGGCGCCGCCGCATTCGGCAATGCGTGAACCATGATCACGCGAGCCCGCGCGAGACCTTTGAGGAAGGCCATCTCGATATAGGGTTGGGACATGATGGCGAGCACGGAGGATCGGGTCATACGCAACATATGCGCGGTGACAAGCAGCGTGAGGGTCACCGCAGGCAAAGCCGTAACGTAAACGCGCTCACCGAAGGACATATCGGAGAACACAGTCGAAAGTGACGGGAACCAGTGATTACGAACCGCCAGGAACAGAATGAACAGATAGCCGATAAAGAATTCGGGCACCGAGATGGCTGCCAGCGAGACAATGTTGGCGACCTTGTCGATCCATTTGCCCTCATTGATAGCGGCGAGAATGCCCAAGCCAACGGCGAGCGGCACGGCAATCAGCGCGGCATAGCCCGCGAGGAAGAGGGTGTTGACGAACTTTGGCGAGATGGATTTCAGGATATCGCGCTTGTTGGTGAGGGACAGGCCAAAATCCCCATGCAGCGCATTGAAGAACCATTCCGTGTAGCGAACGTAGCTGGGACGGTCTAGCCCAAGTTCGATCCGGCAGACGCGCAAGGTGTCGGGCGTTGCGCCCTGGCCCTGGATAGCGGTGCATACGTCGCCTGGTAGAATCTCGGTGGCGGCAAAAATCAGGATACTGACGCCCAGAAGCGTCAAGAGGCCAAGCACAACTCGAACCGCAATAATTCTCAACATCGAGCCGTCCTCGAAGAACGCGCGTAAACACAAACACCGAATAAGAAAATCTGGCGTCCCTAGAGGCGCCTTCCCGCCCTACCCCCATCTTGTTCCTCCCCCCACAAGGGGGAGGAGACGCTTGAATCGATAGAGCCATTCAATCGTCCCTTCCCCCTTGAGGGGGGAAGGACAGGATGGGGGTGGAGCGGGCAACCTGGAGTTAATACACGCTGTGAAAAATCCTGCCACGGACTCCTCTCGCAATGAAGGAGGGGAGCCCGTTTCAGGCGATCTTTCGGTCAGGCAGGTTAATGCCCTATCAGGCGAACCAGCCCTTTTCGGCGATGCGCTCATCGTTCAGGTCGTAGCGGGCGTGCGGCTCGATACCCATGACCTTCTTGGAATAGCCGTCGAGGTAGTCGGTGACGGCGAAGTTGATGAAGCCGCCGTCATCAGCCAACATCTCCTGCATCTTCCAGTACATATCCTTGCGCTTGGCTTTGTCGAGTTCGGCGCGGGCTTCGACCAAAAGCTTCTGGAACTCAGGAATCTTCCAGTTCGTGTCGTTCCAATCCGACTTCTCGCCGAACACCTGCGTGAACGATTGATCTGCCGACAGACGGCGGCCCCAGTAGACGGCGCAGAACGGCACCTTGAGCCAGACATTGTCCCAATAGCCGTCACTGGACACCTTCTTGACGTCGATGTTGATGCCAGCCTTTTTAGCCGATTCCTGATACAGCGATGCGCAGTCCACGGCCGAACCCCAGGCACCTTCCGACGTCTGCAGCTCGATCTTGTCCGAAGCGCCAAGGCCGGCCTTCTTGAAGTGGAAGGCGGCCTTGTCAGCATCGTATTTAATCTGCGGCATTGCGGTATTGTAAAACGGGTTCAGGGCATCGAGATTATGATCATTGCCGGGAACCGCAAAGCCGCTGAACACCGACGAAATGATCTTCTCGCGGTCGATACCATATTTGAGCGCGGTCCGCAGATCCTTGTTGGTGTAAGGAGCATCGGTCACGCGGGCGACGAAGCAGTAGCGGTTGCCGGTGCCCTTGGTGCGGACAATGTTGAGGCTCGCATCGTCCATCAGCTTCTTGACGGTGCGTGGGTCCATGCGGTTGGCCGCATCGATTTCGCCAGACTGGAGTGCAGCGGTACGGGCAGCGACGTCCTGAATGTTGCGGATTTCGACGACATCGAAGTTGCCGCGCCCTGGCTTCCAGTAGTCGCCACGGTTCTTGAGGACGATACGTACGCCGGGATCGAAGCTCTCAAGCGTGTACGCTCCCGTTCCGATCGGCTTGGACCAATCGTTGAAATCCTTGGGGACGACGACGAGATGGTAGTCGCCGAGAATGACCGGGAAGTCGGCGTTGCCAGATTCGAGCGTGAAGCCGACCTGGGTGGGTGACAGAGCCTTGACCTCTTTGATCTGAGCCAGGATGCCTTTGGCGGGCGACTTGGTTTCGCCGCGATGCAGTTGGATCGAATAGATGCAGTCCTCGGCGTCAAGCGTCTTGCCGTTCGAGAACTTTATGCCCTTGCGGACGTTGAACACCCATTCGGCGGCGCCGGGTTTGGCTTCCCAACTCTCGAATAGTTCGCCCGTGGGGTTGCCGGCGGCGTCGAACTCAACGAGGCAGTTCATGATGGCGAGCGAGGCACCGATCATCACCGAGTCCGCATAGGTGCGCGGATCGAGCGAATCTGAAGGCGAGCCGCCTTCCATGCCGATGCGGAATTTGCCGCCCTTCTTGGGTTCAGCCGCATAGCCGGCTTTGACCATGATGCCGCTGGCGAGCGCTGTCGAGATGCCCATGGCAGCCGCGCCCTTGACAAAATCGCGGCGGCTGGCACGGCCCATAAGCGCAGCCTCTTCCAATGTCTTCCATTGATCGTTCATTTGACTCTCCCTTTCGACTTGCAAATTCTCCACATGACGCCGTTCAGGGCTCGGTGGTTTCTTGCGCAAGCACCTACACAGTGCTGAGATCCTCTTTTATCCCTAACTATGTAGAATGCGAGGCCGCCACGCAAGCCAGTTCTTGCGGTCCAGATGATTACGCTCCGCGCGAGGCTTTGGACCAAACAAGGCCTCAAGCGTGGCCGCGCGCAGCGATTGCCGCATAGACATCGGCAAGCGGTTTTTTGATCACCGACCAGCAGGCCTGCCCGCCGGGTGTCAGCGCTCCCGTCAGCGTCAATGACCGATGCGCAGCCCGGTCACCCAGGCTCAGCAGATAGCAGAGGTCGCCGATCACGGGTTCGCTGTCGCCATAGTAGCTGTGGCCGACCGCATCGTCATAGACTGAACTGGCGTCGATCACCTCGATGCCGGTTGGCACCGACATCATGGACTGGAACTCGCCGATCCTTGGGAACGAATGGACGCCTTGCGAGGCCTCCAGGGCTTTGTCCTTCGATGACGCATAGAGCGTGATACGCGGTGCAAAGCGTAAAATGCGGGGCGCGATTTCGGTGATGAAAACCGACGCATCGATGTCGGGCGCCGTCAGGATCACCTCACCAATTTTCGCCTTCAAATGCGCGTTTTCGGGCGTATCCAGCATTTGCAAGGCTTCGGTGACCAGACGATTGCCCATGGAATGAGCAATCACATGCACGGTCGCTGCGCCGGTTTTATCCAGTACATCTTGAAGGAACTTCTGGAACCGGTGCTTGGACAGATCAACGTTGCTTTCCGAGGTCGTATAAGCCGTGAACAGACTGGTCGACAGGTCGGGCGTCGGCCAAGTGAACATGACGGGTGCGCCTTGGAATTCCAGGTCATAGGCCATCTGGGCGGTGCGCCGGGCAGCATCGGCGAAGGAGACGCTGAAACCATGCACGAATACGAAGGCGTCTTTTTTGCCAGAGCGCGCCACGGCCGACTTCAGGGTGGCAAAGAACGCCGCCGCTGCCGCCGGGGTCACCGTCATGACCATGACATGCTTGTCTGGTGTCCGGTCTTGCCAGGTCGCCCACTGCCACCAGGTGCGGTCCTCAAGCCCGCCCACCGCGTGCGTCTTGGGGATCGAGACGGTGGTGGTGCCGTAGGAGACCGGCTCCCGGTTGCCACTGATATCGGCGCGCTCCGAGGTAAAGCGCGCGGCGAGGTCGGTCGCGATGCCGGTGTCCTTGCGGTCGGTGCCATAGTGGACCGTGACAGCAACGAAATCCCCCCTGTCGTCGCCAACATTGCCGCTTGCGACTGGCGCCGGTATGGGCGGGGCCGGCAAAGGCATCCGGGGCGCGGCCTCGGGGCTGGCCGGCGGATCGGTCCGTGACCGTACGGCGCGATAGGTGCGGGGCTGAGGCATTTGCCCATAGGGGCGTGGCCTGGGTGGTTCGGATGCCGCGCCGATACCCTCGGGACGGCGAGCTGGCGGCGGCAGCGGCTCCTCATCCGGTGCCGGTGATGCTGATACTGATGGTCTGGCAGGCTGAGGCGGTTGCACTGATGGAGGCGGCGGACTGGCCGCAACCGGTGTTTTTTTGGGCGTCGGTGGGGTTGCTTTTGGCCGCGACCATGTCAGAGCGAGGATCAGCGCCATTGCCAGGGCAAAAACGCCCATAATGATCAGCACCAGCCAAGACCCGCCCGTTTCAAGCCAGTCGGTCATCGCTGCCCCCATTCCTATCGCCGATACTGTAAGCAGATGACCCTATAACACTGGTCCTGCGCCCGGTCCGGCAAATTCGGCATTTGTGGCACCCGTTGTGCCCTACTGAACCGGCTCGTCCTTATACACGCCCCAGAGCTTGCCTTGCGCGATGTAGCCGCGCTGCTCGGCGATGGAAACGCGACACCAGGTCTTGTCGCAACTGATCACGGTGGCGAGCACGCCCGGCTCGATCAGGGCGACAACGCTGCTGCTTTCAGACGCGCTCTCCTGCAGCGGCGTTGCGGGGGCGCCGGGCTCGGCCTTGACATCCCACGGCGTCACCAGCGCGGTCCGGCGGCCGCTGAGCAGGTTCTGCAACACCCAACCCTCCGTGCCATCGCTGTCGCGCACCTGCCGCCAGGTCTCGAACTCCTTCAGGATTTCCACTGGCAGACCGGCACGTTGAAAGGTCCAAGCGATGGCATAATCGAAGCCAGGCCCTTTGCGCACATTCACCCGGTCCGATTTCAGGCTGACATAGCGCGGCACCGGCAGGCCAGAGCCTTTGCTGCCCTCGGCCGTTTGCGCTGTGGCGGGCGCCGCCAGCACGAGTACGCCCGCAATCAGCATCAGGATACGTGTGAAAACCGGCATGGCGAGCCTTTCGAACCCAAGCGTCAGCGTGGGGCAGATGGTGCCGGGAGACCACGATTTGCGGTTGCAATCAAGTCCATCGCCTTTGTGACGGCGCGCGTTGTCTGATAGGAAGGCGGCATCAATACGGTCTTACGCCGCCTGGCCGGCCTTGGATGCCTCACATGCCCGCAAAAAAACCACTGGTCATTGTCACCCGCAAACTGCCCGACACGGTCGAAACGCGGATGCGCGAGTTGTTTGATGCGCGTCTCAACATTGATGACAAACCGATGAGCCAGGCAGCCCTCGCCGAGGCCGTGAAAGCGGCCGACGTGCTGGTGCCAACTGTCACTGATCAGATCGACCGCGCGGTGCTTGAGCAGTCCGGGCCACAGCTAAAGCTGATCGCCAATTTCGGCACCGGCGTCGACAATGTCGATCTTGATGCCGCGCACGCCAAGAACATCATCGTCACCAATACGCCGGGTGTACTGACAGAGGACACGGCGGACATGACCATGGCGCTCATCCTGGCCGTGCCGCGGCGGCTGACTGAGGGCGCAGCCTATCTGAAGAACCCGCGCAACGAGTGGCAAGGCTGGTCGCCGACTTGGATGCTGGGGCACCGCATCTATGGCAAACGGCTGGGCATCATCGGCATGGGCCGGATCGGGCAGGCGGTGGCAAAACGGGCCAAGGCCTTCGGTTTGCAGATCCACTATCACAACCGCCGCCGGGTGGCCGAGGACATCGAGCGCGAGCTGGAAGCGACCTATTGGGACAGCCTTGACCAGATGCTCAACCGCATGGACATTCTGACGGTGAATTGTCCGCATACGCCAGCAACGTATCATCTGTTGTCAGCGCGGCGCTTGAAGCTGATCAAGCCGACGGCCTACTTGGTGAACACGGCGCGCGGCGAGGTGATCGACGAGAACGCCTTGGCGCGGATGATCGAAGCTGGCGAAATCGCGGGTGCCGGATTGGACGTGTTCGAGCATGAGCCAGCCATCAACCCGAAACTGCGGTCCTCGGACCGGGTGGTGGTGCTGCCGCATATGGGATCGGCGACCATGGAGGGCCGCATCGACATGGGGGAGAAGGTGGTGATTAACATCAAGACCTGGATGGACGGGCACAAGCCGCCCGACCGGGTGCTGGCGGGGATGTTGTAACCCTGACGTTGCAGATCAAGGCACTCATCGACTGTGAGGCGGGCCTGCGCGTTGATATCGCGAACGGTATCGCTCGGGAGGTCTTTGGTAGAGTTCACTACCCTTTCGTCATGGCGAGATTTGACCCTGCCCTGACGAACAAACGATGTGCGGGGACGTCAACTAGAGCCGACGTCACCCCTTCGCCGCTGGCACACCGGTTGCCTCAAACGCCGCCCGCTGCCGCTCCGCAACCACCTCCAGATTAAACCCCTCAATCGTTTCGTTGAAGAGACGATACCAGTTTTGCCTGGCATCCAGATGCAGGAACACACCGCCGAGGCCGATTGCGGCGCGATCCATAAAGACGAATTCGCGCGGCACTTTCACCGGCCCCTTTTCCTTCAGCCCCTGATGCACCGTGAACGCCTCGCGCCGGCCATACTCGCCGGGGCTGACATCCTCGGCGATCCGCCGCTCGCGGTCATCGAGCAAAGGCCCGTAGATGAACTTGGCCCAGATATTGAGGATATCGATCAGCTCGTTGGAGAGCCCCGCAAAGCCCCAGGTTTCGTAGGCGTGGACCATACGCGCGCGGTCGTTGTCGCGCAGGCCGGTATAGAGATCGATGACGCCTTGCACGAATTTCGGTGGGAACGTGCGGATACAGCCATAGTCGAGCAGATTGATGCCCGCCGCGTGGCCGTCCACGCCGTCAAACACGGTGTAGTTGCCGAGATGCGGGTCGCCGTGAATGACGCCGAAATGCGAGAATGGGAACCACCAGGCGCGAAACATGGCGCGGGCAATTTGGTTGCGGTCTTCGAGCGGCGCGGGCTTGTAGTCCAGCAGCCGCTTGCCATCGAGCCACTGCATGGTCAGCAGGCGGCCGGTTGACAGTTCCGGCCGCGTCGATGGCACGCGCACCAGCGCATCGTCGCGGAAAATCTGCGCATAGAGCGCGATGTGCCGGGCCTCCAGCGTGTAGTCGAGCTCCTCTTTGAGGCGCTCCGAAACTTCGGCAAGGATTTCCGACGTATCGACAGCAGGGCTCATGCGCCGGTGGATTGCGAAGATGACACCCAGCTGCGTCACATCCGCGTCCACGGCCGATTGCATGTCGGGGTACTGAAGTTTGACCGCCAGCCGTGCGCCATCGTGAGCCGTGGCGCGATGCACCTGGCCGAGCGAGGCGGAGGCTGCGGGGGCGTGCTCGAAATTGGCGATTTTGCCCTCCCAGTCCGGCCCCAACTCAGCCATCATGCGGCGGCGCACGAACGACCAGCCCATCGGCGGGGCTTGGCTTTGCAGCTGCTGCAACTCGGCAGCGTATTCGGCCGGCAGCGCCTCGGGAATGGTGGAGAGCAGCTGCGCCACTTTCATGATCGGCCCCTTGAGGCCGCCAAGCGCCGCCGCGAGTTCGCCCGCCATCTTGGCGTCGTCGCGCTCAAGGCCGAACAGCCGTCCGCCAGCGGCGCGGGCCGCGATGCCGCCGACGGAGGTGCCGACCTGGGCGTAACGGCGCAGGCGGCCGAGGGGGGAGGAGGATTCGGAGTCGGATGGTGGGGTCATGGTGGCCTCTTATAGCGCAGCGATAACGCGCGAGGGGAGGCAAATGGATCATGCGGCGGTTGGGCTTGGCACCATTGGCAAGGTCAAAAATTGCAACGGCGCATTGCGTCAGATACGCTGTCTACTTGAAGTCGCATGAGTGCGCGAAGTAGCATCGAAGCTACAGGTGGCCGATCCGCCGCCCGAAACGTCACCCACAGCCCCCGCGCCGCACCCCGTCCCCATCCCCTTGACGCCGCAACCTATTTTGGCCGAATTCCGCTCCCATGACAGCTCCATGACGGGGCGGATAGAAGGCCAAGAAGGATGCCGATGTTGGACTGGTTTATCACTAAGAGCTGGGTTGCGCGGCTGACGGGGATGCTGCTGCTGGCGGCCCTCACGGTGATCGTTTGGGTGGTGTGGTTTGGCGGCGCGCCGTCGCTGCAAGCCCTTCAAGCGTCTGGCTGGCTGCATGTCGATATCTCCGTCATTGAGGGGATCGCGTTCCGGCTAATCGCGGCGGGCATCGTTTTTGGCGTGCTGCTCTATGGAACGCGTGTTGTGCAGGCGCTGATCCGGCAGGGTGTGCTGGCCTCGGGGCGAATCGACCAGGGCATCGCCTATTCCATCGACAAGGCGCTGGGCTATGCCGGGCTCGGGCTAGCGGTGCTGTATTCGGCCTCCGTGGCGGGGCTCGACCTCAGCGGTCTCACCATTCTGGCCGGCGCGCTCTCCGTCGGTGTCGGCTTCGGTCTCCAGACCGTCATCAGCAACTTCGTTTGCGGCCTCATCGTGCTTATCGAGCGCCCGATCAAGCTGGGCGATTGGGTGGTCGTCAAGGAGAACGAGGGCATCGTCAAACGCATCAGCGTGCGCTCGACCGAGATCGCCACCTTCAACGGCGCCAGCGTGCTCATCCCCAATTCCGAATTCATCACCGGCACAGTGCTGAACTGGACCCATGGTGATCCCGGTGGCCGGGTGTCGGTGAGCGTGCGCACCTCGCACCGCGCCGATCCGCGCGCCGTTCTGGAGGCGTTGCAGCGGGCGGCGCTGAGGACGCCCGGCATCATGCTGCGGCCGGAGCCGGGCGTCAGTTTTGACAATTTCGGACCCGAGGCGCTGGAGTTTTCGGTGGGCGTGCAGGTCGCCAACATCAGCACCGGCGGCGGCGTCAAGACAGCGATGCGGGTAACGATCCTTGAAGAGTTCCGCCGTGCAGGGATCGAGCTTGCTGTGCCGCAACGCCAGGTGCAAATTCGCAATGGAGTTGATAGTCTGCCCATCAACGGTGTGCGGCCGGCGGCGGAGTGAGCGGGAACGGAGCATGCTCGTGACGCGTCAACGGCTCAATATCCTGGCGGCTGTGTGTGCCACCACAATAGCCACGGCCGCCCCGGCCCTGGCCGACGCCATCAATGGCGACTGGTGCAACGGCACAGCCACGATGCATATCGACTTTCCAGGGACCATCCGCATACCCAGCGGCAAACAAATCACGGGCGAGTGCTGGCGTCATGCGTGCCGCTATACGGTTCCTGCAGGCGATAAGGATGCAGGCTCCCCGGTCCTACTCCGCTTGATTGATGAGCTGACGATGGAGTTCTACCAGTCCGCCGCATCGATCGATGCTTCGCAGGCTGGCGAGCGGGGCGAAGGCATTACAGCCACCGGACCTGCCGTAACCTGGAAGCGCTGCCAGCCGGTGAGTTGAGCCCACGCAGTGAAAGGCCCAGAGTTATCCGCACACTTACGGCATGATCTGCCCGCCATTCACATGGATGTTCTGCCCGGTGATGTAACCGCTCATTTGGTTCGAGGCCAGGAACAGGAACACCCCGACGCAATCCTCCGCCGTGCCGATGCGGCCGAGCTTGGTGGTCTTGCGCATGGCTTCCATGCGTTCGGGCGGCGTGGTGGTATGGAAAGGCGTGCCGATCACGCCCGGCGACACGCAGTTGACGCGGATGCCGGCCTCGGCGAGTTCGCCCGCAAGGTGCCGCGTCAGGTTATGCACGAAGGCCTTGGCGCCGGCATAGATGCCCGATCCTGGCCCGCCGCCATTATTGCCCGCGATGGAGCCGACATTGATGATGACGCCGCCTGGCCGCTTGCTAAGATACGGGATAGCGGCCTGCGAGCCCTCTAATACGGCGTGGACGTTGAGTTCCATTATGCTGTCCACCACGTCCGCCGCCATGGTCTGGATCGGCTCGCGTTGCACCAGCGAACCTGCATTATTGATGAGGATATCGAGTCCTCCGAGCTTGGCCGCAGCCTCGGTGACCACCCGCTTGGCCTCGCCCCGTTTGCCGAAATCACCCTGTATACAAACAGACGCTCCGATCTCCGTGGCAAGTGCCTTGGCCTGGGCGTCACTCTTTCCAAAGTGGATCGCTACGTTTGCTCCCTGCTGCGAAAATGCCCGCGCTAGCGCCGCGCCAATGCCCGTGCTCGCCCCGGTGATCAGTACCCGCCTGCCCTTGAGATCATCGATTTGCATGGTGATTACCTTGTTGTTGTATCCGTCTGCGCAGATTTCCCGCCCCACCCCCACCATCAAATCTTCCACCCCGAATGCATGGCCGCGACGCCGCCGGTGATGTTCCGGAAACTCACCCGCTCGAACCCGGCGGCTCGCACCATCGCCGCGAACGGCTCCTGCTTGGGAAACTTACGGATGCTTTCGACCAGATATTCGTAAGGCTGAGCATCGCCCGCTGCGAGCTTGCCCAGCTGCGGTATCGCTTGAAACGACCAGAAATCATAAAGCCGGTCCAGCATCGGCACCTGTACCTCGGAGAATTCCAGGCAGAGGAACCGCCCGCCCGGCCGCAGCACCCGGAAGGCTTCACTCAGGGCACGATCGATATGCGTCACATTGCGGATGCCGAAGGCAATGGTGTAGGCATTGAATGACCCGCTTGGAAACGGCAGCGTCTCGGCATTGCCCTGCACGAAGCTGATCCGCCCGGCCTGATCGGTCTTGGCGATGCGACGCTCGCCCGCGCTCAGCATTTCTCCAGAAATATCACAGATGACGGACGATCCGCCCGCGCCTGCCGCACGCATTACTCGCAAGGCCACATCGCCAGTGCCGCCCGCAACATCCAGATGCGCAAACGGCATCGCGCCACGCGGCGCTGCCAGCCAGCCCACCAGATCGTCCTTCCACAGCCGGTGCAGTCCGCCGGACATCAGGTCGTTCATCAGGTCGTATCGGTCCGCGACCTTAGCGAACACGTCGTTGACAAGGCCCTGCCGCTCGCTCTCGGGGACATCGCGAAAGCCGAAATGGGTGGTGCTGGTGTTCGTCATTGGGAGAGCTTAGCTGTGCAGGAGGGTTGCGGCCAGGGGCAGCGTTTGGTTTGTTACTCGTGCCGTCCACCCGATGGCCCTCGGAACCCCGCCGCCATGCCTTCATATAATGGGCGGGAAATGCTCATTGGAACCCGTAAGGCACTAGCAACTGCGTGAGGATGGCGCCAACATGACCCGACTTCCCGATATCGCTGCCATCGAAGCCATGGACGCTGCCGATCCCTTCCGCGACTTTCGAGACCGTTTCCTGCTGCCGCATGGCGTCATCTACCTTGATGGGAACTCGCTTGGCGCGGCTTCAGCTGCGGCCGTCATGGAACTGCAACAGGCTACACATGAAGAGTGGGCGCAGGGTCTGATCAGGAGTTGGAACACGGCAGACTGGTGGGAAATGCCAATCGCCCTCGGCGACCGGATCGGCAAGTTGACCGGTGCGGTACCAGGCCAGACGGTGGTGTGCGATAGCGTGTCCATCAATCTCTACAAAGTGTTGCACGCCGCCATGGCGCTGCGGCCCCTCCGCTCCGTTCTGGTGGCCGAAGCCAGCAGTTTTGCCAGCGATCTCTACATCGCCCAAAGCGTTGCTTCCAGCCGGCCGGGCGCCAGCTTGCGCCTTGAAGGTGTGGATGCGCCCGCCCTCGAAGACCTGCTGGATCGCAAGACCGCCGCCGTGCTGATCAATCACATCAACTATAAGACCGGCGAATTGCTCGACATGGCCGCCCTGACACGAAAAATTCACGCTGCTGGTGCCATCGCGGTCTGGGATCTGAGCCACAGTGCTGGCGCGGTGCCGGTCGAACTCGATGCCGCCGGGGCCGATTTCGCCGTCGGCTGCACTTATAAATATTTGAACGGTGGACCGGGTGCGCCCGGCTTCATCTTCGCTGCGCAGCGCCATCTTGCTGATCTGCGCCAGCCGCTCATCGGCTGGTGGGGCCATGCGCGGCCCTTTGCCTTCGAACCTACGTTTGAGGCCGCCTCGGGCATCCGCCGGTTCCTGTGTGGCACGCAGCCCGTGCTGTCGATGCGGGCGCTGAAAGGGGCGCTCGACATTTGGGACAGCGTGGACATCGCCGCATTACGCCGCAAATGCATTGCCATGACGGACCTGTTCATCCAGCTGGTTGAAGCCAAATGCGGTGACTACGGCGTTGTTTTGGCCAGTCCGCGCGACGGGGCCAAACGCGGCAGCCAGGTATCGTTCACCCATGCCCACGGCTACGCCATCATGCAGGCACTGATTGAGCGTGGTGTGATTGGAGATTTCCGCGCGCCAACCACCATCCGCTTCGGATTCGCGCCGCTCTACATCAGCTACCGCGATGTCTGGCAGTCAGTCGCCGTGCTGGAAGAGATTTTGCGGATGGGCGTCTGGCAGCACAGCCGCTTCAACCGGCGTGCTGCGGTGACCTGAACGGAGCGGGGACAGCAGACTGCGGTTCCAATACGAGTTCGTATAGCGCTAGTACCCACTATCAAAGGTAGATAGTACGTCTGATCGCGGACCCGCGAGTCGATCCGGCAGGCGCGTGCCGAAGAGCGTAGCTTTCGCTACGGTCGAGGTGCGCAACGCACCGGGCGGCCGTGGGGCGCGACCCGGAGGGCGCTCAAGGAAGCTCGCCGGGGGCGTCACGGCGCTAGACCGTAGCGACACTACGCTCGTTGCGCCGTTCCTGCCCGGCGAGCTTACTTGAGCGTCATACGTGCTATCTACTTCTGATAGTGGGTACTAGACCCGGCCATTCAGAGTCCAAACACAGATCATCGTGCCCGCTTGCCTGGATGGCTGGGTCAAGCCCCGCCATGACGAAGGGTCAATGATAAACGATGGCCGTATCGGGATAATAGGCATAATGCGGCTGGCGGCGGGTGACGTAGTTGCGGGCGGGTTGGACCAGCACCTGGCGCGTGACCCAGACGTAACGGGCGGGGGCGACAGTACGGTAATGGCCTACGGGCAGCTCAACGAGATGATAGCGCCCAACGCGACGGTCGTGGTGGCGTCCGTCCATGACGACGATGGTGGGCGGGGCGATCATCACGCGCTCGCGGCGCAGTTCGTAGCGCGCCGGCTGGGTGTGGATGTCGAAGCGCAGGTAGCGGTCACGCACGTAGATGCGTTTGTAATGAAGGCCATTGCCCCGGCAGGGCTCACTGCTGCAATCGCGGTGCCGGGTGATGTTGTCAAACTTCAGTTCCAAAAGGCCGGCCTGGGCGGGGGAGCCGATGCCGAGCAGGAACAAAATGGCGGCGGCAAAGACGGTAGAGAGGCGCACGATTTTCCCTCATTTTTTTAACATAAACAGGAGATTACAGAAGTTGTTTGAATTTGAGTATCATCTGTCAGGGTTACCAAATCGGAACCAAACCGATTTTTCCTGGAAACCGCCTGCAGAAACGCTACCGGCGCAATTTCCTTGATTAAGCCGCTTGGCGACCATACATGCTTGGCGGGAACACGTCTGCCACTGCCCACGGAGCATTCATCCATGATCGTCGCCTCGCAGCGGTTCGGCCGCAGCCTTTGCCTTGCGGCCACTTTGGTCTGGACGGCGATGGCCGTTGCAGGTTGTGGCGTCAACAATATCCCCACCTATGAAGAGCAGGCCAAGGCCTCGTTCTCCGAGGTGCAGAACCAATACAAGCGCCGCGCCGACCTGATCCCCAATCTGGTCGAAGCCGTAAAGGGCTTTGCCGGGCAGGAAAGCAAAGTCCTGAAGGAGGTCATTGAGGCCCGCTCCAGGGCGGTCAGCGTGACGCTGCCGGCCGACATCCTCAATAATCCCGAGGCCATGAAAAAGTTCGAAGAATCGCAGAACAGCCTTGGCGCCGCCCTGCAAGGGATGCGGGGGCTGACCGAGGCCTATCCCGACCTCAAATCCAACGCCAATTTCCTGCAGCTTCAGAGCCAGCTTGAAGGCACCGAGAACCGCGTCGGCATCGCGCGCCGCGACTACATCTTGTCGGTGCAGCAGTTCAACACCGAGATCAAAACGATCCCCGGCCGCTGGTGGAAATCGCTGCTCTATCCAACCGCCAAGGAAATGGCGAACTTCACAGCCAGCGAGGCGGACCAGCAGGTTCCCAAGGTCAAGTTCTAGTGGTTGGCGTCGATCCGTAGTTCCACTCTTCGTCATGGCAGCGAAGGCTGCCATGACGAGATTTGCGATGTAGGATTCTGTTGTTGAATTCGAATCGTTAGTCAGAAAGGCAGCCCGCCGTTTCATCATGGCGGGACTTGACGAGGAATGGGGATTGGTTCGATTGCGCCCTGATATTCGCCGCCCTCGATCAGTCCTGCTGGCAGCGCTGTTTACGATGATGGTGGCTGTTGCGGGCCTCTCGCCAGCCTATGCCATCGATCCAACTTTCCCCGAATTGACGGGCCGCATCGTTGATGGTGCAGGGTTGCTTGACGCCGGGCAAAAGGCGGCCATGACAGCCAGTCTTGCCGCACTTGAAGACAAATCCACCGATCAGCTGGTCATCGTCACGGTGCCCTCCTTGCAGGGCTATCCGATCGAGGATTTCTCCAACCGGCTGCTGAGGCATTGGCAGATCGGTCAGAAGGGCAAGAACAACGGCATTCTTCTTGTCGTCGCGCCCAACGAGCGCAAGGTTCGCATCGAAGTCGGATACGGCCTCGAGCCGATCATGACCGATGCGCTCTCCAGCGCCATCATCCAGAACCGCATTCTGCCAGTGTTCCGGCGCGGTGATTTTGCCGGCGGCATCATCGTCGGCGCCAAGGACATCCAGGATTCGCTGTTGGGCGATGCCGAGGCGGTTAAAAAGCGGGCGGCGGGTGCTCGGCGCGATCCCAACAGTCAGGGCAGCTGGAGCGATTGGCTGCCGCTGCTGTTCTGGGGGGCGGTGGTAGCGTTCGTCCTGTGGAGCAACTATCGCCAGATGGGGCAGGGGTTGAGTACGCCTGGCAACCGGCGCCGTGGCGGCGTGGTGATCATTCCGGGTGGCTGGGGCGGTTCCAGCAATTGGGGCGGTGGCGGTGGCGGCTGGTCTGGCGGCGGTGGCGGCGGATTTGGTGGGGGCGGCGGAGGCGGCGGCGGTGGCGGGGCGTCCGGCGGCTGGTAAACGGGCATTTGGCAGTGAAGAGGTAGTCCATGCTGGTCACAGCAAACGATAGAGACAAGGTCGGAGCAGCCATTTCGGCGGCCGAGAAGGCGACCAGCGGTGAGATCGTCGCGGTGATCGCCAGCTCAAGCGCGAGCTATGTCTCGGTGGCGCCTCTTGTCGCTGCGCTGGTGGCCTTGCTGGTGCCCTGGCCGCTGATCTATTTCACCTGGTGGCCGGTGCAGTGGATCTATCTGCTGCAACTCGCGGTGTTCGCCGTTGTTGGCGCCATCGCCTATTACCGCCCGGTGCGCCTCGCCCTGGTGCCGAAATCGATCAAGAATGAGCGCGCCCACAAACGGGCCGTGGAGCAGTTTCTGGCCCAGAATCTGTACACGACCAAGAGCCACACGGGTGTGCTGATCTTCATTTCCTCGGCCGAGCGCTATGCCGAGATCATCGCCGACAAGAACATCTACGTCAAAGTTCCGCAGGAACGCTGGCAGGCGCTGGTGGACCGGCTGACGCTGCGTATCGGCGATGGCGACCCGGCCGACGGGCTGGTCGAAACCATCACCGAGACCGGTGCGCTGATGGCCACTCATTTCCCGCCCGGCAACTCCAATCCCGACGAACTGCCTAACCACCTCATCGTCATCGATTAGCGGCTTGTGACCCCGTGAGCGAAAGTAGACACTCGTCATCCCGTGCGCGGCGCAGCAATCCTTTATTGGTGCGTCGCAGAAACGGGACCTCGTTCCACGGGCCGATGCTGGAGCCACGGGCAAGGTCCCGGATCCGCGCTGCACCACGAAGGATGATGCAGCGCATCCGGGACGACGGGAATGAAAGATCAATCCCGTCAATTGCCGGGGTCAGTCCTGGTCCATGACCTTGCGGAACTTCTTTTCGAGGGCGTTGGCTTGGCGGTGTTCGATCGAGGGACGGGTGAGGAAAAACGTGACGAGGCCCAACGGCGGAAACAGGAAAGCGATGGTCGCCCAGTGCGAGGCGTCGCGATGTTTGGCCGAAGCCACGATATAGGCGAGGATGGCCGAGCCAAAGCTCGCCAGCCCGTAGAACGTGATGAACATCGGCAACTGTTGAATGCTCATCGGGACACCTTTCCGTTACGGGACGATCTTGGATTCATTAAACAATCCAGTCCGCATCCCCATCATATCGTCGCAAGGGCGGGCGATTTCAAGGCGCGGATGCACCCTGGAGCGATGGGCTTGCGGCTGGCTGATCAGAGAGAACTGCGCTTGCTGCCCACCTGATCGACAAAGCTCCTGGCAGTCAGCAAGGACGGCCGGGCCTCGTGCCGGTCGATGAACACGCGGCCGTCGACCAGCGCAAACAGATGCACCCCGGCGTAGGTTTCGACAAACCGCGCACCTGCCAGATCCTCCGGCGTCACATTGGTGCGTTCGGGGGTGCGTTCGGGCGGGTGTGCGCCGTTGAGGGCGGCATCGTCGAAGGTATCCTCCTCGTGCGGCTCCGCATCGATGCTGTCCAGATGAGTCTCTGTGTGTTGCTCCGAGAGATCCTCTGCGTCATCGGCCAGAATACCGGCACCGGCTTGCTGCAGTAGAGCGCTTTGGGCTGGAGCGGCCAGAAGTTCGGCAACAGACTGGATTGGCGCAGATTTCGCAGGCATCGTCGTGACAAACACCGAGCTTTGCAAATCATAGCCCGTCTCAACGAAATTTGGTGAGACCAAAGCGGCTTGCTGCACCCGGTCAGGGGCTTTGTGCATTGAGGCTGGGTCGAAGGCCCGCAAACCGTCATGGGGCGGCCGATCTCTGACCGGCACGTCTCTGCTCAGCCGGTCGCTGGCAGGCCTCTCGACCGGCGGCTTGTCCTTGGCCAAACCATTGAACACGCGCACGGGCTCGGCAGCGGGTTCGTGTTCAAACAGCGGGCGGCTGCGCATCGGGTCAGCGCCGTTGGCCGCTGCCGGGTGGCTCACACGCCCAAGCAGAATCGGCTCATCGGCGTCCATGCTGGCGTCATAGCCGCTGGTTTTGACAGGGGCCGCGATCGCCTCGCGGCGGCGAGGCGGAGGGCCAAAACGCTCGTCCAGGCGCTCCATAATGGCAGGCAGCAGCGCCGCGTCGTTCAGCGCCAGATAGGCCAGTTTCAGTTCGTGCAGCGCGTCTTCACCCAGCAGCTCAGCATCGGCGATGGCAGTCCGCAATTGGGGATGATAGGTGCGCAGATAGCGCCAGCGCCGGTCTTCGGCAGTTTCGCCGGTTTCGGACGTTGCAAGGCGCTGTAGGACGGCCGTTCGGGCGGGCGGCGTTGGCGCCGCCGTCAACGCCAAGGTCATCGGCGGTTGGTCATCAGCGGCCTGGTCCGTGAGCATGGCGGGACGTTGAGCTGGCGCGCCGTCGCCAAGGCTATAGAGAATGGCAATACCGATGAAGAAGGTCAGCGCGCAAACCACGCCCCAGAGAATGGCCGAGCGCCTTCGTCTGCGCGCAACCATGAAGCCCCAGACGAAGAA
Source organism: Hyphomicrobiaceae bacterium (assembly GCA_025359185.1). GTDB lineage: Bacteria > Pseudomonadota > Alphaproteobacteria > Rhizobiales > Hyphomicrobiaceae > JANYHF01. Next base: position 36,060 of record JANYHF010000003.1, on the reverse strand, counting down.
GAGCGCCATCAACGACAGCAACATCAGCAGTAGCATACTCATCCTTGCCGGTCCCCCGGTCACGCGCCCACCCCCGAAGGATGGACCTATCGAAAGAGCAATACTCTAAAAATTCAATTGGTCGAAATCGAGGCTTGATTACTGCACACTTCTTTCGATGACTCCGAAGGGCGAGCGGCGCAACGGCCCCTCACCCTATGGGATAAACGGTGACCCTAGGCCGCCAATCCGGCCCGCACTCGAACGCCGGGCGCTGGCCGTTCCAGCAGCACTTCGCGCCGGAAACGGAACAGTTTGGCCGGACGCCCACCCGTATGGGTGCGAATGTCGGTTGTCGGATCAACAAGCCCGCCACTCTCCACCAGCCGGCGAAAGTTCTGCTTATGCAGGCGGCTGCCGAGGATGGCTTCAACCGTGCGTTGCAGTTCGAACAGCGTGAACTCGCCAGCCATCAGTTCAAACAGCACCGGCCGGTACTTGATCTTGGCACGCAGCCGTCCGAGGGCCGAAGCCAAAATGCGGCGATGCGCAAACGACATCGCCGCCGCCGTCAGCGACAACGCCCCCTTGCGAGCCGGGGCAACCGGTGATCCGCCGTTGGGATCAGCCAGCAACCCAGCGTCCTGCAGCAGCTCGTAGCGTTCCAGCACGCGCTCCTCATCCCATGCCGCGCCATCGAGACCAAACGCGATCCGCAGCCGCTCCAGCCGCTCACCGCGATGCTCGCCGGCATTGGTCTGGTAAGACCCCGACGTCAGACCGTCGCGCAAATGCGGCTCGATCTGCTGTGCCAGTATTTCGGGCTTGCCATCGCGCCAGTCTTCCCAGGGCAGGAAGTCGTAGGCGCCCAACCAATGCCGCCCTTCGGCCGCATCGTCAGGCTTGGCGCGCGTCAGCGCCATGTAACCCAGTGATATAATGTGCTTATCGTTGTGGCCTGGCAGGTTCGGCAGTGGCTGATCGCCGAACGTGTAAAGCTGCTCCAGATAGCCCAGTTCGACGCCGGTCTGCTCCAGCACCCAGGACCGGAGCCCATTGTCCAGCGTCATATGATCGCTTGGAACAAATGGCCCAGAGGGCAGCGCAATGCCGTTTTTCACATCGTTCTGCCGGGGCACCGTCAGAAAGCACGGCGCGTCGTGGTCAATCGAGAGAACTGCCGCGTTCAGGCTGATTTCGACGGCATTGGTCCGGTAGGGTTCGCCGGGAAGCGGTAATCTCTGTACAGCGTTCATGGTCTGCACCTTTCTGCCAAAAATGCGCCGGTATCCGCCTCGTGTTCCTGCGGCAGATTACGGCGCTGGATGCTCAAACATCTCCAGCCGAGGACAAGCTGGTGCGAACCTTTGGCCATTTGAGGGCGAAGCGAAGGCAGCCTTCAATCAAACCCATGGTCTGCCATGCAAATTTGGTACCTCGGCAACTAGGGCAGCGGTAAATGACCGTAACCGCAGACAGCGTCCGCCCTCCCGTGCGGCCCGGCACATGGACCGCTCAGGTAAATGTACCCATTGCCGACATAACGCTTGGCGGATCGAATTAGTTCCATGCTCCGGCCAGAAATGACAGCCGCAGAGTTTTTGCGTCCGCTCAGGCTGTCTGGCGCGACAGAAGGAAGAACGGCACGCACTCGGCGGCGATTTCGCCCTGGCCGATGCCGGTGATGGCATCGACCATACGCCCGCCCCGGCCAAGCAGATCGTCAGCAATCGAGACGATCAGTCGATTGGGCGTTGCCGTGGGCGAGGCGTCCCGCAGGCGCTGGGCGATGACGGCCTCGGAGACCTCAGGGTTGAGCGCGCAGAGGCTGGAAAACGCCGACGCGGTCGAGCGGCTGATACCGGCATAACAATGGATGATCATGGGCGCGCGCTGATCCCAGGCACGGGCGAACTTCAGCACCTCGACGACGTGCTCTTCCTGGGGGTGAATGAGGCCAGTGCCCGGCTCGTTGATATCGTTCACGTCGATACGCAGGTGATTGGCATCAGCGATGCCTGCTGGCGTCGCCACAGGCCCATGATCGCGAATGAGCGTGACGACGTGCGTTGCGCCAATACGTTGCGCGTGCTCTGGGAGCGCTCCAACGCCGCAGACATGGATGGTGGCGGCGTGCGGTGAAGTTTTCGGCATCATCTGGCTCCTGGTTTGACCCAGCTTTATGGCCTATCCGGGCGCCGCCGCCAACTGTTTGAAGCGGGCGAGGTAGCGCTCTTGCGCATCGCGCGACGTCCAGGGCGTGAACATGGCGACTTTCCATTCGGTGAGGCCCACGGGCTCAGCGGGCAAACCGAAATAGATTTGGGCTTCGGTGGCGTCGAACCCGGCCAGCAGAAGGGCCTCGAAATGCGCGCTCATCCGGTCGGCGTCCTTGATCGCCTTGGTGACCGCGGCGGGCAGCTCCGGCGGTAGACCAAAGCGCGCGTGGATAGCTCCCAGCAGCCGGATCTCGAAGGCCTTGTAGTCGAAGCCAAGCGCCGCCTTGAACGGGCTGATAAGGTCACCGATGACGTATTCCGGCGCATCATGCAGCAGCGCCGCCAGCTGCCAGTGCGCGGGCCAGGCGGGGTTCAGGAGGCTGGCGAGTTCTTCCACAGCGAGCGAATGTTGCGCGACCGAGAACGGATGTTCGCCCTTGGTTTGCCCGTTCCACCGGGCAACCCGGGCCAGGCCATGCGCGATGTCCTCGATCTCCACGTCCAGCGGCAAGGGGTCGAGCAGATTGAGCCGCCGGCCCGACAACATCCGCTGCCAGGCGCGGGGTGGTTGGCTCATGGCACCTTGCCTTCCGGTAGTTTGAACGCCGTGGCGAGATTGGCGCAGACCGCGTGGCGATGACAGGCGACGAGGTGATCATTGACCATGCCCATCGACTGCATGAACGCATAGACCGTCGTGGGGCCGACAAAGCGGAAGCCGCGCGCTTTCAGCTCTTTGGAGATGGCTTTACTGGTTGGCGTCTCGGCTGGCAGCTGCTTTTGCAAGGTGAACGCATTTTGCAGCGGTTTGCCTCCCGCCAGCTCCCAGATCAGCCGCGACAGGCTCCCGGTTTCGGCGAGTTTCAGATAGGCCTTGGCATTGTCGATGGTGGCTCCAATTTTAAGCCGGTTACGGACGATGCCAGGATCAGCCATCAGCGACGCAATCTTTTTGTCATTGTAGAGAACGATTTTTTCCGGATCGAAATCATTGAAAACGTCGCGGAAATGCTCGCGCTTCCGGAGAATCGTGATCCATGACAGCCCCGCCTGAAAGCCTTCGAGAACGAGTTTTTCGAAAATGGCGCGGTCCGACGTGTTAGGTACGCCCCATTCTTCGTCGTGATAGCGGATGTAATCGGCGTCCTCGCGAGGCCAGTCGCAGCGGATGAGGGGGGCAGCGGCTTTCATCATGGTGCGGGCACATCGAAAGTGGCATAGGGCGGTTTCGTAAAGGTCACCGGCACGCCGCCGATGGTCACCGGACGCCCAGCTTTGTAAGCATCGCCCAGCCGGTCGAGGCGCACCAGCGCCAGCCCTTGGGTGCCCACACTTGAGCCCATCGCACCCAGCGGCGTTTCGCCCGCGCGCACCTCTGTACCCATTGGCGGCAGCGGCGTGCTGGCATTGACGATCAGAAACCGGCTCCGCGCCGTGCCCCGATGCTGCATCCGCGCCACAATCTCCTGGCCGACATAGCAACCCTTGGTGAAAGACACGCCGTTCAGCTGATCGAACATCGCTTCATGGGGGAACAGCTCGCCAAACGCATAGTCCTTGCCGCCTTCGGGGATGCCTAGGGCGATACGGCAGGTGTCGTAGTCGCCAAACGCGCTGTCAAATGATCCTGGCTCTCTCAGAACAACGAGCCGCCTTGGCATTGCCGCCTCGCGCGGGTCGGCATGGCCCCCATCACCCGCGACGGCAACGACGCTGTGGGCCGCTGATACATCTTCGATATCCACTTTTGCGCGAAGTTTGTAGAGGGTCAGCCGCTTCACGAGATGAGCTGTTTGATTTGCGCTGGCATCGAGCAAAAATCCCAGTTGCGTCTTCGCGACAACAAATTCGAACAGGAGTTTGCCCTGCGGCGACAACAGACCGGCGAAGATCGCGCGCTGTTCTGAAAGACCATCCAAATCATTGGTGATGAGCCCTTGCAGAAAAGGTCCGGCATCGGCGCCTCTGACAGCGACGACACCGCGATCATTCAGCGGTTGACCATTGAGTACAGTCATGGCGGCGCGCGGTGTCCTCATGTTATTCCTGCCTCCTGCAACCGGAGGCCTTTGAGATGATACCCCACTTTTGTCACGGCAGCGAAGCCTGCCATCCACGGCAACGTGCAGCGGACTCTTGGACGGTTATCGTGGATGGCAGCCTGCATTGCCATGACGATTTGGTGAAGGTAGCGGCCCATGCCTGACACCTTCGACCTGATCCTTCGGGGCGGCACCGTCGTCAATCACGATGGCATTGGCCTTCGTGACATCGGCATCCGGGGCGGGCGCATCGCGGCCATCGGCGCGCTCGCTCAGGCCAGCGCGGGCGAAACCATCGACGCCACCGGGCTCACCATCCTGCCCGGCGTCATCGACACGCAAGTGCATTTCCGCGAGCCGGGCGCCACCCACAAAGAGGACCTTGAGAGCGGTGCGCGCGCGGCCGTGCTTGGCGGCGTTACGGCCGTGTTCGAGATGCCCAACACCACCCCACCGACCACAACGGCCGAGGCGCTGGCCGACAAGGTCGCCCGCGCCACCCACCGCATGGCTTGCGATTTCTCCTTCTGGGTGGGCGGCACGCGCGACACGCTGGCCGACATCCCGGAGCTGGAGCAGTTGCCGGGCAGCGCTGGGATAAAAGTGTTCGCGGGGTCTTCGACGGGCGATCTTTTGGTAGAAGACGAGGCGACGCTCTCCGACATTCTCTCATTGACCAGCCGCCGCGTGGCGTTTCACTCTGAAAGTGAACCTCGACTGCGTGCGCGGCTGGGGGTGCGCCGCGAGGGCGACCCGGCTAGCCATAGCGAGTGGCGCGATGCTGAGGCGGCGTTGGAATGCACCCAAATGCTGGTGGGCCTCGCCGAAGACGCGCGAAAACCGATCCATATCCTGCATGTAAGCACTGCGGAAGAAATGGTGTTGCTAGCGCAACATAAAGGCCTCGTGAGTGTCGAGGTCACGCCGCAGCATCTGACACTGACGGCCGAGGAGGCTTACCCGCGCCTCGGCACACGCGCCCAGATGAACCCTCCGCTGCGCTCGGCTGCCCACCAGCGCGCCGTCTGGCAGGCCGTCAACGATGGCGTCGCCGACATCCTCGGCTCCGACCACGCGCCGCACACGCTGGAAGAGAAAGCGAAACCCTATCCGAACTCGCCCTCCGGAATGCCCGGCGTGCAGACGCTGCTGCCCATTATGCTCGGCCATGTGGCGGCCGGGCGGCTGACGCTCCAGCGGCTCGTGGATATGACCAGCGCGGGGCCGCAGCGGCTGTTCGGCATCGCAGGCAAAGGCCGGATCGCGGTCGGCTACGACGCCGATTTCACGGTGGTGGACCTCGCTGCCACCCGCACGATCGAGGGCGCGCGCATGGCCAGCAAGAGCGGCTGGACGCCGTTCGATGGCCGCGTGGTCAAGGGTTTTCCCATCGGCACTATTGTGCGCGGCCACAAAGTGATGTGGGACGGCGAGGTGATCGGCGCGGCCATGGGCGAGCCGGTGCGGTTCGTGGGGGCTTAGCCCCCTCTCCCCGTGCAGAACGGGGAGAGGGGACGCAAGGCCGCCAATTGGGTGTATCATGCAAGGACAATCGCCAACTTTTCCCAGGCCCCCATGACCAAGCCCGCCACCCTCGCCGACAAATTCGATCTTTCCACTGACCGTGTGTTGCTCACCGGCGCGCAGGCGGCGGTGAGGCTGATGCTGACGCAGCACGAGCGGGACCGGCAGGCGGGATTGAACACGGCGGGGTATGTCAGCGGCTATCGGGGCTCTCCGATTGCTGGCCTCGAATCGCAATTCAAGCGCGCCGCTCGCGAAATCGCCGCCGCTAACATCCTCATCCAGCCAGCCATCAACGAGGAACTTGCCGCCACCGCCATCTGGGGCGCTCAGCAGGCGGAGCTTCGTGGCGAAGGCAGGTTTGATGGCGTGTTCGGGCTCTGGTACGGCAAGGGGCCGGGCGTAGACCGGGCGGGCGATGCGCTGCGCCATGCCAATCATGCGGGTACGTCTAAACACGGCGGTGTCGTGGCTATGATGGGCGACGACCACACCTGCGAAAGTTCAACGACGGCCCATCAGAGCGAGTTTGCGTTCGTCGATGCGATGATCCCGGTGTTTAACCCGGCTGGCGTGCAGGAAATCCTGGATTACGGGCTGTACGGATTTTCCCTGTCGCGCTTCGCGGGCACATGGGCGGGCATCAAATGTGTCAAGGACAATATGGAGGCGACAGCGGTCTGCGATGGCCGCGCCGGCCGGGTGGAGATCAAGCTGCCTACGGATTTTATCATGCCCGAGGGCGGCCTCAACATCCGCCTCGTAGACACGCCGATTGCCCGCGAGGCGCGGCTGCATGATTTCAAGCGCGACGCGGTGCTGGCGTATTCGCGCGCCAACACCCTCGACAAGATCATCTGGCGCGGCGGGCCATCACCCAGGATCGGCGTTGTGAGCACCGGGAAAAGTTATCTCGATACCCGCCAAGCATTTGACGAATTGGGTATCGACGAGGTGCGCGCCGCCAATCTCGGCATACGCCTCTTCAAGGTGGCAATGACCTGGCCGCTGGAGCCGGAGGCCCTGCGCGCGTTCGTGCAAGGGCTCGATCTTGTCATTGTAGTTGAAGAAAAGCGCGGGCTGATCGAGACGCAAATCCGCGAGGAACTCTATGGCCTGGCCAACGCGCCTGTCATTGTCGGCAAACAGGACGAACACAAACAATGGCTGTTTCCGGCCAAAGGCGCGCTCGAGCCGACGCAGATTGCGCTGGGCATCGGTCACCGCGTGCTGCGGTTCTGCGATGACGGCGAACTGAAGGCGCGGCTGGCTGAGGTTCAAAAGCTCATCGGCAACGCCGCCGGGCAGCCCAATCTCATGGCGCGCACGCCCTATTTCTGCGCCGGCTGCCCGCACAACTCATCCACGGTCGTTCCCGAAGGCTCGCGCGCCTATGCCGGCATCGGCTGCCACTACATGGCGCAATGGATGGACCGCTCGACCCAGGGCTTTACACAGATGGGCGGCGAGGGAGCGAACTGGGTCGGCGAGGCGCCGTTCTCCAAAACCCCGCATGTGTTCCAGAATCTCGGCGATGGCACCTATGTGCATTCGGGGTCTCTTGCCGTCCGCGCGGCCGTCGCTGCGGGCACCAACATCACCTATAAGATCCTCTTCAACGATGCCGTGGCCATGACCGGCGGCCAGGCTCTGGATGGCGGCAAGACCGCGCCGCAGATCGCCCGCGAGGTTGCCGCCGAGGGCGCACGCCGGGTGGTGGTTGTAACCGATGAACCGGAGAAATATGCCGGGCACGTTGGCTTGCCGCCCTTCACGTCCGTGCATCACCGCGATGAGATCGACAGCGTTCAGAAGGAGTTGCGCGAGGTGCCCGGCGTGTCGGTAATGGTCTACGACCAGACCTGCGCCGCCGAAAAGCGCCGCCGACGCAAGCGCGGGACGATGCCCGATCCCGGCAAGCGCGTGGTCATCAACGCCGCCGTCTGCGAGGGCTGCGGCGACTGTGGTGTGCAGAGCAATTGCGTTGCCATTTTGCCGCTGGAAACCGATTTGGGGCGTAAACGGCAGATCGATCAGAGCGCCTGCAACAAGGATGTCTCGTGTCTCAAAGGCTTTTGCCCCAGCTTCGTCACCATCGAGGGGGTGCGGCCCGCCAAGCGCGGTGTCAACAATTCAGGCGCGGCCGTTGATGCGGCGTTGGCGGAGTGTCCAGAGCCAACCCTGCCCGGCCTTGACCGGCCTTACCAGATCCTGATCACCGGCGCCGGCGGCACCGGCGTCGTCACAGTCAGCGCCGTGCTTGGCGAGGCGGCGTTCCTCGATGGCAAGGCGTTCGGCGGCATGGAGATGACCGGCATGGCGCAGAAGGGTGGCGCGGTCGCCTGCCACACGCGGATTGCGAAAAGCCCGGACGATATCCACGCCATCCGCACAGCGCTCGGCGGGGCCGATCTCGTGCTCGGGGGCGATCTGGTGGTGACGGCGTCTCCCGGCGTGCTTGGGACATTCGCGCGTGGGCAGACCAAGGCCGTCGTCTCCAGTTATGAGATGCTGACCGGTGATTTTACCCGGGCCCGCGATCTGCGGGTGCCGGGTGCCCGGATGCGCCGCGACCTCGAGGAGCGGGCAGGGGCAAGTTGGTTCTTTGATGCGCATAAATTAGCCGAGCAGATGTTCGGCGACAGTATCGGCGCCAACATGATCCTGTTGGGCTACGCCTATCAGCGGGGACTGGTGCCGGTTTCAGCGATCGCCATCGAGCAGGCGATTGCCCTCAACGGCGCGGCCGTGGAGATGAACCGGCGGGCGTTCCGGCTGGGGCGGATTGCGGCGGAGCGGCCAGAGGCGGTGGAGGCGATGTTGCCGAAGCAAGCGCCTGCGCCGGTGCAGACGCTGGAGGCACTGATCGCGCGGCGTGCTGAATTTCTGACAGCCTACCAGGACGAAGCCTATGCGGATCGTTATCGCCAACGCATCGCGGCAGTGCGCGCCGCCGAACAAGCGCACATGCCCGGCAAAGACGATCTCACCCGCGCGGCGGCCGAGGGCCTCTACAAGCTGATGGCCATCAAGGATGAGTACGAGGTTGCGAGGCTGTATACGGACGGAGAATTCGCGCGGACGTTGGCTGAGCAATTCGAGGGCGCAGGCCGCATCACGCTGCATCTGTCGCCGCCGCTGCTGGCCGGTATCGATCCCGCGACCGGCCGTCCGCGCAAGATCGCGTTCGGGCCGTGGATGCTCAAGGCCCTGAGCGTGCTGGCGAAATGCAAGGGATTGCGGGGCGGGTTACTGGACCCGTTCCGCTTCTCGGCTGAGCGGAGAGAGGAGCGTGCGCTGATTCCAGCGTATGAAGATCTGTTGGCCGAAATCGCTCAACGGCTGCGGCCAGGCAATCATGCGCAGGCTGTGGCACTTGCGAGCACGGCGCATGAGATCAAAGGCTTTGGCCCCGTGAAGGCGGCCGCTATCATTGCGGTGAAGGCGCGCGAGACGGGGTTGCTGTCGCAGTTTCGCGCTTCGAACCTGGCCGCTCCCACGGTGTTGCGGGCTGCAGAGTGAATGAGTGGCATGCGTAGGGCGGAGCTTTTCGCGAAGCCCGCCCTACAGTCTCACTCAAACAGCGCCAGCGGGGCTTGCGACTCTGTCCGTCTTCACCGGCACCCCCGGGGTGACCGCCCCGATGCAGGCAAACATCTTGCCGCCGCCCTTCCATGCGTCATGCCCGCCGCCCCAGGTGCCGGAAACTTCAGCGCCGGAGAAACTCTGGCAGATGGCGGTGACGCGGGCGTGGGTCATGGGGTGAGCGGACGTAAGAGTGTTGGGTCAGTCTACGGACGGAATTGTTTTCCGCAAGCTTGTCACAGCAATAGGAACAATGGCGAGCATTGCCAAGATCAACAGCAAGAACGCAGGCCGCAATCCACTAAATGAGGCGACGGCCCCAATGGCGGGTGGCCCCAACAAGAATCCTCCGTAACCGGCAGTCGCGGTCATCGAGATACCGATGGCTGGAGTGGACCCCATGGCAGCGCTGGCGCTGAAGATCGCCGGGACCATGTTGGACAGACCCAGGCCCACCAAACTCAAGCCCGCGAACGTGATGGGGAGCGAGACCGAAGCCACGGCCAAAAGCAATCCAGCCGCTGTCATTGCAGCCCCCAGTAAAATGATCTGGCGCCGCCCGGCGCGCCGCACGACCAGATCTCCGAACAGCCGGCCAATCAGCATGGACCCGGCATAAACCGCGTAACCGGAAGCGGCAACTGCGGGAGTGAAAGCAAGCACACTGGTCAGATAAACCGCGCTCCAATCCGTCATTGCCCCTTCCGCCAGCAAAGCGATGAGGGCAATCAGACATAAGCCCAAGAGCCTGCGTTCGGGCAGAGCAAAGGCTTGGGATTGGCCAATGATGACCCCAGCGCCAATTTTTGGCAACGAAGGCAAAACAACGAGCAGCACGGCGCATCCCGAAATCGCGAGTTGCCACTGCGGATCGACCCCTGCGCGGATCAATAATCCCCCGAGGGTTGCGCCGGCCAAGGTGCCGCAACTCCACGCAGCATGAAACGACGACATGATGGCGGCGCCCCAGCGTTGCTCAATAGCTGTTGCGTGGGTGTTCATCGGCACTTCCATCAGACCATTGGCGAGCCCAAGCAAAAGCGTGGCTAAAATCAAGGCGGCAAGATTGGGAGTAAGGCCGGGCAAACAAAGGGAAACTGCAAACAGCGTGGAGCTCACCCGCAAGAGCCGTCCTGTCCCGCCAAGGTGTAAGGCAAGGAGGCCTGCCAGAGGCATCATGACAATGGCGCCGGCGGCCATGGCCAGTAACGCGAAACTCAATTGCGCGTCCGACAAAGACAGTATGGCCTTGACCGGTGCAATCGCTGTGGCCCAGCTCCCGATACCCAAGCCGTTGGCAAAGAAAATAGCTGCCAATGCCAGACGGGCGGTGAACGGCCGTTTCAGGTCAGTTACAACTGCGGTCATTGATTTCAGCCGTCTGCTTGATGGATTTGAACGCCAAGGGACTCGAAGCGTTGTCTATCTGTGATCCGCGCGGATGTCCGGCGACATGAGCTCTCAGGGCCTTTGCTCCCAACACAGAACCAATAAGCGCATCCAGCCTGCCGCCGTTCAGCAGCATGTCAAAGCCGCCCTGGTCCGGCAGTGCGGTGGCTATGGCTGGTGACCACCAGCTCCACCGGCAGCACCACCGCCTGCTTCCTTGCCGTGCCGTCCTCCATCTGTTCGAGCAGGATGCCGATGGCCGCTTCGATCATCCGGGCGGCGGGTTGGCGCACGGCGGTCAGGTCGTAGGCCTTTTAGGCCGCCTCGCGGCGATGCCGGCGGTGTTGGATTTTTGGGTCACGGCGCCGTTTGCGACTGGTCTCGTGCGCCGGGCGCGCTAATCTGACTACTCGACTATTTGAAAAAAGATTGGGGGATCACTCCGCCGCGACGGGCACCATGATGAACACGTCGGCTGATGCTGTCGCGGCCTTGAGGTCGCCCCGCCGGAGCGCGAGGCGGACGGCATCGAGCTTCTGCATGCCGGCCGCAGAGATGTAAAGCGCCGATGGGTGACCGGACTCGATCACGTCGATCTCGACCTTGGCAGCGACGCTGCCCTCGTGGACCATTTCGAAGGATTTGGAGGTCTTCATGTCGTTCGCGTCCTGAAATCGGCGCTCCATTCCACCGGGTTCGGATGATAGCCGGTTACCACGTTTGTTGAGGCGCGCATAGCAGTGCTGCGACGCCAGAACATTGCCGGCAGCGGCGAGGGCAATGATGGACTCGAGAAAATTAGGCATCCCTGACCACCGTAAGTCGCCCTGCGGCATGCGCGGCACGATCACCGCAGAGAGTGTCTTATCCTCCGGCTAACATCTCGCAATCTGCCCGGTAGATCCAGCCAGATTGTCTCCGGCTCGGCATGCCGATCATGTTCGGCGCGAAGTCGCCGCAGCGCAGACGAGCGCGCCAGAAGCAGAGGCAATGGCGTCAGACCCCGGTCTCACCGCTTGCGCTCAACACAAAGAAAGCAACAACGGCCGCGCCAGTTCCCCGGTGCGGCCGTTGTGCGTCAAAGGGGCCGGACCCCTTCAGCGAAGCCTGCCGCCCTTTAACTCGCGTCCGCCACTGGCTCGTCCACTGCCACCTTCTTCGGCGCGGCCAGCGCAATCCGTTCCGCCACGACTTGCGCGCGCTGCTTCTGGATCAACTCGTCGCGCTTCGTCGCGATCTTCTTCAGGCGCCGCAGCGTCCCGCCAGTGCCCGCGGGAATAAGCCGGCCGACGATGACGTTTTCCTTCAGGCCTTCGAGGTTGTCGACCTTGCCCGCGACGGCCGCTTCGGTGAGGACACGCGTCGTCTCCTGGAACGAGGCCGCCGAGATGAACGACTTGGTTTGCAGCGACGCCTTGGTAATGCCGAGCAGCACCGGCACACCCACAGCAGGCCGCTTCTTCTTCTTTTCAATGGCTGCGTTCAACTCGTCGAAGTCCGAGCGGTCGATCTGCTCACCCTTCAGCAGCTCCGTATCACCCGCATCGGTCACTTCGACCTTCTGCAGCATCTGGCGCACGATCACTTCAATGTGCTTGTCGTTGATGGTCACGCCTTGCAGACGGTAGACTTCCTGGATTTCATTGACCAGGAACGCGGCCAGTTCCTCGACGCCCTTGATGGCGAGAATGTCGTGCGGGGCCGGGTTGCCGTCGATCAGGTACTCGCCCTTCTCGATGCGGTCGCCCTCCTGCACGGCAATGTGCTTGCCCTTGGGGATGAGGTATTCGACGGCCTCCACATTTTCCTGATCCGGCTGGATCTTGATGCGGCGCTTGTTCTTGTAGTCCTTGCCGAATTCGACGATACCCGAGACTTCGGCGATGATCGCGTGGTCCTTCGGGCGGCGGGCTTCGAAGAGTTCGGCGACGCGCGGCAGACCGCCCGTGATGTCGCGGGTCTTGGCGCTTTCGAGCGACACGCGGGCAAGCACGTCGCCGGCCTTCACGTCGGTGCCCGGTTCGGTCGAGAGAATGGCCTCGACCGAGAGCAGATAGCGGGCTTCGCCACCGCGCTTGAGCTTGATGACCTCGCCCTTCTTGTCCTTGACGACGATGGCAGGCTTCAAATCCGAGCCACGCGGATTGGCGCGCCAATCGACGATGACGCGGTTGGTGATGCCGGTCGATTCGTCATACTGCTCGTTGACGGAGATGCCCTCGACCAGATCCTCGAACTCGGCGGTGCCATCGACTTCGGTGATGATCGGACGGGTGTAGGGATCCCACTCGGCAAGGCGGGAGCCGCGCTTGATCTTGTCGCCGTCGTCGCATTTGAGGTGCGAGCCGTGCACCAGCTTGTGCGTGGCCCGCTCCTTGCCTTCGTCATCAAGGATGGCGATGGCGATGTTCCGGCCCATGACGATCATCTGACCGGCGCTGTTTTTCACGACGTTCTTGTTCTTGATCTTCACGGTGCCGTCGAAGGTGGCTTCGACGAAGGACTGGTCGATCACCTGCGCCGTGCCGCCGATGTGGAACGTGCGCATGGTGAGCTGGGTGCCCGGCTCGCCGATCGATTGCGCCGCGATGACGCCGACCGCTTCACCGAGATTGACCGGCGTGCCGCGGGCAAGGTCGCGCCCGTAGCACTTGGCGCAAACGCCGACCTTGGCCTCGCAGGTGAGGACCGAGCGGATGCGGATTTGCTGGACGTGGGCCTTGTCGATGGCCTCGCGGTCAAGTTCGTCGATCAGCTTGCCGGCCTTGACGATGATTTTGCCCGTGGTCGGGTTCTTAACGTCATCGGCAATGGTACGGCCGAGCACGCGGTCGCCGAGGGAGACCACGGTTTCACCCGCGTTCAGCACGGCGGCGGTGTTGATGCCGCCATCGGTGCCGCAATCATCTTCGCTGATGATTGCGTCTTGCGCCACGTCCACCAGACGCCGCGTCAGATAGCCTGAGTTGGCCGTCTTCAGCGCCGTGTCGGCCAGACCCTTACGGGCGCCGTGCGTCGAGTTGAAGTATTCGAGAACCGACAGGCCTTCCTTGAAGTTCGAGATGATCGGCGTCTCGATGATTTCGCCCGACGGTTTGGCCATCAGCCCGCGCATACCGGCGAGCTGCTTCATCTGCGCAGGCGAGCCACGCGCGCCCGAATGCGACATCATATAGATCGAGTTGATCGGCAGTGTACGGCCGCTCTTGTCCTTCTTGCTGGCCGAAATGCGGTCCATCATTTCCTTGGCGACGCGGTCGGTGCAGCGCGCCCAGGCGTCGACGACCTTATTGTACTTCTCGCCTTGCGTGATCAGACCATCATTATACTGCTGCTCAAACTCGCGCGCGAGCATCTTGGTGTCCTCGATGATCTTGCCCTTGGTCTCGGGGATCACCATGTCGTCCTTGCCGAACGAGATGCCGGCGTGGCAGGCGTGCAGGTAGCCGAGCGCCATGATCTTATCGCAGAAGATCACCGTCTCTTTCTGTCCGCACTCCCGGTAAACCGTGTCGATCATCTTGGAGATGTTCTTCTTGGTCAAAAGCTGGTTGACGAGATCGAACTTGATGCCGGCATTGCGCGGCAGCAGTTCGCCCAGGATCATCCGGCCTGGCGTCGTATCAAACGTCTGGTTGATGGTCTTGCCATCCTTGTCCACGGTCGTGAAGCGCGCCTTGATCTTGGCGTGTAGCGTGATGACCTTGGCTTCCAGCGCGTGGCGGGCCTCATGCACGGTGCCCAGCATCATGCCTTCGCCGGGCTCGCCGTCGGCCATGATCGAGAGATAGTAGAGGCCGAGCACGATATCCTGCGACGGCACGATGACCGGCGCGCCGGAGGCCGGATGCATGATGTTGTTAGTCGACATCATCAGCACGCGGGCTTCCAGCTGCGCTTCCAGCGACAGGGGGACGTGCACGGCCATCTGGTCGCCATCGAAGTCGGCGTTGAAGGCCGAGCAGACCAGCGGATGCAGCTGGATGGCTTTGCCTTCGATCAGCACCGGCTCGAAGGCCTGGATGCCGAGGCGATGCAAGGTCGGCGCGCGGTTCAGCAAAATTGGATGTTCACGGATGACTTCATCCAGAATATCCCAGACTTCGGGCTTCTCCTTCTCCACCAGCTTCTTGGCCTGCTTGACAGTGGCCGACAGACCCTTGGCGTCGAGCCTCGAATAGATGAAGGGCTTGAACAGTTCGAGCGCCATCTTCTTGGGCAGTCCGCACTGATGGAGTTTAAGTTCCGGGCCAACCACGATCACCGAACGGCCGGAGTAATCGACGCGCTTGCCGAGGAGATTCTGGCGGAAGCGGCCCTGTTTGCCCTTGAGCATGTCGGCGAGCGACTTCAGTGGGCGCTTGTTGGCGCCGGTGATGACGCGGCCCCGGCGGCCGTTGTCGAACAAGGCGTCTACGGCCTCCTGCAACATGCGCTTTTCATTGCGGATGATGATGTCGGGCGCACGCAGCTCCATCAACCGCTTCAGGCGGTTGTTGCGGTTGATGACGCGGCGGTAGAGGTCGTTGAGGTCCGACGTGGCAAAGCGGCCGCCATCCAGGGGGACGAGCGGGCGCAATTCGGGCGGGATCACCGGGACGACCGTGAGGATCATCCATTCCGGCTTGTTGCCGCTCTCCATGAAGGCTTCGATCAGCTTCAGGCGTTTGGCGAGCTTCTTGGGCTTGAGCTCGGACGTGGATTCGGCGATTTCCTGGCGCAGGTCCACGGCGAGCTTTGGCAGATCCAGCTTGATCAGCAGATCACGGATGGCTTCGGCGCCGATGCCAGCGGTGAAGGCATCCGGCCCGAACTCCTCCTGGCCTTTCAGGAAATCATCCTCGCTGAGCAGTTGGCCCATCTCGAAGGTGGTGACGCCGGGCTCGGTGACGATGTAGTTCTCGAAGTAGAGAACGCGCTCAAGATCCTTGAGCGTCATATCCATCAACATGCCGATGCGCGACGGCAGCGACTTCAGAAACCAGATATGGGCGACGGGGGCGGCGAGCTCGATATGGCCCATGCGCTCGCGCCGGACCTTGGCCAGCGTGACTTCGACACCGCACTTTTCGCAGATGACGCCCTTGTACTTCATCCGCTTGTACTTGCCGCACAAGCACTCGTAGTCCTTGATCGGGCCAAAGATACGCGCACAGAACAAACCGTCGCGCTCGGGCTTGAACGTGCGGTAGTTGATGGTTTCGGGCTTCTTGATTTCGCCGAACGACCAGGAATGGATCTGTTCCGGGCTCGCAATGGCGATCCGGATCTGGTCAAAGTGCTGGGCGGGCTGCGCAGGGTTGAATACACTTGCGACGTCGGACTGGTTCATCGCTGTTCTCCATATCGCGGCAGGGTGGTGCCGGACCTTTTCAATCGAAATCTTGGGCCGCTTGGTGAGGAGGGGATACGTCAATCGCAAGATCGAACTTGCGGCGTACCCCCCACCTTAACCCTCCCCCTCAAGGAGGGAGGACCTAGCGTATGCATTGCGAAACTTGCGGCATGTTCCCAACCTTCGGTCCCATCGTCCCCTCCCCTTGAGGGGGGAGGCTAGGGGTGGGGCGGGAAAGCCGCCGTTCATTACTCCGCGGCATCCGCGATGGGCGGTTTGAGCGGCAGGCGCGGGCGGTTGGGCGAGGGCTTCTCGACCGGCAGCACGCCCGATTGGCTGTCCACCAGTTCGACATTCAACCCCAACGCGCGCATTTCCTTGACGAGCACGTTGAAGCTTTCGGGGATGCCCGCTTCCATCGCGTCGTCGCCGCGCACGATGGCCTCGTAGACTTTTGTGCGGCCGGCGACATCGTCCGACTTGACAGTGAGCATCTCTTGCAACGTGTACGCCGCACCGTAGGCTTCCAGCGCCCACACTTCCATTTCGCCGAAACGCTGGCCGCCGAACTGGGCCTTGCCACCGAGCGGCTGCTGCGTGACCAGCGAGTACGGACCGATCGAGCGGGCATGGATCTTGTCGTCCACGAGATGGTGGAGCTTCAAGAGGTACTTGTAACCAACCGTCACCTTGCGGTCGAACTGCTCGCCGGTGCGCCCGTCATGCAGGACTACCTGGCCCGAACTGTCGAACCCGGCCATCTTCAAGAGTTCGACAATGTCCGGCTCGCGGGCGCCATCAAACACCGGCGTGGCAATCGGCACGCCGGGACGCAGCTGTTCGGCGAGCGCAATCGTGCCCTCGTCGTCCAGCTTGGTGGCTTCTGACTCGTCGCCATAGATCGAGTGCAGCACGTCGCGCACGCCCTTGATCTTGTGGTTGACGCGGTAGGACGCGACGGCCTCGCCGATCTTCTTGCCAAGGCCTGCGCAGGCCCAGCCAAGATGAGTTTCGAGAATCTGTCCGACGTTCATGCGGCTCGGCACGCCCAACGGGTTGAGCACGATATCGACCGGCGTGCCGTCGTCCAAATAGGGCATGTCGGCGCCCGGCACGATCATCGAGACAACGCCCTTGTTGCCATGCCGTCCGGCCATCTTGTCGCCCGGCTGCAGCTTGCGCTTCACCGCCACGAACACCTTGACCATCTTCATGACGCCCGGTGGCAGTTCGTCGCCGCGCTGGAGTTTTTCGACTTTGTCGAGGAAGCGCTTTTCGAGACTCTTCTTGGCACTTTCGTATTGGCGCTTGATGGCCTCGATTTCGGTCATTGCGCCTTCGTCTACCAGGGCGATTTCCCACCACTGGCTGCGCGGAATGTCGTCGAGGATTTCGACCGTCAAAGTCGTACCCTTGCGCGCGCCCTTGGGCCCCTTGGAGGATTCCTTGCCGAGCAAGCCATCCTTCATACGGCCGTAGACGTTGCGGTCCAGGATCTGCAACTCGTCGTCGCGGTCCTTGGCGAGGCGCTCGATCTCTTCGCGCTCGATGGCCATGGCGCGCTCGTCCTTTTCGACGCCGTGGCGATTGAACACGCGTACTTCCACCACCGTGCCGGTGACGCCGGGCGGCAGCTTCAGCGACGTATCGCGGACGTCAGAGGCCTTCTCGCCGAAGATGGCGCGAAGCAGCTTTTCTTCCGGCGTCATCGGGCTCTCGCCCTTGGGCGTGATCTTGCCGACCAGGATATCTCCCGGCTTCACTTCGGCGCCGATATAAACGATGCCCGCTTCGTCGAGGTTTTTGAGCGCTTCTTCCGACACGTTGGGAATATCGCGCGTGATTTCCTCAGGCCCGAGCTTGGTGTCGCGGGCCATCACTTCGAATTCCTCGATGTGGATCGAGGTGAACACGTCGTCCTTGACGATGCGCTCGTTGATGAGGATGGAGTCCTCAAAATTGTAGCCCATCCACGGCATGAAGGCGACGAGGATGTTGCGGCCGAGAGCGAGGTCGCCAAGGTCCGTGGACGGACCGTCAGCGATGATTTCGCCCGCGCGCACGCTGTCGCCCACTTTCACCAGCGGCCGTTGGTTGATGCAGGTTGACTGGTTCGAGCGCTGGAATTTGCGCAAGCGGTAGATATCGACGCCGGGCTTGCTCGGATCGGTTTCTTCGGTCGCACGGATAACAATACGTGTGGCGTCCACCTGGTCGATGATGCCGGTGCGGCGGGCCCCGATGGCCGCGCCCGAATCCCTGGCGACCACTGATTCCATGCCGGTGCCGACAAACGGCGCTTCGGCACGCACCAGGGGCACGGCCTGACGCTGCATGTTCGAGCCCATCAGCGCGCGATTGGCGTCGTCGTTCTCAAGGAAGGGGATGAGTGCGGCGGCGACCGATACAAGCTGCTTTGGCGACACGTCGATGAAATCGACCTTGTCGCGCGGGACCTGCAACACTTCGCCGGCATGGCGGCAGATCACGGTTTCGTCCGTGAGCTTACCATCCTTCGACATCGAGGCGTTGGCCTGGGCGATGTAGTGGCGGGCCTCCTGCATGGCCGACAAGAGCACCACGTCGTTGGTGACCTTGCTGTCCTTGACCTTGCGATAGGGGCTTTCGATGAAGCCGTATTTGTTCACCTGCGCGAACGTGGCCAGCGAGTTGATCAGGCCGATATTCGGGCCTTCTGGCGTCTCGATGGGACAGATACGGCCGTAATGCGTGACGTGTACGTCGCGAACTTCGAAGCCGGCGCGCTCACGGGTCAGACCGCCAGGTCCAAGGGCCGAAAGGCGGCGCTTGTGGGTGATCTCGGAGAGCGGGTTGGTCTGGTCCATGAACTGGCTGAGTTGCGAAGAGCCAAAGAACTCGCGCACGGCGGCCGCGGCCGGTTTGGCGTTGATCAAGTCCTGCGGCATCACCGTGTCGATATCGACCGAGCTCATACGCTCGCGGATCGCCCGCTCCATGCGCAGCAGGCCGACGCGGTACTGGTTCTCCATGAGTTCGCCGACCGAGCGCACGCGGCGGTTGCCGAGATTGTCGATGTCGTCGATCTCGCCGCGACCGTCGCGCAGTTCGACGAGGGTGCGGACGACTTCGAGGATGTCCTCTTTGCGCAGGGTGCGGACGGTGTCGGGGCAATCGAGGTCGAGCCGCGTGTTCATCTTCACGCGGCCGACGGCCGACAGGTCATAGCGCTCGCCGTCGAAGAACAGGCCTTCGAAGAGGGCGTTGGAGGCTTCGGGCGTTGGCGGCTCGCCGGGGCGCATGACGCGGTAGACGTCCACCAGCGCTTCGGCGCGGTTGGAGTTCTTGTCCACCTGCAGCGTGTTGCGGATGTAGCCGCCGGTGTTAACATGGTCGATGTCGAGGACCGGGAATTCCTTCAGACCCGCCTTGCGGATGACGCCGATCAGATCCTCGTCGATCTCGTCGCCGGCCTCGCCGTAGATGGCGCCGGTGTCCATGTTGACGAGGTCGTGGCCAAGATAGCGGCCATAGACGTCCGCCTCCTGGACCAGCAGCTCCTTGAGGCCGCCTTCCATAAGCTTTTTGGCGAGGCGCGCGGTGATCTTTTTGCCAGCTTCGATGGCGACTTCGCCGGTCTTGGCATCGATGAGATCGCCCGTCGCGGTCATGCCGCGCCAGCGATCAGCGTCGAACGGCATCTTGAAGCCGTTCTTGACCGCCTTGATCGGCACCATCTTGTAGAAATGGGCGAGGATTTCCTCGTCCGTCATGCTGAGGCCATAGAGCAGCGTCGTCACCGGTAGCTTGCGCTTACGGTCGATACGCACGAACACCACATCCTTGGCGTCGAACTCGAAGTCGAGCCAGGAGCCGCGATAGGGAATGATGCGGGCAGCAAAGAGCAATTTGCCCGAGGCGTGGGTGCGGCCCTTGTCGTGATCGAAAAAGACACCCGGCGAGCGGTGCATCTGCGAGACGATCACGCGCTCTGTGCCGTTGATGACGAACGTTCCGTTCATGGTCATGAACGGCATATCGCCCATATAGACTTCCTGCTCCTTGATGTCCTTGACGGACTTGGCGCCGGTCTCTTCGTTGATATCGAACGTTATCAGCCGGATCGTGACCTTCAGCGGGGCTGCGAACGTCATGTCGCGCTGCTGACATTCATCGACGTCATACTTCGGCGGTTCGAATTCGTATTTGACGAATTCGAGCTGGGCGCGGCCGGCAAAATCGTTGATCGGGAACACGGAGCGGAAAACGGATTCCAGGCCCTGATCGGTACGCCCGCCCTTGGGGGCGTCCACCATGAGAAATTCGTCGTAGGAGCGTTTTTGCACTTCGATCAGGTTGGGCATCTGCGCGACTTCCGCGATATGTCCGAACTGCTTCCTGATGCGCTTTCGTCCCGTGAAGGTCTGAGCCATGGCTGCTGCTCCTTGTGTGGCGCTGAGGACCGGCCGCTACGGCCTCATTGCTTGAAAAAGTTGGCGCGTGTCTTGATGTGGCGGGCAAAGCGGGTGCCCGTAGTCTTGAAACGTCTGACCCCAGGGCCGCGAAACTGCGGCACTCGGGTGAAACGTCTTGCTTTTGTGGGGTGGGCTGACCCCGGACTTGATCCGAGGGGAAGCCCACCGATGACGCTACGTCTGTTCGAAGCTCAGCGCGCGATAACCCGGGCAATGACAACCACTAGGATGGCACCAGCCGTCGCGGCCAGAAGCGGCTGCAACCATTCCGGCAGACCACCTGGGAAGTGATAACCCGTGAGCTGCATCACATAGCCGCCAACGAACGAGCCGATGACGCCAACGATCAGGTTGCGCAGCAAACCGCCGCCACCCAGCACGAGGCCGGCAATCCAGCCTGCAATCAGTCCAACAGCCAGAAACCAAGCCAGCTGCGGATGCATTTGAATCTGCGCAACAATCTGGTTCCAGATACTTGTCACTGTGTCCATTGTACTCTCGACCCCTGGTTGCAGCCGCTCATGCGTGAGCCCGGCGGCACCAAAGCGCCACCGGGCCGTTCAGGCGTAGACAAACCTACTTCAGCTCAACTTTGGCACCGGCCTCTTCGAGCTTCTTCTTCATTTCCGTGGCGTCGGCCTTGGAAATGCCTTCCTTCACGGCCTTGCCGCCGGCTTCCACGAGGTCCTTGGCTTCCTTGAGGCCGAGGCCGGTGATGGCGCGGACTTCCTTGATGACGTTGATCTTCTTGTCGCCACCCGAGATGAGGATGACGTCGAACTCGGTCTTCTCCTCGACGACGGCAGCAGGAGCGGCAGGGCCAGCAGCAGCAGCAACGGGAGCAGCGGCCGACACGCCCCACTTGGTTTCGAGCATCTTGGTGAGCTCGGCAGCTTCCAGAATGGTCAGCGAGGAGAGGTCGTTGACGATGGTTTCAAGTTTCGACATGGGTACGGTCTTTCGTTAGCGATATGATGTTTCACAACCCGCCGGCCAAGCTGGCCATAGGGCTAGGGTTCGTTGACTTATGCCGCCTGATCTGCGTGCGCCTGGATGACACGTGCGATTTGCGCGCCAGGTTCCTTGACGAGCCGCGCGATCGCCGAGGCAGGGGCCTGGATCAGACCCAGGATCTGCGAGCGCAGCTGATCGAGCGACGGCAGTTCGGCGAGTGCCTTGACGGCGTTTGCATTAAGGACGGTCTTGCCCATCGCGCCGCCCAGGATCACCAGCTTGGGGTTTTCCTTGGCGAAGGTCGCGGCTGCTTTCGCAGTCCCGACCGGATCGTTCGAGAAGGCGACAACCGTCTGCCCCTTGAACAATTCGATAATGCCTTCCGAACTCGTGCCGGCCAGCGCAAGGCGCGCCAGCTTGTTCTTGGCCACCCTGACCGTGCCGCCCGTCGCCTTCATCTGGCGGCGGAGCTTGGTCATCTGGGCGACCGTGAGACCGGCGTAATGGGCCACCACAATCACGTCCGTTTTGGCGAACGCGCTGTGCAGCTCGGCGACAAGCTCGCGCTTCTCGGCCTTGTCCACTTTGCTCACTCCTATATCTGCGGGAGGCTGCCTACCGCACCCCGCGGGTTGCACCTGCCGTCCATCACGCCCATTGGCCAAAGGCTAGGCCCGGCGCGCCAGACGGCGCTTCACGTGCCTGTCCCCCGAACGGCTTGGTGCGAACCAAGCCGGTCAGGCGTTACGAGGATCAAACCGATGACCCCGGACGGCCCCAGCGAAGCTAAGGTCAACCCGAAATATCGCTCCGTTCCCGTCTCATGCAGGCCCCGGTTGGGCTTAAGTCCGGTCTTCAGGACACCTACAATCTCGGACAGGGTATTCCCTCTCCCCGTTTTTCGTGGGGAGAGGGGGCAGATTATTGCACCGTCGCGCCGCCGTTCAGGCTGGTTGGCTCGACGCGCACGCCTGGCCCCATTGTCGACGAGATGGCGATGCGGCGGATATAGGTGCCCTTCGAGCCCGACGGCTTGGAGCGCGCGACGGCGTCGAAGAACGCCTTGATGTTTTCGAGAATGGCCTTCTCGCTGAAGCTGGACTTGCCAACACCAGCCTGGATGATGCCCGCCTTCTCGACGCGGAATTCGACCGCGCCGCCTTTGGCATCCTTGACGGCCTGGCCGACATTCATGGTCACAGTGCCAACTTTCGGGTTTGGCATCATGCCGCGCGGACCTAGCACCTTGCCGAGGCGGCCAACCAAGCCCATCATGTCCGGCGTCGAGATGCAGCGATCGAAGTCGATGGTGCCCTTCTGGACGATTTCTACCAGATCCTCAGCCCCCACGATGTCGGCGCCAGCTTTGCGGGCTTCCTCGGCCTTGTCGCCCTTGGCGAATACGGCCACGCGCAACGTTTTGCCGGTGCCGTTGGGCAGATTGACCACGCCGCGCACCATCTGGTCCGCATGCTTCGGGTCAACGCCAAGGTTCATAGCGATTTCAATGGTCTCGTCGAACTTCGACTTGACGCGTGTCTTCACCATCTTGATGGCCTCGTCGATGCCATAGAGCTTGGTGCGGTCGATACCTTCGCGCGCCGTCCGGATGCGCTTGCCATTGTCAGCCATGTTTATGCCTCCACCGTCAGACCCATCGAGCGGGCAGAGCCGGCGATGATTTTTGCACCTTGATCGAGATCAGCCGTGTTCAGATCGTTGAGCTTGATCTTGGCGATGTCACGGCATTGAGCCATGGTGATTTTGCCAGCCACGCCCCGGCCCGGCGTCTGCGAGCCCGACGTGATCTTGACGGCCTTCTTGATGAGGAATGACGCCGGCGGCGTCTTCATGATGAAGGTGAACGACTTGTCCGAGAACACCGTAATGGTGACGGGGATCGGCGTATCCTTCTCGTGGCCAGCAGCGATGCTTTTTGAATTGAAATCCTTGCAGAACATCATGATGTTGACGCCGCGCTGACCCAGCGCGGGGCCGATTGGAGGCGACGGATTGGCCGCTCCCGCTGGAACCTGCAAGTTGATGTAACCGTCGATTTTTTTTGCCATCTGTCCATATCTCCGTGGCCGTCATGGGCCTGTTCGCTATCGGATGCGTGGTGCGGTCTCCAGAGGCTTGGCAAGCCCCTATCCTCCTCCCACGCGCAACTTTCTTTCCCTAATCCCTAATCCCTACTCTCTAATCCCTCTGACTACTTCCTATTCTTCTACGACGGGATCTTCTCCACCTGTGAAAACTCCAGTTCAACCGGCGTCGCACGGCCAAAGATCGACACCGCAACCTTCAGGCGCGAGCGCTCTTCGTCCACTTCTTCGACGTGGCCATTGAACGACGCAAACGGGCCATCGGCGACCTTGACCTGCTCGCCAACCTCGAACGAGATCGTGGGCTTCGGCCGCTCGACGCCCTCCTGCACCTGCTGCAGAATGCGCATCGCCTCAGCGTCGGAAATCGGCATGGGCTTGTTGTCGGCGCCCAGAAACCCGGTGACCTTGGGCGTATCCTTGACGAGATGATACGTGCGGTCGCTCAGTTCCATCTTTACCAGCACGTAGCCAGGATAGAACTTGCGCTCGCTCGACACCTTCTTGCCGCGGCGGACTTCCACCACCTCTTCCATCGGCACCAGCACTTGCTCAAACTTCTCCGTCAGCCCGTTCTGGCTGGCGCGCTCCTTGATCGCTTCGGCGACCTTGCGCTCAAAATTCGAATAGGCGTGCACGATATACCAGCGCTTTGGGATCGTGCTGGTGGCGCCGGGGCCGGTTTGGGTTGCTTGCATGGTTGTCATCACGCCGTAAAGCTAAGGACCCAAGCCACGATGCGGCTCAGCGTTTGGTCGACAATAAACAGAAAGGCGCCTGCCAGGAGCACCATGATGATGACAAACAAGGTCGTCAGCATCGTCTCATTGCGGCTGGGCCAGGTGATCTTGGCGATCTCGGACCGCGTCTGCTGCACGAACTCGAACGGATTAATTGCCATCAAACGGTGCCGATCCAAGGGAAGTCTGTCGTCGTCGCGAAGGCTGCTGAAACTTGCGCCAGCAGAAGGAATATGCCATGTTTTCTGAACGTTATTATTTGGCAGGAGTGGCAGGTCTCGAACCTGCGACCTTCGGTTTTGGAGACCGACGCTCTACCAATTGAGCTACACTCCTAAATCAAACAACAGATCGCCGAAGCGCGAATTGACGCACTCTAGCGCACCTCCTCTACCACAACTGCGGTTCCATACGCCAGTACCTCTGTGACCGCACTTGCAATCTCATTGGCGTCATAACGCATCGCCAGCACCGCGTTGGCCCCCATGGCCTCGGCCTGCGCCGTCATCTCTTCATAGGCCTCCCGCCGGGTCTGCTCGGCAAGCTTTGTGTAAACCGAGATATTGCCGCCGAAAAAGATCTGCACGGCGGCACCCAGATTTCCCACAACGCTGCGTGAACGGACGACAATCCCACGGACAAGGCCCAGCTGTTTGGTGATCCGGTAGCCCGGCAGATCGTTTGTCGTCACAACCAGCATTTATGTTCGTGACTAGGGACTCGGGACTAGGGACTAGGAGTGGCACTTGGCCGCTTCTACGAGTCGCTAGTCCCGAGTCCCCAGTCCCGCCTTCTCTCTTACTCAATCACCTTCGTCACGATGCCTGCCCCAACCGTGCGGCCGCCCTCGCGGATGGCGAAGCGCACGCGCTCTTCCATGGCGATCGGCTGCACCAGATCGACCGTGAAGTTTACGTTGTCGCCCGGCATCACCATTTCCGTGCCTTCGGCCAGCGACACGATGCCGGTCACGTCGGTGGTGCGGAAGTAGAACTGCGGACGATAGTTCGTAAAGAACGGCGTGTGACGGCCGCCTTCTTCCTTGGTCAGAATATAGGCTTCGGCCGAGAACTTCTTGTGCGGCGTGATTGAGCCGGGCTTGCAGAGTACCTGGCCGCGCTCAACCGCTTCCTTGTCGATACCGCGCAAGAGGCAGCCGACATTGTCGCCCGCCTCGCCAGCGTCGAGCAATTTTTTGAACATTTCGACGCCCGTGACGATCGACTTCTGCGTATTGCGCAGGCCGACGATCTCGACTTCCTCGCCGACTTTGATCAGTCCACGCTCGATACGGCCGGTGACCACCGTGCCACGGCCCGAAATCGAGAACACGTCTTCGATCGGCATCAAGAACGGCTTGTCCTTGGGGCGCTCCGGCAACGGAATGGACGTGTCGAGAGCTTCGTACAGTTTAATGATCGCTTCGTCAGCCAACGGGCCTTTTTCGCCATTCAAGGCCTTGATTGCCGCGCCACGAATGATCGGAACATCGTCGCCGGGGAATTTGTACTTGGTCAAAAGTTCGCGGACTTCCAACTCGACGAGGTCAAGCAGCTCTGCGTCATCGACGACATCGCATTTGTTGAGGAACACGACGATGTTGGGCACGCCAACCTGACGGGCGAGCAGGATGTGCTCGCGGGTTTGCGGCATCGGTCCGTCCACGGCCGATACGACCAGGATCGCGCCATCCATCTGCGCGGCGCCCGTGATCATGTTCTTGACGTAGTCGGCGTGGCCCGGGCAATCGACGTGGGCATAATGACGGTTCGGCGTCTCGTACTCAACGTGCGAGGTTGCGATGGTCAGGATCTTGGTTGGGTCACGTCGCCCCTGGCTTTCGGACGCCTTGGCGACCTGATCATAGGGAACGAACGTCTTGGTCCAGCCGCGGTCGGACGAGACCTTTGTCAGCGCCGCCGTCAGCGTCGTCTTGCCATGATCCACATGCCCAATTGTACCCACGTTGCAGTGGGGCTTTGTGCGCTCGAATTTTGCCTTGGCCATAATTTTTCACTCAGTTTTCAGGTGTTTTCAGTGCAGAAACGCCGGTTCGCGGGATTGCTGCTTCGGCGGGACATCCGCCTCCAGCTTTTTTTCTCTTGCTGTCGACTTGCTCCATACGATCCCGCCGAAGCCTTGGCGGAGGCGGATGGAGCGGGTGAAGGGAATCGAACCCTCGTCATTAGCTTGGAAGGCTACGGCTCTACCATTGAGCTACACCCGCGAATTCTTTGATCTCATAACCGCCTTCAGCGTCATGCCTCCTGCTCGCAGGATACTCCACTTGATCCCGCCGAAGCCTTGGCGAGGCGGATGGTGGAGAGGGCTGGATTCGAACCAGCGTAGGCGTAGCCAACGGATTTACAGTCCGTCCCCTTTAGCCACTCGGGCACCTCTCCGAAGTCTCTGTTGATCCCGCCGGAGTTGCCCGGTTGGTGCCGATCCGTGGCGTCGCTCAAAGACAAAGGCCCCGCTTTCGAGAAAGCGTGGACCAGAGCGCTGTATATCGGTGCTTCACGGCGGCCTGTCAACAGGAAAGCCAGACGATTTGGGAGTTTTTCCTTGACGGAGCGCGCGGGCTGCAAATTGGGGTGGCGCCGGTGCCCAAGACCGGTCACAGATGACGCCAAATCGCTGCGGACCATCACTGGATTGCGCGGAACCATCACTGGATGAACCGGAATGATCACCCTCTTCCACTCATCCGCTACGATCAGGCACTGAAAAATGCGCAGCAAACGCGATAGGAGCCAGTCCTCAGACGCTGGTCTCAAGGTGAAGATCTGGGGTATCCATGCGGTAGACGCAGCCCTACGTAACCCTAACCGCCCCGTCCACCGGCTGCGGTTAACCGACAATGCGCGCAACCGCATGAAGGACGCTATCGACGCCCGCAAGCTCACCGTAGAGCAGGCCAATCCCAAGGATCTAGACATAGAACTGGGGCGAGATACCGTCCATCAGGGCGCACTGCTGGAGACATCGGCGCTACCTGACGTTAACATAGAAGATTTGGCACCAGAGCCCGGTCAGATTCCCTTTGTGGTTGTGCTGGACCAGGTCACTGACCCCCACAATGTCGGCGCGATCTTGCGGTCCGCCGCGGCTTTTGGCGCCCGGGCCGTGGTGATGACTGCGCGCAACAGCCCACCCCTGGACGGGTCGTTGGCCAAAGCGGCGTCAGGCGGGTTGGAACTGGTGCCGGTGGCCATCGTGACCAATTTGGCGCGCGCCATGGAGCAGTTGGCCGAGCTTGGCTATTTCCGCATCGGCCTTGCCAGCGATTGCGAAAATGCGCTGGAAAAACAACGGATTACCACCCCGGTCGCACTGATGCTCGGGGCCGAGGATACGGGGCTGAGGCGGCTGACCCGCGAGAATTGCGACATCGTCTGCAAGATTACCACGTCGAGCGCGCTGGCCAGTTTGAACGTGTCGAACGCCGCAGCGGTCGCCATGCACGCTCTCGTGGGCCAGCGCCCACACAGCTTTTAGTTGCAGATCTGCTGGCGGAAGTAATGCTTCACGGGATGGCAATAGGTGTCGCCCGTGTAATCGTCCTGCTGGCACTGCTGCTCCCAACGGACGTGCTGCGGGCCGAGATAACAGCGCGGGCCATCGTTGTAGTCGTTGTAGCCGGTGTTGCCAAAATAGAGCTGTGGGCCTAGATTGCGGTTATGATGCCGATGGCTGTTGAGGATGATGCCACCGACAATCAGTCCGGTCGCCAGCCCGATAGCGAGCCCAGCGCCATTGTCACCGGCCCTGGCCGGAACCGTGTTCAGGCTTGAGGCTGTCAAGGCAAGCGCCAAAGCGCCCGCTGTTGCCGTCTTGATCAGCATGTTCATAATCAACCCCTTGATTTGCTTTGTAAAATCCGGAAGCCCGTGCCGGGTCGCTGATACGATAACGCGACAGTTGCAGAAGCGTTCCCTATGCTACGTCGATCTTGTGCAAAGGATGGGCCGCGCCACCTGAACACCGGATGAACAAAGGCAGCCGGGGTCATTCAAGGTTAAAGTCTGGCCATACGGTGTCTCAAAATCACTCTACCGGTTGCAGGACGGGCAACACCGGATCAGCCAGCAAGAATGTTTCATACGTCTCAATGATCACGCCGGCATACCGTCGCTCGACGTTTCCAAGGTTGGTCACGGTGCCAAAATGCGCCTGCAACCTAGCGAGCGCACCGTACCGCGCAAGATCGACATAGAGTGCCGGCGCCCGCAAAACCGCCTCCGGAACCGGCGGCAAATGGATGTAGCGAAGGCGCTCGTCGATCTGCGCAACCGGTGCGTGTGTATGCAGAGCAAACATCAGCTGTCCTGTGGTCGCGTAACTCGAGGTTGCAATCCAAGCCGCGCCACTGGCCGCGCGCTTGGCCTCAATGAGGGTTGCGAAGTCGCTCCAACCCCGCATTTGCGAACTCGGATCGCGCGTCCCCGGCAGCTGTACAAAGGGATGCATCGTGTGCAGATAAAACGCCGCGCTGATGCCAAATCCCAGTGGCAACGCCCACCGCGCGAGCCTCAAAGCGGGCCTTATCTGAAGCGCCGGGATCTCCAAAACCAACGCCGCCAGCACCGCAAAAGCCGGGTAGAGGGGTGCTGGCCAATTGGCCTGCACCCGGTCGTGCAGACTGTGCACAAGCAGATAGGACGCAAACGGTACAATCGAGCAAAACAGCAGGAATTCCGGGCTGTTCCGATCTTTCAAAGCACGCCGGAAAACGTGCCAGACCCCCCAAGCCGCCAACACCGCGATAGCCGGACTGAGCAGCCCCACCATGCCGCCAACCAACTCACCCAGGAACCGCAGTGTCAGCCCCTCGCCCGCCCCCACGCGGCCAAATTGTTTGGTAAACGACGCGCCGTGATGCTGCCAGTTCCACACATCCACCGGCAGCGTTAACAGCGCCGCTAGGGCCCCGCCCGCCCAAAGTTGCCAAGTCCGCCACCAGTGCCGGGCGCCAGGCGATGCCACCAGCCACAGCACCAGACCCGCCCCCGCAAACAGGTTCGAATATTTCGAAATCAGCCCCAGTCCGGCAAACAGCCCGATCCCCAGCCACCAATTTGCCCGGCGTGAGCGGTAGAGTTCCGCGGCCGACCAGCCCGTCAGCCCCCACGTAACCACCGAGGGCACATCGGGCGTCATCAGCACGCCCCCGGCCGCCAGCAACGGCAACGCCAGCGTGTACCAACCGGCCCGCAGCGCCACCTTGGGGCCGAACAGCAGCCCGACCGCCCGCCAGGCCAGCAGCGTCCCCAGTAGCGGCGCCAGCACCGCCGCCAGCCGCACGCCAAGCGGGTTGTCGCCAAGCAGCCAGCGGCCCGCCGCAATTAGCCAGCCGGTCATCGGCGGATGGTCCAGATAGCTCAGCGCCGGGGCCAGCCCCCACACGCGGTTGTAAGCCTCATCATCCGTCAGCCCGGTGTTGGCGGCCACGATGATGCGCACAGTCAAGAGCGCCAGACTGGCCAGAATGAGGGGCGTTGGCAGCCGCCCGAGCGGATCGGCAGGCGTCATCTTACGCCCGGCGCCAGGTCAGCGCGGAATTCGCCGCATAGTTAAATACCGCTCCCATCAGCGCGCCCGCGGTGCCCGCCAGCCACCAGCTCGAATGCCCCTGATACAGCCATCCCGCAACTCCCACATTGGCAAACGCCCCGATGCTGCACACCGCGTAGAACACCAGCAAACCGCGAACGGCCGCCATCCCGGACAGCCGACGGTCGCGATAGGTGAGCTGGTTGTTGGCAAAGAAATTCCAGGTCATGGCGGCGAACGTGGCGACGCCCTGGGCCGCCCCAAACCCCAGTCCGCTGGCCCGCAGCCCGAGCCTGAGGGTCAACAGATGCACCAGCAACCCGGATGCTCCAACCATCACAAACAGCAGGAATCGTACCGACAACCAATCGCCCACCGCCTTGGACAGCAGCAGCCCCAGATACTCGATAACAACGAGGCTATCGAGCTTGGATTGCCCGGAATGCCGCTCCCGGAACGTGTATGGCAGCTCCACGATTTTCGGCGCGTTGACGGTGCTGGCCAGGATATCGAGCAGGATCTTGAAGCCCTGCTCCGACAGCCTGGGCGCAGCCGCTTCGACGATTTCGCGCCGCAGCATGAAGAACCCGCTCATCGGATCGCTGATGGTGACGCCGAGCATCGTCCTGGCCAGCGTGGTGGCCAAGCGGCTCCCCCCCTTGCGGTAGGCAGACAGGCCAGTGCCCGTGCCGCCGCCCTCTGAATAGCGCGTCCCGACAACTACATCGGCACCCTCACCGATGGCCTTCAGCATCGCGGGCAGCACGGCCTCGTCATGCTGGAGGTCTGCATCCATCACCGCCACGATCGGCGCCGATGACGCCATCATCCCCTCGATGCATGCGCCCGCCAGCCCCCGCCGCCCGACCCGCCTCAAACACCGCACGCGCATGTCCAGAGCCGCTATTTCGCGCACCTGCGCGCTGGTCCCGTCCGGGCTGTTGTCATCGACAAAGATCACCTCCCAGTTCGAATCAACTAGGATCCGGCGTAACCGCGCCACCAGCTCGGCAACATTGCCGCGCTCGTTGAAGGTTGGAACGACAATGGAAAGCTGCGGACTGGGGA
Source organism: Hyphomicrobiaceae bacterium (assembly GCA_025359185.1). Taxonomy (GTDB): domain Bacteria; phylum Pseudomonadota; class Alphaproteobacteria; order Rhizobiales; family Hyphomicrobiaceae; genus JANYHF01. The sequence continues at coordinate 5,113 of JANYHF010000003.1, read as the reverse complement.
TCATGCTGGGTGCGGTTGGTGGAGGCGAGAGAGCTGGTTGCTGGCCCAAGGCGTCCGGGAAAATGCAGGCAGCGTCAAGAGCTTTGCGCACAGCCGCCGCGTGCCACTGGTGCTGGAGGCCAAAGCACGATAGAAGCTCGCGTGCGGTTCTAAAATGGCAGCCCCTCAGCCGCAACCGCCCACCGCGCTCCCCAGCGCCGGCTTAGCTCAGTTGGTAGAGCACCTGATTTGTAATCAGGGGGTCGCAGGTTCGAGTCCTGCAGTCGGCACCAGCAGATTATTCGTTAGAATCAATAACTTACGTTTAGAACAGAAGTGGAACAAATTATGTTATTTCTTCCATTCTGACTCTTTGCTCGGGTGTTCATTCTGACTCTCGTTCGCTGCGTGTTCTAAATTGAGCACCCAAGCGCGTCGCTTTCGAGCAGCCGCAAAGCGCTGGGCTTCGGTCTTTTTGACGTAGCCTCGGGCAGCTTCAGGCGTGCGATGCCCTGACAGGCTCATGACCCCTTGTTCGGTCAATTCAGCGTCGCCCAGTTCGGTCATGCCGCCGTGCCGGCAGGCAGTCATGGTGACGTGCTCAGGCAATCCAGCGACGCGTCTGGCCTCGCGGACAATTCGTTTAGCATACGAGAAGGAATAGGGACGGGGAGCACCGTGTTCGCCAAGAGTCACGACGATCGGCAGCGCTAGCTTTTCGAGGTCAGAAAGGCGTTGTTCGAGCTCCGGATAGAACCGCTCGCCTGCGGCTTCCAATGGGTGCCAAACGATAGCGCCCGTCTTGTGATGGACAATTCTGACGTGGCCGGGCCGCTCTCTAGGTCTGTAGTCTGACCAGCGCAGATAGCCCTCAAGGACGTTTTCGGGGCGCTGCAGCCATTCAAAGCAAACCAAAGGCACAATCGCAAGGTGCGAATGTCCGTAGGCTCGGATTGCCTCGCTAAGAGCTAAGGCTTCGGCCCGCGTCGCGTGTTGGATCGTGGATGACTTTCGAAAACGCGTCAGGCCGACAAAAGGATTGGAGAGTCCGAACTGGTGCGGGTGAGTACGCTGGACGACCGCCCAGGCCTTCTTGGCGATGTCGATTGTCATATTGGCTCTGCGAAGCTTTGTGCCGCTCTCGCCGCCGCGGAGCGTTTCATATACCTTGTCTACTGCGGTAGGTGTGATCGATTTGGCGGGTAGTTCCCCCAACCTGCCACCAGCCTTGGTTTCGACATCGGCGAGCAGTCGCAGTTGATACCGATAGCTAGGCTTTGTCCGGTCCTTCAACTTCAAGAATGCAGGTGATCGGTAGTAGGACTCAATCCACCAGTCGACGCTCCCAAACCTTGGGTCGGCATCCAGAGATGGCACGACATGCCGGCCTTCACGCCATCCGTCGAGTTGGTTGTTGAGTTGCTCAGCCCGGACGCACGCGTGGCCGTAGTCCGTGCCGAGCGCTTCGCGATGGAGAGTGAAGCCGCCGTCGATATCGCTGTTGCGAGCATTCCAATAATAGCCAGCTTGGCCCGATTGCAGGCGTTTGGCGATCATGTAGCGGGGCCATCCGGCGGGTTTCATAGGACGTCGGCAGCGTCTTTGATCTCGGACTTGCGGCCCGTTGCCGTTTCGATCGCTTCGTCGAGATCGTCCTTGAGCCATCGCTCGCCCTTGCCCGGAACTCTGAGCGGTTCTGGCCACAGCTTACCGATTGCACGCCGGAATGCATCAACGGAACGCTCGTCTACGTAGGCGGCGGCCGTGGCGGCCCTCATCAAACGGGGCCAGGCAGTGCGGTTGAGAGATGGACAGGCCATGGTCATCAACGCCGAGACCCTACTCATGCGCCGGTGCTGTCGGCGCCAAGGCACAGATCGTGACCGAGGGCGCCCGGCCCGGTTTACGGTCAACAGCAACCAGGCTGGCCTCCTCCAACCATTCGAGCGCGCGATACTTAGCATTTCGGTCGAGGCCGAATTTGGTGCCCGCCACGTTGCTCAGAGGCACGACACCCGAGCGCATGAGGCCAGCCCAATACCAGAGAGCGACACCGACATGGAGCGATTTGCCGGGCAGCCGAGCGGCAGCACTAAGCCAGTCCAGGGGAATTGGCCCCTTCAGAAAGTTCTGTCCTTGCCGGGGCCTTGGCGGCCGCGGCTCGAGACCGTGTTTCGACCGGAATCTCAGCTGACGATTTGTGGTTTCAATCGGAGGCATCCGAAGGATCCTCCTTAGATACATATAAGGAGATGGGACGGGGGTGCACTGGTGAGCAGGAACTGTCGCGCTGGCGAGCAGGCGAAGTCCCGAGCCCGAGGATCGTTTCGACAGCCGACCAGATCGCCTGTCCCTTAGGTTCAGACCAGCGGTCAGGCCAGCGAACCGTACGAACCTCGGTTCGCAATTCAAAGCCGCCGAGCACAACGCTGCTGGCTTCGGCCATAAGGCGCTGGACATACAAGACTGCACCGTCGAGTTCCTTCAACGGTGCCTCGATCAGTAGGGCATCATGGAGCGGGGCACACACCCGAATGCCGGCTTCTGTTGTTAGACAACACGCCAGGCGAAGCATTTCGGCTCCGTTGGCTTGCATCGGATAATTGCGCAAGAAACGCGGGTTGGTATCTGCACCGACTGACACTTGCCAACCGAAAACGGATTTGAGCTTTCGGTTTAGGAGCGCATGTTGCTCGATGGAGTTGGACCAACGCCAAAAGTCTGGGAAGGATTTTCGATGATGATCCAACAAACTCTGGCCTGCCCATTCAGACAATCCAAGCCGCCGCGCCAGAGTCGTAGCTCCCATGCCATATTGAACGCCCAGCGCACAGGCTTTGAATCGGTTTCGCACTTGTTCATGGTGTCCGGGGGGAGCATTCGGTGGCAAAGCACCGGCCGAGCTCGCCAGCGCCATATACGGATCGCCGGATCGATAGGACCCTTGCATAGCCGCATCCTCGGACAAAGCAGCCGCGATACCGAATTCTTGTTGAGCCCAATCGATCAGTGCCAGCCCCGTTCCAGGTTCGGGGAAAAGCAAATTCCGAGCCCAAGCGACCGAGCCGAATACCGACATTTTGGCGCTGGGCTGATTGCGTCCAGTCCGGGATGCGAACGGCCGCAGTGGCACTCGGTTTCTGCCGTCACGTCCGACGGCAAGCTGGCGTGGATCAAATTCCGCCAAACCGCGGCGAAGGTCCTTCAACGGTTGCAGTTCGAGATGCAGTCTGGCCATTTCACGAAACGTCTGGTCGTCGAGCCACAAACTGCGATCCAGTTTTCGCGGCCAGTCGATGCCTCGGTCATTGATCAACGCTGCAAATGCTGCGGGATCAAACCGTGCCCCCCGATACGCGCCGAAGGGTGCGTCTATCAGCTCAATGATATGCGCTCTGGCGCTGGGCCATATTTTGGCAAGGTTCTTGATCGCGACATTATCGACCGGCACGCCGGCAATTTCCATGCGAGCCACCGCCGCGAGGTATCGGCCACGAAGAAGAGCGCGAGGCAGATCGAGAGTCTGAAGCATGGCGTTGAAGAGCCGCTCGATCGCCCCAATTTTTTGCCGAAGCTGTTCATGCGACTTCGCGACGCCCAGAGCACCGGTCAAACTCAACCGATACCGAAGGAGAGCGCCGCCAACCGACTGGCCAACTTTTCCGTTGTCGAGATTTTTGATCTCGATGAGTAGGTCGACAATGCGCTCTGGCAATCGCCAGCCCAGCGCCAAGTGGCAGGCAATAACTTCGCGGGCATCGATGGCAACGACCAAGGTCTTGGGCCCAGTCGGGTATGGAGGCCGCCTGATGCCGCCGAGTTTCGGCATGCCAATTTGAATCGTGTTGTTTAGGCGAAGGTCCTTGGCTGCAAGTTGGACCGGCGCGACCGGTTCGCCGAGCTTCTGCGAAACGGCGAAGACAACGATCATAACGCCGGTAAACGACCGGAGTGGGAGGATCATGAGGTTTCACCACGGAGCCGACGCAAAACGAAGTGATCCATGGAGTCGATCACACGGCCCTTGAAGGCAATCTCCAGCAGCTTTTGCAGATTCGCCTCTGGCCAAACAGGCTCAGGAAACTGGGCGCTGGCTTCCAGTACGTCGTAAGTTCCCGCGCCCATGTTTGCCATTAGCCGAATCCATTTGGTCTTTGCGCGCTCTGAAGTTTCAAGGGCAACCGTGTTCCATTCATCGAGGCGGCCTTGTTCGTCCGGCAGCCGAATAGGCCAGAGAAACAGGGCGCCGTGATTGGTAATGGTTGCGATCAAGAGCTTGGGCACGGCCTCCCCAGGAAGATAGGGGGCTAGCTCCGGCGTGACGATGAAGGATTGCCGATCCTGCCTGAATTCGAGAATCGCGGCCTCGATCGCCATCTCCGGATCTGGGTGCGTTCGAAAGAACTCTTGCCGATGCGGCTTGCGCACCTGCACTGATACGAGAACTCGCCTGACGTCTTGGCCTTCGCCGAAGCGCTGGCCGATGCGTAGCTTCTTGGGGTCAAACGGGTTTGGGATAGCCCGATCGCCGTCATCGTCAACGTGCGCGTCGTCGTGGGGGGAACTCATACTGTGACCTCGCCAACATCAGTTCTTTGCTGTTCGACGGCGAGCAGTCTCCTTTGGCATTCGGAAAATATCCATGGCGCGGTGGCAACGTCGACGTGACGTCGTTCACCAAAGCACTCGTTGAAATTCAACGCGAATCTCTTCGCGGCGTGACGTCGGTAGCCTCGTCACGTGACGCAGTCATGCGAAATTGTGAAATTCCCTCGGCGTCACAACCTCGACACTTGGGTTAAGCCTGTACCCTCTGGTCGCGCTCTCGATCACTGCGTTCGGATCAAACGGTAAACTGAGACCCTCGGCAGCAGCCTCGAGATCAGCCCTCGCGCGCGCAATAGCAGAGCGAACTGCTTCATCGTCAGGCAACTGAAGCTTATCGGCAATCTCCTTCCCCCGCAGGCAACGATAATTCGCGGCCAGTCCAGGTTGTCAACGCCGGAGTGAAAGGGGACCAGCGGGCCGGAGCAAAAGGGAGCCAGTGACGGCGGTGCTGGTTGACGCAGAAAGGCCCCCTCGAGGGGGCCTTTCTGCGTCTTGCGGTCCCTTTGACGTTGGTTGGATTGCCCGC
>JANYHF010000107.1 GCA_025359185.1 Hyphomicrobiaceae bacterium | reverse complement strand
TTTCAGTCGCAGGATTGTCGGCTGGTCAATGGCAGTGACCTTGCACACGCAAGTCGTGCTGGACGCGCTCGATATGGCGCTGACGACGCGGAGGCCGAAAGACGTGATTCATCATTCCGATCAAGGAACGCAGTATACTTCCGGCCGGCCGTGGAACGCGACCCAGCGGGCGAACACGGAAGCTCGCCCGGTGCGTAACGGCGCTCGACCATAGTTCACTATGCTCGTCGCGCCGTTCCGGCCCGGCGAGCTTCCTTGTTCGTCATACGTGCTATCTAATTCTGATAGTGGGTACTAGGGCCGCTCGATACCGGCGCACACACCCCATAGTGCGAGCGCCGGCGATAGGTTCAACTTGCTGCCGGTTTGGCGTTCGCTTGGACTCAATTCTCAGATAGTTTTGAGCCCATCTCAACTTCGAACTCGGCTTCCAGCTCCATTTCCAGATCAATAAGATCCTGCGGGACAGGCATCCCGACAGCGCGCATTTCGCCGAACTTCTGACGTAAGCGCTGGTGGAGTTCATGCCGGTCTTCGGGAACGTCGCGAGTTTGCTCAAGCAGCAGGCCGATCTCGGCGCGCAATTGTTCGAAGGCCATCGCGACAGTCTCCTTGTCAGTTCTGGGACTTATCCATGTAAGCTTTGATCTGGCGGGCTTCCCAATCCTTGGCAAAGTGCGGCGCGCGACCAAAGACAGCGAAGGCGTGCCCCAACAGCCCAATGCCCCAGCCAGCGAACGGCCATTGCACCCACCAGGGCGACGCCGTGACAATATTCACGGCTAGCAGAAGAAGATTGACCAGCACAAAGATGGTCAGGTGAATGTAGAATCCCTTCAAGGCTGCAACGTGCCGGTGGGCTTCGGCCAGTTTGTCTGCGGTTGCCATGGCGCTATCCTTTACGGGTTGTTCGCGAACTAGTCGCGCAATGTGAATTCATGCGTATGTAGATCATAACTGCCGTAGTGGAGCAGCAGACGAGCCGCAAGCGCGTGTTCACCTGAATTGCACGCGCTGACAAGTAGCACCACACCGCCATCGGCGGCCTGATCAGCGAGTTTGGCACGCAATTCGGAGTGCATCCAATGTGGAGGCTGCTCCCTGGCGTCGCGCAACAATCGATCAAAGGAGGCGCCGCTGCGCACAGCCAGAATGCAACCGCTGCTGAGCGTAACACACTTGTCGTTATCTGTCAGGAGAGTCCACAAGTCGCCGCGACATGGCTCGGCAATCGCGGGCGGTACTTGCAGGTTCGAGATGATGCCCGTGAGACCCCACAAGCTGCACTGCGATGGTGGAATGCCAAACTCGGCAAGCACGCCAAGCAGACGCCATAGCTTGGCTTGGTCGTCGAGAACGGCGATCGATAGTCTCGTTGCCGTGTGTCCACTTTTCTCCACGAGCGTCCTGTCCTCATGCCAAGCGGGCGGAGGGGCCTTGAGAATGGAATTCTCCCAATGATTCACAGCCCAAGCCACAATTAGCGGGCCTCCCCTTCGGCCAAGGCCTCCAGGGCAACGATGTCCACAAAGCGGATCGTTGTGCCTTGATCTATTTCAATGCAGCGCTGTGCTTTCAGTTTCGACAGCGTACGGCTCACAGTTTCGATGGTGAGGCCAAGAAAGTCGGCAATGTCGGTGCGGGTCATGGGCAGCTCCACAATGCTTGTTCCGCCGTTGAGGCTAGCCCTGCGGCGTGACAAGCCGAGCAGGAAACTGACGAGACGCTCCGTGGCGCTGCGCTGTCCGACACAGACGAGGTGATCGCGCATCGCATCAACGTTTCGGGCCATGGTCATATAGAGCTGCATAGCAATGCGTGGATCGTTTGCAGCGGCCCGGTCGAGGATAGCGGACGGCAAGCAGCTGACGCGCGTTGCAACTGTACCCTGGGCGCTGTAGGTGGCCACTATGCCGGATTCGAGCCCGATCACATCGCCGGCATAGGCAAAATCGATGACCTGGCGGCGTCCGTCGGGCAGAATTTTGTAGAGACATAGTGCGCCGCTCAGAACACGGTAGATCGACGACTTGGCGTCGCCTTCAGCAAACAGATGCTCCTTGGCCTCGATGCCACGCACCGTGCCACGCGACAGGTAGTCCTCCAGGCTCCTAGGATCCGGTGACTTAGCCCGTGGCTTCGGCAGGGCCGGCTGAAAACGAACCCGGGAGGCACTGGGCTCTTGTGTCATGGCCAACATATCGGTCCCCTGGAGGTTGCTATGGGTGAATTCGCTAGAGGAGCAATCAATCAAGGCGACGTCGCAGGCCTTTGCCGGTCGCGTGGCCGTTTGTAACGAATTGTGCGCGGCGGATAGCTCGGCCATGTTAGGTGACCTGACGAGGGCCGGAGATCTGACGAGAGACGATGACCGAACAGCTGATCCACATCCTGGTTGTCGAGGACGACCCGCAAATCCGGACGCTGCTGCGCGGACGCTTCGAGAAGGAGGGGTTTGAGGTTTCGGAGGCCTGCAACGGCCCTGAGATGTACGCCCATCTGGAAACGCTCAAAATCAGTCTGATCACCCTCGACCTCAAACTTGGTAGCGAGGATGGGTTAGCGCTCGCCCGCGAGATTCGCGCCAAGCGCAACCTGCCGATCATCATCATTTCTGGGAAAGACGATGAGATTGACCGCGTGGTGGGCTTGGAACTGGGGGCCGATGACTATATCACCAAGCCGTTCAGTCCGCGTGAAGTTGTAGCGCGCGTGCGAGCCGTGATGCGCCGCTATGAGGCTGCCACGGCGCGCCAAGTCACTTCCGATGTGCCGCCGGTTGGCGGTCCGCGCTACACCTTTGCGGGTGGCACACTTGACATCGCGCGCCGGACTTTGGCGTCACCAACAGGCGAACCCATCAGTCTGACAACCGCTGAATTCAACCTCATCGAGCTGTTCCTGCGCCATCCGCAGCGAGTGCTGACGCGCGACGAGATCATGACGATCCTCAAAGGGCACGACTGGAGCCCGTTCGACCGGTCCGTCGACTCGGCGGTAGCCCGGCTGCGCAAAAAGGTCGAACCCGACCCCGACCAGCCGAGCTACATCAAGACCGTGCGCAATGTCGGCTATGTGTTCACCGGCGACGTGCGCAAGAGCTGATCAGGCGTCCAGCACCTCGCGCAAGGTCTTTGCAAGGTCCGCAAGAGAATATGGTTTGCGCAGGATCCGCAGATCAGGATGCCGCTTCTGGTCCTGGCCATCGTTATCGAATGTGTAACCTGAGGTCAGCAACATTCGCTGGCTCGGCAGGCGTTGGCGCACCAGCGTCGCCAGATCGTAGCCGGACAGACCGCCCGGCATAACCACATCGCTGAAAATGAGATCAATCCGGTTACCAAGGTCAAGGATGGCAAGCGCGCTCGGGCCGCTTTCAGCTTCCAGCGGGTGGTAGCCGAGCCGGCGAAGCCGTTCGACCGTCAGCCTGCGGACTTGGGCATTGTCTTCGACCACAAGCACGATTTCGCCTTGCGCTTGGGCCGTTGCCAACCCGTCTGCCAAACCGGAGCGCCGTCCATCCTGCCCAATCGCCCGCGGCAGCAAGACCGTCACTGTCGTCCCCTTGCCAACCTCACTGTCGATGGTGACATGGCCACCCGATTGCTTCACAAAGCCGTATATTGTCGAGAGACCAAGCCCCGTCCCCTTGGCCGGCCCCTTGGTGGTGAAGAACGGTTCGAAGGCGCGGGCGACCACGTCGGGCGGCATACCGGTGCCCGTATCCGAAACCGTCAGCTTGACATAGTCGCAGTCCTTAAGTTGGAATTGTCCAGCAGCAACGTCGCTCGACAGCGTCACGTTCGACGTTTCTACCCGCACTTCGCCGCCTGCTGGCATGGCGTCGCGCGCGTTGATCGCAAGGTTCAACACGGCGTTCTCGATTTCGCCCGGATCGACCAGGGTCGGCCAGACATCCGGTTTGAGTACGGTCGTCAGCGTGACGGTTTCGCCCATCGCCCGGCGCAGCAACTCGGCCATCGCCAGCACACCGTCGTTGAGATTGATGACACGCGGTTCCAGCTTGCGCCGCCGCGAAAACGTCAGCAGACGTTGATTGAGGCTAGCGCCCATGCGCGCCGCCTCCTGGGCCTCGCGGAGATATTTCCCTGCGGCGTGGCCAACGGGCAATTCGTCTTCGATCATTTCGAGATTGCCGGCGATCACCGTGAGCAGATTGTTAGAATCGTGTGCGATGCCGCCCGTCAACTGTCCGAGCGCATCCATCCGCTGAGCCTGCACCAGCGCGGCCTGGGCAGTTTCACGTTGCTTGATCTCCTGGCGCAGGGCCTCGGTGTGCTCGCGAATGCGCGTCTCGAGGTCCTGTTCACGTTGCCGCCGCTCGGTGGTGTCGCGCACGGCCCCGATCGTCCGGATTGCGCGCCGTTCGGCGCCCTCTCCGTCAAACAAGGTCAACGCGTTGACCGCGACCCAGCGTAATTCGGCCTCACGCCGCAAAATGCGATGCTCGCTTGTGAAACGGCCGCTTCCGCCAAGTTCGTACGCCTCGCGATAGGAGGCGAGCAGCGCGTCCCGATCCTCAGGCGGTACCAAGGCAAGAGCCGTCGCCATGGTCGCTGGTTCAGCGGCAGCCAGGCCCCAGATTTCGCGAAAGATCGGCGAAAAGTACCAGTCGCCGGTCTCGTGCTGATGCTCGAACAGCCCAATGCGGCCAGCCTCGACGGCAAGTTTCAGACGGTTCTCGCTCTCGCGAAGGGCAAACTCGATGGCTTTGCGCTGAGTGATGTCGCGCAACACAACAACGAATCTCGACGTACCATCGAAGTTCATCTTCGAGATCGACGCTTCGGCACTGAATTCCTCGCCGCTGCGCCGCTTGCCGAAGATTTCGCGCCGTTCGCCCATCAACCGGGCGGTCTTGGCCGATGCAGCAAAACTGTGGATATGGTCTGCGTGCGTGGCACGGAAGCGATCAGGAATCAGCATGTCCAGCGGCTGACCAATAGTCTCGTCGCTCCGGAAGCCGAAAAGCGCCTCTGCTCCACTATTGAACAGGGTCATACAATGCTGGTCATCAATAGAGATAATGGCATCAACAGTGGAATTCAGGAGCGCCATCAGTTGCTCTTGCGAATAGCCGTTGCCAGTGATCGCGCCGGGGTTATCGCTCATTGCTGGGTTCCTGCCGGGCCGTGCCGGGTGATCGTATCACCGCACTTTGCCCGGCAGGCGCTTCCGAGACAAGCCCAGCAGCTCAATGCGACATCAGTACCGGGACGGTCATGGTGTCGAACAAGCTGCGCGTTGCGCCGCCGAAGATGAGCTCGCGCATACGCGAGTGGCCGTAGCCGCCCATGACAACCATATCGCAGCGGCGTTCTTTCACCTGGGCAAGGATTTGGGCACCAGCAGAGCTCTCGGGTCCAGCCTTTTCGATGATCTCGCAACGCACGTCATGGTGAGCCAGCGTCGCGGCGATATCGGCCGCGGGAATGGGCATGACCCTGGTCGCATCGGTGTTGCGGCCGGATGGCTGTCTGACCGTTAGGATATGCACCATGTCGGCATCGACCAGGAATGGCATCGCGTCAAATACGGCCCGCGCCGCTTCCCGCGTATCCTTCCACGCGACCAGGATGCGCTTGCCAATCGGACCGTTCGGGCCCTTCAGCGGCACCATCAAAACGGGCCGGCCGACCCGCAGCATGATATCTCCGGACGTATCGGCGCTGCTATAGAAATTGAGCCTCTCCTCCGATTGGCCAAGCACCAGAAGATCGGTCGTGCGGCCATGCCGGATCACCACATCGGCGACCGTCTCGAAACGGGCTTGGTCCTTGCGCCATTCGGTGGGCGACCGGAGACCTGCCACCGTCTGCCGGAAGCGGGCTTCGACTTTCGCAGCGACGCCCTCATTGGCCTCTCGTTGCGCCTCAATGAGTTCGCCAATGACTTCGGCTGGAATTGTCGCCGCGACATAGACATCGGGCACCACATGCAGGCCGATCAAATGCGCCGTTGTCTTCTCGGCGATGCTGGCGGCCATGCCGATGAGATCGGCGGCGTGCTGCTCGGTGTCCAAATGCACGAGAATGGTTTTGATCGGCATGGTGTCCTCCGGATGGCTTGATCGCACCACACTGCGCAGCCTTGCCGATGGTGGCCTTGACTTCGATCAATAGACATCCGGCTCATTAAAATAATCCGTTTGCGCAAGATCAAGGTGCCCGTTGGACAGGGGAAGTAGGCTGATCCCAGCTGAGGGAAGAACGGCCGGTCATGGACCGGATCACTTGGCAAGATTATAGATCCACCAACACAACGGAACTCACCATGAAGACCCTTGCGATCCGCTCTCTGATGTTTGCCGCCAGCACGCTTGCGCTGTTGTCTTATGCCCAGCCATCATATGCCGCTTATCTCGTCCATGTGACCGTGAACGACACAACCGCCGACATCAATCCCGAGCTCAAGCTCGGTATGGCGATGAACGGCGATATGTCGAAGGCGACGATGTCCCTGAAGGCGGTGCCATCTTCGGTGCCGGCCGGCGAAGTCACGTTCCAGGTAACCAACGCCTCCAAAGGCACAGTGCACGAGATGATCCTGTCACCAGCGCCGGACATGACCAAGGCGTTGCCGTACAACGCCAATGAGAGCCGCGTCGATGAGGAGAAGGCGGAGCATCTCGGCGAGGTTTCGGAGCTCGATCCGGGCAAGAGCGGCGCGCTGACGGTGACGCTGAAGCCCGGCACTTATCTGCTCTACTGCAATGTTCCAGGCCACTATATGTCCGGCATGTGGAACACCATCACGGTGAAGTAGGCACTCGCAATCAGCCACCGCCGCTCAGACGATTAAGGGCGTTCGATCCAAGACGGACCGGACGCCCTTTGGTATGCCAGGGGCTGAGGGTGTTTGTGCAAGCCTGCTCCAAGTATTTAACTGATCGACACTGCTGACGGCCCTTGGCGACGTGCTATAACTGGCATGTCACGTTGGCATCTGATCCGGATGTAACTTTGGCAACCTGTGAGAGTACCATGAGGCGTTTGGCGACCTGCGCAGTTGCACTCTGGCTCTTTATGCCACCGGCTTTGGCAGGCAGCGTAGGTTCGGTTGAGCACGGCAAAGAAACCGGGGGCCTTCAATTGGCACAGGCCGCGCAGACGTCGCCGTCCGTACAGTTGGACGCGCCAGTCAAAAAGAAGCCGGTCAAGAAGGTGGCGCCTGCAGGTCCCGCCCAGGCGGTGCCTGCCGTGACAACCGCCCAAACACCGGCTCCGGAAACCAAGGCCGCGCCTGCCGATGCCAAGTCCACACCCATCCCTCCGATCGACATCGTGGTTCTGATGCTGCGCTCCAGTCTTATCGCGCTCGATCAGGCCAACAAGACCAACAACTATAGCGTGTTGCGCGTGCTGTCCGGCCCCAGCTTGCAGGCCCACACGCCTGAGGAACTGAGTCAGACATTCGCTGTCCTGCGGCAAAAGCAGATCGATCTGTCGCCCGCCCTAGTCACAAAACCAAAACTCACAGCCAATCCGGCGATCACGGCCGATGGAAACTTGCGGTTGGCTGCGATTTTTCCGACCAAACCCCTGATGATCCGCTGCCTGGTGGAGATGCAGCCGGTCGCCGGGTTCTGGCGACTAGCGGGCATTTCAGTCAATCTGGAGCCGCTCGATCCGAGCCTTGCGCCAGCCAATTCAACAGCTAAACCGGCAGCCGCCGCAGCGCCTGTTCCCGCTCAACCGGCACAATAGCGCTATGTCCGATTTGTGACAGCTCACAACTACGGTCGCGCGAGCCATAACGATCTGATTCTCTTCGTTGATTTGGCTGCCGGATGATCGCTCTAGCGATTCGGGCTGCGCCACTATCATTCAAACAACCTGTAGTCTATTGGCATTAGGAGCGATCGCTCCGATTGACGTTCGTGCTCTGAAACTGTTGCCTCACCGCAACATAGGTATAAGGATTACAGGGTTGAGTGAGTTAGGCATGGACATATGCTTAGTCATGTTGTTAACAGGATTATCGACGCGGGTCGAAAAAACTGGGGACAAGGCAGTGGCTGCCGAAGCCTCCCAAAAAACAACCAAGCTCGCACAGGCTCCCAAATCACGGGAGCAGCATGTTTAGCTGCCAAACCGTCTTAAACGGCTGACAGTCGCGATGTTGGAATACCGGGTTGCTGTCCCTGAAACGCAGCCCGGCGGTTGTCGAAACAATTTTTGAACGAACAGGCCCAAGTACTCTCAAGACGGGGATGACCATCATCGCCGTTGCAGGATAGTTGTCGCCCAAAACCGTAGCAGCACGCCTCACAGCGAGCGGCTTTGGCGCGCCAGCCCTTGTCTCAGTAATGCGTAAGGATATGCCATGTACAACGTGCGGTTTGCCCTTCTATTCCCCGTCGCCATGGCCTTTGCCGCGGCCCTCAGCCCGCAGATGGCGCAGGCGCAAAGCGCCAGCAACTACTCCTCAGGCAATCAGTGGGGCACGGCCCCCTCCGGCGTCGCGGTGGCGGGCGCTGCCGACAGCGCCATCACCCACGCCCAGGACAGCGCTGTCGCGGGCGCAGTCAACGCGGCCAGGGACGGCCTCCTGCTCGGCACCGGCCTCGGCGGCATCAGCATCTACTCGATCGGCACGCAGACCGTCGTTAGTAACACCATTGTTGGCAACAACAACGGCACCACCATCAATTCCAGCCAGGACGCCACCAATTCGGGTGGTGTGAGCAATAACGGTACGATCAACGCCAAGATCAATACGCCCTGAACTGCCTCGAATACGGCCTGCCCGGCAATCCTCAACAGTTGAGTAGCGTAAGATGCGTATGCGTAAAAGCTTTGCATGGATGGCGCGGTCCGGTGCCGTATTGGCAACCGGTCTTGCTCTCAGCGGTTGTGCGACTGTGGGATCTCTCGATCCGTCGGCGGCGCACTCGGACGCGCCAGGCCGCGTGGCCGTCACCGAGGCCGCGCTGCCCAGCAAAGTGCAGCCCTATCCGCGCATCGAGCGCACACTCGCCTGCATCCATGAGACCGGCGTGCTGCGCAGCTCAACATTCGTGGTTGGCGCGTTTGCCGACTCGACCGGCAAGATCAACGCCGTCGCCGCCGGGTCCACCGGCAATTTCATTCCGCAGGGCGGCTCGGCCTCCTACATCACCGATGCGCTGACCAAGGCCGGCGGGCGGGTCGTCTCGACCTATTTCGGCGCGCCCACCAAGGCGGTGCCGGCGCAGTATTCCATCAACGGCATCTATAACAGTCTCGATTTCGGCACGCCGTTTGCCGCCGATGTGCGGGTCGCAGGCATCGGCCCCACGGCGGCCATGGGCTGGGCGCAGCTCAGCCTCACCATTCAGCTAGACGAAAACGCCACCCGCCTCAACCGCCAGCTCTCGATGATCCAGCGGCCAGTGCGTTACACGCAGCTTGGCGTCGGCAGCGGCCGCGATTTCAACGGCACGCTGGTGACCGGCAACATCGCCTTTCAAAATCAGGAGCGGCTCCAGTTCGAGGCGCTCAACGGACCCATCGCGCTCGGCGTCGCCGATGTCGTGATGCGTGAGTTCCCGGCGGCGCGCGAGCACTGCGCCGGGATCGTGGCCGACCTGTTGGCGACCTCGCCAGGGCCGGCAAAGTTCGCCGGGCATGAGGTCATGAAGCTCGGCGGCGCCTCACTCTGGGAAACCAGCGTGACGGCAGGCAGCAACAGCGGGACGACAATTTCGGCTGAGTAGAGTTCAACAGAGAAGAAGGGGTTCATAACATGACGCATACGAATCTTTTGGCGAGTATGGCCGTGGTGGCTCTGCTCGGGACGGCGCAAGGGGCGTTGGCTCAGACGGTCGTCGATCAGAGCACGACGAACAATGCCGATGTGATGAATAACGGCGACAACTTGTCGTCCGGTGGACCCACTTCGGGTCTTGGTTCCTCACTGGCCATTGGTGCAACGGGCGCGGCGTCCGTGGCGTCGCAGACGGGCATCAACCAGACCTTCTCCGGTCCCGCTGTTGGCTTTGGCACTATCGATCAGCGTTCGACCAATACGGGCAATATCTCAAACACCAACAGCGGCACCTTGTCGGTCGGCCCGGGCACGACAGGCTCGGGAGCTTCCGTATCGATCAGTGCGTCAGGTGCCCTGAACTCGGTATCAATAACGGGCATTGGCGGGCTACAAAATACCTCGTTCGCCCCGGCGGACAGCGGTGACATCGCCCAAACCACCAACAGCAACAGCGGCACCGTCATGAACAGTGGCACGATCGCCGGTGGCGGACTCATCATGTCGGGCAATGGATCCTCAGCGTCCATCGGCGCGACGGGCGCCATGTCCTCGGTCAGCGTCTCTGCAATCGATGCGACAACGTTCGGTGCCAATACTCTAGGGGCAGTGAACCAGACTCCGGTCAATACCGGCGCTGTGACCAACACCACTACGGACAACGTCATCGGTGATTTGACCGGCAAAGGCGTCTCAGCGTCTGTCAGCGCGACCGGTGCTGCGGGTGCGGTTTCGGTTGCAGCGATCAAGAGCGCGGGCGTCGGCGGCGTGACGACCGGCGACGTCACGCAAACCGTCAACAACACTGCCGTCATCGGTAACACCGGCGGCACGACGACTGTTGGTGACGTGTCCGGCGATGGTGCCTCCGTCAACACGGGCGCAACCGGCTCAATCGCTTCGGTGTCTCTCACCAGCATCGCCAGCAACGCTGCTGTCAACACCGTTGGGACAGTCACTCAGACCTCGAACAACAATGCCCTAAGCACCGTCAAGAACACCGGCACGATTACCACTGGCGCGCTCAGTGGCATCGGAAGCTCGGTAGGCATCAGTGCCACCGGTGCCGCGTCATCAGTATCTGCCAACAGCATCAGTGATACTACGGTGCCGGCTGGTGTTCAAGTTGTCGGAAACGTCACGCAGACGACGTTGAACGTGGCGGGCAACACCGTCACCAATACCGGTACGATCACCACGGCTGTTGGCCCCATGGGCAACGGCGCCTCGGCCTCGATCTCGGCCACCGGCGCGGGCTCGTTCGTCTCGTTCCGAAGCGTGAAGTAGTCCACGCCGGGCCGCGCAGCTTGCGGCGCATACACCACCCGGACGGCGGGAGTTCGCTCCCGCCATCCTCAAGTGCCCATCGCGGGGCCCACCAACCCGTTTTGCGTAAGGTGCCGACATGACCCGGACAAGCAAGCATACCCTGCTGGCAGGCGTGGCTCTCAGTGTGCTGATCAGCGCCGCGACCGGCGCGATGGCGCAGATGGCCGTGGACCAGAGCGCGACCAACAACGCCACGGTCATTGTCAATCCAAGCACGATTACCCTCGGCGCGGGCAATTTCGGCGCGGGCGCCTCGTCCTCGATCGGCGCGGTCGGCGCGGTCTCTGCCACATCGGTGACCGGCATCAATCAGAATTTGAACAGTCCAACTGGTGGAATCAGCACTGTTTCGCAGAAGGCCGTGAATAACGCTGATGCCGACGTAACCAATACTGGCACGATCAACGCCAACGGCGTGTCAAGCACGTCGGTTGGCGCATCGATCTCGATCAGCGCTACTGGCGCCGCGGCGTCGCTTGGGATCACTGGTATCAATTCGACGACCATCATGCCAGTCGGCAACGTCGACCAGACCATCGTCAAGAACGATGCAACGATCACGAATACTGGGACTATTGATGGCCCGAGCCTTTCGATCAGTGGCAGCGGCACATCAGTATCCGTCAGCGCGAACGGCGCGATTGCCAGCGTCAGCGTGACCTCGATCAGCTCGTTGCACGATCCGGAATTCGGCACCATCGATCAGTCGCCCAACAACACCGGCAATGTCACCAATACGGCTACTCAGATCACACCTCAGTTCATCAATGGCTCCGGCTTGACCTCGGTATCAGCCTCCGCGACGGGTGCAGCCTCGGTTGTGTCGACCGGGTTCGACAATGGCGGCAACTCGGGCGGCACGTTCGACGCGATCACGCAGACCACGACCAACAGCGGCACCATCTCGAACACGGCAACGAACATCACAAGCCAAGCTGGCGGCTTCCAGACCGGAGGGGCGGCAATCTCGGCCTCAGCGACCGGCGCCGTCTCCTCGGTTTCGCAATACGTCAACAGCGAGCCTGTACTCGGCGGGACATTTGCGGCAATCAAACAGACCACCATCAATAGCGGCGGCGGCGTGACGAATTCCGCCCCGACGATCTCGGTCGGCGATGCGATCGGGCCTGGCGGCTCGGTCAGCGCCAGCGCAACCGGCGCGGCGTCGTCGGTGTCCTACACTTTGTCCGGCTCCAGCTATGTCACCGGCACGACGTTCGCGGACGTCACGCAGAGTTCTACCAACTCGGCCGCGCTGGTGAAGAATGATGCATCGACCATGACCACGGGCGATCTGGGTTTTAACACCGCGTTCTCCGGCCTCAACGGCGCTGGCGCCTCGGTCTCGTCCGGCGCCACCGGTGCTGTTGCTTCGATTAGCGTCACATCCTACAACAGCTTCAGCCTCCCGGTGACCACGACCTTCGGCATCATCAAGCAGGACGCGACCAACAATACGACCGGCGGTGTGACCAACGTCAACTCGACGCTCAATGTTGGCGAGCTCAAGGGCAGTGCCAGTTCAGCCTCGGTGAGCGCCACCGGTGCCATCACCTCGGTGTCGGCCACCAGCATCAACAACAGCACCGGCGAGACGCCGTTGAAGTCATGAACGATCGCACAGACATCAACAAACGGAACCGAGTTCAACTCGCAGGTGCTCAACTCTGGCTCGATCACATCAACGTCGGCGGGAGGCCTCTCGGGCATCGGCTCCTCGGCCAGCATCAGCGCCACCGGCGCGGCAGCCTCTGTCTCAGTTGCCAGCATCTACGACTTGTCCGTGTCCAGCGCAACCCTGGGCAACGTCACGCAGACCGCGACAAATGCGATAGGCGCCAACGTCTCCAACACCGGCACCATCTCTCTGGCTGGCCCCATCTCCGGCAACGGCGCCTCGGCCTCCATCTCAGCCACCGGCGCGGGCGCCTTTGTGTCGTTCCGCAGCGTGAAATAGTTCGAACGTGCGCGATCGGCGAACAGTTCGACAACCGGCCGCCGCGCCGAGCGGGAGCGATAGACGAAGCGTTGTGTCCGGAGGGGCGCTGATGGATTGCCGCCGAGCCCTTGCGTCGTGGGTGCTGTTAGTTTGGGCCATTGGGCTGCCCATCGCCGGCGCGCCCGCTTACGCCCAAATGTTGGCCGAGCATCACGCCGCCATCAACTCCGGCCAAGGGGATGCCGGCACCACCCAGGATGCGGGCCTCGGTGCCAGCGGCGCGCTCGACTGTGGCGATGAAACACCCATCCGTCCGCCGCGCCGCGCTGGCCGCGTCGCTTACGGCGAGCCACCCTGCGGCCAGCACACCGAGCTGCCCTCAAACAGCCTCGCGCCGCTGACCCCCACGGGCCGCTTCGCCTTGGCCTCCGCCGGGCTCGGTCTGTACACGCCGCTCGAATGCCTGATCGACGATGATGATTTCGGCAACCTGCCAGGCTGTCAGGTCAACGGCCTGCCGCCGTTCGACCGCCTGCATCCGGTGACGTTCCCGCTCTCGCAGTTGCGGCTGAGCCTGTTCGTTCCGGCGCTGCCAGGGCGCGTGTTGGTGCCGCCGGTACCGCCCGTACCGCAAGTGTTCATCACCCCGCCGCACACGGTTCTGTTCCTGCCCGCGGTGCACAGTCCCGGCCTGTTTGTCCCCAGCGCACCGTCCGTGCGCCCGCCGGGCGTGGCAGGCGTGGGCGTGTTGGCGCCACACCTGCCGGGCCTAGCGGTTATCAACCTGCCACCTGGCCCAACCGTGGCCCGGCTGGCTATTGCTGCTGTCCTTCAACCGCTGGCGCCGCTCCTGCTCCCGTTGCCCGCCGCCCCCCACGCCAACAGTCCGCCTCTGCCTGGGCTGAACGGCACCGTGCTCGTCATCAACGGGCAGGCCTACTCCGTGCAAGTCCCAAGGACAGCATCACCACAACAGACGCCGCTCTCAATCATTCTGACACCGATCGGGCGCATGGCAACTGTTCCGCCCGCGCCGCTGACCGGACCAGCTCAGATTGCCATTGCCCCTCCCTCTGCTGTGCCCCCCCTGCCACCGGCGTTGGCAATTCCCGGCATCGTGACGATACCACCTGGAGCCAACCCGGCAACGCCCGCCGTCGTGCTCCCAGGCGGTCTTAACGTGTCACCTCCCGCGCCTCCGGGCGTGCCTCTTGCACAGGCCGCCAACCTCGGACCGAGTCAGATTGCCATCGCTGTCCCAGCAACCGCTTCTCCCAGTCTGCCAATCCCAACCCTGCCGGGCACGGTGCCAATTCCGGCGGCTGGCAACCCGGCAGTGACAACCGTTGTGCCGCTTGCAGGCCAGACAGTGCCGCCAACACCGAACGTACCCGTCCCAACAATTGCCAACCCCGGCCCAGCCCAGCTCGCCGCCGCTATCCCCGGAGCCGTTTCGCCCAGTCAGTCGATCCCCACATGGACGAACCCCTTGATGACACCCGTGGTGCCGCCGCCGGTCCTGCCACCTGGATTTGGCCCGGTCCCGCAGCCGTCCACGCTACAGCCTGGACTACCCAATGTTGAAGCCCCCGAAACCACTGCCGCCATCGCGGTTGTCACGGCCACAAATCCCGTCGCGCCAATCACAATCCATCAGGACCCGCAACTGGCCGCCGCCGTTCCAGCAGTGACCGCACCAGCAGCGCCGGATCTGCAGCCGCCAGCTGTTGCTGCCTTTGCACCGCCGGCAACCGGCGCCATTATCACAACGCCAACTGTGGCCCCCCCTGATCGCGTATCGCCAGTCGCCGCTCCGTCCGTAAGTGTCGCAGCAGTGCCTGCCGCAGCGCATTTTGCGGGCGTAGCGACCATGGCAGGCCTTCCGGTGCCAACGGTTGCCGGCAGTCAGCCAGCACCGCCGAACGCCAGCGCCACATCGCCCGGTGTGACGGCGCCACAGGTGGTGTCGCCAACTACCGTGGCGTTGCCGGACCCGCACACGCCGTCCGGGAGCCCTGAGACAACGGTTGCCAACGTTGTGCTGTTGCCTCCCAGTGCTGATCCGGGCGCGTTGGCCGTGGCGTTGCCCTGGTTGGCACCTGGCCTGCCGCCGGCAGCCACTGGCCCGGCCATGGCACTGGTAG
Source organism: Hyphomicrobiaceae bacterium (assembly GCA_025359185.1). GTDB lineage: Bacteria > Pseudomonadota > Alphaproteobacteria > Rhizobiales > Hyphomicrobiaceae > JANYHF01. The sequence goes on along the minus strand of JANYHF010000107.1, from coordinate 920 downwards.
CCATCCAGACATCGCCCAGCCTCCCCAAACCGCTATCGGCGGCCCAACCAGGTGGTGCCAAACTGGGGCGCAATGTGCTCGTCATCGATGGCAAAATATATCTGATGACGATCCAATCCAACGTTTCGACCGGACTTCCAATTGCGGCGGCAAACTTGCAATTGACAGCCGTTTCAAATCAGTCCGTGAACGCCGTGAGGCCTGCGGTTCTCGACCCTAAGGGCTCGCAGCCTGCAATTGAGATCCTGACAGTGTCGCCGCCAACAATCGTGGGGCCGATTGTTCAGACACACAGTATCGCTGTTGCTGCGGTTTATAGTGGTGTCATCAATTCCGGACCGGCGGTCATGAGTCCCGTTGTTGGTGTGCCGGGTGCCTTGCAGCCACCGGGGATATCTGTCCCAATCGCAAACTGGCCACCGGTTACTACGGTAATGACAGTCAGCAACGTGGTCGTCACGGCATCGAACGTCAATGGTATGAATACGATTGTGACCGCAAGCATCATCGTGCGAGGCAACCGTTGATGACGGTCGTTGCGGTCGTAATGTGGTAGGTTCGTGGGCCCCAAAACTCGTGAGGCTGATGAGGGGAGGGTGGGACGCCAGCATATATGGCGATCTCGACGCGCTGGTCTTCGATGACTGAGACCTACCGGAACGCGGAGCGATTTTGCTACTAGGGCGCTACTAAGCTCTTTTTTCACTTTCCGGCTCGTGGCCGTTGGCCTATCAGAAAAGCCCTAAAACAAGCCTTAGAATGATGGTACCGCTTCCCCGGCTCGAACGGGGGACCCCCAGATCCACAATCTGGTGCTCTAACCAACTGAGCTAAAGCGGCATTGCGCCAATGCCTTACGTATAGCACACGAAAAGTGGTTCGGCCAAGCGCCGCCACGCAACGCTCACGTGAGAGTGGCG
>JANYHF010000093.1 GCA_025359185.1 Hyphomicrobiaceae bacterium | reverse complement strand
GCCAAGCCGCACCAGTTCGTGCCGCATGTCGATGATTTGGTCGAGCCGCGCCCGGAACAGATCATCGTGCCCTCTCGATTGTTCGCGTGGCTGCATCGCTCCCCCCGCCGGTGACCCGCGACGACTGAATCACGGTTCGTGAGGAGAGGGAATCTGGAGGTTTCTGTGAGGTCGCAAGCTGTGAACGAGCGGCTGGCTCCTTCGGCGACCTCATTGAAGCCGGATTGAGCTGAACTGCGGGCAACGAGCGCAGGTGGTTATGGGGATTGTTCGGTGGTGGCGCTGGCGAGGTGCGATCCTCGAACCGGTTGAGCGTGGCTTGGGCTGGCGCCGATCGAACAGGTGTTGGCGATAGCGCCCCGGATATTGGTGGTACTGAGCGCGCTTTCGAGGTCCTGCATGGACGCGGACAAAACGATGCGGTCGCAGCTTGGCGACCACGTGTCATGATCTTGAACTGGTGGACGTTGGCGGCTCATGAGGTGTCATTGCTCCGGCGCGCTTGCCTGTGACCGGATTGGCGTGGTCCGGGAAGGAGCTCCATGATGGCCATCCTACCACCGCAGCATGGGCAGGCCAGTCTATCGCTATTGAGTCTATCAGCCTTGGCGCCGTCGGCTGGTTGGTCGGCAGCGACTGTCATGGCGACGTGTGGGGCTGTGGCATTGAGCAGCTTACGGATCAGGGCAAGCTTGGTCTTGCGGTGGCCATTGGCCAGAAAGCCGTAGTGGCGAATGCGCTGGAAGCCGTCGGGCAGGACGTGCAGCAGGAAGCGTCGCATGAACTCGCCGGCGGAGAGTGTCATTGTGTTGGTCGCCGAACCCTTGCGATAATCCTTCCAGGTAAACGTGACTTTGTCGTCATCCATCGCGACCAGCCGGCGATTGGAGATAGCGATCCGATGCGTGTAACGGCTCAAGTAGGCCAGGACCTGCTCGGGTCCGGCGAAAGGCCGCTTGGCGAACACCACCCATTCGGCGCGACGAAGCGGCGCCAGGGCCGAGACAAAAGCTTGGCTGCCGGCCAGTGCTGCCAGATCGCCGAAGAAGCGGAGCTTGCCGGTCTTGTTGGCCGTTGTGAGCTTCTCCAGAAACAGACGGCGAAAGAGTCGCGAGAGCACGCGCACAGACAAAAAGAATCCCGGGCGGCATGCGATCCATCGTTGGCCATCTGGCGACAGTCCGCCGCCTGGCACGATGCAATGGACGTGCGGATGATGCGAGAGCGTCTGGCCCCAGGTGTGTAGCACCATGGTCATGCCGATTTCGGCGCCAAGATGCTTGGGATCGCCCGCGATGATGCGCAGCGTCTCGGCTGCGGCCTCAAACAGCATCGCGTAGACGACAGCCTTGTTCTGGTAGGCGATGGCCGCGATGGGCGCCGGCAAGGTGAACACGACGTGGAAATACGGAACTGGCAGCAGATCGACTTGGCGTGCCGCCAGCCAGTCGCGCGCGGCGCCGGCCTGGCACTTGGGGCAATGCCGGTTGCGGCAGCTGTTGAAGGAAACGGCAGTGTGCCCGCAATCGCCACAGCGCTCGACATGACCACCGAGCGCCGCCGTCCGGCATGACTCGACCGCGCCCATGACCTTGCGTTGGCCACGGCTCAAATGCCCAGCATTGCGATCCCGATAGGCCGCGCCATGGCGGCGCAACACATCCGCCACCTCAAGCGCCGACCGTGACACCGAGCGTGCCTTACGAGGGCGGCACGACCATCAGGCTCAGCCGCTCCAGCGGGCTCTTGGTGGAGGCGATCGTGGTCGTCGCCACGCGCGTGTAGCGCGCGGTCGTCGACAGGTTGTTGTGCCCAAGCAAGGCCTGAATGATGCGAATGTCCGTGCCTTGCTCCAACAGATGCGTCGCAAAGCTGTGGCGCAATGTGTGCACACTGACCTTCTTGGAAATGCCGGCTGCCTCACGCGCCGACCGGCAGGCCGCATGCAGGACCGTGACGTTGATCGCTGTGTCGTCAGAGCGGCCAGGGAACAAAAACCGCTTAGGCCGCGCCAGTATCCAATAACTGCGCAGGATGCCCAGCAGCTGCGCCGATAGCATGACGTAACGGTCCTTGCCACCCTTGCCATGCACGATGTGGATGACCATCCGGTCACTGTCGATGTTGCGTACCTCGATGGCCACCACCTCGGATACACGCAAGCCCGCCGCATAGGCCGTCGTCAAGGCGACCCGGCACTTCAGGCTGGCGACGGCCTCCAGGAAGCGCGCGACTTCGTTCGGGCTCAGGATATCGGGCAGCGGGCGTGGCAGGCGGGCATAGGGCAATCGTTCGGGTACGCCGTCTTGCCCGAGCGTGACGCCATAGAAGAAACGCAACGCGCACACGATCTGGTTCAGGCTTGCCCAGGCAATGCCCTTGGCGATCAAATGTACCTGATAGGCGCGCACATCCTCAAGGTCGAGCCGCTCTGGCGATCGCCCGAAATAGGCGCTGTAGCGCTTGACGGCATGGATGTAGGATCGCTGGGTTGCCGGCGACAGATTGCGGATCGTCATGTCCTCGATCATGCGCCGCCGCAATGGGCTGATCGGGCTCTGCTCGCTGCGCTCACTCATAACTGGGTCCTGTCTGTTGGAGGTGTCTTCGACACACACCATCCTGACAGACAGGCACCGCTCTCAAAGCTGGCGGCTACCGCGGTAGCGGTTCAGTTCAATCCACTTAACCATCACGACAACCCTAACTATTATTGATTTCTTGGGCTGTAGTCGGGATCAATCGATGGGTACCCCGTGCTCTTTGCGTCCTTGCTGCAGCTAGCAATGATATCGTTAACGAGTGTCTGGCACTGATTGAATATGGACCAAGTGCCCGTGCGCTTACCCACCTGGAGTAGTCGATTCACACAAGCCTCGTCCACGTCTGGGATTGTCTGACAGGTCGCGCTCGGCGCTTTGCTTAGCCCGGTATGGTCATTGATCTGGGTATTGACGTAAGGAACGTCCGAG
>JANYHF010000092.1 GCA_025359185.1 Hyphomicrobiaceae bacterium | reverse complement strand
CCGCAATTTCCAGATCGGCACCCACGGCGACGCCACCAATGCCGTGCTTGTGTCATTTGGCTGGTGGCCCGGGTGGCATGGATCAGGCAGCTACGCAGGCTGAGTGCCGCCGCCTAACAAAGACATACTTCACGCCCGACTTCATATGCTCTCATGTACTTCGGCCATTCGTTGGTGACGCTCACCGGTACGCCTTGTATGAGGCGCGATCCAGGGGCGCGCATCCATTGGTCAAGTTAGCAGCATCGCCGCCGCTTTCTCCGCGATCATCATCGCTGGCGCCGAGGTGTTGCCGCCGACGATCGCCGGCATGATCGAGGCGTCGGCCACGCGCAAGCCCGCGAGACCGTGGACGCGCAGGCGCGCGTCGGTGACGGCGCCAGCGGCTGGGTCGGTGCCCATCGCGCAACTGCCGACGGGGTGAAAAATCGTGTTGGAGCTCGCCCGCACCCAGGCGTCGATCGCGACGTCGCTAGCGAGATCAGATGTGAGTGGTGAAATCTCACCGGCGTTCCAATCTGAAAGAGGCTTGGTCTGCGCTAGTCTGTGCACGAGCCGGACGCCATCGCGCATGCAGACGATATCGTCCGGATGCGACAGGTAGCCGGGATGGATGTCTGGCGGCACGGTAGGATCGGCGGACGTGATGGCGATGCGGCCGCGCGACTTGGGCCGCAGCTGGTAGAAGCAGACGATGTAGCCGTGCTGGCCCTGCCCTTTCTGTGTCGTCTCCAGGTTGAGCCCGGGAACGGCGACGACGTGAATGTCGGGAATCGTGAGGTCGCTTCGCGTTTTCAGGAAGCCGCCGGCTTCGAGAGGCACGCTGGACCCTGGCCCTCCGGCGCCGAGCAAAGTGCGAAAGCCTGCAGCGAACGCGCGATCCGGCCGGAACAGGCTGTAGAGAGTCTCGGGCCGGGTGCTGCGATAGCGGAGATAGACGCCGAGGTGATCGTGCAGGTTTTGCCCGACACCGGAGAGATGGTGCACTGGGGCGATTCCGAGCTTCGACAGCGCACGGCCGTCGCCGATGCCAGAGCGCTGCAACAGCGCCGGTGAGCCGATGGCGCCGGCGGCAATGATAATTTCCCCACTTGCTGCGACGCGCTTTGCCTGGCCATGGCGGGTGATATCGATGGCGACGGCGCGGTGGTTTTCGATGACGATGCGGTCAGCGTGAACGCCAGTCCAGACTTCGAGATTACGCCGCCCGCGCGCGGGCCCCAGGAATGCCGTGGCTGCGCTTTCGCGACGGCCATCGCGGATGTTGAAATCAAACAGGCCGAGACCCTCCTGGTCGGCGCCGTTGAAGTCATCATTGGCCCTGAAGCCGCAATCAGCTCCTGCGCTCAGAAAATCCCGGTAAATCGGATGTGCACCGTGCGATCGGACGACCCGCAGCGGGCCGCCTTTGCCGTGGAAGCGATCGTCTCGCTCGATATGGTCTTCGCTCTTCAGAAAGTACGGCAGCACGTCGTCGTAGCCCCAGCCGGCGAGGCCGCAGTCGCGCCAGCCGTCGTAGTCGGCGCGGTGGCCGCGCATGTACATCATGCCATTGATCGACGACGAACCGCCGAGCACTTTTCCGCGCGGCCACTTGATCGAGCGGCCGTCGATGCCTGGATCGGGCGCGGTCTCATAGTTCCAGTTGATGGCTTTCCAGAAGTAGACGAGGCCGGCGGCGAGCGGCACCTTGATGAGCGGGTTGGCGTCGCGCGGGCCCGCTTCGAGCAGCAGCACCCGACGCCGGCCGCTTTCCGAAAGCCGGTTGGCGAGCACGCAGCCGGCCGAGCCTGCTCCTACTATAACGAAGTCAAATGTGTCCATACCTCAGACCTTCCGCCAGGACGGCGCGCGGGATGCGGGCGCGGCGATAACTGCCGGGTCGAACGGCGGCAGCTCGTAACCCTTTGGCTGGGGTGGACCGGCCGAATACCCCGTTGCGCGCTCGATTGCCCCACGAACCACTGGGTCGGTGTAATAGGCCGTGTATACGCCCGTCAGCAGAGATGCGAAGGCCGCCGGGTGAGCGGCTTCGACGGCGGCGACTCCAGCCACGGTCAAAGGATCAGGCAGGGCTGCAAGTACGGTTTCGAGTGCAGCGCCGAACCTGTCCAGCCGGACCGCCAACCAAGCCTCGACCTTGGTCGCCGAGCCTGACGGAAATCCCTCATCGCCCGGCAGCAAAACATCAATGAGCGCGGCGAGTTTCGTCATACCGCCCTCCGGTTGTGTCGATCGGCGATCAGGCGATCGGCCGCCCGCAGAGCGATCGCTTGGATGGTCGACGTCGGATTGAGGGCAGCGGCCGTTACGAACACCGAGCCGTCGACAACCAATAGGTTTGGGACGTCGTGGGCGACGCAGTCGGCATTGATGACGGACGAGTCCGGATCGCCTCCCATCCGCGCCGTGCCGAGCAGATGAAAGCCCGCCGGTGCGATCAGCGGCACACGTTCTACGCGAGAGGCATCTGCGGCGGCAAAGGCCTCAGTAGCGCGCTCTAGACCGAAGTCGAGGATTGCCTGGGCGTTAGGCCCGACCCGGTAAGTGGTCTTGGCCGCGGGTACGCCGAACCGGTCCTTCAGCGTTGGCGACAGCGTAACGCGGTTGATCTCCTCCGGAAGATCCTCGGTGGTCACTGTCAGGCTCGTCGTGTGTGCGAAGGTTTCGAGGAACGCGCGGTGATGGCCATGGCCCCATGGCACACGCGGGAGGTAGCCGCCGCAAGCGGTGCCGACGGGACCATCTGCGCGCACGCACTGCATTTGGAAACCGCGCTTGAAAGGCCGCCCCGGGTCGGTCTCGTAAAACTCCTGGCAGAGGATCGAGGCTGCGAAGGGCCCCTTGTAATCATCGAGCCGTTCAGCGAACACACCGGTGACAAGCCCGGTCGGATGGTGCATGAGGCGTCTTCCCACCAGCCCCGAGCGGTTGGCGATGTCTGAGAGGAGCAACAGGCGGGCCGTGCCAACGCCATTGGCGGCGAGGACGATGATACTTGCTTTCACGCGATGCACACTTCCGTCGCGATCGAAATAAGCGACGCCGGTCGCCAAGCCACGACTGTCAGTCTCGATGCGAAACACGCTGGCGCCGGTGATGAGCCGCGCGCCTGACTTCAAAGCCATCGGCCAATAGGTGACGTCGGCGGATGATCGCGCTTTCGTTGGGCAGCCGAGATCGCACGGCCCGCAATTGTTGCAAACGCTGCGGCCTTCGCCGTGCGTGGCAGTGTTGATCGCCATGTCAGCCGGCCACCAGCGCCAGCCGAGCCGGTCGAAGGCCGCCGCCATCCTCGCGCCGCCGCCGCCAAGCGGTACCGGTGCCATCTGCCGGGGCGAACGTGGCGGATTTCCGGGATCGCCCGCCAGGCCGGCGACGCCGACGATTGCGTCGTTTTCTTCGTAGTAAGGCGCAAGGTCTTCGTAACGGATCGGCCAGTCGTCGGCGACGCCGTCGAGCGTACGCACCCGGAAATCTGAAGGGCGAAAGCGTGGGAAATGCGCGCCCCAGTGGATTGTCGAGCCGCCGACGCCGTTGTACATCAGTGGCTTGATCGCCGCGTCCGCGTCGTCAATGGGCGGATCGCAGCGCTTACGCCGGATGTTGGAGCTCGGGTGATGGGTGGATTGCCGGGCCGCCTCCCAGTCGTTGCCTAGGGAGGGCAGCGCGGAATAGTCGGCCCAGTCGCCCTGTTCGAGGCACGTGACGGCGATGCCCGCTGAAGCGAGGCGCCAGGCAAACGCCGCGCCCGCCGCGCCAGCGCCGACAATCAGGCAGTCGACCGTATCGCCGCGCCCCGCCGTCATCCGACGAACTCCGCGCCGTTCATCGCGATGGTCTGGCCGTTGATGTATTCGGCTTCGCTGGACGCCAGCCACGAGACGGTCGCCGCCACTTCGGCTGGCGTGCCGAAACGGCCCCACGGCACAGAGGCGCGGAACATCTCCAGCACATCGCTGGGTGGTTTGCCGGTTGCGCGCGCAAAGCCGCCGGCGATGCCCTCCCAGAACGGGGTCTCGATGTGGCCGGGCGCGTAGCAATTGACCCGGATGCGGTGCGGCGCGAGTTCGAGCGCCAGCGCCTGCGAAAACACCATGACGGCGGCCTTGCTGGCGCAATAGCCGCTGATCTGCCCCACCCCGCGCTTAGCCGCGCCAGACGCCGCATTGATGATGGAGCCCGATTTTCCATCCGCGATCATCCGCCGGGCCGCCTCGCGCGACCCGAGGAACACGCCGTCGACATTCACCGCCATCAGCCGTCGCCAGTCGGCGAGCGCGGTCTCGACCACCGGGCCGACGTCGATTACGCCGGCATTATTGACCATCAGATCGACCGGCCCGAACGCCGTTTCTGCACGATCGAACGCGGCGATCACCGACGCTTCGTTGCGGACATCTGTTTCCACGGCAAACGTTTCCGGGCCAAGCCGTTTGGCTTCGTCAGCAAGCCGCTGCCCGTCCACATCCGCCATCGCCACTCGGGCGCCGTCGCCCAGCAAGCGCTCAGCGATGGCGAGGCCAATGCCGCTGGCGGCGCCGGTGACGAATGCAATCCGTCCAGTATGCCGGTTCATGGGCTGCCCCCGATTGGAACCTCGCCAGCGAGCACCCGCATGCAGCGCACTGGGCGCCCTTCGGCATGCATTGCGAGAGTTTGCGGTGTCACCCGGCACGCCTCTGTCACATGCCTGCAGCGGCTGGCGAGATAGCAGCCGGGCGGAAGATCGATCGGGCTTGGGATTTCCCCGGCGAGCGCGTTGACCGGCGGCCGGTCCACCCTGCGATGCATGGGGTCGGCGGTCAGATGCGCACCAAGCAGCGCTTGCGCATAAGGGTGGGCAGGGCGCTTGAAAACCTGCTCCGTCGTTCCGACCTCGACGATCTGGCCGAGATACATGACTGCGACACGGTCGCAGACGTGCTGCACCGTCGTCAGGTCATGGCTGATGAAGAGATACGCGAGGCCGAGGTCCTTCTTCAGGCGCGCGAGCAGTTCGATGAAGCCGACGCGGGCGAGCGGCGACAGCACCGAGGTCGGCTCGTCGAGCACGATGAATTCCGGGCCGGTCGCCAGCGCGCGGGCGATGTTTAGGCGCTGCAGGGCGCCGGCGCCAAGCCCGCGCGGCTTTTCGCCCATGCGCTTTGGATCAAGGCCAACGAGATCGAGCAACTCGCCGATCCGCCGACGCTTGCCGATGGCGTCGAGATCCGTATGCAGATCGAGCGGTTCGCGGATCACGTCTTCCATGGTGTAGCGCGGGTTGAGGGCGTCATAGGGGTCCTGGAATACGATCTGCAGTTTTGAGCGGAATCGCCGCAATTCGGCTGGCTTGATCGACGCGATCGACTGGCCGCGATAGCGAATATCGCCCGAAGTCGGCTCCACGAGCCGCAACAGGCAGCGGCCGACGGTGGTTTTGCCCGACCCGGATTCACCGACAAGGCCAAGCGATTCGCCCGGCCGGATGGCAAAGGAAACGCCGTCGACCGCTTGCACCTTCTTGTCACGGCCCTTGATGGAGAAGTGTTTGACGAGGTCCCGCACCTCTATCAACGGCGCGATATCGGCGGCGAACTTGGCGGGCGTCGCGGGAGCGCGAACGAGCGAGAGCACCTGGCGGCTGTAGGCGTGTTGGGGTTTGATGAAGAATTCGCGGGTAGCGGCGCTTTCGACGATCCGGCCCTCGTGCAGAACCACCACCCGGTCGCAATAATTGGCGATGATGCCGAGGTCCTGCGTCACCAACAGGATGGCCGAACCAGTGCCGCGCACGGTCGCCGCCATTTCGTCGAGGAACTGTGCCTGGATCGTCACATCGAGGCCGCTGGTAGGCTCGTCTGCGATCAACAGGCGCGGGGTGGACGACAGAGCCATTGAGATCAGCGCGCGTTGCGCCATGCCGCCGGACAATTCGTGCGCGTATGAATGGACGCGCCGCTCCGGGTCGTTGATGCCGACGTTTCGCAACAGATCGATGGCGCGCTGCCAACCCTCTTTCGAGCTGGCGGCGCCATGCGCGCGATAAGCGTTGGAAATCTGCCGGCCGACCGGCAGCATCGGGTGCAACGCGCCGCGTGGATTTTGCACGATCAGCGCGAGGTCCTTGCCGCGAAGGGCGCGGAGGCCTTCAGGTGAGAGCTTTAGCAGATCCTGGCCGAGGAACCGCACTTCGCCCGCGAGAATACGGCCGGGTGGGCGGACGAGACCGAGCATCGCCAGCGCGGCCGTCGATTTCCCCGAACCTGCGTCGCCAAGCAGTCCGACCACTTCGCGCTCACGGATCGTGAGGTCGAGACCGTCGATCGGCGTCACCATGCGCCTTTGAACGGGATAGCCGACCTTGAGGCCTTTCACCTCCAGCAGGAGCGGCGCGTCAGCCGGCGGCATAGCGGCGCTCCAGAGCGTTGCCGAGGACGGCAAAGCCGAAAACGGTGATTGAGATGGCGATGCCCGGGAACACCGATGGCCACCATTCCCCAAGGACGATCTGGTTGGCGCCGGTCGAAATCATCAGCCCCCATTCTGGCGTCGGCGGCTGCACTCCGGCGCCGACGAATGAAAGTCCGGCTGTCAGTAGGATGGCGAACCCGACGGTGACGGAGGATTGGATCAAGGCTGGCGTCAGGGAATTCGGCAGCACGTGCTTTATTGCGATCATCGCCTCGCCATTGCCAATCGCGCGCGCCGCTTCGACATAGCCGCGCACCTTCTGACCCATCACTTCGGCGCGCGTCAGGCGAATGTAAATTGGCGTATAGAGCGCAGCCAGCGCGATCACGATATTCCCGATCGAGCGGCCGCCAAGCGCGACCAGGATCATCGCCGAAATGAACACAGGGAACGATTGTAAGACATCGGAGACGCGCATGATTATTTCGGTGCCGAGGTTCCGGAAGTAGCCGCACAGCAGCCCGATCGAGATGCCCAGCAGTAGCGACAGGCCATTGGCGACCAGCGCGATAGTGAGATCGATGCGCGGCGCCGAAATCACGCGGGAAAAGATGTCGAGGCCGGACGCATCGGTGCCGAACCAGTGCACGGGCGCTGTGTTTTTCGAAACGATCGCCGTCAGGATCAGTCGGGGAAGATCGGCGAGGGCGGGCGGTGGCGACGAAACCTCGGGCGTCGTCAGCGTCGGATTGTAGGGCGCAAGAGTCGGGCCAAAAGCGGCGAGGAACAGCACAAGCGCGACGATCGCTCCGCCGATGCGGAACAGCCAGTCGGCGCCCGCAGGTTCGATGTGATCAGCTACGGCCAGGCTCTCACTCATTCTTGAGCCAGCCTCGGATCGATGATCGCGTGCAACAAGTCGAGCAGGAGATAGACGACAAGCGAGATCGCGGTGATGACCAGAACCACGCCCTGGATCGCCGGATAGTCGAACGCGAGAATCGAGCGCACCGCGTATTGGCCGATACCCGGCAACGAAAACACGCTCTCGACCAGCACGGCGCCACCAAGCATGAAACCGTAGAGGATGCCGATCAGCGTCATCGACGGCGCCATCGCAGCGCGCAGCGCATAACGCGCCACGGTTGAGCCCGGCATGCCGGCGGCACGAGCGTAGAGCACGAAATCAGCAGTGAGCGCCTGTTCCATGTTCTGCCGCACCATCTTGATGATCGGGCCTGACAGAATGAACACCAGTGTTGCGACCGGCAACATCAGATGATGGAGGAGATCAAAAAAGGTCGTGAGGTCGCCGGCCAGCAGACTATCGATGGTGTAAAAGCCGGTGCGCGGTGGCGGTGGTGAATTCATGGGATTGATGAGGCCGAGCGGCGGCGGGGCGATGCCGAGCTTGAAGTAGAAAACGAAGACGAACAGCAACGCCCACCAGAACTCTGGCTGCGAGCCGGCGAACAGGCCGTAGACGAACACCGCTTTGTCGGTTTTGCCACCCGGCCGGAGCGCCGCCAACATGCCGATCGGAACGGCGATAATCAAGGCGATGATGAAGGCCATGGTGATCAGTTCGAGCGTCACCGGCAGAGCCGTCGCGATGTCTTTCAGCACAGGCGCATTGGAGACCCACGATGTGCCAAGATTACCCTGCAGGAGCCCTTTACCTTGGCTCGGCGCCAGACCCAGGTAGTGCAGCAGCTGAGTGCTGATTGGCCGGTCGACGCCAATTGCCTTGGCGGCTTGCGCATAGGCTGCCTTCGACGGATTGATGCCGACAAAGCGCGAGACTGGATCGGCCGGCATCAGCCGGATCAGAAAGAACACCGCGACGGTCAGCCCCAAGAGCTGCACCACGCCGACCGCGAGCCGTCTAAGAATGGTGCGCAGTAGCACGGGGGATTGGACCTTTGACTGCGGGTATGGCGAGCGCCCTCTCCACGACGAGGAAGAGGGCGCTGGAGAGTTACCTTACTTCCCCTTCAAATCGAAGAAGCGGATCGAGTTGTCGGGATGCCAGCCTATGCCGCTGATCTTGTCGGACCAGGCGAACTGGGTCTTGTACTCGACCACAGGCAACCAGGCGACGTCAGACATCAGCTGCTTCTGGATGCTGGCGAGCATCGCGTCGCGCTTGGCGTTGTCCGGCTCGACCCGGGCCTTCGCCCAGGTGTCGTCAACCATCGGGTTCGAATAGTTGATCATATTGTTGAGGCCGCCCTTGTCGCCGGAGACGAAGAACAGCTGCGTGGCGTAACCGGCGTCAACACCGATTGGCTTTTCCTGTTCGTTGATGGCGAAGGGGAGATCCTTCTTCACCAACTGCCGGTCGCCATACTGGGTCTGCGGCATCGGGTTCAGCGTCACCGGGAAACCGGCCTCGCGCAGCGACGATTGGATCGCGTTCACGATTGGCCCGACGGTCGTTTCCTTTTCAGCGACATAGGACAACGCGAAGCTGTCGGCGAACGCCTCGAGCCCCTTGCCGTCCGGGAAGCCGGCTTCGGCGAGCAGCGCCTTGGCTTTGGCGATGTCGGTCTTGTAGGGTTCGGCCGCCGCCGAGTATCCGGGATAGGTCGACGGCACCACGCCCGCCCAGGCGCTGGCCTGGCCGAAATAGCCGTTGGCGATGATTGCGTCATAGGGGATCGCGTAGGCGATGGCCTGACGAACCTTGATGTTATCGAACGGCTTAGACTTGAAGTTCATGTGGACGAACAGGTTCTGGTTGCCGGAATGCCCGCCGACCTTCACGCCCGGCGCTTTGCGCAGGCTGTCATATTCCTTCGGCGTCAGACTCTGCGCCAGCTGGGCCTGGCCCGACTGCAAAACCACGACGCGGTTGGACGACTGCGGCACCTTCTTCATCACGACGCGGTCGATCGCCGGCTTGCCACGGTAATAATCCGGGTTGGCGGTCAGCGCGAACTCATTGTCCTTGGTCCAGCGCTCGATGCAATACGCGCCGAATGAGCCCATGCCCTCGTTGTTGACGAAGTTATGGGACCACGGATCCTCCTTCGTCGCGTGCTTTTCCATCGTCTCCTTGTCGAAGATCATCAGGCCAAAAATCGTCAGCACAGGCAGGAATAGCGCATTCGGCTCGGCCTGGCGGATTTTCACGGTAAGGTCGTCGACCTTCGTGACTTCGTCGCCAAGCACCTTGGCCTTCTTGTTCTCTTCCTTGTCGCCGAAAACTGCCGGGGTGAAGTTGGCGATCGAGCCAACGTTGGAGAGGAACCAGCCGATCGGGGCGGCGCCCGATACGCTCTTTGCGCGTGCGAAGGTATACAGCACGTCATCGGCGGTGAGCGTCGCGCCGCCGCAACCCTTTACGCCAGCGCGCAGCTTGAACGTCCAGGTCAGGGTCGCCTTGTCAAACGTCCAACTCTCGGCGAGGCGGCCTTCGAACTTGCCGAAATCGGGGATCGAGACGCCTTCGGAATTTACTTCCTTGGTGGCGTAGTAAACCAGCGGCTCCATCACATTGACCATGCCGGTCTGGCTGGTCGGGATCGCCGCAGCGGGGCCGTCATAGTTGAGGCCGGCCGGCACATCTTCCGCGAGGAAAAGCACATCGGCAGCGGACGCTGGCGCAGCGAGAGCGAGGCCCGCGAGCGTGGTCGAAGCAAGAACTGTCAAGAATTTCCGTGACATGGACGACGTTTCCTCCGGCAGTTTTGGGGACATCACCGACTATTTCCGAGCGGGATTTTCTCCTCTTGACCCGAAAATTCATCCGGACAAATCTTCGACTCTGAATGAAACATATGTCAAGCAGGATTACCTCAAGCGGGTGCGGCGATGGGCAGATCAGGTATGCAGGAGCGCTGACGGATGACGGAGTGGAGGTGGCCGAATGGCGCGCGACTCGCGATGTCCTTCGTTGTCAACGTCGAGGAAGGCTCAGAGATGTCGACCGCCGAGGGCGACAAAGGGCCGGAGCCCGTCGACGAACTCGGAGTCATGTTGAAAATCCCGATCCGCAACTATGGGAATGAATCAAACTACCGCTACGGCCTGAAAGCTGGCGGCGCCCGTGTGCTCAGCGTGCTGAAGGAAACCGGGATCCGCGCGAGTTTCACCGCCGCCGCGCTGTCATTAGAGCGCGCGCCGGAGTTGGCCGCCGAAATCGTGCGCCAAGGCCACGAAGTGACCAGCCATGGCTGGCGGTGGGTGCATCAATTTTCCTATGACGAGATGCGCGAGCGGGACTTCATAGATAAGGCCGTCGCGTCGATCACGAAGTCCATTGGAACGCGCCCCGTCGGCTGGCTCTCGCGCTATCTGCACACGCCGAACACGCGCCGCCTGCTGGCCGAAGCGGGTTTCCTCTATCACATGGATGACTATTCTGACGACGCGCCGTTCTGGGATGTGGTCGAAACGTCCAGTGGCCGAAAGCCTATTGTGATCGTTCCTTACGCACTCGACACCAACGACATGAAGTTCTGGCTGGCGCCCGGGTATACACCCGAGCAGTGGCTCGACTATGCGGTCGCAACATTTAATCGACTGTATGCGGAGGGCGATGCGGGGCCACGCATGATGTCGCTCGGCCTGCATCTTCGGATCATCGGACGGCCGGGGCGGATCGGCGCGCTTGAGCGCTTCATCGCGCATGTGAAAAGCAAGCCCGATGTCTGGATTGCCACCCGCCGGGCAATTGCCGAGCATTTCGCGGCGGCTGCGCCAGCGCCATGAACAGAATGTCCGCAGAGGCGTTCGGGGCGAGGATCGCTAGCGCCGTGGATGGCATCCGAACCGCTACGGATTTCGAGGCAGCGCTGCGTCTGCTCAATGAGTTATCGGTCGAAACGCTGGGCGATCCGTCAGCTGCGGCGCGCCCCGGTATGCTGAAGGCCGGAGAGCGCGACTATCGCGTCGCCGGAACCTTCCTGGTGACGCCGGACCGCCGCTACAACATGCTGACCGGCAATGTCGGCTTCCCGCCGGAACAGCGGCGGCTGATGATCCCGATCGAATGGAACGATCCCGGTTGGGTGGTCGCCAACGAGAAGCCGTTGCTGATTCCGAATACTGACAAACACGTCCAGTTCCGCCAATTCCTGAAGTCGAGCCGCATGGGCTCCTCCATGTATGCGCCGATGTTCGCGCGCGTTGACGGCGCAATCCGTTTTGTCGGGCAGATGGTTGCCGCAGCGCAGGCGCGCGAGACCTACGACGAGAGCGATCTTCATCGGTTACAGGGAATCGCTGCGGTGGCTGCGCTGGCCTATGCGCTGCACGATGGCGGAGCGTGGCTCGCCGCAGACTATCCGGCCAAGGACGCGTGGCGAACCGACGCCCACGCCCGACTCGACAAGGATCAAGAGGGATCAAATACATGAGCCTCGTAAAGGACGTCACAGCAAATCCCGTCGACCGGCTTGCCGAGCATGTGGTCTCGACACGCTTTAGCGATCTCGACGCAGCGACAACAGCCAAAGGCAAGACGTTCCTGCTCGATACCCTCGGCGTCGCCATCGCGGGGACGTCCGGTGCGAAGATCGACGAACTGATGGCAACGGTAAGGAGCTGGGGCAGCGGCGATGATGCGCGCGTGCTTCTCACCGGAGAACGCCTACCGGCGCAGGGCGCGGCGATCCTAAACGCCTATCAGATCCATTGCCTGGAATTCGACTGCGTGCACGAGGGCGCGGTGGTCCACCCGATGGCGACAATCCTCTCAGCAGTGTTGGCGCATTGCGAGCGCCGTTCTGCCTCCCGAAAGCCGGTCAGCGGCCGCGACCTGATGCTGGCGTTGACGCTCGGCGTGGATGTCGCTGCCTTCATCGGCATGGCGTCGAAGGCCCCGATCCGGTTTTTCCGCCCCGCGACCTGCGGCGGGTTCGGAGCTGTGGCGGCCTTGGCGAAACTCGAAGGCATGGACGTCCCGACGCTGAAGAGCGCGTTCGGCGGCATGTACGGCCAGACTTCCGGCACCCTACAAGCGCATGTCGAAGGTTCGCCCGTGCTCGGCCTGCAGATCGGTTTTAACGCGCGCGGCGCCCTGTCGGCGGTTGATCTCGCGGGAGCCGGGTTCCGCGGCCCGCATGACGTGCTGACCGGCCAATACGGCTATTTCCGCCTGTTCGAGCAGGATCAGTTTGACGTCGCCGAGCGTTGGCGCGACCTCGGCGATGTGTTTCAGATGACGCGGCTGTCGCACAAGCCGTTTCCGTCTGGCCGCTTGACGCATGGCGTGGTCGATGCCCTCCGGCAGTTGATGGCGCGGCATGGCTTTGCGGCGGATGATGTGACGAGTGTGGTCGCGACGGTGCCGCCCTTGACGTTTCGTCTCGTCGGCCGACCGGACATTCCGAACCCGGAGGCGAACTACGCGAAACTCTGCCTACGGTTTGTCGCTGGCCTCTACCTCGCGCACGGGCATGTCGATGTGCTGGATTTTCGCGGCCGCGAGCGGCTCGACGATCCGCGCGTGCATGCGTTTGCGGCGAAGGTTGATGTGCAGCTCGATACCACCAATCCCGATCCAAATGCGCTCGATCCGCAGCATGTCACAGTCCGGCTCACATCCGGGGCGAGCCACGACATCGACCTGCTGTGCACCTTTGGCCACCCGGATGCAGCGCTGACGGACGAAGAGAACCTCTCCAAGTTCCGGCGTTGCGCGGCGCTTGGCCGAATACCGTTGCCGGCCTCATCGGTTGAGCGCCTGATTGAGATGGTCAGCGCGATTGAACAGCTCGATAACGCCGCCGATCTTGTCGGCGCAACCTTGGCCTGACGTTGACAGGCCCCAGCCAACCCGCCAATTGTCCAGACAAATTTGTCCAGTGTCCTCGACCCAGCAGCGCCACATGCACCCCCGCCGCAGTTTCCTGTTCGCCCCCGGCAGCAAGCCGGAGATCTTCCAGAAGGCGCTCGCCTCTGGCGCCGATGTCGTTTGCATCGATCTTGAAGATGCCGTCGCGCCGAGGTTGAAGGCCGCGGCGCGCGCGCCAAGTCTCGCCTTTCTGGCCGGAACGGGCGGAACACCGGAGCGGGCGCTGCGGATCAACCCCGTGCGCAGCCTCGATGGCGCGCGTGACCTCGCCTCGCTTGCCGATCACGCGCCGTTCGCGGCCGGCCTCCTCGTCCTCACCAAGGTCGACGACCCGGAGGAGTTGCGGATCGTCGATGCGCTGTTGACCGAGCATGGTTCGGGACTCGGCGTCATCCCGTTGATCGAGACCGCGCTCGGGCTTGAGGCGGTGATGGCGATCGCTGCGGCGCCGCGCGTTGCGAACCTGCTGTTCGGCGCGGTCGATCTCGCCGCCGAATTCGGCATTCCGGTTGCACATGAGCCGCTGCTTTATGCGCGCTCGCGGGTCGTTCACGCGGCGAAACGGGCTGGCGTCGGCGTGTTTGATGTGCCGAGCCTCGATTTTCGCAATCTTGAGGCCGTCCGGTCTGAAAGCGAGGTCGCCAAGCAGATGGGCTTCACCGGCAAGGCCGTGCTGCATCCATCAAATGTCGCGGTGGTGAATTCCGTGTTCACGCCGAGCACCGACGAGATTGCAGCAGCGGAGTCTATCGTAGCTGCCTTCAAGGTGAGCGCGACTGGCCTTGTCGTGATGAACGGCAAGCTGATCGAGAAACCAGTGGTCCGGGCGGCCGAGCGAGTCATTGCTCGCGCCAAAGCCACGCGCTGACAGAAAAAGTGGGGGAAATGTCCTTCATGGTACAAACGGCAAGACAGGTGGGTCCACAACGCTACCGCGAGAGCTTCGGCCGCTATTACGAGGACTTCACGGTCGGCGATGTCTATGAACATCGGCCGGGGCGGACGATCTCTGAGACCGATAACACCTGGTTCACGCTCTTAACCATGAACACTCATCCGATGCACTTCGATGCCGAGTACGCCAAGCATTCGGAATTCGGCCGCTGCATCATCTGCTCGCCATTGACGGTGGCGCTGATGGTCGGGATGAGCGTGACCGACATCAGCCAGAAAGCGATCGCCAATCTCGGTTGGACCAACATCCGGTTGACCGCGCCGTTGTTCGCCGGCGACACGCTAACGGCAGAGTCCGAGGTTACAGCAAAGCGCGAAAGCAAATCGCGTCCCGAGGCCGGGCTCGTCACGGTGAAGACCAGCGGCTTCAATCAAGCCCACGTCCTGGTCTGTGATTTCGAGCGGACGGTCCTCGTCGCGCGCCGGGGCGGCAACGACACCGAGACCCGCGCAAATTATTGATGGGAGTCCCCATGACCAGCGAAGATACCGCCATTCTCGACACAATCGAGCGCTGGCTCGCGCGCGATGTCCGCCCGCATGTGATGCGGCTCGACCATGCGGATGAATATCCGCACGAGATGGTCGGGCAGATGCGGGACCTCGGCCTGTTCGGTGCGACCATTCCGGTGGAGTACGGCGGGCTCGGTCTCTCCGCGACGACCTATGCCAAAATCGTCGAAAAGATCGCGGAAACCTGGATGTCGCTCTCGGGCATCTTCAACAGCCATCTGATCATGGCGGCTTGCGTGACGCGCGCAGGCACGCCGGAACAAAAGGCGCGCTATCTGCCAAAATTCGCGAGCGGCGAAATTCGCGGCGGACTTGCGCTGACCGAGCCCGACGCAGGCACCGACCTTCAGGCGATCCGTATGCGTGCAAAGCGCGACGGCGACGCCTATGTCATCAACGGCACAAAAACCTGGATTTCGAACGGCATCCACGGCTCGTGCTTCGCGCTGCTGGTAAAGACCGATCCCGATGCCGAGCCCCGGCACAAGGGCATGTCGATGTTCATCGCTGAGAAGGGGCTCGGCTTCACGGTGTCAAAGAAGCTAGAGAAGCTTGGGTACAAGGGGATCGACTCGGCTGAACTCGTCTTCGACAACTACCGCATTCCTGCGGCCAACCTGATCGGCGGCGTCGAGGGCAAGGGGCTCCAGACGGCGCTCGGCGGGCTTGAGCTTGGCCGGATCAACGTCGCGGCTCGCGGCTGTGGCCTCGCCTCGGCGGCGCTGAAGGACAGCGTGCGCTACAGCCAGATTCGCAAGACTTTTGGCAAGCCGATCTGCGAACACCAGGCGATCCAATTGAAGCTCGGCGACATGGCGACGCGGCTGCAGGCGGCCCGCCTGCTGACATACGATGCGGCCCGTGCCTACGACACTGGCGAGCGTTGCGACATGGAGGCCGGCATGGCGAAATACTTCGCCTCCGAAGCCGGCGTTGAAAACTCGCTGGAAGCCATGCGCATCCACGGCGGCTACGGATATTCGAAGGAGTTCCCGGTCGAGCGCTATTATCGCGACGCGCCGCTGATGGTGATTGGCGAGGGCACCAACGAGATGCAGCGGATCATCATAGCTAAGCAACTCATCGAACGCGACAGGGTGTAAATGTGAGTGATCTCCCGTTACAGGGTGTGCGCGTTCTCGCCGTCGAGCAATATGGCGCCGGGCCATACGCCACGCAGCACCTTGCCGAGATGGGAGCGGAGGTGATCAAGATCGAACCGCCGGATGGCGGCGACAGCGCCCGGCAGTCTGGCCCGCACTTTCTCGGACCCGACGAGAGCCAGTTCTTCCAGGCCTTCAATCTCGGCAAGCAAAGCCTCGCGCTTGATATCCGCCATGCCGAAGGGAAGGCGATTTTCCGCCGCTTGGCCGCAACCGCCGACGCGGTGCTCAACAATCTGCGGGGCGACCAGCCGGCAAAGCTCGGGCTGGAGTATCGCCAGTTGGCGGCCGGCAGGCCAGCGCTGGTGTGCGCCCACCTCTCGGGGTATGGCCGCACCGGTTCGCGCGCGGCATGGCCTGCCTACGACTATCTGATGCAGGCGGAAGCCGGTTTCATGAATCTCACCGGCGACCCTGATGGACCGCCGACCCGCATGGGCCTCTCGATCGTTGATTATCTCACCGGCATCACCACCGCATTCGCGCTGACCGCCGCCCTCTATGGCGCGTTGCGCACCGGCCGGGGACGCGACATCGACGTGACGCTCTATGACGTCGCCATCCACCAGCTTACCTATCCGGCGGCCTGGGTGCTCAACGCCGGCGATGCGATCACCCGCCGCCCGCGATCCGGGCACCCGTCCGTGGTTCCGTGCGAGGCGTTCCCAACCGCCGATGGGCAACTGTTCGTGATGGCGATGCTGCCAAAATTCTGGGAGGAGCTGTGCGCCGCCGTTGGCCTACCTGACCTGCCGCGCGATGCACGCTTCGCAACGCCCAAGGCCCGTTACAATCACCGCGATCAACTCGTGGCGCTGCTCGATCCGGTATTCGGCCGTCGCACCTCGGCGGAATGGATGGCGTTGCTGGCCGGGCGCGTGCCGGCGGCGCCGGTGTTGACGTTGCGCCAAGCGTTGGCCAGCCCGTTCCTCGCTGAACGCGGCACAGTGCAATCGCTTGAGCATCCGCTGCGGCCGGGCTGGCGTGCGCTTGCGTCACCGGTGCGGCCAGATGGCGAAGTCACCAAGGCCGCACCGGCGCCGCTGTTTGGGCAGCATACTAACGCTATCCTGGAATCGATCGGCATCGGTGAGGCGGCGCGCGCGGCCTTGCGCGCAAAAGGCGTGATCGGATGAAACTCGACGGCATTCGCGTTCTGGACCTGTCGCTCTTCTTACCGGGGCCGATGCTGACGCAGATGATGGCTGACCACGGCGCCGACGTGATCAAGATTGAGCCGCCAGGCGAAGGCGAGCCGGTCCGCCATGTCGGCTGGATGGCGGCCGATGGGGTGTCGGTGTGGTTCCGCAACACCCATCGCGGCAAGCGCAGCTTGGTGCTCGACCTGAAGAACGCGGCTGACAAGGCGCTGTTTTTTCAGCTGGTCGATACCGCCGATGTGGTGATTGAAGCGTTCCGCCCGGGCGTCGTCGATCGGCTCGGCGTCGGCCCCGCGGAGGTGCGCGCACGCAATCCACGCGTGGTCTATTGCTCGATCTCGGCCTTCGGCCAGACTGGGCCGGAACGGCTGCGGCCTGCGCACGATTTGGCGATCGAGGCGCTTTCGGGCGTCGTCAGCCTCAACCTCGGCAACGACGGTAAGCCGACCAACCCGCACATGCCAGTGGCCGACGCGCTCGGCTCCTTAACCGCGCTCTCCGCCGTTCTGATGGCGCTGCTGCGGCGCACGAATACCGGCATCGGTGACACCATCGATGTTGCAATGCGGGACGCAACCATGGCGTGGTTGCCGAACGTCACGGGCCCGGTGTTTGCTGAAGACATGGTTCCCGACGTGAAATCGATGCGCTCATTCGGCGGCAACGCATTCTATTCGCTCTACGAGACCATGGACGGCAGACACATTGCGCTAGGCGGCGTTGAGCGCAAGTTCGTGGTCAATTGCCTGACTGCGCTGGGCCGTCCTGACCTGATCCAAACGGCAATGAGTCCACCGGGATCAGGGCAGGCCCCGGTGAAGGCATTTTTACGCGAATCCTTTTTGACCCGCAGCCGGGCCGACTGGGAGCAATGGTTCGCCGACAAAGATGTCTGCTTCGCCCCTGTGCTCGACCTGAAAGAGGCTTTCGAACAACCGCACACCACCGCCCGTGACATGCTGGTTCGCGATGCCGAGGGCAATTTGCACATCGGCTTGCCCATCAAGTTCGCTGACGAGCCCGGCCAGATCGATCCGCACGTACCGCGTTTGGATGAGCACCGCGCTGAAATTCTGGCGTCGCTCTGGGCGGGCGGCTAACCTTCACGCCTCAGGTGCATCTCATAGCGAAACTGATTAGCCGGGTGATCGTTGATTGACACCAGCAGCACCGCAGCGTCGCGATCGAGGTAGCGTCGCAACACCTGTACAGCGGTCGCATCGGCGGATTCGCCAAGCAGCTTGGCGGTGCGCGGCGCCATTGGCCCAGCCGTGATCGACTGCGCGACGTCCGCCACTTTCCGCCCTGCATGGCGCTCGATCACGCCATAGAATGGACCCTCGGTGCTCCTGAATTCAGCTTCGAGTCTGGCAAACTCGGCATGCACAAGCACCCGCGCATGCGCCAGCGGCCGATCGCTCAGCCGGTCGCGCCGCACGCCATCGAATAGCAGCCAGGGGATCGCCCGATCGATGCCGCCGAGGTCAGCGAGAACCTTGGCCGGCGCGGCGCGGCGCACGGTGCGAATGTCGAAACGGGTTTCGAACGCATACTGAAAAAGTTCGGAGAGCGAGCGCATGCTCTGAGTAAAGACGACCGGCGTCACGTCCGAAACGACCTGCGAGCCCGACCCTTGCCGCCGCGCAATGAGGCCGAGCACTGTCAGCTGTCGCAAGGCTTCGCGCACCGTGTAACGCGAGAGATTGAATTCCTCGCACAGCGCGGCCTCCGTCGGCAGCAGCAGGCCAACCGGATAGTGGCCACTTGAGATCCGCGCGCGCAACGTGTCATGCAGGCGCCGGTACAAGGGGCCAACGCCCGCAATCTCCTGGATTTCCGATCCCTTCGTCGGCACTTTGATCTGGGTCCCCAACATTTCAGCGATCCCGTGACTTGCCTTGCGGTGCAAGGCTTGTCAAAACTTGTCCAGACAAATCTCACTGCGCCGAAAGGTCAATGTGACTCTACAGGAACAATTGACCGATATCATCCGCCGGCCGGTCGGCGCGTCTGAGCGTGCGCGGGCGGCGTTGCATCTGGTCGATTGGCTCGGCTGCGCGCTGGCTGGTTCGACGTCGGAGCCGTACCGCATCGCGCGCGCGGTGTTCGCTGGATCGCGCGGCGACGCCCCGCTGATCGGCGGTGGACGCGCTTCTGCGCAGGATGCCGCCTATCTCAACGGCATTCCCGGCAACGTCCTGGAAATGGATGACGTGCATCGCCGCGCCATTCTGCATCCGGGGCCAACCGTGATGCCGGCAGTGCTGGCGGCGCTGAATCGGGATACGCCGCCTGCGCTGCTGCTCGATTCTATCGTCCGTGGCTACGAGGCGGTGATCCGTGTCGGCCGGGCGCTGGGACCTGCGCATTACGCGATGTTTCACAATACCGCGACCGCTGGCCCATTCGGCACGGCGGCCGGGGTGGCCAGCATGCTGGGGCTAGATCGTGCAGCCCTGGTTGCGGCGCTCGGCAATGCCGGAACGGTAGCGGCCGGCCTTTGGCAATGCCGGCACGAACCGGTCATGACGAAGCAGCTCCACTGTGCGCACGCGGCGCAGGCGGGGTATCTCGCAGCGGCGTTGGCGCGCGGCGGCTTCACCGGGCCAAAGTGCCTGCTCGATGGGCGACAGGGGTTCTTTGCCGCGCTCTGCAAGGATGGCGATCCTTCCGCCGTCGTTTCCAACGCACACGGCGATTGGCTGATCCACGAGGTGAGCTTCAAGCCTTGGCCGGCCTGCCGCCATGCCCATCCCGTGATCGACGCGGTGCGGCTTGCAAAAGCTCAGATCGGTAAGCGGAAGATTACAGCCATCGCCATCGGAACTTATTGCGACGCAATCACATTTTGCGATCGGCCGGAACCAAAGACCGTTATCGACGCGAAGTTTAGCCTGCAGCATGCCGCCGCCGTCGCGTTGCTGCGCGAGACGCCCGAGCTCGCCGATTTCGATCCACCAGCGATCGCCGATCGCAAGCTCGCGACGTTGCGCGCGCTGACTTTGGTGACCGCTGCTGAACCCTTCGCAGGCCGGTATCCTGGCCACTTCGGCGCCGGCGTCGAAATTACCCTGGCCGATGGCGACCGCATTGCCACACATGTCGACGACGCGCTTGGGGACCCCGAAAATCCGCTTGCCGAGGCGACTCTGATCGCCAAGGCGCGAACACTGATGACATTTGCGGGCGTCACACCAGACGCCGGCGCACGATTGATCAAAGCGACGCTTGGATTGCCAACCTCCAAGACTACTGGCCCATTTCGCTCCGCCCTTTCGACCGCCCTCACCAACCCGACAGAGCACTGATCATGCGCCCAGGCTCCTACTTCACCGACGCCAACGTCCCGCAACTACTCGCCGACTATCCCATCGGCGATGCATTCCTCAAACTCGCTCGCACTCTCTCGCGCGATGAATTGCGTGCGCGCCAGAACGAGCGGTTTCGCAAGCTGGTGGCGTTCGCCTGGAAGGTGCCGTTCTATCAGCGGCTGTGGGGCAATGCCGGCGCCAAGCCCGGCGACATCCGCTCGCTCGATGATATCGTCCGCCTGCCGACCTATTCCAAGGCCGAGCTGATGGAGAGCGTTGATGCCTATCCACCGATCGGCGATTTCCACGGCCAGGACGCGCATCCGCCGGGCAAGCGGCCATCGCTCATCATGCAGACCACCAGCGGCACCACCGGCAAACCGCAGCCGTTGCTGTTTGGGCCGAAAAGCCGCGAAGCGCAGAACCTGCTGCTGGCGCGCCTCTATCTGCTGCAGGGCATGACCGGCGACGACGTCGTGCACTCAGTCTACGGCCACGGCATGGTCAACGGCGGCCACTATGTGCGCGAGTCGGTGATCCACTTCGTCGGCGCGCGGTTTCTGTCAGCCGGCACCGGCATCGAGACGCGCTCGCAGACGCAAGTGCAGTTGATGAAGGATTTCGGCGCCACCGCGATTGTCGGCTTTGGCGATTACATCAGACGGCTCGCCGAAGTCGCGCGCGACATGGGGCTCGAACCGGGCAAGGACTTGCCCGTCCGCATGGTTTCGGGCCATCTCGGCTCCGAAAGTCATGAAGCAATGAGTAAGGCCTGGGGTGGCGCCAAGGTCTACGATTGGTATGGCGTCGGCGACACCGGCGCGATCGCTGGCGAGGCGCCCGACCGTTCTGGGCTCTACATTCTCGAAGATGCGCACTACCTCGAACTGCTCGACGTCGAGACCCATCAACCGGTCCCGGACGGTGCAATCGGCGATATGGTTTGCACCTGCCTCTTCAAGGATGACATTTTCCCGATCATCCGCTTCAGCACTCACGATGTTTCGAAAGTCGTCTCCGGGACATCGCCGATCGGCCTGAATTTCCGCCGGCTGGAAGGCTTCCTCGGCCGCTCCGACAACATGGTGAAACTGCGCGGCATCAACGTCTATCCGACCGGCATCGGCGCGATCTTGACGCAACGGTTTACGGCGCTGACGGGCGAGTATCTCTGTAAAGTCGAGCGCATATCGGGGAGGGACGAGATGACGGTGTTGCTCGAGTCGACCACGCCGGAGGATACGGCGCTGGCCGAGACCTGCGCCGCGCAGTTGCGGGCGACCCTTGGCGTCGATATGAGCGTGGAATTGCATCCGGTCGGCGAACTGGCGCTACTGACCGGCATCGACAGCCGGCAGAAACCGATCCGACTGATCGACAACCGGAAGAATGGAACGTGAAGACGATTGCGGACCTAACAAGCGACTATGCCGCCGGCGCATCGTCACCCTCGCGCGTGGTCGCGGCCGTTCTCGCGGACATCGCGGCGCGTGACGGGGCGATCCGAGCTTTCACGCGTGTCGATGCCGCTGGCGCGCTCGCGACGGCGGAGGCGAGCGACCGCCGCTGGCGCGCCGAGGCACCGCTTTCCCCACTCGACGGCGCGCCGCTGACGATCAAGGCCAACATCGCCGTTGTGGGGCTTCCATTGACGGCTGGCATGGCGCACCGGCGTGGCGCGATCGCCGAACGCGATAGCACTGTGGTGGCGCGATTGCGCGCGGCCGGCGCGATCATCATTGGCATGTCCAACATGCACGAGGCGGCGCTGGGCTCCACCACTGACAACCCATACTACGGCCGCACCGACAACCCAGCCGCGACCGGCTGCACGCCCGGCGGCTCCTCTGGCGGCACGGCGGCGGCGGTCGCGGCCGGCTTCGTCCCGTTCGGCATTGGCTCCGATACGCTCGGTTCGGTACGGTTACCGGCCAGCTATTGCGGCGTCGCCGGTCTGAAGCCGACCCCCGGTTTGTTGCCGGTTGGCGGGTTGATCGAGTTATCCTGGTCACTCGATTCGGTAGGGCCAATCGGTGCGACCCCAGACGATCTCGCGGCAGTGATGCGGACCATCGGGGGGCCAGAGCCCGGAACCGCCGAAGCCGAGAATGTGCCAGACAACTGGCGGCAGGCGTCCCAGCCGGTGCGCTTGTCTGCCCTCAAACTGGCGATCCTCTCAACCGGCGCCGCGCCGATCGACGACGACGTGCTCCAAGCGTTCGACCTGGCCATAGCGCGACTGACCCGATCCGGGCTGACGCTTCCGCGCGTGACGATCGACGGCTGGGATCCAAGCCGCACCCGCCGCGAAGGTCTCCTGATCGTCGAAGCCGAGGCCGCGGCAATTCATAAGCAGGCGTTGGCCGGCAAGGCGCCGATGAGCAATGAATTGCGAGCGATGCTCACCTATGGCTGCACTCTGTCGGCAGCGCGCTTCGCCGAGGCCGCGCGGGAATTCTGGGCGACCGGATTTCGCGCCCGACAGACGCTCGCGGCCTTCGATGCGGTGCTGCTGCCGGTGGCGCCGCAAACGGCGTTCATGCACGGCACGAAAGCCCCGGTGAGCCAGGCCGATTTGACGTCAATCGCCAACGCCGCGCGACTACCGGCGCTGTCCCTGCCATTGCCGGTAACTCCAGGTGGCAAGCCGGTCGGCCTGCAGTTGATCGGCCGAAGGTACGACGACATGCGGCTGCTGGCGATCGCCACGGCCATCGAGGCGGAGTCGCAAGCATGAGCACACCCGACCTGAGGCTGGAACGGGACAGTTCGCTCGCTCGCCTCGTCATTGACAACCCGTCTCGCCGCAACGCCATATCCATCGCGATGTGGCGCCGCATTCTCGATCACTGCCAGACCATCGAAGCGGCTCCGGGCCTGCTGGCCGTCGTCCTCACCGGAGCTGGCGAACACTTCTGTTCTGGCGCCGATATCGGCGAACTCGCCGAAGCGTTCGCGACGGTGGAGACCACGCGCGAATACAACGGCTTGATCCAGCATGCATTGGCAGCGCTCGCCACGTTGAACCGGCCGGTGATCGCATGCGTAGAAGGTTCGTGCTTTGGCGGCGGCGTCAGCCTCGCACTGCAGTGCGACCGCATCATCGCGGCGGAAAACGCGCGCTTCGCCATCACACCAGCGAAAATCGGTCTGGTCTATGGCCACGCCGATACTGCGCGGCTCGTCCAGCGGATCGGCGGCGCCGCCGCCAAGGACCTGCTGTTCACCGGCCGAACCGTGGACGCCGCGACGGCGAAGGGACTTGGCCTGATCGACGAAATCGTTGGTCCCGGTGAGGCGGCCCGCGCGTCGGAGCGCTATGCCGGATCGTTGCGCGCGCAGAGCCAATTCTCAATCCGCGCCGAGAAACGCCTCATCAACGACCTCGCCGCAGGCCCCGCGACGCCCGAGCGGTTCGCCGCCGAGGCCGAAACCGCCGCCGCCGGCCCCGATTTCGCCGAAGGCCGCCGCGCCTTTCTCGCCCGTGATGCGCCGAAGTTTCCTTCGTTGGATCCAGACTGAGCTTGCCGGCGGATTCGCCAAGGCGGAAGCCGGGACGCCGACGCAATAGTATCAAAAAATGATGGAATTCTAACAATTTTATGTGGTGCCGTATGGACGAAGAGCTTGTCTTAGTGCGTTTCGCGTAATTGCTCACCCCCGATTTGCCACTCGGTGCGACGGACTGACTCGGGCGCGGTGGCTTGATCTGGCTTGAACGGGCTGATTCAAGCTGGGGATGGACACCGGGGCGCTTGGCACACTCGACAAGTCTGAGCTGAT
>JANYHF010000079.1 GCA_025359185.1 Hyphomicrobiaceae bacterium | reverse complement strand
CAGTTTTTCGGGGGAAGTCCACACCAAGGCTCCTCCGCCCACGCGGAGATCGACCCAACGACGATACAGGCATCCGCCGCGCCGTCATGGCTCCTCCGCCCACGCGGAGATCGACCCTCGATCCGGCAGTCTGTGCCATCGATCAAGTGGGCTCCTCCGCCCACGCGGAGATCGACCCGTCGAGCACGATGGCCATCCATCGACGTTCCTGGCTCCTCCACCCACGCGGAGATCGACCCCTGGTGGTGGCTGACCGGTTTGGCAACGCGTCGGCTCCTCCGCCCACGCGGAGATCGACCCCGTATCAGCCGGCCTTGCCAATCTGCTGTAGCGCGTCAATCAGGATGAGGTGCGCCAGGCGAAGCTGGCGAGTTCCAGCCGGCGAAAGTCCGGCCCGGGTAAGGGGCAGCGCCCGCCCGGTAGTGAGTGTTGCGGCGTGGAAGGCGACGACCACGGCGAAGCGTACACAGCGATCATGTGGGGTGTGGGAGTGAGCCACGAAAGTGATAAGATTGCAGGGGCCGAGACGTTCTCATCCGTCGAAGGCAACACGTGCGGAGCCGTCAAGCGAGGCACCGTCGTCCTGCCGGGGTCTAGGGCCACATCACGCATGAAAGGAACGCGTCGGAACCTGGGAGATCTCCTGTCCGGCCGGATGGCGTCAACCATGCTGGTCCGCATCGGGAAGGCGAGGAGCCGTAGCCGATGATGAACGGACATGAGAAGTCAGACTCTGGCGTAGTAGCTACGAAGCCGATGAACAAAGCTGGGCAACCGGTGGCGGAGTTGGTGGAGCCAAGGCCGGGGACCAAGGGGAACGCGGAACAGCAACACATGCTCCGGACACAGAGCCGGGATCGCATGTCCCAGTCGCTGGACCGCGTACGGAAAGCCGCAAGGCTGAGGAAGAAGGACCGGTTTACCGCGCTCTACCACCATATCAATGTCGATACACTGCGGACGGCGTTCTACGCGCTCAAGCGCAAGGCCGCCCCCGGGGTGGATGGTATGACGTGGCAGGACTACGAGGCAGACATCGAGCCTCGGCTCAGAGATCTGCATAATCGGGTCCAGCGGGGAGCGTACCGCCCGCAACCGTCGCGCCGGACGTATATACCCAAGGCGGACGGGAAGCAGCGGCCGCTGGCGATCGCAGCTCTTGAAGACAAAATCGTCCAAGGGGCAACCGTCATGGTGCTGAACGCCATCTATGAAGGCGACTTCTGCGGCTTCTCATACGGGTTTCGGCCCGGACGAGGACCGCACGATGGGTTGGATGCACTGTGCACAGCGATCGACAAACGGAAGGTAAACTGGATTATTGACGCCGACATCCAAAACTTCTTTGGGGCGGTCAGCCAGGAATGGTTGGTGCGCTTTCTGGAACATAGGATCGGCGACAACCGCATCACTCACCTGATCCAGAAATGGTTGAAGGCGGGGATACTTGAGGACGGGGTCGTGACCGTCGATGACAGGGGCACTGGTCAAGGTTCGGTAATTTCGCCGCTCCTTGCCAATATCTACTTGCATTACGTTCTCGACTTGTGGGCCAAGCGCTGGCGACAGCGCGAGGCCACTGGCGACATGGTCATCGTGCGCTACGCCGATGATGTCGTCATGGGCTTCGAGCACGAGGACGACGCTCGTCGTTTCCTCGATGCGATGCGTACGAGGCTTGAGGGATTCATGCTGTCGCTCCATCCGGATAAGACCCGCCTGATTGAGTTTGGTCGCTTTGCGGCGGCCAGTCGCAAGAAGCGTGGGCTCGCACGGCCGGAGACCTTCGACTTCTTGGGGTTCACGTTCGTTTGCGGAAAGTCACGCCAAGGGCGCTTCCAACTTCAACGGAAGACCCGCGGCGACCGCATGCGAGCAAAGCTCCGGGACATCAAGGTGGATCTGCGGCGGCGGATGCACTGGCCGATCTCCGAACAGGGGAAATGGCTGAGGCAAATCGTGAGCGGGCACTATGCCTACTTTGCGGTTCCAACAAATATCCGTGCGCTCACCGCGCTACGATATCATGTGGTCGATCTCTGGCGACAATCGCTCCGGCGGCGTAGCCAGAAAGACGGTGCCACGTGGGAACGGATCGCAAAGATCGCCAACGAATATCTTCCAAGCCCTCGTATCCTTCATCCGTGGCCAAGTGTGCGCTTCGCCGTCAAACACCCAAGGTAGGAGCCGCGTGCGGGAAAGCCGCCTGCGTGGATCTGTGCGGGGGGCGGTCAGCAATGACCGTCCCTACCGCGATAACGCTCTCACCTTGATTGTCGCGCTGCATCGCAACGCTTGAGGCAGTTGGACTCGACTCCAATGAACCCACGACAGGTCGGTTCCTGGATGGCCGAACGTGGCGCGTTCGGATTCTCGGCCATGTGACAGAACAAAGCACGGGGCAGTGGATCGAAGTAGCGGTGTTCCCGCAGGTAGCCGAAGCCGACACTGAACCGTGTGCCACTTTGGACGTCTTCCTTGTCAGAGGCCATCGACATGCATGATAGCCCACGCGATCCGCTGGATGCCGGCTTTACGCTCATCGAACTCCTGGCTGCAATGGCGCTTTGCGCGATCATCGCAAGTTTCGCTGTGGGAGCGTTGGGATTGGGGACCCGGACATGGGAGCTGAGCCGGTCCAGCGGGCGTGGATCGAATCGACGGGCTTGGCTTTGATGCCGACGAGATTGCCGGTCGCCCGCTCGCACGCGGGCGTGGATCGAAACAAACCATCTGAACCGGCACCGGTCCGATGCGTGGGATCAGCACTCAGATGGACCTCAGTGCTCTGGAGTTGGCCATTCGGCGAAGGCCAAGTTGGTCGTGACGATGATCGAGGCGTCAATCAAAGTTTGCGAAACTGGCGGCCAGCGACGATCATCGAAATCGTCCGGTGAGATTCTCACCGGAAGATTTTTTAGACGCCCACACCTTGCTTGGCGCGCTGCGGTGGCTAGGCATAGGGTGTGACATGTTTCCCTGAACGGTGATTGAGAAGCAACAAACGCTGCAGCAAACGGACTGCGCTGTGATAAGAAAACTCATTAAAATCAATAGCTTGAACTCTTGCGCGAAGTTGATATTGCTC
>JANYHF010000056.1 GCA_025359185.1 Hyphomicrobiaceae bacterium | reverse complement strand
CCCGAACTCAATGACATCGAGGTTGTCTGGCACGATCTCAAAGCGCATCATCTGGCCCATTAGACTTTCACCGATGTCGCGGCTCTCGACCACGAAATCCACGCGGCAGTGGAAGCCTTGAACGCCGAGAGAGCCTTTGATACGGTGGTCAACCGGCGAATCTCTGTTTAGTTGTGGTGTTCGATCCATACTGGGTCGACGTCGCACTAGCGGGAGCTGGGCAGTCTTCGATCAACGTGCTTCAGCCTGAGACGTGCCGGTGCTGGGGGTCAGCGGTTTGAGAGTTGCGCATATCATCTCGAACCTTGGGGCCGGTGGCGCCGAGGGCAGTCTCTACCGGCTCATCAAATCCGTTCCTGGTGGCTCGGGCCTGCACGCGGTCATCACCTTCAAGTCCGGCGGCGTCAACGCGGCCTTGCTGCGCAAGCTCGGAGTCGCGGTTCATGAACTCGGGACCAAAACCTCCCTCGGCGGCATCTGGCGTATGCCGGGCCTTACCCGAACGCTGCGTCATTTCAAACCCGATATCGTCCAGGGCTGGATGTATCACGGCAATGTCGCGGCCACGCTCTCGCAGCGTTTCGCTTCGAGGCCCGCCAAAGTCTGTTGGAATGTGCGGCAGACTTCCAGCCGTTTGCACGACGACAAACTGTTGACGCAGCCTCTGATCCTGGCGGGCGCCCCGCTCAGTAAATTCTGCTCACAGATCATATATAATTCGTGGCTCTCAGCCGAGCAACATGAACGTTATGGCTACGCGCGAGATAAGCGGTGCGTCATTCACAACGGCATCGACTGCGACGAATTCATGCCGATCCCCGGCAGCCATGCCAGGCTGTGCGATCTCCTCAAGGTACCAGCTGGCAGCCGCTTGATCGGCCGCATCGGCCGCAAGGCAAAAATGAAAGACCACGCAACCATGTTTCGTGCTTTTGCCGAGCTCGCGCGTGATCCCCTGAACCAGCTCGTACTGATCGGCCACGGCATGGACCGTCACGATAGCGACCTTGCCAAATGGGCCAACGACACGGGCGCACCTGCACGGGTGCATTTTCTGGGTGCACGCTCTGATATTGCCGAACTTTTGCCGGGACTGGATGTGAACGTCTCAAGTTCGAGCACATCGGAAGGCTTTCCGAATGTCGTCGCCGAGGGCATGGCCTGCGGCGTGCCCGCGGTTGCCACCGATGTGGGGGAGTCGCTCTTGATTCTCTCAGACCCCGACCGCATTGTGCCACCTGGGGAGCCTTGCGCTCTTGCTGACCGGATTTCCAGAGTGTTGGCCCTGCCTGAAGTGAACAGGGAACTCCTTGGCCGGCGTGACCGCACACGAATGCTGCAAGAGTTCTCCATCAGCAAGGCCGTCAAGGCCTACCTAGAGACCTGGAACGATTGCTTGGCCTGAACGGCGCCCAGAACAATCGAATTGCCCCGGAGCGGGACTATGGGAATTTTATAATGAGTTTTCGGCGCCGCGTCAGTCACGCGTTGGGCGATCGCGGCCTGCCACTACGATTGCTGGCGCTCAAACATATCGCCCATGCCCTCATACCCGGCTATCGGCTGAAATATCCGCAGTTGGATTGGTGGTCCAATGAACCGTTTAACCAGTATCTTGATCGTTTTTATGAGCGTAAAGGGCATAATACCGACCGGCGCTGGATCATCCATCAGCTGCTCAGATTGACCACCAACGTTGCGGGCGACACGGCAGAATGTGGTGTGTTTGCGGGAGCGGGGTCTTATCTCATCCTAAGGGCAAATGAGCGAGATAACCTGCACAAGCGAACACACTACATGTTCGATTCCTTTGAGGGGTTGTCGCAGCCCGACACCGCTGACGGGTCCTATTGGCAAGCCGGTGACATGGCCATGGCCGAAGATGCGGTCCGGCATAATCTGCGAGACTGCAGCAACTACGTTGCCATGAAGGGTTGGATTCCCTCCCGCTTCGCCGAAGTCGCCGGCCGCCGCTTTTCATTTGTCCATATCGACGTGGACCTTTACGAACCGACCCGCGATAGCCTTGCATTTTTTCTACCGCGTATGACTGCCGGTGGCATTATTGTTGTCGATGATTATGGCTTCGCGACCTGCCCAGGGGCGTCGCAAGCCGTGGATGACATCCTCCGCCATGGGCCGGAGAAAATGCTCGCGATGCCCGATGGCGGCGGGTTTCTCATCAAGGGACAGGCGACGGCAGATGGCGCGCAATTGGATTCTAGTACCCACTATCAGAAGTAGATAGTACGGCTGATCGCAGGCTCGCGAGTCGGATCGCGAAATCTGGAACGACTGAGTGGGCTGAAATGACCGAGCGGCACGAAACGCAGAGCAGTCAGGATTCGGCACCTGAAAAAGACTTGCCCACGCACAGCCGGTACACAGCCGCAGCCGGCCAGCGCTACTTCGACACCTACAAGTCCGAGCTGCTCTCGCAAGAGATCGGCCAACGCAAAGCGGCCAAGCTGAACCCTTACCTCGATCCCTCCTGGTCCATCGCCGACTTTGGCTGCTCGGCCGGGCAAATCACCACCCATCTCCTTGCCCGCGACAAGACCGGTATTGAGATCAACGAACCTGCCGTGCGCTATGCGCGCGAGGTCAACCATCTTCGCATCGTCGCGTCACTCGGCGATCTTTTGACCAGTTCGTTCGATGCCGTGGTCACCCACCATGCCCTGGAGCATGTCGACCACCCGCTGGAGGCGTTGGTTCAAATCCACCGCGTTCTGAAACCTGGCGGACGGCTCATTGTTATCGTGCCCGGCGAAGCTGGCTGGTACCCCCGGCATGGTCATTGGCGCGATGAGATCAACAAGCATCTCTATTCCTGGACACCGCTGAGCCTGGGCAATTTGTGCGTCAAGGCGGGATTTGCGGTGGAAACTGCAAAAACCCTCACCTACCGCGACCAGTCTCGCTTCATGGGTCCGCTCAAAAACACCCACACCGCAGGCCGGCTCATGGGATTGCTGAGGCAAGTCCTCAACGGCGAGACCGAAGTTCTCGTCGTCGCAAGAAAGCCAGGGGACCCACTATCAGCCGGGGATCACTCCGCCGCCTGCACCTGATAGTTGGTCTGCTGCATCCGGCCATGCCCCTCTTGCCAATCGCTCGGCTGGTTGCTTCGCGTCACCTGCACAGCCGTCACCTTGTATTCCGGGCAGTTGGTCGCCCAATCGGAGAACTCGGTCGTGATGACGTTGGCGCCAGTTACCGGATGGTGGAAGGTCGTGTACACTACACCTTCCGGCACACGGTCCGTGATCGTTGCGGTCAGCGTCGTCGCGCCAATCCGCGAACCCAGGCTCACCCGGTCGCCCTCACTCACACCCCGCACTTCGGCATCATGCGGATTGATCTCCAGCACGTCCTGCTTGTGCCAGGCGACGTTCTCGGTCCGCCGCGTCTGTGCGCCCACGTTGTAGTGCGACAGGATGCGGCCGGTGGTCAGGATCAGCGGGAACATGCGGGTCGAGCGTTCGGGCGTCGGCACATATTCTGTCAACATGAAGCGGCCTTTGCCGCGCACGAACTTATCGATGTGCATGGTGGGCGTGCCGTTGGGGGCGGCGGCGGTCACGGGCCATTGCAGCGAGCCCAATTCGTCGAGGCGCTTGAAGCTGACGCCGGCGAAAGTCGGCGTGAGGCGCGCGATCTCGTCCATGATTTCGGCGGCCGTGTTGTAGTGCATGGGATAGCCCATGGCGGTCGCCAGCCGCGACACGATCTCCCATTCCGCCATGCCGTTCTTCTCCGCCATCACCGGGCGCACACGGTTGATGCGGCGCTCGGCATTGGTGAAAGTGCCATCCTTTTCAAGGAACGACGTGCCCGGAAAGAACACATGGGCGAAGGCGGCGGTTTCGTTCAAGAACAGGTCCTGCACCACGAGGCAGTCGAGCGCCATAAGGGCGGCTTCGACATGCTTGGTGTTGGGGTCAGACTGGGCGATGTCTTCGCCGTGCACGAACATGCCGCGATAGCTGCCGTCGATGGCGGCAGCGAACATGTTGGGAATGCGCAGGCCGGGTTCGGCAACGATGGGCACGCCCCAATCGGCCTCGAACAATTTTCGGACTTCCTCGTTGCTGACGTGGCGATAGCCCGGCAGCTCATGCGGGAACGAGCCCATATCGCAAGAGCCCTGCACGTTGTTCTGCCCACGCAAAGGGTTAATGCCAACACCTTCGCGGCCGATATTGCCGGTGCACATGGCGAGGTTTGCCATGGCCATGACCATCGAAGACCCCTGGCTGTGCTCAGTCACGCCGAGGCCGTAGTAGATCGCCGAATTTGGGCCTTGAGCATACAAACGCGCAGCGGCGCGGACATCGGCGGCGGGCACGCCAGTGTGCTCTTCCATCGCCTCAGGCGAATTCTTGTGCTCCGAGATAAAGGCCGTCCAGCGCGCAAACTCCATCAGGTCGCAGCGCTCGGTGATGTAGTCGTCCTTAGCGAGACCTTCCGTGATGACCACATGCGCCAGCGAATTCATCAACGCGACGTTCGTACCGGGGCGCAGTTGCAGGTGATGCTCGGCCGTGATGTGAGGTGTGCGCACCATGTCGATGCGGCGCGGGTCAGCGACGATGAGTTTTGCCCCTTCGCGCAGGCGCTTCTTCATGCGGCTGGCGAATACGGGGTGCCCGTCTGTCGGGTTAGCACCGATGACGATGATGACATCGGCCTTGGCGACTGATGCGAAGTTTTGGGTGCCGGCCGACGTGCCGAGCGTCTTGCTGAGGCCATAGCCCGTGGGCGAGTGGCAGACGCGGGCGCAGGTGTCGACATTGTTGTTGCGGAACGCCGCCCGGATCATCTTCTGGACGACGTACACTTCCTCATTGGTGCAGCGCGACGAGGTTATGCCGCCGATCGAATCGACGCCGTGCTTGGCCTGGATGGCTTTGAAGCGGCCGGCCGCGAAGTTGATCGCCTCGTCCCAGCCGACTTTACGCCACGGATCGGAAATCTTCTCGCGCACCATCGGCGACAGCTGACGGTCCTGGTGCGTTGCATAGCCCCAGGCGAAGCGGCCCTTGACGCAGGAATGGCCTTCGTTCGCGCCGCCATCCTTGTGCGGCACCATGCGGATGACCTGATCGCCTTGCAACTCCGCCTTGAACGAGCAGCCCACGCCGCAATAGGCGCAGGTGGTGAGTACGGTTTCTGTCGGCGTGCCGTGGGCGACGACGGATTTTTCGATCAGCGTCGCCGTAGGGCAGGCCTGCACGCAGGCGCCACAGGAGACGCATTCGCTATCGAGGAACCTTTCATCCATGCCCGCCGAGACATGCGAGGCAAAGCCGCGGCCGTCGATGGTCAGCGCGAAGGTGCCTTGCACTTCCTCGCAGGCCCGCACGCAGCGTGAGCAGACGATGCACTTGGAGGGTTCGAACTGGAAATAGGGATTTGACAGATCCTTGGTCTGAACATCCGAATGCACGTTTCCATTGGCAAAATGCCCTTCGCCGTCCATGCCATAGCGCACCTCGCGCAAGCCGGTGACACCCGCCATGTCCTGCAACTCGCAATCGCCATTGGCGCCGCAAGTGAGGCAATCGAGCGGATGGTCGGAGATGTAGAGCTCCATCACCCCTTTGCGGATTTTCTCCAGGCGGCCGGTCTGTGTGCGCACTTTGATGCCCGCCGCGACCGGAGTTGTGCAAGAGGCCGGAGTGCCTTTTCGGCCATCGATCTCGACCAAGCACAACCGGCACGATCCGAACGCATTCAGCGTATCAGTGGCACACAGTTTTGGGATCTTGACCCGCGCTTCCATGGCCGCATGCATGATACTCGTGCCCTCAGGCACTGTCACCGCCCGGCCATCGATCTCCAGCGTCACCATCTTTGCCGACAACTTGGCGGGGGTGCCGTAGTCGGTTTCTTTGAGCAGGGTCATGTGGCGGTTCCAATTGGAAAGATGGCAGAATGCGGCGAGTCTTTGAAGGCGACCCCCACCCCTAACCCATCCCCACACGGGAGAGGGGAAGCAGCTGGAGCCGGAAGATCCGTCGTTGTTTGAAGCGAATTTTCGGGGCGCACACCTTCCCCTCCTCCTTGTGGGGAGGAGTTAGGGGTGGGGGTCGTCTGCAAGAACTCTTCGATTGCTTCGAGGACACCAGCCAAGTTGCGCATCACCTCGCAATTGGCGAACCTCAGCACACGATAGCCTTGCGACTCCAGCCACTCCGTCCGCGCCGCATCCTTCACGTCTCCTGCGTCGTCAAAATGCTGCCCACCATCAACTTCGACAATCACGCGACATGAGTGACAGGCAAAATCAGCGATGAACTTGCCAATTGGCACCTGCCGGCGGAAATGCGTTTCGCCCAAGGTCATTTCGCGCCTGCCGCACCAAAGCCTTCGCTCAGCAGGCGTCGCGTTGTCACGCAACACTCGGGCCGTCGCTTTGCTCCGGCTGTCGATGGCGCTTGGCATGGGTTGGTCCGGACAGAGGTAACGTCGCAGGGCGCGTAGTGATTGACTGTGCTTGACAGCCCCATTGCCGTCAAATTGGCGCAGGCTATGGCACGATTGACAGTGGCAATGGGCGTTTTCTGGCCTTTCGCCATGGCCGATGCTATGGCATATGTCATGAGCGAACAGCGTGAAGTCAAACTCTGCAGAAATGGCCGCAATCAGGCTGTGCGCATCCCGCGCGAGTTCGAGCTGCCTGGCACAGAAGCAATCATGCACAAGGAAGGCGACAAGCTGATCATCAAACCAGCAAAGCGCGGCTCGCTGCTCGAGTTGCTCGCAACACTCGAACCGATCGACGAAGAATTCCCCGAGATCGAGGACCTCCCGCCCGATCCGGTTGTCATATGAGCGCGACTTATCTCATCGATACAAGCATTGCAACGGATTTGGTGCGCAATCCAAACGGCAAAATTGCTGCGGTCATTTTCGCGCGGAACGGGCAACATCCCCTTTTGTAGTCTAAGTTCTGAGATGCCCGCTTCGGATGCTGTTCCGCGAAATCACTTCGCGGTGCAGACACAGAGACGGTATTGATCATCTTCTGGGTCTGTCCAAAAGTGACTATGCCAAGCTTCTCAGCGAAGGAGTTATAGCATGAGCGAGCGAACTTGGAGCGGCGGCTGCCAGTGCGGTGCGGTGCGCTATGAATTAAGCGTCCGCCCCGACAACTCTTGCATCTGCCATTGCCGCATGTGCCAGAAACAGTTCGGCAGTTTCTTCGGCGCGTTTGCCGGTTCGCCTCGCGACAACTTCAAGGTGACGCGGGGAAAATTGGCGCATTTCCAGAGTTCAGACGACGCTGAGCGCGGCTTTTGCTGCGATTGCGGAACGCCGCTGACGTATGAAGCCCGGTCACGCCCGCGGGTTGAAGTCGCCATTGGTTCTTTTGACCGTCACTCCGATTTGATGCCAGAATTTCAATATCGCCGTGAAGCCATGGAGCCTTGGCTCAAGCAGGTTTTCGATTTGCCCTGCACGTTGACCGGCGAAGGCGATAATGGAGTGGGCGACACGCCAGAACGCTACGCCAAAATCGCAAAATCCAACCGCCAACATCCGGACCACGACACGAATGATTGGCGGAAGCGCTGACAGGATCGCACGCCGCCACTGATCGTCATTGACCGACAATTGTCGCTCCTGGGCCCAAAGCGGAAATTCAAGCTAGCCGACTTACTCCGCGGCGATCCGCTTTGGCGCACCCCTAAAATCCTCAGGCCAGTGCTTAATCGCGCTTTGCACGGGCATTGGCGTCAGGCCGCCCATGGCGCAGAGCGAGCCGTCGGTCATGGTTTCGCACAGGTCGGCGACCAGAGCCAAATTCGTCGCCACGTCCTTGCCGGCGATGATCTTGTCGACGGTTTCGCGGCCGCGCACGGCGCCGATGCGGCAGGGCGTGCATTTTCCGCAAGACTCGATGGCGCAGAAATCGAAGGCGAAGCGCGCTTGCTTGGCCATGTCCACGCTGTCGTCGAACACCACGATGCCGCCATGGCCGACCATGGCTCCGGCTGCCGCCAGGGCCTCGTAATCCATCGGCAGATCGAGTTGCGAGACGGGCAAGTAGGACCCGAGCGGCCCGCCGACCTGGATGGCGCGGATCGAACGGCCCGACGCCGTTCCGCCGCCATAGCTTTCGACCAGCTCGCGCAACGTCACGCCGAACGCCTTCTCGACCAGACCACCCTGCTTGACGTTGCCCGCCAACTGGAACGCCAGCGTGCCGCGCGACCGGCCCATGCCGAAATTCTTGTAATACGCGCCGCCCTTGGCGAGGATGATTGGCACCGAGCCAAGCGTCAGCACGTTGTTGACGACGGTCGGCTTGCCGTTGAGGCCGGAGATCGCCGGAATCGGCGGCTTGGCCCGTACCACGCCGCGCTTGCCTTCGAGGCTCTCCAGCATCGAGGATTCTTCGCCGCAGATATACGCGCCCGCGCCGCGCCGGATGATCAGCTTGAAGGCTTTTCCGGAACCCGCCACGTCGCGGCCCAGCAGTCCGGCCTTCTCCCAAATAGCCACAGCCGCATTCATCGTCGCAATGGCATGTGGATACTCTGAACGGATGTACACGTAGCCTTCCGTTGCCCCC
The DNA here is from genome assembly GCA_025359185.1 of Hyphomicrobiaceae bacterium. Lineage (GTDB taxonomy): Bacteria > Pseudomonadota > Alphaproteobacteria > Rhizobiales > Hyphomicrobiaceae > JANYHF01. Next base: position 35,926 of record JANYHF010000056.1, on the reverse strand, counting down.
GTGGCGAGAGCCGCAATCACCATGCCCTCGATCAGCGTGAACGGATCGCCCTCCATCAGCATACGGTCGGCGTAGGTTCCGCTGTCGCCTTCGTCAGCGTTACAGCAGATATATTTCTGATCGGATGCCAGCTCGCCAACCGTCTTCCACTTGATGGCAGCCGGAAAGCCCGCACCGCCACGGCCGCGCAGACCCGAGTCCATAACTTCGGCGACAATTTCGGCAGGCTGCATGGTGGCAGCGCGCTTCAGGCCAGCCAGCCCGCCATGGGCCTGATAAGCCGTCAGATCGAGCGGATCGATGATGCCGCAGCGCGCGAATGTCAGCCGCTCCTGCGATTTCAGGAACAAGATTTCGTCCGTAGGCCCCAACAGTAGTGGATGCGACGTGCCAGCAAGCCAGGCATCAAACATCGGTTCGACGTCTGCGACGGTCACCGGGCCATAGGCGACGCGGCCCTTTTCGGTCGCAACTTCCACCAGAGGCTCCAGCCAGAACATGCCGCGGCTGCCATTGCGGATCACGCGCACGTTTGTGCCACGCCTGGTGGCTTCCTTGACGATGGCCTCGGCCACGTCATCGGCACCAACGGACAAAGCCGCAGCATCACAGGGAACATATATATCCGGCATCATGCGCCCCCTGCTTTGCCGGCTGCGAGCACGCGCCCCAGCTTGCTCTCATCGGCCCGGCCGATCAGTTTGCCATCCAGCATTGCGGCGGGCGCCAGGGCGCAATTGCCAAGGCAGTAGACGGACTCAACCGTCACCGCACCGTTCTTCGTCGTGCCGCCGATCTCGATGCCGAGCGCCTTGGCAAGGCTTGCAGCCAAACGCTCGGAACCCATCGACTGGCAGGCCTCGGCTGCGCACAGCTTGAGGACATGCCGCCCGGCCGGTGCCTTGCGAAAATCATGGTAGAACGTGAACACGCCGTAGACTTCGGCGCGCGACAGGTTCAAGGCCTCTGCGATCATCGGCAGTGACGTTTCGGGAACGTAGCCTTGCGCCTCTTGGACGTCGTGCAGAATTTCGAGCAGGGCGCCGGGCTGGTTGCTGTGCTTGGCACAGATCGATTGAACGTGATCCTGCATTCCGGCCCCGATCTTTGGCGTCTGCGTAGCGCACGATGCCGTTAGCGCGGGGCCGGGGTCAAATTGATGGACGAAATCGGCTCATAGGTGGCGGCTATAAGCAGCCCAAGAGCTACTTCTTGGCGAGCTTGGTTTTGCTGGCCCGAACCGCAACCGGTCCCTTGGCGTGCATCGCCATGAAGTGACGGCACGCTGCGAGCGCTGCGCTGCAACTGAAGCCGCTATCACCGCTGCCGCCCTCGCCAACGCTGGCAATGCCAGCGGCGGGTCTAGGTTTGCGCACTCCCAGCAGCGCCGCGCGCTCCCTTTCCGGCAAGGCAACCAGCGCCTCCACAACCGGCGCAGCGGGATTGCCGCCCGTTACGTCAGGGCTTGGCCCATAGCTCGACGGCTGCGACGGCAGCGCCTGAGGCTTCGGGATCTTTCCCTCGCTCAGGAGTTTGGCATAGAGCTGGACGCGCTCGGAGGGCCGTTTCAGCGTACGCACCTGGACCGGCGACAGCATCGTGATGCGGCGTCCATCGAGCTGGCTGGTCAAAAAGTCTAGGCTGTCTGCTCGCGCCGTATCTGCGCACCCATCCGTTATACGATCATCTGCCGTCTGACCGGGATGGCCTGGGCGCACCACATATCTGCCCTCACACATACTGACTTGCGGCAAAATCCGCGTCGTGATGAACAGATCCGATGCCGGCTTGAGATCCTGCCAAAACGGTGTCCACTCGCTCTTTTCGTGGCGTGCCAAATTAGCAAGTGTCATATGGAACGGATAAATATGCACCTGCACGCGCTGCTGACCGGCGGCGAACGCCGCGACGATCAGATCGAACATTTCATCGATCACCGGGTCTGTCATGGCGTAGCAGCCGATGGACGAACAGGCCCCATGGATCAGGATACCCGAGCCCGTGCGGCCCAGCGCCCGATCCAGCGCATTGGGATAGTTGAGGCTGAACGCCCGGAACCAGTGACCCTGCCATCGGAGCTGATCCTGGCTGAAGGAATAGAACCCTTCCGGGCTCTGGCGGTCACCTTCCGTCAGTTTCGGACCGAGCACACCACGCCAACGGCAGATCTTATAAGTGGCAAAATGCTTAAACCGCCCGTCGCTTTGCATCCAGAGCTCAAGCTCGGAGTCTTCCTTGAAAACGCGGAGCACCACCGGCTGACCCCGGGCGAGGCCCACTTTGGCTAACCGAGCGTCCAAAGATCTCAAGCCGGATTTAGCCGGATCAATCGGAAGGGAAGCTTCATCGGCGAGGACGGGCTGGCCCGCATTGTCAGGCAGTGGCATCGCTGCAGACACGGCCGGCCCGCCACACACAAGCGTGAACGACAAAAACACAACACACGCCGCGATGTAACCGCACATCGACTTGTACACGCCTGCCGCGTTCTTCGCCTGTGCCTTCACGATCAGCGCTCCCTACGCGAGCCACTCTTGCCTTCGCTTTGCGTCCCGTCGTGTCGTGTCGTGTCGTACCAGGATGTATTTACGCTAGCTAAGTCAAGTTAGACAATGACTTATGTTGCAACGGGTTCGTATCACCAGGTGCGCAGCACGCCGGCACACCTGGTGCAAATCAGCACCATGTTACAACAGGCTCGGCCACAGTGGTGCCGGGAGTGTTGCGAATCCCCGGCCGCCCACTATATGCGTCAAAGGGCAGCGATACCGGTACTGGGATGCTTTGCGGCGCTATGGTGCGCTAAACTGAAGTGCGCGTTCGCTGTCATGGGGTTACGTGCAGCCTTTGGTGGCGGGGTAGCCGCTTAAAACCCGAGTGATCAGGTCTCCGCCGATTATGTTTCAACATCCGGACAACGACCAGAGCTCGGATGGCATCGATGGCCTGTTCGTTCCGTATGGCGTTAAAGGCACTACGCCGCTGCGCCGCAACCTGAAGCGCTGGCGCCGGATCGCTGGGCTGCTCAGCCCGGTCCTCGGCCTGGCGGTCATGGTCGCGGCAGTGTGGGTGCTGTTGCATGTTCTGCAAAAGGTCAAACTCGCGAATGTTTATGAGGCCCTGAGCGCCACCAGCATGGTGAGCGTTCTAGCGGCCCTTGGACTGGTTGCGGCGAGCTATGTCTGCCTGATCGGCTATGACCTCATGGCCCTGCATCACCTTGGAAAGCGTTTGTCGCTCCTGGCGGTTGCTGTTGGCGGTTTCGTCTCGTTTGCCTTGGCCAATACCCTTGGCTTTGTGCTGTTGACGGCTGGCTCGGTCCGGTACCGAGTTTACAGCCCCGCGGGCGTCACAGCCCCCGACGTTGCCGTGATCACCATCATGTCGGGCATGACCTTCGCATTGAGTGCCGCGCTGGTGCTTGGCTTTTGCCTGCTTCTGGCACCGCAAATGGCGACGGTCGTCGACGGCCTGCCTGGCTGGGCCAACCTCGTCTTGGGAACATTGATCATTGGCGCATTGGGCGCTTACATCGGCTGGGTAAGTTCGGGCCGCAAGGCCATCATTTGGTCCGGCTATGAGATTTCATTGCCCGGACCGGTCTCGACTCTCGCCCAGTTGGCCTGTGGCGTTGGCGATATGGTGTTTGCCTCGACGGCCCTCTACATGCTTTTGCCCGCTGATCCTGGCACCGGCTACCCGATTTTCGTCGGCCTGTTCGCCGCCGCTATCACGCTCGGCCTGTTGAGCCATGTGCCGGGAGGCGCGGGCGTATTCGAAAGCATCATGCTGTTGGCGGTCCCCAACATCCCGCTAGAGCGGATGGTGGCGAGCCTAGTCGTCTTCCGCGTACTCTACTACCTGCTGCCCATGCTGGCTGCGATTTTCGTCTTCATCTGGTACGAAGCCCGTCGCACGCCGCTGATGGCGCGTTTGCGCAACATCCGGCGGCTGATGCGCATCGGAGGGATCAAACTTGTCCGCTGGGGCCGCAGCATATTTACCCGTATAGAGCAAGAATTCCGCAAGCGGCCGCGCTCGTACTGACCAGCCGACACAAAATGACCTTGCATCTGCATCATCCTAGAGCGGACCGGCGGCCTTTGTTCTATGCTCGGCGCGCTGATTCGTGCCTGACCTTTGCCCGCCATCGTGACGGGACAGGACGCGAGGGTTGCGGGGCTGCCAGATGCGATTTGTCTCCTATGGCCTGTTGGCGCTGCTGGCTTTGCTGGCTGGCGCCGGGGCGTTTGTTTACGTTGCCCTCCCGACCGACTTTGTCCGCGATGAGCTGGTCTCACTTGTCAGGACGCATACCGGGCGGTCGCTCATCGTTGCGGGGCCAGTTTCGCTCACCTTCTATCCCGACTTCGCCGTCGAACTTCACGACGTCAGCCTGTCTTCTCCGCCGGGCATGTCCGGCGAAGCGCTGATCAGTATGCGATCTTTGGCATTGAAGATGCCGTTCTGGCCGCTGTTGCAGCACAAGCTGCGCATCGACAAATTCGTCCTCGATCAGCCCATCGTTGTTCTGCGCACAGACAAGGATGGCCGCCGTAGCTGGGATTTTGCGACGGAGACTGCGCCAGCTGCATCGGCGCCAGTTCCGGTTTTGCGCGGCGGACAGACCAATGACGCAGCGGCACCCGATAGCACTCTGCCGGCTCCGGCCGCCTCGCCGGAAGTGACAAAGGCGTCCGTTGCAGGTCTCGACGGTTTGGAATTGCCGGACATCAGCATCACCGGCGGAACGATCCGGCTGATCGATGACCGCTCGGGCCTCAAGGAAGACCTTACCGCAGTTTCTCTCAAAGTGCGGCTGGAGAACCTCGCCGGGCCGGTGGTCACTGACGGCACTGTGACCTGGTCCGGCGAGGCGCTCGCGGTCAACATGGTGGCCGAGCCCGCCAGCAACCTCGTGGCCAGCGAGCCAGCCAAGATAGCTTTTTCAGCAAAAGGCCGACTTCTTGAGATGGCTCTCAAGGGCCGATTTGCGCCACTCGACCCATCGCCTCTGAGTGGCAGGCTCGATGTGAAGGCGGATGCGCCGCGCGACCTCTTGCGGTGGCTTCACCATCCGCTGCCGTCTGGGCCTGATCTCGGACCCATAACCTTCGTGGCCGATGTTTCGACGCAGGGCCGGGGCTTCAAAGCCCTGAATATGGTTGCGACCCTGAACGGCGCAACGGCCAAGGGCAGTGTGTCAATGGAACAAGGCAAGTCCAAGCCGGTGCTGCACGCGACGCTGGCAATCGACCGTCTCGATTTTGATGCTTTGGGGACAACGACATCTGCACAAGCAACGCCCGTACCAGTTAAACCAGGGGCAGCAGCCGTGCCTTCAGAACCTGCAACGGCCAAAGACAGCAGCAAGGCCAGCAGTCCGGCACCCGTAACTGCTGACCCCGGGGGCGGATGGAGCACCACTCCCATAGATCTCGCCGCCTTGCGCAGCGTCGACGGAGACGTCGCGCTGACGCTCGGCTCACTGAAATTCCACAACATCAAGTTTGGCAGGACCGCTGCCACATCCACGATCAAGGACGGCGTCTTACGGACAAGGTTCTCCGAGATGCAGCTTTATGACGGGAAGGGCGCCGGAACGCTTGTTGTCGATGCGCATGCCGCACAGGCCGTCAAGATCGAAACCAGCTTCTCGTTGCGCGGTGTGCAGGCACAGCCCTTCCTCACGGACGCCGCAAGCTTCGGGCATATCGCGGGCCGGGGCGACATCACCTTCGGCTTCACAGGCACGGGCCGCAACCAGCGCGACATCGTCAATACGCTGATGGGCCAAGGCCGGATCGAACTGGCCGACGGAGCCATTGTCGGCACCGACATTGCCAAGATTGTCCGCTCCCTGCAAAAGGGCAAGTTCAACGGTTGGCAGGACGAGCCGTCGGCCAAGACCGATTTCAGTTCGCTGACGGCATCCTGCACGGTCACCAACGGGGTCGCGGCCAACGACGATCTGGCACTCCAGGGTCCACTGCTGAGACTGACGGGCGCAGGCAAAGTCAGCCTGCCCGCAATGACCCTCGATTACACAGCTCAGCCGACGATAGTGGCGACGCTTGAGGGGCAGGGCGCAACGGCGGAAGCCTCTGGTCCGCTGACGGGCATTGCCATTCCGGTTCGGATCACCGGCCCGTGGGCCAAACCCAATGTCAGCGTCGATCTGGCCGCCATCGCCAAGAACCCTCAGGCCGTGCTCGATACCGTCAAAAAGGCTTTGGGCAACGTCAAGGGCGGCTCGCAAGTGCAGGACGCCATTGGCAAATTGGCGGGCAGCAAAGAGGGCAAGGCCATCGGCGATCTCCTCGGCGGCCTGCTCGGCAAAGGTGCGGCGCCTGCGGATCAACCGGCGCAATAGCCCGCTGCTGGGATCGATCCTTAATCCGCGGTTAATCGGCCGCGGATTTATTTTGACCGCGTTCCGCGATTTTTCTTGATGTTGACATCAAAGACGACCATATGCACGGCCCGTCGTGCGGGGGTCGTCTCCGCACGCATCTACTGGTTGGGGAGGTCGCCATATGGCACACCATGACGCCCTCTTCCAATTGGGGATGGACTTGGAAAATGGTTCAAGCACCGCCCAAAAGGAAGAACATGGATCACGCGCAGACGTAGCGCTTCACAATGATCGCAAGGACTACTTTATCGAACGCGACGGCGTTCGGTTCGCAGGGACCCACCTGTTGGTCGACTTATTCGGGGCCCGGCGGCTTGATGATCTGGCTCACATCGAAAAAACGCTCCGGCGTTGTGTCGAAGTGGCCGGCGCGACGTTACTGCACATCCATCTGCACCACTTCACGCCCAATGGCGGCGTCAGTGGTGTGGCGGTCTTGAGTGAATCGCATATCAGCATCCATAGCTGGCCCGAGGCCAACTATGCTGCGCTCGACATCTTTATGTGCGGGGAAGCCCGGCCCGACTTGGCCGTGCCCGTGCTGCGCGAGGCGTTCGATGCCGATCAGGTGATCGTCAAAGAGCACCTGCGCGGCGAGGAGATGAGCAAACTGGCATGGGCTGCTGCGGCCGCCAACGACGAGTTGGAACCGGGAGCGGTTGCCTGAGGATTTGGGAAAGGCGGGCCTTTAGACCGGGGCCTGCCTTACTCCGGTGCCAAGGCTCAGCGATAGACGTCACCCCTGTGACCAATCTCGATGACCAGAATGGTGACTTCCCCGTCTTTGATTTCTGCGATGATGCGATAGTCACCGACGCGGTACCGCCAGAGGCCCTCATATTTCTTGCCCTGCAAGGCAGCTCCCTGCTGCCGCGGATTGACAAGCGGGATCACTCGTTCTCGAAAATGCTCAAGGATGCGAACTCTGGCAATCGGTTCAAGGGCTTCCAATTGCTTGAGAGCTTTACGCTTAAACTCAAGTCTCCATACCATAACGCTTCAAGATCTCCTCGAACGGAATGGCCTTCTCGCCGGAAGCATAGAACTCGTCGAGGGCCTTCTCGGCCGCTTCGGCGTCTTCCAGGTCCTCGAGGTAGGTGAGAATGGCCTCGCGGGCATAAAACGTTTTTGTCCGGCCTGTCGCCTTGGCGAGCCGCTCCAACCGCTCCTCGATCTCTGCGGGCAACCTGATAGCGAGCATTGAAGTCTCCTTTGCTATACATGTATAGCAGTCGGCCACTTTTAGCAATGGATGGTGCTCTGATGACCCGCTGGATTGAAGAGACGCTCTTTCCCCATTGGGGCCAGCGCTTCTGCGTAGGCAAGGTCCTCTTTGAGGACAAGACCGAACACCAGCACCTCGTGATCTTCGAGAGCACCAGCCACGGCCGCGTCATGATGCTGGATGGCGCGGTGCAAGTGACGCTGGCGGATGAATTCGTCTATCATGAGATGATGTCGCATGTGCCACTGTTCGCGCTGAAAGAGCCGAAGCACGTTCTGGTCATCGGCGGCGGCGATGGCGGCATCCTGCGCGAAGTGCTCAAGCATCCCTCCGTGAAACAGGCCGTACTCTGCGAGATTGACCGCACAGTCATCGATATGTCGCTGAAATATTTCCCGGAAATCTCAGCGGGCGCGTTCGATGACAAGCGAACAGACGTCAGGATCGAGGACGGCGTCAAGCTGGTGGCAGAGACGCACGGACGCTTCGATGCCATTCTCGTCGACAGCACCGACCCGGTAGGCCCCGGCTCGGTGCTCTTTACCAAGGGCTTCTATGCCAGCTGCCGCCGCTGCCTCAACAAGGGCGGCGTGCTGGTGACGCAGAACGGTGTCCCTTTCATGCAAGGCGCCGAACTCAAACAATCGATGAGCTATTTCCGCGAGCTGTTCGAGGATAGCACCTGCTACCTTGCCGCCGTGCCAACCTATGCCGGTGGTCAGATGGCATTCGGCTGGGCTAGCAATGATCACAAGGTCCGCACGGCCAAGTTGGCCGATATCCGCGAACGTTTCATGGCTGCGGCAATCGCCACCAAGTACTACACGCCTGCCGTGCACAAGGCCGCCTTCGCTCTGCCAGCGTTTGTCGATCGCCTGATTACAAATTAACTTGGCCGTTCACCCGCTTCCCCTCTTTCGCTGCGCTGCACAACGAGTAGATTGGCGCTGTTGCGGCGCACCACGTGCCGCTGAAGTCAGGGACCCCGTATGGCGGCGGATTCGAACAGGAACGGCGAGGCGGCGCGTTTGGTCTACCGTTTTGGCGGCGGCACCGCAGACGGAGCCGCTGCGATGGCGCATCTGCTTGGCACAACCGGCGCTAACCTTGCCGGTCTTGCGGCCTTGCATCTGCCCGTGCCACCGGGCTTCACCCTATCAACGCAGGTCTGCACAGCTTACCACGCCGCCAACGGATCGCTTCCCGGCGGGCTCGAAAGCCATCTGTTGTCCGCTCTAGCCGAAACCGGACTTTCCGTCGGCGCCGAATTTGGCAATCCGGACAACCCGCTGCTGGTTTCAGTGATTTCCGCTGCGCCTAACGCCATGCCGGGCCTCAAGGACCCCATCATCAGTCTCGGCCTCAATGACGCAACCGTCGAGGGATTGGCCAAGACAACGGGAGACCGGAGACAGTCATTCGACAGCTATCGCAGGTTCATTGTGACCTACGCTGATGCTGTTTTGGGCGTGAACCACGGCGTCTTTGATGCCTTGCTGGATCAGTTCAAGGCCAAGGCCGGTTGCACCCAAGACAGCGATCTGACCGCTGAGGACTGGCAGGCGGTGATCGGTCAGTTTCAAAGCGCGATCGAGACCGGGACAGGCGCACCCTTTCCACAGGACGTCGGAACGCAGCTTTGGGGTGCGGTCAAGGCGGGCCTCAATTCGTGGACCAGCGACCGGGCGATCGCGCACCGGCGTTTGACCGGCACCGTCGGGCAAGGCGGCGTTGCGATTACCATCCAGGCGATGATTCCAGGCACGCATGGGAAAACCTCTGGCACAGGCGTCGCCTTCACTCGCGATCCCGTGACGGGCGAGCCTGGGCCGGTTGGCGAGTGCTTCCTCAAGTCTGCCGACGGCGCTCAGCGTGTATCGCGCCCACTGATGGCAAACGCGCTGTCGTTGGAGGCCGCCGCGCCCTGCCTGTTCGCGCAGCTGAAGGCGCATTGCGAAACGCTTGAGCGGCACCACGCCGGCATCCAGGAAGTCGAGTTTGCCATTGAAGATGACCGGATTTGGATGCTGCACTCGCGGCCCGGCAAGCTGACGACCAAGGCCGCGCTGAAGCTGGCCGTCGATCTGGCCGAGGCGGGCGTCATCAGCCGCGAGCGGGCCTTGCTGCAGATCGACCCTAGCCAGCTCGATCCGATGCTGCATCCGACACTCGATCCAGATGCGGAGAAAATCGTCATCGCCATTGGCCTGCCCTCCTCGCCTGGCGCGGCGTCGGGCGCCATCGTTTTCACCGCTGACGACGCCGAAAAGTTCAAGGCGCAAGGGCTCGATGCCCTGCTGGTGCGCGACGACATCGGACCCAAAGATATTCGTGGGATATTCGCGGCCGTCGCTACACTGACCATCCGCGGCGGCCTGACGGGCCACGCCGAAATGGTCGCTCGCGGCATGGGCCGGCCGTTTGTCTCGGCGGCCCGCGCGCTGCGCATCGATGAGACCAATGGCCTGATGACAGCGGGAGGGCAGACCTTTCACCAGGGCGACATCATCACCATCGATGGCTCGACCGGGCAGGTCTTCAAGGGCCGCATCGCCATGCGCCCACCCGTGCTGTCGGGCGATTTCGCCAAGCTCATGGGCTGGGCTGACACGGCCCGCCGGATGAAGGTCCGCGCCAATGCAGAGACGCCGCGCGATGCCCGCCAGGCGCGTGATTTCGGCGCCGAGGGCATTGGCCTGTGCCGCACCGAGCATATGTTTTTCGAGACCAGCCGCATCCTCGCCATGCGCGAAATGATCCTGGCCGAGAACGAAGCGGGGCGGCGAACGGCACTGGCCAAAATCTTGCCCATGCAGCGGCAGGACTTCATTGAAATGTTCGAGATCATGGCGGGGTTCCCGGTCACCATCCGGTTGCTCGATCCGCCGTTGCACGAGTTCCTGCCCAAGCGCGATGCCGAGATCATCGAAGTTGCCGCCGCCCTTGATGTCCCAGTGGCCAAGGTCCGCCGCCGCCTCGCCGAGCTCCTCGAAGTCAATCCGATGCTGGGTTTTCGCGGCTGCCGCTTGGGCCTCGCCTATCCCGAAATCATCGAGATGCAATCAAGGGCGATTTTCGAGGCGGCTATTGCTGCGGCCAAGATGACGGGCAAGCCTGTCATGCCGGAGATCATGGTGCCGCTGGTGAGTTATGCGCGGGAGCTTGAGGCCGTCAAATCTCACATCGTGCGGACTGCTTCGGCCGTCGAGAGTGAGACAGGCGTCAAGCTCGTCTTCCAGGTAGGCACCATGATCGAATTGCCCCGCGCCGCGTTGAAGGCGGGCAAAATTGCCCAGTCGGCGGAGTTCTTTTCCTTCGGCACCAACGATCTGACGCAAACCGCGCTTGGGTTATCGCGCGATGACGCCGCGCCGATCCTGGCCAACTATCTAAACGCGGGCATCATTGAAACCGATCCGTTTCATAGTCTCGATATCGATGGCGTGGGTGAACTGGTAGCCATCGCAGCGGCGCGTGGCCGTGCGACGCGGCCCGATCTCAAACTGGGCGTATGTGGCGAACACGGCGGCGATCCCAAATCCATCGCTTTCTTCGAGGCTACGGGGCTCGACTACATCAGCTGCTCGCCGTTCCGCCTACCCGTTGCCCGCCTTGCGGCGGCCCACGCGGCTCTGAAGCGCCGGGTGCCTCATGCCTGAGCCAACCTACAAGGCCTCGCCCGAATTTTCCGGCCGGCTGATCGCCCCCGATGGCAGGCAGAGCGTCGTCCCCTGGCGGCTTGCCGAAGAGGTACCGGCTGCGGTGCTCTATAACGGCCAGTTCTTTGCCGTGATGATGGTGACGCCCGCTGACCTCGAAGATTTTGGTCTGGGCTTCACGATCACCGAAGGCATCGTCGCGGTGCAGAGCGAGATCGCCGGTGTGCGCGTGGCCGAGACCCATGACGGCTTTGCCCTCAACATCAAAATCCCCGAGGACCGGATGGCGGGCATCGACACGCGGCGGCGCGTGCTCACGGGACGCTCCGGATGCGGAATTTGCGGCGCTCAGACGCTGGACGCCGCCGTTGCTCCACCCCGGCCCGTCAGCGGCGTTGCGCCCACCCTCGCAGCTTTGCAGCGCGCCTACCGGCAATTCCCGACGACGCAAATCATGAACCGGCAGAACCATTCCACCCACGCGGCTGCGTTTGCAGGCCCTGATGGCGCGATCCAGCTGGTGCGTGAGGATGTCGGCCGGCATAACGCGCTCGACAAGCTGATCGGTGCGGCACTGCGGGCGGGCACAGACTTGCGCGCCGGCTTTATCCTCGTCTCCAGCCGTTGCAGCATGGAACTGGTGCAGAAGACCGCTGTTGCAGGCGTGCCGTTCCTAGCCAGCGTCTCTGCGCCCACCGCGCTCGCTGTGCGTCTGGCCCAAACCGCCGGAATGGGACTTGCGGCCCTGAGCCCCGATGGGATTATGCTGTTCGGCAATACCGCAACCGGAACACCCGCTCCATGACTACCGAAGAAACCGTCCGCATGGCGAACCAGATCGCTGCGTTTTACGGCCCGTACCCGCATGACGAAGGCGTCGCGGGCGTGCTCGCTCACATCAAGGATTTCTGGGAGCCGCGCATGAAGAGGGAGCTCAAGGCATATGTGGCTGGGGGCGGCGCGGGGCTGGAACCGTTGGTGCTGGAAGCGGCTGCGAAGCTGGGGTGACCAAAACGTGGGGAGAGGGACAGGGTGAAGGGTTGCTAACTGACGGTCACATGCAGATTGCCCGCAATTTTTCTGGGCTGGAACCAATCAAAGCAATCGGCTAGCCCTCAACTCGCCGCCGCCCGCCTGTCGGCCACCAACCGCTCCACGCCGCGCAGCACCGCTTCGCGCAAATCCTCGATGTCCACCGCGCCGGTCCGCATGTCGGCGTCCAGGCCGATCAGCTGGGCGTCTGCCAGCTGCCGCAAATGGCCGACTTCGGCAATCTCTGCCAGTTTGGCTGCGAGCGCCTCGCGGCCTCCGCGGCGCAAGACGAGAATGGCATTGAAGCCGTAGGGGTCGAAGGATTTTGACGCGGGCTTCGTCGCCGCCAGGGTCTCGGGCGCTGCGTCCCGCACTCGCGCCCGCTGCTCCTTGGTGGTGCGCAGGCTGCGGATGGCACCATCGAGCGTATCGGTGAGCCGGTCGGTGACCTTAGGATCAAGCCTGCTCTCCTGGCGCACAATGCCGGCCAGATACTCACGTTTGCGTTTGCCGATGAGTTTGGACACCGTGGTCTCCATCAGAGGCCCGTCAGGAGGGCGAGTTCGTCGTAGAGCTTGCGCACGTCACTGGCCACTGCGCCGTATTTCTCCTCGATGGAGCGCTTTTGCGGCAACCAGCTGAACGACTTGGCGATGGCGGGGTTGAGCGGCAACTGCGTCGCCAGCATCGGGTGGTCTTCGGCGATCAGTTCGATGAACTGCCTGTCTTGGCCGGTGGGCTCGACAAAATTGGCCAGCGCAACATAACGGCGTTGCTCTTTGGGCACCGATGTCACGGCCTCAAGATTGCCCTTGTCCTCGATCAGCATGGCGATGCGATCAACGGCGAACTGCGACACGTAGTCGGGTCGGAATGGTACAACCACCTTGTTGGCCAGCTGCAACCCGCCCAGCGCCGCGAACGACAGGCCCGGCGGGCAATCCATGATCACTACATCGAAATCGGTCTCGAAGCGCTTGATCAGCTGCTTGACCCGGCCTTGTACGCGCCGCGAGACAACCTCGGGATCTTTGCTCTGGGAAGACTCTTTTAGATAGAGTTCGCCCTGCACGTCCTCCAGCAACAGCGAGCCACAGATCAGCGTCACGCCGGCCCGTCCAGGCGCGGCCACGTCGCCGACGCTGGGCAGCAGGTAGTCCTTCATGTCCGGCATCACGCCGTCATAGAGATCGAAGAAATAATCGGCGATGGTGGTGCGCTTGTTGCGCGCGTCCGACCAGCCCTGGCCCCCGATGAGAATCATCGATGAGTTGCATTGCGCGTCAAGATCAACCACCAGCACCCGCTTGCGGCCCCAGGCGGCGAGCGAGTGGGCCAGCATAACGGCCGTCGTCGACTTGCCGACGCCACCCTTGCGATTGGCAACTGCCAGAAAATACGCCACCGTGCCTCCCTCGTCCTTTTAGCCCTGACCGATGCTGATAACTGATTTGCTTCCAGACATTAAGGCGCCCAAGCGCCGCGTGGCCGGGGCAAGATTGGCCTTGCAGTTTCGGTCACAAAGTTTGATTGGGAAGGTTTGAGTTGCGGCTGCACACTCAGCAGGCAGCGCGATTTGCGTCGCGGGGTCCGCAATGTTGGCGAATACTATCCGGGAACTGATTCGGGGGTTTTCATGACACGTCGCTATTTCGGTACCGATGGCATCCGTGGCCAGGCCAATAAGCATCCGATGACCGCCGAGGTGGCGTTGAAGGTGGGCATGGCCGCCGGGCGCCTGTTCACCAACGGCACGCACCGGCACCGGGTGGTGATCGGCAAGGACACGCGGCTGTCCGGCTATATGATCGAGAGCGCCATGCAGTCGGGCTTCACGTCGGTGGGCATGGACGTATTCCTGCTCGGCCCGATGCCGACGCCCGCTGTCGCCATGCTCACGCGCTCTCTGCGCGCCGACCTCGGCATCATGATCTCGGCCTCGCACAACACCTATTCCGACAATGGCATCAAGATTTTCGGGCCGGACGGCTACAAGCTCTCAGACGAGATCGAGCTGAAAGTCGAGGCGATGATGGACAGTCCGTCATCAGAACTTTTGGCCGATGCGAGCCATATTGGCCGCGCCACACGCATCGACAGCGCCCAGGAGCGCTATATCGAATTTGCCAAGCGCACGCTGCCGCGCAACCTCAAGCTCGACGGCCTGCGCGTGGTCATAGACTGCGCCCACGGCGCCGCCTACAAGGTCGCCCCGCTGGCGCTGTGGGAATTGGGTGCCGACGTGATCAAGATCGGCGTCGATCCCGATGGTACAAACATCAACAAAAAATGCGGGTCGACCGCACCTGAAGCATTATGTGAAAAAGTCAAAGAGGTGCGTGCGGACATTGGCATCGCGCTGGATGGCGACGCAGACCGGGTGATCCTCGTCGATGAGCAGGGCCGCATCATCGATGGCGACCAGTTGCTGGCGGTGATTGCCGAGACCTGGCAGCGGCGCGGACGGCTGGCGGCGGGCGGCATCGTCGCTACGGTGATGTCGAACCTCGGGCTGGAGCGCTACGTCAAGGGGCTAGGCCTGTCGATGGCACGCACTCCGGTTGGCGACCGCTATGTTGTCGAGTATATGCGCAAGCACGGCTATAATGTCGGCGGCGAACAATCCGGGCACATCGTGATGTCGGATTTCTCGACCACCGGCGACGGGCTGATCGCAGCGCTGCAAATCCTGGCGACAAAGGTGCAAATCGAGAAGCCGGTGAGCGAGGTGTGTAAACGGTTCGAAGCCTTGCCGCAGGTGCTCAAGAATGTGCGCTACACGGAGGGCAAACCGCTGGAGAGCAAGGGCGTCGTCAAGGCCATCGAAGACGCGCGCCTCAAGCTCGGCAACACAGGCCGCTTAGTGATCCGCCCGTCTGGCACCGAGCCGTTGATCCGTGTCATGGCCGAGGGCGACGACGAAAAGCTTGTCAATACGGTCGTCGGCAACATCGTCAGTGAGCTGCAGAAAGTCGCGTGATATGAAGATTAAGACCAAGGATCTGCGGGTCCGCGCTGGCGAGAGCGTTGACCTGAAGAAATGGGCAACTGGGGTCAGCGCGCTCTATTCGTCCAAAGAGAATTATGCAGAAATCCTGCGCGAGCATGTCAGCAAGCTGAGCGCCTTGCAGGAGCTGCTCTACGCCCACAACCGCTACTCCGTGCTCCTCATTTTGCAGGCTATGGACGCGGCGGGCAAGGATGGCGCCATCAAGCATGTGATGTCCGGCATCAACCCGATCGGCTGCCAGGTGTTCAGTTTTGGGCGTCCAAGCACCGAGGAACTGGACCACGACTTTCTCTGGCGCACATACCGCTGTTTGCCCGAACGCGGCCGCATCGGCATTTTCAACCGCTCCTATTACGAGGAAGTTCTAGTCGTCCGTGTGCATCCTGAAATACTCGCTGGTCAGCTGCTGCCTGATCTTCCAGAAGACACGGAGCAAGTCTGGCAAGACCGCTACCGCTCGATGAACGATTTTGAGGCGCATCAGCACCGCAACGGGATGCGCGTCGTGAAGATCTTCCTGCATGTCTCGAAGGAGGAACAGCGCAAGCGGCTGTTGGAGCGCATCGACAATCCGCATAAGAACTGGAAATTTCAATCCGGCGATATCAAAGAGCGCGACCTCTGGAAGCAATACCGGGCGGCCTACGAAGACTGCCTCAGCGCCACCAGCAGCAAAACTGCACCCTGGTATGTGGTGCCAGCGGACGATAAACTCAGCGCCCGGCTCTTTGTATCACAAATCGTGCTGGAGACGCTGGAAGACTTGAATATGGGTTACCCGGAGACAACACCCGAGCGACGGCAAGAGCTTGAGGCGATGCGCAAGATGCTTGAGGTGTAACCGTCCCACTCAATACTATGGTTGCGTCATCCCTCGCGCGGCGCAGCGTTTGTTCATCGATGCGACGCTGATCCGGGGTCTTGTGAACGGGTCCACTGCAAGAGTCGCAAACACGTTCCCGGATCAGCGCCGCACCATGAAGAATGCTGCGCCGCGTCCGGGATGACGGTGCTGTTTTTGCCACAAGTTACTCCGCCGCGACCTTGCGGCCCGGATTGTTGGGATGCGCCGTCCAGTTGCTCTTGCCCGGCGAAATTGGCCGCTGGGTACGCGGATCAACGCCGGTGGCCATCTCAACCATGTCGATGCAGTCTTCCACCGGGCAGACGCTGACGCACAGATTGCAGCCGACGCACTCGGCATCGATCACCTCAAACTGCCGCTTGCCATTGACAATCGACGTGATGGCTTGGTGCGACGTGTCCTCGCAAACGATGTGGCAGCGGCCGCATTTGATGCAAAGGTCCTGGTTGATCTTGGCTTTTGTCACAAAGTTGAGATTGAGATATTGCCAGTCGGTGACATTGGGAACCGCACGGCCCACGAAATCTCCCAGCGTGGCGTGGCTCTTCTCGTCCATCCAGTTTTCGAGGCCCGAAATCATTTCCTGCACGACCTTGAAGCCATAAGTCATAGCCGCCGTGCACACCTGCACATTGCCCGCACCAAGCGTCATGAATTCCGCCGCGTCGCGCCAAGTCGTGATGCCGCCGATGCCCGAAATCGGGAACCCACGCGTCTCGGCATCGCGGGCGATCTCGGCCACCATATTGAGCGCGATAGGTTTCACGGCCGGGCCGCAATAGCCGCCGTGAGAGCCCTTGCCGTCGATGCTCGGATTGGGCGAGAAAGTGTCGAGATCGACACTGACGATTGACGACACGGTGTTGATCAGCGACACCGCGTCGGCGCCGCCCTTTTTGGCGGCCCGCGCCGGGTGCCGCACATCGGTGATGTTCGGCGTCAGCTTTACGATCACCGGCATGCGCGTATGCGCCTTGCACCAGCGCGCCACCATCTCGATGTATTCGGGCACCTGGCCCACCGCAGAGCCCATGCCGCGCTCGCTCATGCCATGCGGGCAGCCAAAATTGAGCTCGACGCCATCGCAGCCGGTTGTTTCAACCCGCTTGAGGATGCCGGCCCAGTTCTTCTCCTCGCACGGCACCATCAGCGAAACGACCATGGCCCGGTCCGGCCAGGCCTTCTTAACGGCAGTGATCTCATCGAGATTGACCTGAAGCGGACGATCTGTGATCAGCTCGATATTGTTAAGCCCGATCAGGCGGCGGTCCGGCCCATGCACGTAGCCGTAGCGCGGGCCGTTGACGTTGACGATGTTGGGGTCTTCGCCAAGGGTCTTCCAGACCACGCCGCCCCATCCGGCCTTGAAGGCGCGGACGACGTTGTATTCCTTGTCCGTTGGCGGCGCAGACGCCAGCCAAAACGGATTGGGCGATTTGATGCCAACAAAGGTTGAGCGAAGGTCAGCCATGGTGGGTCTCCTGGTTCCAGCGGCCAGCAGTCCTCAGGCTGAGGAGCGACCGAAGGGAGCGTCTCGAAGCTTGCGTCGTGTGAGTACTGCCGCCGCGAATGGCCGGTGCCATCCCAGCATCCTTCGAGACGGCCCGGAGACGGGCCTCCTCAGGATGAGGGCTCTTGAGTTGGAGACTGTGGTCCAAAAACATCGCTCCTCAAACCGCAGTCGTCAGGAATCTGTTGATGGATTCCGCTGCCTGTTTGCCGTCTTCAACGGCGCTTACAGTGAGGTCTTTGCCGCCCGCGATACAGTCGCCGCCAGCCCAGATTTTGACCGCGCTGGTGCGGCGCTCGGCATCGACCTTAATGCGGCCGGAGCCTAGGGCGACTAGGCCGCCGAGCGGATCGCCGTCAAACGTCTGGCCGATAGCCTTGAACACCATGTCGGCTTCGATGCGCAGCGTTTCGCCGGTGCCCGCGAGCTTGCCGAGCTTTTCAGACGTGTACTCGCATTCGATGGCCGTCACATGGCCTGCTTCGCCAATGATCGCCTTGGGCTGGAGCCCATGCTTGATCCGCACACCCTTGGTCTGCGCCAGATCCTGCTCGTACACGCTGGCCTTCATGTGCTCTATGCCGCGCCGATAGAGGATTGTCACATCTTCGGCGCCCAGCAGCTTGGACTGAACCGCGACGTCGATGGCCGTCATGCCGCCGCCGATGACGACGATGCGGCGGCCGACCGACAGCTTGGCCAGGTCCTTGGTTTGGCGAAGTTCGGCAATGAAGCGGATGGCATCTTCGACACCTTTCAAATCCTCGCCCGGCACGCCGAGGCCGTTCACGCCGGGCAGGCCCATGCCAAGGAACACGGCATCATAGTCCTTGGTCAGCGCATCCAGCGTCAGGTCGCGGCCGAGCGCCTTGCCGGTCTCGATCTTGATGCCGCCGATGCCGAGGATGAAGTCCACTTCTCTTTGCGCGAAGTTATCTACGGCTTTGTAAGCGGCGATACCGTACTCGTTGAGCCCGGCGGATTTCGGCCGGGCATCGAACATCGTCACGTCATGGCCGTGCATGGCAAGGCGATGCGCGCAGGCCAGTCCCGCTGGCCCCGCGCCGACGATGGCCACGCGCTTGCCCGTCGTCGCCGCGCACTTGAATGGCTGCGTCCCCACTGCCATCAGCGCGTCCGTTGCGAACCGCTGCAACTGCCCGATCTTCACTGGCTTGCCCTCGGCGGCCTCACGCACGCAGGCCTGCTCACACAGCGTCTCGGTCGGGCAGACGCGGGCGCACATGCCGCCCATGATGTTGGCATCGAGGATGGTTTTGGCAGAGCCCTTGGGATTGCCCGCCGCAATCTGGCGGATGAACATCGGGATGTCGATGCCGGTCGGGCAGGCGGTGATGCACGGCGCGTCGTAGCAGAAATAGCAGCGGTCGGCTTCGACGGCGGCCTCGTGCCTGGAGAGCGGCGCGTGCAGATCGGCGAAGTTTTTCGCGTATTGCTCTGGCGGCAATCGCCCTGCTTTGATCCCGTCGTCCGCTGCCATGACCCAAAGCTCCGCTCGGCTGCAAACACCTACACTGACGCAAGTGGCAGTGATTGGTCAATCGCCCCTCGATCGACATGGCCGCCTTCGCTGCCATGACGATGCGGGTTACAGTTGACCGCGCAGAATGTTCTCCAGCCAAGTGCGGGCGAACACTTCCTTTTCGCCCTCGAAGGCCTTGAGCGTCGCTGCAATGTGGAAGTGTCCGGCATCGGCAGTCAGCCTCGTTGAGGTTTCTGTGCGGATCGACCAGTCGCCCCGCGACCGCGTCATCAGCCAGCGGCACTCGCTGACGGCCGAGAGAGGATCGGTGGGATCGATGGAGTAGTGCTCCTCGCGGCGTTCGCGCGCGATCAGGCCATCGGCGGCGGCGATTTCGGTTTCGCCGCTATCATCGATGAGGCGGTAGTGGGTGAGGCCCGTCGTCAGATCGCGCTCGATCCAGCGGCGGCTCTGTTCTGGCGTGAGCTGCCGGTATTTGGGCAGGGGATCAGGATGGGCGGGTTCGGGCGTGTCGATCCGGTCGCCGCCTTTGCGTACCGGCAGGACCAGGCCGCAATCATGATCGAGGTGCAGAGTGGCGGTGACCGCCGTGGGTGGAGGCAGCGCCAGCGGCCAGTAGGCCGTCGAGATCGATAGGCGCAGCCGGTGGCCGGGTAGGAATCGGTGGCCGCATTCGTCGAGGGCGAGCGTCACGCCAACGTTGGTCCCGTCATCATGATCCATCGGTCTGGGTTCCGATTGATCGAACACATAGGCAAGGTTCAAAACGCCATAGCTGACACGTTGGCTCGCGCCATCGGGGTGCACATCCACCAGCCGGGCGAACATGTTGCCAATCGGCGCATCAATGGCGACGCGGATTGTCAATCGTGGGCGGCCGAGAATCTCAATGGCTTCGAGCAGCACCTCGGTCTCGAACACCAGCGATCCAGCATCATCGATGCGTTGATCCGCTGGCAGATCGCCGATGCGCGACAGCGTGAAATACTCGCCGCTCATCACGCCGCAATCCTGCGGGGACTTGATGCTGCGCTTGCCCGCCGCTGGCCGTCCGTTCACTTCCTTCAGCGCGCCATCGGGCAATAGAGACAGCACCATCGGCTCAATCGCCTTCGACGGCCACGCCGCCTCCGCCACCCACCGCCCCGGATCGAAATCGCGCTTATGCGACGGCCGGATGTTCTCGGTAATGTAGGCGCGGTACGCCGGCAGCTCTTCCACTCCGTTCTCCACCCCCTTCAACCAGCGATCCCACCAGCGGATGGCCTCGCCATGGAAATCGGCGCGCGGTTTCGGCCAGGCGAAATGCGGATATTTGTGAATCCACGGGCCGGTGATCGCTTTCGCTGGCCCCTTGAGATTTTCTACTAACGCCGTGGGCGCATTCTTATACCCGTCGCCCCAGCCGCCGATGGCCAGCACCGGCACCTCGATGGCAGAATAGTCCTCGCAGACCGAGCCGTGCTTCCAGTACGCATCCCGCGTCTGGTGCCTGAGCCAGGTTGTCAGCAGTAGCGGCTCATGCTCCAGCCGGTTCAGCCACATCTCCCGCCAGCGCTCGCCCACCAGTGCCGGATCAGGCGGCCGCGACGAGTAGCAGAGCATATAGGACGACCACGACAGATTGGCCGACAGTAGCGCGCCGCCCTTGTAGTGGATGTCGTCGTTGAAGCGGTCCACTGTCGTTGAGAGGCTGATCACCGCCTTCAGCGCCGGGGGCCGCAACGCCGCCACCTGCAGCGCATTGAACCCGCCCCAGCTGATGCCCATCATGCCGACGGCGCCGGTGCACCAGGGTTGCGCCGCCAGCCAAGCGATCACTTCGCAAGCGTCCGACAACTCCTGCGCCGTGTACTCGTCTGTCATCAGGCCGTCGCTGTCGCCGCAGCCGCGCATATCCACCCGCACCCCCGCATAGCCCGCCGCAGCGAACACCGGATAAGTGGACTCGTCGCGCAAACAGGTGCCGTCGCGCTTACGGTAGGGCAGATGTTCGAGGATAGCGGGCACGGGCCGCTGCGCCGCACTGTCCGGCATCCACACCCGCGCCGCAAGCCGCGTGCCGTCCTGGAGCGGAATCCACAAGTTTTCGACCACCTCAAACGGCCGCTGTGTGCTTTGCGCCATTCCAGCAAAACCTTTCTCTCGCTGCCTCGAAAACGACACGGGTGTTCCATTGCGATTTGCTTCTGTTGTTGTATTCATAATCGGCATTCTGCAAGCGCAAAGGGTGGCTGGCATGTCCGACGACAAACGCATGACCTGGATGAGTGGCGAAGTGAGCCGCGGCCGCATGAGCCGGCGCGACTTCATCCAATTGGGCCTGGCGGCGGGGCTGACCGTTGCGGCGGCGGACAGCGTTTTCGCGGCGACCGTGGTGCCAACACCCAAGAAGGGTGGCTCGTTCAAGATGGCCATCGGCCACGGCGCCACGACGGACACGTTTGACCCGGCAAACTGGGCCAATCAGTTCATGGCTGATGCTGGGCAGATCGTTGGTAACGGCCTCGTGTCCATCGACACCAAGAATGGCGTACAGCCCGATCTTGCCGAAAGCTTCGAGCCGTCGAACGGCGCCAAGACCTGGGCCTTCAAATTACGCAAGGGTGTCACATTTCACAATGGCAAGTCACTGACGCCGGACGACGTGGTTGCCAACTACAATTATCACCGGGACGCCAAATCGAAATCTGCGGTGAAGTCCGCTTTGAGCGGCGTCGCTGACATCAAGGCCGATGGCCCCAATACGGTGATCTTTACGCTGAGGGACGCCAGCGCTGACTTTCCCTATGTCGCCAGTGACTACCACCTGCCGATTTTCGCGTCCAACGCCGGCAAGCCGGACTTCGCGGCTGGCATCGGCACGGGCCCCTACGTCATGGACAAATTCGAACCCGGCATCAAGCTGACGGCCCACCGCAATCCCAATTACCACCATTCCGACGCCGCCTGGTTCGATGATGTCGAACTCCAAACCATCGCCGACCCCGCCGCCCGCCAGAACGCGCTGATGACCGGGCTGGTCCACTATACCGACCGTGTGGATCTTAAGGCCATCCAACAGCTGAAGCGCAAAAAGGGCGTCCTCGTGACCGAGGTCACCGGCTTTGGCCACTACGTCGCGCCGATGAATTGCACCCAGGCCCCGTTTGACAACGCGAATGTGCGCCAGGCGCTGAAATGGGCGATCAACCGCGACGAGCTGGTAAAGAAGGTGCTGAGCGGCTACGGCACGCCCGGCAATGACGTGCCGCTGGCGCCCTCGATCAAATACGCAACGTCTCCTGAGCCGAAATATCACTACGATCCGGAACGGGCGAAATCCATCCTCAAGGGCGCCAATATCACCAACCTGAAAATTGATCTGTCGGCATCTGATGCAGCGTTTGCTGGCGCGGTCGATGCGGCATTGTTGATGAAGGCGTCAGCTCGCAAGGCGGGTATCGAGATCAATGTCATCAAGGAGGCCAACGACAGCTATTGGGATGTGGTGTGGATGAAGAAGCCCTGGTGCATGTCCTATTGGAGCGGGCGGCCGACAGCCGACGGCATGTTCTCGACGGCCTATGCGGCTGGCGCCACCTGGAACGACTCGTTCTGGAAGAACCCCAAGTTCAACGATCTGCTCAAGTCAGCCCGGGCCGAGACTGACGATAAGAAGCGTGCGGATCAATACACCGAAATGCAACAGATCCTGCATGACGATGGCGGCGCTGTGGTGCTGATGTTCAACAACTTCGTCTCAGCCCATTCCACCAAAGTCGCCCATGGCGACCTCAATTCAAACGCCGACCACGACGGCGGCAATATCTTCCAGCGCTGGTGGATGGTGTAGTCGAGCAGTCGTCATCCCGTGCGCAGCGCAGCGTGCTTACGGTGCGCCGCCGGCACGGGACCTTGTGCATCGGACAGGCGCTTGAACCGCAAGCAAGATCCAGGATCAGCGAAGCGTCATGAAGGATGCCGCAGCGCATACCGGATGACGGAAGGGATGGCAGAGTAGCCATCTGCCTACAGCCCCCCCCATTTTGGCACAGGCGCCTACGGATAAACCGTAAGCGCCTGTTTTTATTTTCGTGAGCAGATTAGTGCTGGCGCGGGCCGCGCGTGGCGGCGGGACGGCGCTGTTGCGCGCGCGGCTCTTTGGACGAGTTGCGCATGAAGTTCAGGCCCGAGAGGCCCGCTGCATCGCCATTGCCGTTTGAGCGGCTTTTGCCCGCAGCGGCTGGGGCATCCGAGTGGCTAGCCGACGCCGGCTTTGCCGTGGCGGCGCGATGGCGGATGCCACCGCGTTCTCCGTCATTGGTGCGGCCCATCGGCTGCGTTGGCTTGGCTGCCCGCGGCGCAGAGTGATCGCCGCTGTCGCTGCGATCGGACCGGGTGCGGGCCGGCTTGTTGGCGTAGACCGGACGGTCGGCATCGCCGTTCCGTTCACGCGGCGGACGAGCGCTGCGGTTTGACCCCGCGTCGCTGCGGCCACCTTGAGCCGGACGGCGGCCCTGACGCTGGCCGGGGCCTGCACCACGGCGCGGACGGTCCTCGTCACGCGCCACCGATTTGTCGGGGGTCAGCCCCGTGTCATTGCGACGGTCTTCAGCCGGAATGGTCTGGCGTGTGACGCGCTCGATATCACGCAACTGCGTGCGCTCGGACGAATCCACCAGGGAGATGGCCGAGCCCGATGCCCCTGCGCGCGCCGTGCGGCCGATGCGGTGGACATAGCTCTCGGGCACGTCGGGCAGCTCAAAATTGATCACATGGCTGACCAGATCGACGTCGATGCCACGAGCGGCAATGTCGGTCGCGACCAACACGCGGATCTTGGCGGCCTTGAAGGAGGCCAGGGCCTGCTCGCGCTGGTTCTGGCTCTTATTGCCGTGAATTGCGGCGACCTCGATGCCGTGGGCATCCAGATGAGCAGCCACTTTATCGGCACCACGTTTTGTCCGCGTAAAGACCAAGGTACGCGTCAGATTTGGGTTTTTGAACAGCTCAACCAGCAGCGACCGCTTCTTGTTGACTTCGATGTGAATAATCCGCTGGTCCACCCGTTCGACGGTCGTGGCCGCCGGAGCCACCGAAACCTTCACCGGATCACGCAGGAACTCACCCGCGAGCTTGCCGATTTCAGCCGGCATGGTGGCCGAGAAGAACAGCGTCTGGCGCTTGGTTGAGAGTTTTGACACGATGCGGCGGATCGGCAGCACAAAGCCGAGATCGAGCATCTGGTCGGCCTCGTCGAGCACCAGAATTTCGGTGCCTTTGAGGTCAACGCTGCCCTGCTGCATGTGGTCGAGCAGCCGGCCGGGCGTCGCGACCAGCACATCAACGCCGCGTGCCAGCATGGCCCGCTGCGGGCCCTGCGCAACGCCGCCGAAGACGATGCCAACGGAAATGCCCTGGTGACGGCCGTAAGTCTTGAAGCTCTCGGCGATCTGGCTGGCCAGTTCACGCGTCGGGCTGAGCACGAGAACGCGCACGGACTTGCGCATCGGCGGACGCGGATCTTTGGCGAGGCGCTGCATGATGGGCAGGGCGAAGGCGGCCGTTTTGCCGGTGCCGGTCTGGGCGATACCGAGCAGGTCGGTGCCTTTGAGGACGACAGGAATGGCCTGCGTCTGGATAGGGGTGGGGACTGTGTAGCCCTCTTCGATCAGCGCCTTCAAGAGATTGGGGGCGAGGCCGAGGCTTTCAAAAGTGGTCAAGTGGTATGCTTTCAAATGGCGCCGCGCCCAGCACGGGTCCGCAAGCTCAATGGCTGCGAAACTCACGCGTGGGACGCGGCTGTCTTGGGAGACGCCCCGCGTGTCCTGGGCTGTCGGTTGGGAAGTCGTTCAGGGCGCTCAACAGGGGGGACGACAAGAGGCCTTTCGACCAAGAACCTGTCCCTACACGCGGCTGGAGCACCGTAAAGCCGTTCATCCGAACGGTGAGATCGTATCTCATTGTGCAGCGCACAAGTCAAGCGGTGAATTATGGTGCGGTGCGGGATGATTCAAACCCCGTGCTTGGCCCGCTAGGCCAAAATTCTCAGGCGGCACTTCTCCTCATAGTACTCCAGACTATGGTCCCAGGGAAACGGGGCAACCGGCGGGTCGCCCGACCAGGGCAAGGGAAGCGGGGTGGCTACCGCACCATCATCGCCTACCAGGCAGGAAAACGCGCGGTGTTCCTTTTCGGCTTCGCCAAGAATGCAAAAGACAATATTGCACCGGACGACCTCGCGCATTGGTGTTTGATTGGCGCCGATTTGCTGGCCGCCACTGAAACGGCGATCGAGCAAGGCATAGCCGACAACGAATTGATGGAGATTCTCGATGAGTAAGAAGCAAACGGGAGCGCAACGGATGCGTGCCGAGATCAAGTCGGCAGCTGAGGGCTTGCATCGCGCGGGCATTGTCAGTGCCGCGACACTCGCCAAGGTCACGGCACGTGACGTGGATATGGCCAAGCTGCCTCGCGTCGCGGCTCCAAGCGGCGCCGAGATCGTCGCCATGCGCGCACGTGCGAACATGAGCCAAGCGGTCTTCGCTCGTTTTCTCAACGTCGCCATCAGCACTTTGAGCCAGTGGGAGCGCGAGGAAAAGCGCCCGCGCGGAGCGGCAGCGCGGTTGCTCGCGATCGTCAATCAAAAGGGTATTGCCGCGGTCCTTTGATGGCCAAAGCGCCGTCTTAGAAGCACTGCCGTCATCTACACATTTCGGTCGCCGCAAGGACCAGACGCAAAACATGACTGACAAAGCCCACATACTCAAAGAGATCCAGAGAACTGCGTCCGAGAACGGCGGGATTGCTATTGGACATAGGCGCTTCGCGTCTGAAACAGGCATCAAGGTACACGACTGGCGCGGCCGACGTTGGAGCAAGTGGAGTGACGCACTTATCGAGGCTGGGCTGGAGCCAAACCAGAAGCAGCTACCAATCGAAGAAGCGCTTTTGCTGGAGAAATTAGCTGTCTTCGTCATGGAACTGGGCCGCTTTCCAACAGTTAGTGAAATCAGAATGCGGGCTTTTTCAGAAAAAGAATTTCCAAGTGACAAGGTATGGCGCAAACTCGGCCCGATGGCGGGACTTCCTGCCAAACTACTGGTTTTCTGCTCCGCCGGTCCCCAATTCAATCATGTGTTGGAGATTTGCAATCGCGCCATCAAACTCGCACCAATTGACAACGTGCTGGACGAACCGGTCGGCACCTCTCAGTCGGTCGGCTACGTCTACCTGCTCAAGTTCCGCTCCGACTACAAAATCGGTGCCTCGGCTGATCCCGATCGGCGCTACGGCGAGGTCGCCACCCAGATGCCCTATGCAATGGCAAAAGTTTACACCATCAAGACCGACGACCCGTTCGGGGTTGAAAACTACTGGCACCGGCGGTTCGAAGCCAAGCGACTGAGAGGCGAATGGTTCAAGCTGTCGCTCGCGGATGTCCGGGCGTTCAAGCGCTGGAAAACCATTTACTGAGCCATCAAAACAGCGTCAGCATCAGGTTCACCAGCTGCCACAAAGACGAAGCCTCGTCGCTAAGACCCTCATTCCGCTACAACCCCGCCAGCGCCGCAACTGAGGCGTGGGCCAGGAATTGGGATTCGTCGTCGTTGGCCGCACCCACAGCCGCTTCGGCTCGCTTGCGCTCTTCGGCCAGCCACCCCGGACCCGCTTCGGCGATTTCGGTGGCGCTTTGGGCGAGGATGGTCAGGCTGGCCGGATCGACTTCCGCAAACCCGCCCTGCACATAGAGCCGTTGGGTTTTGCCTCCTGACAGCCGCACGTCGATGATGCCGGGGCGCAACGTGGACAAGACGGGCGCGTGGCCCGGCAGGACGGTGAAGTCGCCCTCGGAGCCCGGCACCACGACCTGCTCGGCCTCGCCCGAGACCAGCAGTTTTTCGGGCGATACGAGTTCGAACTTGAACGTGCTCATAGCTACGGGCCTTTTTGTCTTGTTGCGAGGCTTTCCCGCCCCACCCCCATCCTCTCCTTTCCCCCTCAAGGGGGAAGGGACGCTAGGGGATCAAAATTTCCAACTCGCGGCCCCATCGTCTCCTCCCCCTTAAGGGGGGAGGAACAAGGTAGGGGTGGGGCGGGAAAAACCCGCAAAAACACCGCATTTATGCGTCGTGCGCTTTCGCCTCGACCTCTTCTGGCGTTTGCAGCTTGGTGCCGCAGAACGGGCAGAAATAAACCGGATGATCGAGAAAGCCGGAGCCTTCCTCGTCATCGTCGTCGGCGCTTTCGCTGGCTTCGCTGCCGTCGTCGATATCGAGGATGCCGACCGACAGATAGAGCACGCCGTCCTCGGCCTCATAGACCAGCGGATCGAAGTCCTCGGCTTCGAGGACCTCCTTCAAGTCCGTGCAGCACTTGCCGAACTTCGACACTTGTGGCGCGCCGCCCTTGTCTTCGTTTGCCATGCTGTCTCCTTCCCGGATGCAATCTTGTCTTAGGCGGCTTCGGCCGCAAGTTTCTGGGCCTTGGCAATCGCCTGCTCGATGTTGCCGACCATGTAGAAGGCGGGCTCGGGCAGATGATCATAGGTGCCTTCGCAAAGGCCCTTGAAGCCCTTGATGGTGTCGGCAAGTGGAACTTGCTCGCCCTTGAGGCCGGTGAAGGCTTCGGCGACCGAGAACGGCTGGCTGAGGAAGCGTTCGATCTTGCGGGCGCGGGCGACGGCGACTTTATCTTCTTCCGACAGCTCATCCATGCCGAGAATGGCGATGATGTCTTGCAGCGCCTTGTAGCGCTGCAAGATCTGCTGCACCCGACGGGCAACGTCGTAGTGTTCCTGGCCGACGACGCGCGGGTCGAGCATGCGCGAAGTTGAGCCGAGCGGATCGACGGCGGGATAGATGCCTTTTTCCGAGATCGACCGGTCAAGCACTGTGGTCGCGTCCAAATGCGCGAACGAGGTAGCGGGCGCGGGGTCGGTCAAGTCGTCGGCGGGCACGTAAATGGCCTGCACGGAGGTGATCGAGCCCTTTTGCGTGGAGGTGATGCGCTCCTGCAGCGCCCCCATGTCGGTGGCGAGGGTCGGCTGATAGCCCACGGCCGACGGGATGCGCCCGAGCAGCGCCGACACTTCGGAACCGGCTTGAGTAAAGCGGAAGATGTTGTCGACGAAGAACAGCACGTCCTGGCCCTGGTCGCGGAAGTATTCGGCGACCGTGAGGCCCGACAAGCCGACGCGGGCACGCGCGCCCGGCGGCTCGTTCATCTGGCCGAACACCAGCGCGCATTTGGATTGCACGCCAGCCTCCGGGTTCTTCGGATCGGCGTTGACCTTCGATTCGATGAACTCGTGGAACAGGTCGTTGCCTTCGCGCGTGCGCTCGCCCACGCCCGCAAACACCGAGTAGCCCGAATGCATCTTGGCGATGTTGTTGATCAGCTCCTGGATGAGCACGGTCTTGCCGACGCCCGCGCCGCCGAACAGGCCGATTTTGCCGCCCTTGGCATAGGGAGCGAGCAGATCAACGACCTTGATGCCGGTGTTGAGAATTTCAGATTCTGTCGATTGCTCGGCGAACGAGGGCGCGGGCTGATGAATGCCACGGCGCTGCGCGGTCTTGATCGGGCCGGCTTCGTCCACCGGGTCGCCCACCACGTTCATGATGCGCCCGAGGGTCTCGGGGCCGACGGGCACGGTGATCGAGTCGCCGGTATCGGTAACATCCTGCCCGCGCACGAGTCCTTCGGTCGAGTCCATGGCGATGGTGCGCACGGTGCTTTCACCCAAATGCTGCGCCACTTCGAGCACCAAACGAGAACCCTGGTTGGTGGTTTCGAGTGCGTTCAAAATCGCGGGCAAGTGTCCCGCCTCGAACTGCACGTCCACAACCGCGCCCGTCACTTGGCGTACCTTGCCGATCCGTCTGTCTGCCATTGTACCCGTCCTTCGTATTCGAATGATGCTCTCGTACCAATCGCCTAGCCTTCGATCAATTCATCAATGGCTTGCCGTCTTGCTGTCTCGTCCAGTTCAATGTCACTAAATTTTCAATTAATCAGTGCCGGAATCAGACCTGCCCACGAACTGAAGGGCAGGTAAACACGCCGCAATTGATCGTAAACCTCACCGCTCACATTTTCGTCTTCATGAACGGTGTAAAGTCCGACCAGTTCTCGACCCTGAATATTCGGATATCCCGAATGCTATGCGGGAACCACGGCATCGCCTTCAGCGCCTCTGTGACAGATGCGATATCCGCCAGATATGTCGCTCTCGCTCATATAGACGCTGCCCTGGACCCACTCGAAACCGTGTTTGCTCACTGCCCTACGAATATCAGCATACGCTCCCTGGTAACCCTTGGGATGGTGCGAGTCGGCTTCCGCCACGGTCAGATCGAAAGCTATCGCAAACATGAATCCTACTACGGAATCGTTTCAGAAATCGGGTCCGACATGATGTCTTCGATCTTCAGCGCCACTTGTTCGCCTGTGCTGAATACATGGATCAATGCTTCCGAGTCGCTGACCAGTTTCAGCACCTCATAAGCTGGTCCAAACTCGCTCAACCGGCGCACCGAGCCAACCAGTTGCTTCGAATCGCCGAACACATAGCCCGTCTCTGCTTCCCGCATGCCGCCGTTCTGCATTGTCCGCTCCATCGTCCGATAATCGACCCTGCCACCCTACCACGCCACCTTCGGACGTGTCACACCGCCTCCGCGCCCGAGATGATCTCGATCAGCTCCTTCGTGATCTGCGCCTGACGGCTGCGGTTATACGTGATCGACAGCTTGTTGATCATGTCGCCGGCGTTGCGCGTCGCGTTGTCCATGGCGCTCATGCGCGAGCCTTGCTCGGAGGCTGCGT
This sequence comes from Hyphomicrobiaceae bacterium, assembly GCA_025359185.1. GTDB lineage: Bacteria > Pseudomonadota > Alphaproteobacteria > Rhizobiales > Hyphomicrobiaceae > JANYHF01. The sequence goes on along the minus strand of JANYHF010000056.1, from coordinate 5,891 downwards.
TCTCCAGCAGGGCACGGAAAATCTGTGTTGAGATGTTCAACGGCAGCAAACGGTCGAGGATCTGCTCTTCGGACGGCTCGTATTCGGGGACGGCTTGACTCTTGGGCGCATCACCGGCGACGGCCAGTGTGGGAACTTTGGCTGGTATCAGCGGCAACGCCGTCGGCTTCTGCGAAATGACAGACTTGAATTCGGAATAGAACAGGGTGCAGACGTCGAACTCGCCGGCGGCAAAGCGGGCGAGTACGTTGTCGCCAATCGCCTTGGCGTTGGCGAACGCGACGCGCTTGACTTCCTTCAGTTCAATCGTCTCAACGATGTTCTTGCTGTAGTCGCGACGCAGCTGATCCATGCCCTTGCGGCCGACGCAGAGGATCTTGACCGTCTTGCCCTCGGCCATCAGCTTACGGATATGTTCCCTGGCCAACCGCACGATCGATGTGTTGAAGCCGCCGCACAGACCGCGATCCGCCGCGCAGACGACCAGCAGATGCATGTCCTGCTTGCCGGTGCCCGCCAGCAACGGCGACGCGCCCTGCTGACCCGCCGCCCGTCCGCCAAGATTGGCCAGCACCCGGTCCATACGCTGAGCATAGGGCCGCGCCGCCATTGCCGCTTCCTGCGCCCGGCGCAGTTTCGCCGCCGCCACCATCTGCATGGCTTTGGTGATCTTTTGCGTCGCCTTCACGGAGGCGATGCGGTTGCGCAGTTCTTTTAGCGAGGCCATCCGTCACAATTTCCTTCAGCTCACGGCCTTCATGATTGGCGTGACGTTTGTTCAGGAGTCAAAACTACGCAGAAAAGCCCTTGGCGAACGTATCGATGGCAGCCTTGAGTTTGGCGCCCAGGTCGGCCGTCAATTCTTTCTTATCCCGAATGCCGTCGAGGATATCCTTGCCCTTGTCACGCAGCGTGCGCAGCAACTCGTTCTCGAACTTGCCGACCGCCGTCACTGGTATCGCATCGAGATAGCCGTTGGTGCCAGCATAAATCACCGCCACCTGCTCCTCGACCTTCAGTGGCGAGAACTGCGGCTGCTTGAGCAATTCCGTCAAGCGCGCGCCACGGGCGAGCATCTTCTGGGTGGCGGCGTCGAGGTCCGAACCGAACTGAGCAAACGCCGCCATCTCGCGGTACTGCGCCAGCTCACCCTTGATCTTACCGGCAACCTGCTTCATCGCCTTGATCTGAGCCGACGAGCCCACGCGTGACACCGACAGACCGACATTCACGGCCGGACGGATGCCCTGGTAGAACAGGTTGGTTTCCAAGAAGATCTGACCGTCCGTGATCGAAATCACGTTGGTCGGGATGTAGGCCGACACGTCGTTGGCTTGGGTCTCAATGATCGGCAGAGCCGTCAGCGAGCCTGAGCCATTGTCCTTGTTCAGTTTGGCGGCGCGCTCCAGCAAACGCGAATGGAGATAGAACACGTCGCCCGGATAAGCTTCGCGGCCAGGCGGGCGGCGCAACAACAGCGACATCTGACGGTAGGCGACGGCCTGCTTGGAGAGATCGTCATACACAATGACCGCGTGCATTCCGTTGTCGCGGAAGAATTCACCCATGGCGCAGCCGGTGAAGGGAGCAAGGAACTGCATCGGCGCCGGATCGGAGGCGGTGGCTGCAACGATGATCGAGTATTCCAGCGCGCCACGCTCTTCGAGTTGCTTGACGAATTGGGCGACCGTGGACCGCTTCTGGCCGACGGCGACATAGATGCAATAGAGTTTTGCGCTCTCATCCGTGCCAGCATTGATCGGCTTCTGGTTGAGGAAGGTGTCGAGCGCAACCGCTGTCTTGCCGGTCTGACGGTCGCCGATGATCAGCTCGCGCTGGCCGCGGCCGATTGGAATCAGCGCGTCGATGGCTTTGAGGCCCGTCTGTACCGGTTCGTGCACCGACTTTCGGGGAATGATCCCGGGCGCTTTGACGTCAACGCGCGAACGTTTTTCGAACTTGATCGGGCCCTTGCCATCGATGGGATTACCGAGCGCATCGACAACACGCCCCAAAAGCCCCTTGCCGACCGGCGTATCGACGATGGCGCCAGTGCGTTTGACCGTGTCGCCCTCTTTAATGGAACGGTCGTCGCCGAAGATCACGCAGCCGACATTGTCGACTTCGAGGTTCAGCGCCATGCCGCGGATGCCGCCAGGGAATTCGACGAGCTCACCCGCCTGCACTTTGTCCAGGCCATACACACGAGCAATACCGTCGCCCACGCTCAGCACCTGACCGATTTCCGAGACTTCGGCTTCCTTGCCGAAATTCTTGATCTGATCCTTGAGGATCGACGAAATTTCTGCCGCTCTGATTTCCATCAGCGCACCTCTTTCATGGCAAACTTGAGAGTGTTGAGTTTGGTTTTGATTGACGAATCGATCATCCGGCTGCCCGCCTTGACGATCAGGCCGCCGAGAATGGAGGGATCAACGGTAGTGTTGAGCTGCACGTTCTTGCCCAGCGACGTTTTCAGCTGCTCGAGCAACTGCGTGCGCTGCGCATCGGTCAACGGCTGCGCGGAGGTCACATCGGCCGTCACTTCGCCCTTCATGCGGGCAAAGATTAGGCGGAAATCACGGATCATGTCGCCAAGGCCGAACAGGCGGCGATTGCGGGCGATCACTTTGATAAAATTGAGTGTCAGCTCTGAGACGCCAGCTTTGCCGAGCACCGCCGTGAGCGCCTTAGCCTGATCATCAGCCGAAAACACTGGGCTGCGCACCAGCCGCATCAGATCGGCGCTTTCATGCAGCAAGCCATCGATGACGGTAAGATCCTTGGCGACCACGTCAACTGCGCCCTGATCCTTGGCCAGATCAAATAGCGCCGTCGCATAGCGGCCGGGCACGCCTGACACAATCGATTCGTCGCCTGCCACAGGTAAGCTCCCGCCCGCCGGTTGGTGCCCCTAGCCGTGAGGGCAACCAGATTGCTGAAATATTGAAGAATTGTTGGTTTCTTGGCGGCCGGGGACCGCCAGTGACCCGGATCTAGACGCGATCCCCTAGCATACGCCCTGCAGGTAGCGCAACACGCCCTGCGACGTACGGTTTGCCGCATGCGGGCCAGACTATGCGGCGGCGGTTGCCGGACGGCGGCGCGTGACCGCGATCCCCGCCAGGATCAGACCAAGCGCAGCCAGTGCATTGGCCGGCGGTGTCTCGCCCAGCAACAGCGCGCCCCATAGCACGCCAAACACCGGCACGATAAAGTTGATCTGCGAAAAGAAAGACACGCCCAGCCGCCGGATGAGATCGAACATCCCGAGCGTGCCCAGGCCCGTTGGCAGCGCCGCCAAAACGAACATCGCCAGCAGCGACTGCCAGCTGGGGCGCAAGTCCCAGGGGTGGTCCCAGACGATGGCAAAGGGCAGATCGATGATGGCCGACAGTGCAAAGGTCACGGCCGCAACTGCGATCAGTGGAAGTCCGCGCAGGGCTTTGGTGGCGAGGGCGTTGACGCCATAGCAGACGGCCCCGAGGCAGATGGCGATTTCGGCGACGGCTTGCGAGCCCAAGCCCATCAGCGACTTGGGGCCAATCAGCACGATGAGACCGGCAAAACCGAACAGCACGCCAATGAGTTTGCGCACCGTCAGCTTTTCGTCAAACGTGAGGGCGTGCGCCAGGAGGATCGTCGCCAGCGGCATCACGCCCATACAGATCGCAGCAATGCCCGCATCCACCCGTTGCTGGCCCCAACCGATCAAGATAAAGGGCAGCGCATTGCCCGAGATCGACGCCAGCAGGATCGGACCCCAGCTCTTTTGTGGAAACGCGAACGACTCCCCCGCCCGCACTGCCAGCCCCGCAATCACGACGGCCGCAACGATCAGCCGCAAGACCGCAAAGCTGGTCGCCGGAATGGTCGCCACACCAATCTTGATCAGCAGGAAATTGCCGCCCCACACCGCGCCGAGGGCCAGCAGCGCCAGATAGTCGCGCAAGGTGGGCGTGGTGGTCATGAAGGTACCCCGAACAAACCAATTTCGTCATGGCAGTGAAGGACGAGATTGGTGTCAGATTCCCACACGACACTCCAGCTCGGGGAACGCTGGGCAGCCATGACACGGTGTTCTGTCAAAGCCGTTTGAGACCAAGAACATGGCCCGGCTTGACCCGGCCATAATAAAAATGAAGCGGTGAACAATTTGGTCCGGCATACCAGGACCGGGCAGACCGGCAGCGTTTTTATGCCAATCTGACGGGCATAGATCGAAACAGGGTTAAAATCCGGTGAATCTTCTTGCAGTTAAGTGAACCGTAATTGGCGAGGCGTATTGCTTGGGCAACAGGCTTCAGGGACAGTGGTGTTATGGCGTTATCGGCAAAGCTCGAACTTCGACAGGGTCAGGCACTCGTCATGACCCCGCAACTGCAGCAGGCGATCAAGCTGCTGCAGCTGTCGAACATCGAACTCAATTCGTTTGTCGAGACCGAGCTGGAGCGCAACCCGCTGCTTGAGCGTCCGGACGACTATGCCGAACCCGTCGTGGCCGAACCGGAGCGAGCCGCTGCTGGCGACGACGGCCCGGAAGCTCAGGGTGCCGACGAATGGCTCGCGAGCGGTGAGGCTGCCGCTGATCCGGCCGCCGCTCTCGACACGGCCTACGAGAATATCGATCCCGAGGCCGGCGTATCAGACCACAGTATGCCGATGGACAGCGGTTGGGCCAGCACCCGCAGCAGCTCACAGTCGATCGATGACGGCGAGTTCAATCTCGATGCAACGCTGGCTGAGGAAAAGACGCTGCACGATCACCTGCGCGAGCAGTTGCCGCTGGCGTTCGCAGATCCGGTGCGGCGGCTGATCGCCACCAATCTGGTCGATTTGGTGGATGAGACGGGATATCTGCGGGGCGATTTAGACGATGTGGCCGAGCGCCTCGATGCGCCGCTGGCTTTGGTTGAAGATACGCTACGCAGCCTGCAACGGCTCGACCCCGCCGGTTGCTGCGCCCGCTCTTTGGCGGAATGCCTGACGTTGCAGCTGAAAGAGAGCAACCGCTACGACAGCGTCATCGGCACACTGATCGATAACCTGCACCTGCTCGCCCAGCACAACCTTCCAGCGTTGCGCCGACTGTGCAAAGTCGATCAGTCCGAATTGTCGGAGATGATCGCTGAAATCCGTGGGCTCAACCCGAAACCCGGCCTCAAATTCGGTTCCGTCATTGTGCAGACAGTTGTGCCAGACGTGATTGTTCGCCCACGCAGTGATGGGGCTTGGCGCGTGGAGCTAAATTCTGAGACGCTGCCCAAAGTGCTCGTCAATCAGAGCTATTTTTCGGTGGTGGCAAGTTCGGCCAAGAACAGTAAGGACAAGGTGTATCTGCAGGAATGCCTGCAAACCGCCAACTGGCTGGTGAAAAGCCTCGACCAGCGCGCTCGTACCATTCTCAAGGTGTCGGAAGAGATCGTGCGCCAACAGGATGCGTTCTTTGCCTATGGCGTGCAGCATTTGCGCCCGCTCAACCTCAAGACTGTCGCCGACGCTATCGGGATGCACGAGTCGACGGTGTCGCGTGTCACCTCAAACAAATATCTCGCTACCAATCGCGGCATCTTTGAGCTGAAATACTTTTTCACCTCCTCCATCGCCTCATCGGCCGAGGGCGAGGCGCATTCGTCGGAATCCGTCCGCCATCGCATCAAGCAGATGATCGACGCCGAGCGGGCCGAGGACATCCTGTCGGACGACAAGCTGGTCGATATGCTGAAGGCCTCGGGCATGGACATTGCGCGGCGCACCGTCGCCAAATACCGCGAGGGGATGCACATCGCCTCCTCCGTGCAGCGCCGCCGCACCAAGCGCATGGCGATGAGTGGGGCGATGGCGTAGGTTGGGTCAAGCCTTCGCGCGACCCAACACCTGGGCGACATTCG
>JANYHF010000036.1 GCA_025359185.1 Hyphomicrobiaceae bacterium | reverse complement strand
GCGGTAGCGGTTCAGTTCAATCGGCCAACGCGATTTGCAAGGAAATCGCTGTGCAACCGTTGAAATCTTGCAACGCCCACGATACAATTCAGGCCGTTTCGCATTCCGGATCAAAGGGTTGGCAATTCTTCACGGCCGACTAGCTAGTACGTCTGATCGCGGCGCGCCGTTCCTGCCCGGCGAGCTTCCTTGTTCGTCATACGTGCTAGCTACTCCTGATAGTGGGTACTAGACGCCCGGCATCGCCCGGCAGACGCCTCGTGTGACCGTCTCCATCAAACGCACCGCGCTCGCCAAGCGCTCGCTGGGGCGCAGTGAGCTCCAGCATCTCACGGACTGGCAAGACGGCCAGCCAGGGACCGAGCTCAATTTCAAATTCTATCGTCAGGCGACGAACAAGATCGCAGGATTGTCGGACGATGCGGCGGCGTTCCAGGGCACGTATTTTTAGAGCAACCACTCTGCGCAAATTGTCCCGTCTCAAAACCACATATCCGATACGCAGCGGGCGTCACGCGGTAGATCATCAAACTTTTCGAGGCCGTCGAAATGATCAATTGGCAGATGAGCGACCGGACCAGGCTCGGTCAGCCGCAAATTGACGGCGATGCGGCGGCGGCCAGCGTCGAGCTTGAGACCGCGCCAGCTGGTCACGCACCCGCAACGGCCGCAGAAGTGGATTTCCAGCGCAGGGTCGCTTCGATCATGGCGCGTGTAAACAGCGCTTGGGCCTGAGATTTTGATCCGCTCGCCTTCGTAGTCATAGATCCACAACACGCCGTAGCGGCGGCAAAGCGTGCAGTTGCAGGCCGTGACCGATTCAGGCATTCCCTCGAAGGTCCAGCCAATCGAGCCACAATGGCAGGTTCCAATGAGCATGAGGTGGCACTCTCTTTGCGGTTTTGCAGCGGCGCCCTCACCCCCCCGACAGCGGCGGCAGTAAATAGATTTCGCTGCCCGCTTTAAGCGGTTGTAGCCAGGCGCCGCGATAGACGTGGCCGTCGACGACGACGGTGACGCTTTTGGCTAGGACCGGCTTCAGCTTGGGGTATTTTTCGCCGAGGCGCTCCAGCATGGTCATGATGTCCATGGCCTCGACCTCGAACACCGTGTCACCGCCCGCCGCCGACATCAGCGGACCACCGAGGCGGACAGTGAGTTTTTGCGGCACGAGAGTTGCGGGTATCACGGCAGGCGCCTTTTTCGGTTTCATACCGGGACGGTGGCGTTGCGGGCGGGAGGTGAGTGTCATGACCTACGATATGTAGGTTGGGTCAAGCTCTTCGCGCGACCCAACATCTGGGGAACAAATTCCACATTCGCGGCGGTAACAGCCTCTGCGTGGCCCAACATCATTTGCAGTGCGCTCGCTGCATAGATGCCGGGTCTTGCGAAGGCACTACCCGACCTACAATCCTACGCCTTCTCCTCAATCGCCTTCAGCAGCCGTGGCGGCGACATCGGGATCGAGCCCATGCGAACCCCGGTGGCAGCGGCGATAGCGTTGGCCATGGCGCCCAGCGGCGGCACGATGGGCGTTTCGCCGACGCCGCGAACACCATAGGGGTGGCCGGGATTCGGGATCTCCAAGATCACCGCTTCGATCATCGGCAGGTCGGAGCAAACGGGGATGCGGTAGTCGAGGAAGCCCGCGTTCTGCAAGCGGCCGTCCTTGCCGTAAATGTACTCCTCGTTCAGTGCCCAGCCGATGCCTTGCGCCGCGCCGCCCTGGTACTGGCCTTCGACATAGGCCGGGTGGATGGCTTTGCCCGCGTCCTGGAAAACGGTATAGCGCAGAACTGTCACTTTGCCGGTTTCAACGTCCACTTCGACATCGGCAATGTGCGTGCCGAAGCTGACGCCCGCGCCATCCGCGAACACCTCATAGTGGCCGGCAATCGGCCCGCCGGTGTTGCCGGACGCTGCCACGATCTGCTTCAGCGACAGGGGCTCAAACTTGCCGGCGTTGCTGCCCGCAGGTTTGGCGTGGCCCTTCTCCCAGACCACGGCATCTTCCGCGATGCCCCAGGTTTTCGCCGCGCGGGCGCACATCTTCTTGATGGCGTCGCGGGCCGCTTCGATGGTGGCAAGGCCAGCCGCAAACGTCACGCGGCTGCCATCGGTGATGTCGTTGTGCCCGAGGGTAGCCGTGTCGGCGATGACACAGCGCACCTTCTCGTAGGGGATGCCCAGCTCCTCGGCCGCCATCATAGACAGCGAGGCGCGCGTCCCGCCAATATCGGGATTGCCATATGACAGCGCGACAGTGCCGTCGCCATTGAGGCCCATCGAGACGGACGTGTTGCCGCCGAAGTTGAACCAAAAGCCGCAGGCCATGCCGCGTCCCCGATGCTTGCCGGGGGCAATCGGTGCCGAGTAGTGCGGATGGTTCTTGGCCGCTTCAAGTGTGGCGCGGATGCCGATGGGGCCATAGGTCGGGCCGTAAGAGGATTTGGTGCCCTCTTTGGCGGCGTTCATGATCCGCATGCTGGCGCTATCGAGCCCGAGCCTGTCGCAGATCTCCTGCACAACGCTTTCGGTGGCGAAAGTGACCATGGGGGCTGACGGTGCGCGGTAGGCGGCCAAGCGCGGCCGGTTGCAAAGCACGTCATAGCCTTCTGTCTTGACGTTGGGCAGATCGTAGCACGCGAAGGCCGCCATCGCGCCCATGTCGACAAGCGAGCCGCCGAACGGGCCACCCTGGAACTTGATGATCGAATGGGCGGCTGTGATGCGGCCGTCTTTCTTCGCGCCAATCTTCGTCCAGATCGACGACGACGCGGTCGGGCCGGTGCCCCGGAACACTTCCTCGCGGCTCATCACCATCTTCACGGGCCGGTTGGATTTTCGCGATAAGGCCAGCGCCAGCGGCTCGATGTTGGTCACCGTCTTGCCGCCGAAGCCGCCGCCGATTTCCGATGCTGTCACGCGCAGCTTGGCGCTATCGAGGCCAAGCAAAGCGGAGCAGGTCGTGCGCACGTTGTAGTGGCCTTGTGTGCTCACCCAGATATCGCCGAAACCGTCAGCATTGATGCTGGCGACACAGGCGTGCGGCTCGATATAGCCCTGATGAGTCGCCTCGGTCGTGAACGAGCGCTCGACGACGATGTCGGCTTCCGCAAAGCCCTTGGCGATATCGCCATGGCCAAATTGGTGGCGGGCGATGATGTTCGATTTTTTGGTTGGCGCTGGTTCCATACCACTCGTAATGGCACCACCATTGACCAGCGGAGCGCCATCCTTCATGGCCTCGTCAACATCGGTGACATGAGGGAGCGCTTCGTAAGTCACCTTGATGAGCTTCAACGCTTTCAGCGCAATCGAATTGCTGATGGCGGCGACCGCAGCAACGGCGTGGCCGTCATACAGTACCCGGTCCCTCGCCAGCGTGTTGATGAGATTGTCCTTCATGCCCTGGTCGCCGCCGGACAGATCCGGCAGATCCTTCGACGTGATGACGGCTTTGACGCCCGGCAGCGCTTCGGCGGCCGAAACGTCGATGCTTTTGATCATGGCGTGCGGGTGCGGCGAACGCAGCACCTTGCCGTACAGTTGTCCCGGCATCGTCATGTCGGCGCCAAAGCGCGCGCGGCCGGTCACCTTGTCGATGCCGTCGGGGCGGATCGGGCGTGAGCCGACCACATCGAACTTGCGGCCCTTGGCCTCGAACTTTGCATCCTGAGCCATTATGCGGTCCTCCTGAGTTCTGCTGCGGCATCAACCACCGCGCGGACGATCTTGTCATAACCGGTGCAGCGGCAGAGATTGCCAGCCAACCAGTAACGGATTTCGTGTTCGGTCGGGTTGGGGTTGCGGTCGAGCAGCGCTTTCGACGCGACCAGGAAGCCGGGCGTGCAGATGCCGCATTGCAGCGCGGCGTGTTCGAGGAATTTTTGCTGCAAGGGATGCAACTTATCGCCCTTGGCTAAGCCTTCAACCGTGGTGATCTTGCATCCTTCGGCCTCGGCGGCGAGCACCAGGCAGGAGCAGACGAGCCGGCCATCGACGGTGACCGAACAGGCCCCGCAATCGCCAGAGCCGCAGCCTTCCTTGACGCCCGTGAGCGACAGCCGGTCGCGCAACGCGTCCATCAGGCTTTCATCGGGCTCACAAAGGAACTCCATGACGTCGCCGTTAACAGTGGTCGTGACGTGGATATTGGACATTCTTATTTCGCCCCCTTGGCGCGAGCATAGGCTGTTTCAGCGGCGCGGCGGGCGAGCACGCCGGCCACTTTGGTGCGGTATTCGACGGTGCCGCGCTTGTCATCTATGGGTTTGCAGGCAGCCGAAGCAGCGGCGGCGAGCGCGCCGAGTGCCTTGGCGTCGAGCTTTGTGCCGACGATAGCCTTGGAGCAGGCCTCGACCAGCAGCACCTTAGGAGCCACAGCGCCCAGCGAGACACGGGCATGAGTGATGGTGCCGGCCCCATCGACGGTCACAAAGACGCCAGCGCTGACAACGGCGATATCCATTTCCGTGCGCGGCGTGTGCCTCAGATAACAATCCCCCGAATGCGCGGACCTCGCCGGGAGATGAATCGATTCCACAATTTCGTCCCTCGCCAGCGAGTTCTTGCCAGGGCCAGTCGGCACGTCGAGCACGTCCACCTCGCGCGTGCCCTTGGCACCAACGATGCGGACTTTGGCATTGGCAGCCACCAAGGCAGGCACGCCGTCAGCCGCAGGAGACCCGTTGCACAGATTGCCAACCAGCGTTGCACGCCCCTGGATCTGCGTTGAGCCGATCAGCCGCGCGGCTTCCACCAGCCCAGGCCACGTTGCCTTCAGGCTGGCATTTTCTTCCATGGCCAAGCATGGCACGCAGGCGCCGATGCGGAAACCGCCAGCCTCGGCGGTAATCGTGCGCATGGCGCTGATGCGTTTGATGTCAACGATGAGGTCAGGCTCAACGCGGCCAGTCTTCATTTGCACGATCAGATCGCTTCCGCCCGCCAGCACTTTAGCGTGTCCAGGCTCCGCGCCGAGAAGCCTGACCGCCTCTTCGACCGTTGCCGGTGCTGCAAATCGCATTTGTGTGTTTCCCGTGTTTGTGGTTTTCGCGCCGCGCACCGGACAATACCGGTCTCGCCGCACGATGTGATCACCCGGCTATGTTAGCCGCCGCATTGGCCCTTGGGCAAGCGGGCAATGCGGTGCGTTGCAACGATAATTGCGAGGCTTTCATGGCGTAGACGCATAGGTGCCAATCAGTCAGCGAAGGGGTCGGTAACCAAGATAGTGTCGGCGCGCTCCGGACTGGTGGAGAGCATGGCGACGGGCGCTTCGATCAATTCTTCGATGCGCTTAATATATTTGATGCAAGCGGCGGGCAGCTGCGCCCAGCTCCGCGCGCCCCGGGTCGTGCCACTCCAGCCGGGCATGGTCTCGTAGACCGGCACCGCGCGGGCCTGCTCGAACTGGCCGGCGGGCAAGTGGCCGATGGGTTTGCCGTCGAGCGTGTAGCCTGTGCATATTTTTAGCTGCTCGAATCCGTCTAGCACGTCGATTTTGGTCAGCACAATGCCGTTGATGCCCGACGTTTTCACCGTCTGGCGGACCAGCGCTGCGTCGAACCATCCGCAACGCCGCTTTCGCCCGGTGTTGGTGCCGAACTCCTTGCCGCGAGCGCCCATCCGTTCGCCGGTTTCATCGCTCAGTTCGCTAGGGAACGGGCCGGAGCCGACGCGCGTCGTGTAGGCCTTGGTGATGCCGAGCACGTAATGCACTGCGCCTGGTCCGAGGCCCGAGCCGGTGGCTGCTTGTCCGGCAACGGTGTTGGAGGAGGTCACGAACGGATAGGTGCCGTGGTCGATGTCCAGCAGCGCACCTTGCGCGCCCTCGAACAGGATGCGTTTGCCGGCACGGCGCTTGGCGTCGAGCAGCAGCCAGACCGTGTCCATATAGGGCAGGACCGACGGCGCGATCTCTTTCAACTCGGCCAGCAGTTTGCCGCCATCGATCAGCGGTTCGCCGAGGCCTTTTCGCAAGGCATTGTGGTGGACCAGCAGCCGGTTGATCTTGTCGGGCAGCGTTTCCGGGGCGGCAAGATCCATCACGCGAATGGCGCGGCGGCCGACTTTGTCTTCGTAAGCCGGGCCGATGCCGCGCCCGGTCGTGCCGATTTTGCCGGCTCCGGCCGCATTTTCGCGCAGCTGGTCCAGCTCGCGGTGCAGCGGCAGAATGAGCGTGGCGTTCTCGGCAATCCGCAGCTCGTCGCGGGTGATGCGCACGTCCCGCGCCGTCAGCCCGGCGATCTCATCGCGCAAGTGCCATGGATCGATGACGACGCCATTGCCGATCACAGACAATTTGCCTGGCCTGACGATGCCCGAGGGCAGCAGCGCCAGCTTGTAGACGACGCCATCGATGACCAGCGTATGCCCTGCATTGTGCCCGCCCTGGAAACGCACGATCACATCGGCGCGCTCGCTCAGCCAATCGACGAACTTGCCCTTGCCCTCGTCGCCCCATTGCGAGCCGACAACTGCGACGTTTGCCATTGTTCATCCACCTTCTGGGGCAGCAGGCAACCGGCTACAGGCAGCGGGAAGAAAACTGCCCGCTACCTGTTGCCTTCTACCTCTTTTCAATCGGTTTATAGCGTGAACTGCCGCCAAGTCATCAACCGTTGCAGAACGACAGCGCCGTCGCCTCAAGGATATCGGCACAGGCCTCGACCGAGGCGATATCGGCCCATTCGGTTTTGGAATGCAGGCCTTCGCCCGAGGGGCCGAACACCATCGCGGGAATGCCCTTGTCGCTGAACAGGGCGGCGTCGGTCCAGAACGCGATGCCGGCCCTAGGGGCGGCACGGCCGAGGCGGCCGGCGGCGGCCGTTTCGAGGGCGAGGATGATCGGCGAATTGTCCGCATTCACCAGCGGATCGCGGCAGATCTGGCGGTTGAGGCTGGCGCGGAAATCGGGCACTGTGGCCGAAAGTCCGGCGAGAATTTTGCGCAGGTCTTGCTCTACCGTATCGGCTGTCTCGCCTGGCACCGTGCGGCGTTCGAGCTGAACGGTGCAGGCGGCGGGATAGCTCGAAATCTCCTGTCCGCCCCAGATCATCGAGGCATGCACCGAGCCTGGCCCGAGCAGCGGCACGCCTTTGCCTTGCGCGAGCCGCTTGCCGTAAGCCTCCAACGCCACCAGAAAATGCCCGGCCTTGGCGATAGCGTCGATGCCCAGATCCGGCCGCGAGCCATGCGCCGCCTTGCCTTCGATGTGGATGTCGAAGGAGGCATAGCCCTTGTGCGTGACGACGGGCACCATGCCGGTCGGCTCGGTGACGATGACGGCGTCGGGCCGGTATTTCTGTGCGACGGCCTCAGAGCCGAGGCTGCCGAACTCTTCATCGGCAACGCAGGCCACCATAATATCGCCCCGGCACCCCTTGGCCTTGGCCCGCGCCGCCGCCACCATCATCGCCGCCACGCCCGCCTTCATGTCGATGCTGCCGCGCCCATACAGCCTGCCGTCCTCGATGCGCGGCTCAAACGGATTTCCAACGTAGCCGGTCACGCCGACCACATCCAGATGGCCGTTGAACATCAGCGACCGCCCGCCGCCTCTGCCCTTGGCCGTGGCCACGACAGAGGGGCGGCCAAGCTTCGGCTCCAGCCGCTCGACGGCAAATCCGCGCGCCGAAAACCAGTCAGCAACGAACGCCGCAATCCTCGCCTCCCCCGCGCCGCCCGGCACGAGGTCTGGATTGACGCTGTCGATGGCGACGAGTTTGGCGAGCAGATCGACAACTTCAGACATCGCAGGAGCCTCGGCTATAGTTGTGCGGATGAACCGCCGCGTTGGGAGCAGTGAGATGCCACAGTCCTTGCAGAGATTCAGCCTTGGGGGCAAGCGGGCGCTGGTGACGGGGGCGAGCCGGGGCATCGGGCGGGCGCTGGCGATTGGGCTCGCTGAAGCTGGCGCGGCAGTGGCCGTGGCGGCGCGCGATCAGGCCGGGTTGACGGCGACGGCGGCCGCAATTACGGCGGCAGGCGGGCGCGCTGTGCCGGTCACCATGGATGTTGCCGATCTTACGTCCATTCACGCGGGCGCGGCGGCGGCGGCCAAGGCGCTGGGCGGGCTCGATATCCTCATCAATAACGCGGGCATCGAAGAGGTGCGGCCCACGCTCGACGTGGACGAGGCGCTATGGGACCGCATCATTGACACCAACCTGAAAGGCGCGTTTTTCTGCGCGCAAGCCGTTGCGAAGGTCATGCGGGATGGAGGCCATGGTGGAGCCATCCTGAACCTCTGCTCACTGACATCGGAAGTGGGCATCCCAACCGCGGTGCCCTATGGATCCTCTAAATCCGGCCTTCTGGGCATGACCCGCGCGCTGTCGGCCGAGTGGGCACCCATTGGTATCCGCGTCAACGCGCTCGCGCCTGGCTACTTCCGCACCGCGTTGACGGAGGAATTCTACCAGGACGATACCTGGCAGCGGGCGATGCTGGGAAAGATCCCTTCTGGCCGGTTTGGGCAGGTCGAGGATCTGGTCGGCGCTGCCGTGTTCCTGTGCGGCGATGCGGCGGCCTATGTCACTGGCGTGTGTCTGCCCGTGGACGGAGGGTTTCTGGCATCGATCTAGCGTAGCCGTCATCCCGGATGCGCTGCAACATCCTTCATGGTGCGGCGCTGTTCCGGGATCTTGCCTGAGGCTCGATCACCCGCCCGTCCAACACGATCCCGCGTCTGCGGAGCATCGCGAAGGGCGCTGCGCCGCGCGCGGGATGACGAGAGTTACCCCAACACCTCCGCCAGTCCCTCCGCCTCGATGGACTCGGCGCGAATACAGTCCAGCACTTGCTTCTGCAGCTCCTGGAACCGTAAAGTCCCGAGCATCTCATAGCGTCGCGGGCGCGGCAAATCTATACGGATGATCTCCTTAACCCGCCCAGGCCGGTTGCTCATGACGGCGACGCGGTCGGCGAGATAGACGGCCTCCTCGACGTCATGGGTGATGAACAGCACCGTGGTGCGGTCGCGCTCCCAGATGCGGGTGAGCAGCTCTTGCATGTGGTGGCGAGTGAGGGCGTCGAGGGCACCGAACGGCTCGTCCATCAGTAGTATCTGCGGGCGGTAGGAGAGCGCGCGGGCAATGGCGACGCGCTGCTTCATGCCGCCGGAGAGTTGCTGCGGGTAGGCCCTAGCGAAGTTGGTGAGGCCGACCAGTTTCAGGTGTTCGTACGCGATCGTTCTGGCGTCGGCGGAGGATTTTCCGGCGGCTATCAGCGCGAATTCGACATTGCCAAGCGCGGTCAGCCAAGGAAGCAACGTGTAGCTCTGGAATACCACGCCCCGGTCGCGGCCGGGCGCGACAATCGGCTGGCCGTCGATCTCGATCCGCCCGTCCGTCTGCGCCTCAAGTCCCGCTGCGATAGAAAGTAACGTGCTCTTTCCGCAGCCAGATGTTCCAACCAGTGCCACGAATTCGTTGTGGCCAACATCGAGGTTGACGCCGCACAACGCCTCGACCGGATTGCCCCGCCCCGCATACGTCTTGCCGAGCCCGGCGATGCTTAATGTCGGCAGTGCCATCAGCGGACCTCGCCATAGGCAAAGAACCGGCGGCCCAGGAATTTCATCAGCTGATCGGTTGCCAGCCCCAACAGCCCTAACACTAGCAGGTAACCAAAGATGGTGTCCGTTGCGAAGAACCGCTGCGCCGTAGTGATGCGATAGCCGAGGCCAGAGGTCGCGGCCACCAGTTCCGCCACCACCAGCCAAGTCCACGCCCAGCCAAGCGAAATCCGCAAAGAATCCCAAATCGCGGGCAGCGCCGACGGCAGCACGATGCGCGTCAGAATGCGATGCTCGGGCATCTCCAATGTGCGCCCCAGATTGATAAAATCGCGCGGCACCGATTTCACATTGTCCATGATCAGCAGTACCTGCTGGAAAAACGTCCCGATAAAGACGATCAGCAGCTTCTGCCCATCGCTGACGCCGGTCCACACGATGGTCAGCGGCAGGAACGCGACCACGGGCATGTAGCGGATAAAATCGACCAGCGGCTCGATGGCGGCCTCGAACGTCTGATAGCGTCCGATCAGCACACCGATGGGCAGCGCCACGGCAGTCGAAATAAGGAACCCCGCGAGAATGCGGTAAATGCTGATGCCCATGTCGGCGGCGAGCTGCCCGGAAGCGGCGAGTTCGTAGAGGCGGGTGAGGACGGCGCCGGGCGGCGGGAGGAAAAGGGGTTTTACCAATTGCGCCGCCGTAACCGCCCACCAAAGGAGCGCCAGGCCGATGAAGACGCTGGCCGAGATGGCGACGAATTCGGTGGTCGTCAAGCCGGCGGTGCGGCGGCGTGGTGTTTGCTGTTCGTTCATGTGGATCCTTGCACGCCACCATCCTTCGAGACGGCCCTAAGTCGGGCCTTCTCAGGATGAGGGCTGCAGGCTCTGAGAGCTGTCTATTTTGAATATGGTGCAAAGCCGATGTTGCGCCTCGTCATTCAGTATGCGTTGGCCGTATGGCACCTCTAATTACTATGCGTCCCCTTCACCACTTCGCCAACCAGCTTCGTAAACGGCACGAAATTCACGATCGCGCCCTTGTAGATATCCGACCTCACGACCTTGATGGCTTTGTCCTCCCCGACCTCCTTCACGATCTTCAGCACATGCTGCGCGCCCGGCGGGCCCACCGGGATCACCATCAGCCCGCCCGGTTTCAGCTGCTGCAATAGCGGCGGGGGGACGTGGTCGATGCCGCAGGTGACGATGATCTTGTTGAAGGGCGCGGCCTCTTCCCAGCCGTAATAGCCGTCGGCGTTTTTGCGGGTGATAGCGGCGAACTCGGAGTAGCCGGCCTTGATCAAGCGGTCGTAGATGGCACCGGTGCGCTCGAACAGCGGTTTTATGATTTCTATGGTCCACACTTTATCGGTGAGGTTTGAGAGCACCGCCGACTGGTAGCCCGAGCCATTGCCGATCTCGAGCACTTTGTCGCCACGCGAAATCTCCAGTACGTTGGTCATGCGGCAGACCGAATGCGGGCCGGTGATGGTGACGCCGAAGCCGATGTCCATGAAGTGCGTCTGGTAAGCCTTTTCGATATTTTTCGCCGTCACGAATTCCTCGCGCGGGGTCATCAGGTAGGCGCGCTTGGTGGGAGCGTCCCAGAGGTCCTGGAGCTTGACCAAATCGAGGAATTTGTCGTAGCGGCGGCCGAGGAATTTTGGGTCCTCGCCACGGTTGGCCTGCATCCAGGCGACAAAGGCCTCGCGGCTGTCCATCGGCGGCGCGGCGGCCCAGTCGTAGGGCTTTGGCACGGCGGCGCGGGCGGGAGACGCCAGAAGCGCGGCGGCGGAGCCGAGAAGGAGCGAGCGGCGGTTCATGGCGACAACTCCGTAGGGTGCAATAGGCCAGCTTCGGCCGTATTGCACCGCTTCAATTTCGCAGCTCGCCCGGTATTGGTGCAATACGGCCGGAAGACGGCCTGTTGCACCCTACGTCCTTACATCGCCGGCGGAATGAACCGCGCATCGATGGCCACCGCCAGATCCACGTCCTTGCTCAAGAGCCCGGCCTTGGTCGCGGCCGCCTTCACTTCTGGTGCGACCCTCTTGACGAAATCGCCGGTGAGCTGCGTCCGGTTCTCGGCCATCGAGAAGAATTTCACGCCGTCGAACGCCGTTACCAGTTCTTCCGGCTTAGCGCCGACCGCCTCCGAGATGATGGCGCGGGCGTCCTTGGTGTTGGCATTGTACCAAGTCAGGGCCGCGTCCCAGGCCTTGAGCAGCGCCATGATCTGGCCCGGCTTCTCCTTGAGGAATTCCTCGCGCACGATGAACACGTCCGAAATCAGGCCGGGGTTTTCGGCGGCGGCAAACAGCGTTTTTATCTTCGGGTTCTGCGCCTTGGCGAGACTGATATAGGGCTCATACGTCACCGCCACCGGCACCTTTCCCGCGATCAGCGCCGTGCCAGCGTCGGCGGCCGGCATCGGCACCTTCTGGATATCGGCGATGCTCATGCCGTTCTTGTCGAGCGCATAGTTGAGCAGGATGTGACTGGTGGTGCCCTCCTCATAGGCGACCTGCTTGCCCTTGAGGTCCTTGATCGACGTTACCGAACCATCCGTCAGCATCGCATCAGCGGTCATCGACACATCGAGCAGCGCCACGATCTTCACCGGCAGGCCCGCCGCCATGAAGGCCATGGCCGTGTGCGTCGCGATGTTGCCGCATTGCAGCTGGCCGGACGCCAGCGCGGCGTTGATGTCGGCATCCTGCGTGAAGTTGACGATCTCGACCTGGTCCAGCCCTGCCGCCTTGAAAAACCCCTGCTTGGCCGCGACGTGCCACTGGCCATAGCCGAGCCACGGCTCGATGCCCATTTTGATGGCGCCGGCCTCGGGCTTGGGCATGTCGGCGGCGTAGGCTCGGCCGAAAGTAGACACGCCAGCGAGGGCGGCGGAGCCTTTGAGCAAGGAACGGCGGTTGAGGGTGAGAGACATGGAACGGAGCTCCTTGAGGGGATGGTATCAAAGGGCGTCATTTGCCCTTGCTGGCCGGAGCCTGTCAACGGCGGCGAACGGCGTTGACATCCGGCCAGCCCGCGCGCATTTTGCATCCATGGGGTCTCCCGCGACGGCCCCGTGAGGCGACAGCTGAAAGTTCGCGTCCAGCACCCCCAATTTGGAGGAAGGACGCATGACGTCTCCAACCGAAATCACCACAACACAACTGGCCCGCCTGATCGGCCTGCATGGTTCGCCGGCCGTCATCGACGTGCGCAACGACGAGGACTATGCCGCCGATGCAAGGATGATCCCAGCCTCGCAGCGGCGTGACTACCGTACCGTCGTCAGTTGGGCCAAGGAGTTCGCCGGACAATCCGTGATTGTCAGTTGTCAGCGCGGGCTGAAACTCAGCCAAGGCGTCGTGGCCTGGCTTCGGCATGAGGGTATTGCGGCGCAATCGCTGGAGGGCGGCTTCGAAGCCTGGTGCTGCGGCGGGCAAATGCTGCTGAAGACGGAGCATCTGCCGCCGCCCGATGCGCAGGGCCGCACCGTTTGGGTGACACGCGCGCGCCCCAAGATCGACCGCATCGCCTGCCCCTGGCTGATCCGACGCTTTATCGATCCGTCGGCGGTGTTCCTATTCGTGAACCCTTCTGACGTGAACGCGGTGGCGGAGCGTTTCGCGGCCACGCCCTTCGATATCGACGATGTGTTCTGGAGGCATCGCGGCGAGACGTGCACGTTCGATACCCTGCTGACAGAGTTCTGCCTGCAATCGCCCCCGCTGCTGCAACTCGCCACCATCGTGCGCGGTGCTGACACGGCGCGGCTGGACCTCGCTCCGCAAGCCGCCGGACTGGTCGCCGCCTCGCTCGGGTTTTCGCGCATGTACAAGGATGATCTCGCCCAACTCGACGCGGCGATGTCTTTGTACGATGCCTTTTACCGCTGGTGCCGCGACGCCAGCGACGAGACGCACAACTGGCCAAGTGCC
This sequence comes from Hyphomicrobiaceae bacterium, assembly GCA_025359185.1. Taxonomy (GTDB): domain Bacteria; phylum Pseudomonadota; class Alphaproteobacteria; order Rhizobiales; family Hyphomicrobiaceae; genus JANYHF01. The sequence continues at coordinate 4,783 of JANYHF010000036.1, read as the reverse complement.
AAACCGTGAGACCGAAAGGCATAGAGGAAAGAATGACGCCCCATCCTAACTTCGTCATGGCAGCGAAGGCTGCCCTCCACGACAACTATGATCGTGTTCGCCGCACGCTGTCGTGGATGGCAGCCTCCGCTGCCATGACGGTTGTTGGGTCGTTAGATACTGTTCAATTCAGCGGTCGATCATGACGGCCACGGCTCAGCCCACCTTCCGCGAGGCGCTTGGCGTCTGGGGCAAGATCGGCGTCCTCTCATTTGGCGGGCCGACAGCGCAGATCGCGCTCATGCACAAGGTGCTGGTGGATGAGAAGAAGTGGTTGGCCGAGCCGGAGTTTCTGAGCGCGCTCAGCTTCTGCATGCTGCTGCCAGGGCCCGAAGCGATGCAGCTGGCGACCTATGCAGGCTGGAAGATGCACGGGCTGAAGGGCGGACTGGCGGCGGGGCTGCTGTTTGTCGTTCCAGGCGCGCTGGTCGTGCTGGGGCTGGCGATGATTTACGCGGCCTATGGCAACGTGCCGCTTGTCGCCGCGGTGTTCCTGGGCATCAAATCGGCCGTTCTGGTAATCGTCATCGAGGCGCTCTTGCGGATTTCGAAGCGGGCGCTGAAACTCAACGAGCATTGGGTGATCGCCGCCCTCGCCTTCATCGCCATCTTCGTCTTTGCACTGCCGTTTCCGCTGATCATCGCGGCGGCAGCTTTGTTCGGCTATCTCTCGGCGGGAGCAGCCAAGGGCGCGCCGTTCGCTGGCGCCGCGGTGCCTGTGGCGCAGACTGTCCGCACCGTGCTCACCTGGGGCATGATCTGGGCCGCGCCGCTACTTGGCCTTGCTGCCGTGTTCGGCCCGTCGCATCCGCTGGCCCAGCTCGGCTGGTTCTTCTCCAAGCTTGCGGTGGTCACCTTCGGTGGCGCCTATTCGGTGCTGGCCTATATGGGGCAAGACGTGGTCACGCAGTATCACTGGCTGACGCCCGGTGAGATGATGGATGGGCTCGGCCTCGCCGAAACCACGCCCGGGCCGCTGATTCTGGTGACAGAGTTCGTCGGCTATCTCGCCGCCTATCGCACTGGTGGGCTGACGTCTCTGGGGATGGGATTGCTCGGCGCGTTCGTCGCACTGTGGGCAACGTTCGTCCCCTGTTTCCTGTGGATTTTCGCCGGCGCGCCCTATCTCGACTGGATCAACGCGCAGCCGCGCTTGAAGAATGCACTGACCGCGATTACGGCGGCGGTGGTCGGGGTCATTCTCAACCTCGCGATCTGGTTTGCGCTGCATGTGTTCTTTGGCGAGGTGACGGCGGCAGCGCTGGGGCCGCTGCACCTGCTCATTCCTACTCCCGCCAGTTTAGATTGGCGGGTGGTCGTCCTATCCGTGATCAGCGGCTATGTGCTGCTGTGGCGGCACTGGGATATTGCGCGCGTGCTGCTGATCGCGTCAGCGGGTGCGCTGGTCATGGCAGCGCTAGGTCATTGAAAGTTTGGGGATAGTAGTTTGGGGATAGCCAGCTTGCCTGCGGCTCGGCGTTGCGCAACAATGGCGGGAATAAGGCAAATCTTGGGAGCTGGCTCATGCGTGTTGCGATTGTTGCAGTTTTTTCGCTGTTGGCGGCGTTGACGGCACCAGCTGCCCTTGCCCAAGGCTTAGCCGCCGGCAAAGACTGCCACGTCATCCGCACCTGCAATTTCGCACGCGGCGCAGACGTGCGCGGCTGCCTGTCGAGCTACAGCTGCCGTCAGTGCACCTTCGTCAAACGCGGCGTGGTCACCATCAACGGCGTGCGCCGGACGGAGTGGCGGTCAACGTGCGATTGGGGGGCCGAGGGTTAGGGGCCAAGAAAGACAGTTGCACCTTTTGGTCTGCTTCGGGCCAGAAGGGGTCATTCTGCATCCACTGACGCCAACGGAGAACTCAGCTATCACTTTCACTTATTTGAACACTCCGTTAGTGATGTCGCCCATCGGTCTCGCACCAAGCCGAAATGACAAGGACTGTCTCCGATGGATCTGCAACTGGCTGGCAAGAAAGCTCTCGTGACCGGCTCCACTCGTGGCATTGGCCGCGCGATCGCGGAGCGATTTGCTATGGAGGGAGCTGAGGTCGCCATTTGCGCACGTGATGGCGGCGCGGTAGCAGAAGCGGTAGCGGCGCTAAACGCGACGGGCGCCAAGAGTTGGGGCAAAGCTCTGAATGTCGGCGACTCAGGTGCACTTCGAAGTTGGGTCGAGGACGCCGCTGCGGTGCTTGGTGGCATAGACATAGTCGTCGCCAACGCCAGCGCCCTGTCTTTCGGCCTCAGCCGAGAGGCATTCCAGGCCGCCTTCGATGTGGACCTGATGCATACTGTCACGTTGGTCGAGTCTGCCATGCCCCACCTCGAACGGTCAGGGGCGGGCAGCGTCGTCGCTATCGCCTCCATCGCGGCTGTCGAGGACTTACCGATCAATGCATACTCTGATGCCTCCTACGGTGCGATGAAGGCTGCTCTGTTGTCGTATCTGAAATCGCTGGCCAGGGCAGTCGCGCCCAAGGGAATCCGCGCCAATGTCGTAAGTCCTGGGAACACATTGTTTGAGGGCGGGGCTTGGCATCAGATCGAAATCGACCAACCCGAGGTATTCCGAAGCACTATCGCAATGACCCCGATGGGCCGGATGGCGCGGCCCGAAGAGATCGCCAACGTGGTTGCATTCGCGGCAAGCCCGGCCGCAAGCTATCTCACTGGCGCCAACCTTGTGGTCGACGGCGCATTCACGCGACACATTTAGTCCGGACCATCCTCCAATTTGACGTCGAAACGGAGCCGGCAGCTGGTTTCGGGCATTGCACAAATGCCCCCCGCTTGACGCAAGAAGACGATATCATCCTCGCTGCCTACAACATCGCCGGAAGCGAAAATCAGTTGCGCCAGTCGATCAATTGGCCGTCGTCAGCAGATTAGAATACCGACCTTTTTTTTGCAGGCGGTTGTTCGGACGGGATAAGCCAAGTGGTGTCGTTGCCGCCATTTGAATTTTATGAGATCTCCGGCCAACGCGAAACGATAGCCGCATCGATCGTTGCTGGTTATTCCGTCAGTCGAGACGATTTCTCTTGCAGCAAATCGCTTCGAGAATACGTTTGGACATCGCCATAATGACTGCTTTGGTTGTCCAGTTCGAAGGACGCTCATTATGTTGGCCAGCAGCGCTACAGATCACTTAGCCGGATATCTTCAGGCTATCCAAAGCATCGGCGCCGATGTGGGGGTAGTTCGCGGCAGTTTTGATCGAGAGCGTCGATTGCCAGAAAGCATCTTCAAGAAGTTGGCTGATGCCGGGTTGTTTCGTTTGTGGCTGCCAGTCGCGTTGGACGGCCCTGAATTGGGGCCGCTCGATTTCATGCGAGTGGTCGAAGCGGCCGCTGCGCTCGACGGAACGATCGGCTGGCTTGTTGGCAATGGCGGCGGCATGAGCCGGGTCGGGGGTTATCTTCCAAACAAGACGACACAGCCTTGGTTCCAAGACACCAACGCATTTGTAGCCACCAGCACTGTGCCAGCGGGCACAGCGACGCCGGTCGAAGGCGGGTATCGCGTCAATGGGCGTTGGCCGTTTGGAAGCGGTTCGCATCATGCGACACAGTTCATGGGGTTGTGCAACATCAAGGCGGAAGATGGTCAAGAACGCCCGATGATGTGTTGCTATTTCGCGCGCGAGAAGGTGACCATTCACGACACATGGCATGTGTCGGGCCTGCGCGGCACTGGCAGCTGCGATTTTGAAGTTCGCGATGTTTTCGTGCCCTCAGATCATGCCCATGGATTTCTCGCACTTCATCCGACACAGCCGGGACTCCTTTACCGGATGCCCACGGTGCTTGTGTTCAGATGGACGGTAGCGACCGTGCCACTTGGGATTGCCCGAGGTGCGATCACCACGTTCAAAGAGCTTGTTAGCCGCAAGAAGGCGGCGCCAATGGCGGCCCTGCTGCGCGACCGCGAAACGGTGCAGGCGACGGTTGGGCGTGCGGAGGCGCTTCATCGTGCCGGCCGCGCCTTCCTGGTTGAAGCTATGACTGAATTGATGGCCGCAACTCATGGCGGCGGCAACCGGCTCGATGATGCCCAGGCTGTGCTGCAGCTCGCGTGCGCCCATGCTGCCGAAAGTGCGGTGCACATCGTCGATATGCTGGCGGCCGACACCGGCGCCCTTGCAATATCTGAATCCTGCAGTCTTGAAAGAGCAGTGCGCGACGCACACGCCGCAGCCAAGCATGTCGCGATGAGCCCGAACAGCTACATCATCGCCGGGCGTCGGTTGCTCGGACTTGAACCACTGCACTAAGGCTTTCCTAGACTTCGATGCGCCCAACGTCTTGGTGCTCGCTTCCGGCTGCACAGGGTCCAGGCCGTGTGGAAACGCCGAGGCGCGACGACGAAGTAGAAAACGATTCCCCAGGACCATCCGATGGTGCCTCTCGCGCGAGGAGAGCACATCCTGTGTCCGCGGCCGGTCGCTGCAGAAAGCCAATACCCACCAGGCTTGCTGGACATGTTTTCCGATTGTCGCATCGATCTTACAATGTCGAGAGCCGCATCGCACGCGCCTGTCAGGCAGCCGTTATAGAATGCGATTCTAACGATTTTTGCTCCGTACAAGTTTTGACACAGCCGTAAGCGAGAGTCCGAGACTACGGCTCATTTTGCTTGACGGAGGCCGGCTCAGGCGGCGACGCTTTGCGTCGCCGGTGGCGACCAGTTCCAGGGCAGCAGTTCTCTGAGCCGGTTGATCGGATGGCTGCCGATGCGCG
>JANYHF010000101.1 GCA_025359185.1 Hyphomicrobiaceae bacterium | reverse complement strand
CGGCGAGCTTCCTTGATCGTCATACGTGCTAGCTACTTCTGATAGTGGGTACTAGGTTGTGTAGCTGTCAGCAGTCAACCAAACGATGGCTCCGCCCATGACCGTCAAAGTCCGTTTTGCGCCGAGCCCGACTGGGCGCTTGCATATCGGCAACCTCAGGCCTGCGCTGCTGAACTGGCTGTTTGCGCGGCGCGAGGGTGGGCAGTTTCTGCTGCGCATTGATGATACGGACCGCGAGCGTTCGCGCGAAGCACTTACTGAAGCAATCCAAGCCGATCTGACTTGGCTGGGTCTCACCTGGGACAGCTTTGCCCGCCAATCGGAGCGCTTTAACCGCTATGCTGAGGTGGTGGAGCAACTCAAGGCCAGCGGCCGGCTTTATCCCTGCTACGAGACGCCCGATGAACTGGATCGGCGCCGCAAACGTCAACTCGCCAACAACCAGCCCCCGGTTTACAACCGCGCGGCTTTGCAGCTCAGTCCAGAGGGTCGCGCCAAACTGGAGGCGGAAGGCCGCAAGCCGCATTGGCGGTTCTTGTTGGCGAACTATAAGGGCACGCCGCAGTCCCCCGTGCGAACGGACGTGAGCTGGCAAGACAGCATCCGTGGGCCGCAGACCGTCGATCTGGCCTCGCTATCGGACCCCGTGCTGCTGAAAGAGGATGGGCAGTATCTCTATACATTGTGCAGCGTCGTCGATGACGTCGACTTCAGTATCACGCATGTGATCCGGGGCGAGGATCACGTCACCAATACCGGCGTGCAAATCGATATTTTTCGGGCACTAGGGGCGGCCGCCCCGGCGTTTGCCCATCACAGCCTGCTGGTCGGCAGCGATGGCGAGGCGCTGTCGAAACGGCTGGGCAGCCTGTCGCTGGGGGCGTTCCGCGAGGCGGGGCTTGAGCCGATGGCGGTGACGGCCTATGTCGCGGCGCTTGGAACATCAGACCCTGCGGCACCGGCCGCCGATATGGCGGCGCTGGCGGCGCGGTTCGAGCTGACCAAGCTGTCGCGCGCGCCGGCAAGGTTCGACGACCGCGAACTGGCCGATCTCAACGCGCGGCAATTGCACGAGACGCCGTTCGCGGCGGTGTCAGAGCGGCTCGGCCGGATCTGTCCGGGGGCGGATGAACCGCTGTGGCTGGCCGTGCGGGGCAATCTGCGTGTTTTGGCTGATATCGCGCCCTGGCACGCTGTGGTCTACGGCACGATCACGCCTGTCATCAAAGACGCGGCGTTTTGCGCGTCTGCGCTCGCGGTGCTGCCCGCCGAGCCGTGGAGCCAGGAGACCTGGGGCGAGTGGACGGCGGCGGTAAAGGCATCGACCGGACGCAAGGGCCGTGAGCTGTTCCACCCCCTGCGGCTGGCGCTCACAGGCGTCGAGTCAGGCCCTGAAATGAAAGCCCTGTTGCCACTGATGACAAGGGCGCGGGTTGCCGAACGGCTGGAAGCGCGCGACGCAGAGCCATCGGCCGCTTAGAGCGATTCTGGGTCAGTCTCTAGTGCACCCGCGTGGTATCGGCCTCGTCGATGGAGGGCACCGGGAGGGTGTGATGCTGATCGGCCTGGCGCGTTGGCTTGGAAACGCCCTTGCGCATGTGGAACACCGGAACTGACACGCCGGCAGGCGTTATCCAGACGCCTTGCGACGATCCCAGATAGCCGACCCGCTCAAAGAACGGTGCCGCGTTGGCCGGGACACGGGCGGTGAGCTGCGTAAAACCAGCACGGCGGGCACGCATCTCCGTGGCCGCGACGAGGCGGCGGCCAATGCCCAGGCGGCCGAACAGCGGATCGACACACACGCCGATCAGCTTTGCGCCAGCTCCCGCGTTACCCGCTGGCGACCAGCCCGCGATGCCGCACAAGTGGCCATCGATCCAAGCACCAACCGAGTTGGCGGCCAGGATTTGCTCGCTGTATTCAGGGGACCGCACGAGTTCGACCAGCGCATCGACCTGATCTTCGGCAAGGAGGGGTCCGGCATAGGCGCGATAGGCCAGCGCACTGACATGCCGCACATCGGACAATTGGTCCAAACTCACAGACCGCAGCTCAACCAGGGAACGCACACTCATCAGTGAACCCCGCAAGGGTTTTTCCGGTGCCGCCTGCTTAGTCGACGGCACACCAACCCGCTCGTGCTACGCCACTACCCCAACAACTTCATGACAGACGCTAATCCCTTCACCCATTTCGTCCACTCGGTGATTACCTCGGGTAGATTTATACCGGCAAGTGACGTATCGCATGCCTAAAGCGAAAGACTGCATCGGGGTAAACACTTATGATGAGTAGATCAGTTTAGTGTTTGGAGAGGGTCACGCCCAAGCCGTCGCTGCCCTTGGTCCGCTTTTTAGCTGGCTTCGCCATTGGCTCGGGTTGCACGTCCAGCGAGCCAAAGTCAGCCGTTGGCAGTGTGCCCGTCTGCTGATCGAGCGTGCCATCGCCCGCCACGGCGCCAGCGGCATCGATCGATGTCTGCATCGGCTGAGTGTCGGCTACGGTGTCGGGACCACCCGGAACGCCCTTGCAGGTGCAGCTCGCGACCAGTTCCTTGCGATAACGGAAAGCGTTGTGCAGGGACGCATAGGCGGTGCCATCGAGCGCGATGGATTGCTGCACTTCGCCGCCGGGATTGGGATAATAGTAGAGTTTGGCGGGTGATCCGCATTGCGATTGGCAGGCCTGCGCATCGTGTTCGAAGCGGTCTTGCGTGGTCGCAAAGCTGATCGGGAAGTAATAGCCGTCGCACATCCGCACACAGATGGTGCGGAAGGTTGATCCGGGGACGGCAAGATCGTAACCCGGAATGCCCGCGCCCGGAGCAAGGCTTTCGCCGTCGTTCCAGAACCCAGAACCCAGGGCGCCGGAGCGCCGGGTCGCGGCTGTCTCATACTGCGGTCCACACTTGTTGCGGGCGAGTTCCCCCAGCACCGCATCCTGGCGCGACGAATGATCCTGCGCTGACCCTGCCGCCTGCCGCTGGCGGTCCAGATCGGCCATCGCCCGCTGCGCATCGTTGATCTGCTGATGCAGCTGCACGCATTGCGGCGAACTGCGCCAGGTCTTGGAGAACAGGAAATAGTCGAAGCAATCGGCCTGCTCAGCGGCGGTCTGACCGCGCTGAAGCGATTGATCGGCGCGTGCCATCTGGGCCTGGATACGCGGAAGCGTGTCGCGAGCGCCTGCACCTTGCTGCCAGTCCTTACCCAACTGGCGTTCCAACTGCTGGCAATAGACTTGCTGGGGCGAGGCCTGCGACGGATCGAGGGGTGTTGTCGCCGCCGTTTCGTCCTGCGCGCCCGCAGCCCCCGCCATGCCAAGCGTCACCACCACCACCGCAGCGGCCTTGATCCAGTCCATGATCTTGCGCGCCAAAACCATCTCGCCCAACATTCCCCAGCGCCTCCGCCTCCCCGGCAGATTCGCGCATCTAGCACCGGTATCCCACCGCGAAGCAAGCCGGTCAAATGGGGCGCGAGTGTGTTGCCGGTTTGTCCCCTGCCGCGCCTATTTCCGCAAGCGTGAACCATGTCTTGACGCCCCGGTGCGAACGGCTCATGTTTGGTTGATGGAAAACCGCTCCGCCATGCACGCTTCGATTTGTCAGACGATACTCATTATCGCCTGATTGTTCGGCTGGCGCTTTTTCCAAAATTCCCTCAAAGACGTTTCGGAACTGAAGATCGCCAGCCCTCGCACAGAGGTTCATTGCTATGCCTGCACCGCCACTGTCGCTCTACAACACACTGACGCGCAAGAAGGAGCGATTTGCTCCGATCGATGCGGCGAACGTGCGGATGTATGTCTGCGGTCCCACGGTGTACGATTTTGCTCATATCGGCAACGCGCGGCCCATCATCGTGTTCGACGTGCTGTTCCGGCTGCTGCGCCACGTCTATGGCGAGGCCCATGTCACTTATGCCCGCAACATCACCGATGTGGACGACAAGATTAACGCGCGCGCCGCCGAGGAGGGCGTTTCCATCCGTGACGTGACCGAGCGCACGGCCAAGCAGTTCCATTTGGATATCGCATCACTTGGAGTGCTGCCGCCGACGGTGGAGCCGCGCGCGACGGAACATATTGCCGAAATGCGTGAGATTATCGATGCACTTATGGCTCGCGGCCACGCCTATGCCGGCGCTGATCATGTGCTGTTCGATGTGAATTCGATGCCTAGCTATGGCGAATTTGCGAACCGCTCGCTGGAGGAGATGGAAGCGGGCGCGCGCGTCGATATTGCGCCCTACAAAAAGGGACCGATGGATTTCGTACTGTGGAAACCCTCAAAGGCGGGAGAGCCCGCGTGGCCGTCGCCTGCGGGGATTTCCGTGCAAGGCCGGCCCGGCTGGCATATCGAGTGCTCGGCGATGGCGGCCAAGCATCTCGGCGAGGTGTTCGACATCCACGGCGGCGGAATCGATCTGGTATTCCCGCACCACCAGAACGAAATCGCCCAGAGTGTGTGTGCGCACGGAACGGAGGTGATGGCCAATGTCTGGATGCACAACGGCTTCTTGCAGGTGGAAGGCGAGAAGATGTCAAAATCGCTCGGCAACTTCATCACCATCAACCAGCTGCTGACGACCAAGGATTTCGGCGGCCAACCCTGGCATGGCAAGGTGCTGAAACTGGCGATGTTGGGGACGAACTACCGCCAGCCCATCGACTGGACCGTGTCGCGGCTGGCGCAGGCGCGTGCGACGCTGATGGATTGGGCGGCACTGTTACATGATGTGCCGGCGGCGGACGAACCGCATGAGGAGATTTTGGCGGCGCTGGCTGATGATCTGAACACGCCCAGCGCCATGTCGATCATCCATGGCATTGCGAAATCGGCGCAGCGCAATGGCGATGCGGCGGCGCGGCTCAAAGCGTCGCTGCAGTTTCTGGGCGTGTACGACAACGAAGCACCCGACGATTTCTCAGTTGGCCGTGAGGCGGTGGACGTCGATGCAGCTAAGGTGGACGCGCTAGTGGCGGCGCGGGCTGCCGCCCGCAAGGCTAAGGACTTCAAGGAAGGCGACCGCATCCGCGACGAACTGGCCGCGATGGGCATCGCGTTGAAGGACGTGCGCGATCCGTATACCAGCGTTGTCACGACGGCGTGGGAGGTGAAAAAATGACAAGTGCCAAAATGACGTTCGCACTGACAGACATGACCCGAAGAGTGCGGGACCACTACGGCAAGCGGCTTTTGGGGGTCTATCAGCTGAGCACGGCTGGAGAATACGATGACGAGGATGCGCCCGATGCTGAGATCGTGGTCGTGCTGGCCGATGGGGATTGGCGTTTCATGGACGAGATTGAGGTCTTGGCGGGACTCGCATTCGACAGTTTGATGGTGACTGAAATTTACATCAGCGCCGATCCGATATCGAACACCGCCTGGCGCGATCCTTCCCATGAAGCCCACCAGGAAACGGTGGGTAACCGAAAGCAGGCGGCCAATGGGCTATTGGAGGTCGTGTGAGCATCCAATGGGAAAAAGCTGAGCGCGCTTTGATTTCGGCGCAGGTCCTACTGCAAAACGGTGACCGGAACGGTGCGGTCAATCGAGCCTACTATTCGATGTTTTATACCGCGCGGTCGGCCTTGGTCCAAATTGACAGCAATTTTGCAAAGTTCAAGAGCCACAGCGGCATCATAAGCCAATTCTCGAAGTATTTGGTTGTTGAACGCGGACTTCATCCGAACTTTGGACGGTCGTACAGCTTTGCATTCAAAGCTCGCATGGCCGCTGACTATAAACTTGAAGGTGTCGAGATGGAAAAGGCCAGGAAGATAGTCGATGCAGCTGGAAAATTTCTAAGCGCAACGAGCGATTATTTGCCGGACTCCACCCCATGACCCGCGCCCGCCTCTATCTCTTCGACACCACGCTGCGCGACGGCGCGCAGACGGAGTTCACACCATGACCACTGATGAACGCCAGGCGCTCGATGCATTCGTTCGCGCGGTGCGTGTGCACTACGGCAAACGGCTGCATAACGTTTTTGTATTTGGCAGCCGTGCTCGTGGCGAGGCTCACGCGGATAGCGACGTCGATGTTGCCGTCGTCATTCGGGACAGTAGCTGGGACTATTGGGACGAAAAATTGCACCTGGTTGACTTATCGTGGAAGGCGCTCTGGGACGCGGACCTCATAGTCGAGCCCTGGCCTGTGACCAAGGCCGCCTGGGACGACCCTGAACTGCACCGGAACCCGCATTTTGTGCGTGACGTCATCAAAGACGCCCGCCCGGTCGCGGAGGCGGCATGATTGTCGAATGGGATGATGTGACGACGGCCGCGCATTCCGCCCGAGCCCTGTTGGAACTGGGTGATACTCGGGGTGCGGCTAACCGGGCGTACTACGCGATGTTTGATGCCGCTCGAGCTGCCCTCGAAAAGATCGACCCTAGCCTTCTAAAGGCCAAGACTCATCAAGGGATTTTGCGAAATTTTTCGAAGTATGTCATTCGGGATCAGGGTGCCGATCAAGAGTTGGGCCGTGCTCTCAGGCAGGCCTTGGCCGTTAGAATTGAGTCCGACTATGAAGGGCAGCGTCTTAACCGCAAGCAAGTAATGGCTTTGTTGAAATCAATGGATAACTTTGTTGAGGCCGTTGGCCGGTTTGTTGGGACATCATCAGCATGACCCGCGCCCGCCTCTGTCTCTTCGACACCACGCTGCGCGATGAGCGCACTGCCATGGGCGTGGCGTTGAAGGACGTGCGCGATCCGTATACCAGCGTTGTCACGACGGCGTGGGAGGTGAAACAATGAGTACCGACAAATACCTGTTCGACAACGCGGCCGAGGCCGAGGCGCGCGCGCGTATGACATCGCTGTCGGCTCAGCACAATGAGGCGACGTTCCGCTATTTGGAAAAATGCGGTATCGCGCCGGGCTGGAGCTGTCTGGAAATCGGCGCGGGGGATGGCTCGGTTGCACGCTGGATGGCGCAGAAGGCCGGCCCGGCCGGTCGCGTCCTAGCAACCGACATCGACCCTCGCTTCATTGTCGCCGACAGCGCGGGTGTGCCTGCAAACATGGAAGTACGTGTGCATGACATCGTCAAGGACGCCTTGCCCGAAACTGCCTTCGACATCATCCACGCCCGCCTCGTGCTGGTTTGGCTGCCCGCGCGCCTCGCGGTGCTCGACAAGCTGGTCAAGGCGCTGAAGCCCGGTGGCTGGCTGCTGATCGAGGACTATGACGCCAAGATCATCCCGGCCGAAATGGCCGCGGCAGACGCCAACGCCGGCGAGCAATTCGCCAAAGTGCTGCAAGCATTGTTCGAGCTGATGTCGCGGCGCGGCCTCAGCCACTCCTATGCCCGCGACCTTCATCATCGCTTGGGCGAGCGCGGCCTCACGCAAGTGGAGAGCCACGGCGCCGTCACGGCCTTCCATGGAGGAAGCCCCGGAGCGGACTTGCGTATCGCCAATTTCCAGCAGGTGAAAAAGGCCGCGATCGAGGCCGGGCTCGTCAGCGATGCGGAGTTCGGCGACACCATCGCGCTGCTCCGCGACCCCGATTTCACTGCCTTCACTCCGACTATGTTCTCAGCCTTTGGGTGTAAGCCGGGGGCGACATGACGCGCGATCGCCTCTATCTCTTCGACACCACGCTGCGCGATGGCGCGCAGACGCAAGGCGTTGACTTCTCGCTGGAAGACAAACGGCGCATCGCGGCGACACTGGATGAGCTTGGCCTCGATTATATCGAGGGCGGCTATCCCGGCGCCAACAAGACCGATACGGAGTTTTTTGCACGCGGCTCCGGCTACAAAACTGCAAAGTCTGTCGCCTTCGGCATGACCAAACGCGCGGGGCGGTCGGTCGCAAATGATCCGGGCCTCCAAGGCGTCTTGCAGGCAAAAGCAGATGCCATTTGTCTGGTGGCAAAGGCATGGGACTTCCACGTCCGGGTGGCGCTCGGCTGCACCAACGAAGAGAACCTCGAAAGCGTCGAGCAGTCCGTCAAGGCCATCGTCGCCTCGGGCCGCGAAGCCATGATCGACTGCGAGCACTTTTTCGACGGCTACAAGGCCAACCCCGCCTATGCGCTCGCCGTCGCCGCAGCGGCGCACAAATCCGGCGCGCGCTGGGTCGTGCTCTGCGACACCAATGGCGGCACGCTTCCGCACGAGATCACCGAGATCGTTAGCGCCGTGACCAAAGCCATCCCCGGCGACGCCCTCGGGATCCACACCCACAACGACACGGACAACGCCGTCGCCAACACGCTGGCCGCCATCCGCGCCGGCTGCCGCCAGGTGCAGGGGGCCCTCAATGGCCTTGGCGAGCGCTGCGGCAATGCCAATCTGACGTCGATCATCCCGACGCTGCTGCTAAAATCCGAATTCGCAAACGCCTTCCAAACCGGCATCACCGCCGAACGGCTCGCCCGCATCACCCACGCCTCGCGCCAGCTCGACGAGGTGCTGAACCGCGCGCCCGACCGCCAGTCGCCCTATGTCGGCGAAAGTGCCTTCGCGACCAAGGCGGGCATTCATGCTTCGGCCATCCTCAAGGACCCGGAAACCTACGAGCATGTGCCGCCCGAAAGCGTCGGTAACCGCCGCCGCGTGCTGGTATCCGAACAGGCGGGCCGGTCCAACATCCTCTATGAGCTGGAACGCATCGGCGTCCGTATTAACAAGGACGACGCACGCATCGGCCAAATGCTGGACGAGGTGAAGGCGCGCGAGGCCGTCGGATATGCCTATGAGGGGGCCGAAGCCTCGTTCGAACTCCTTGCCCGCCGCGCTATGGGCGAGGTGCCGCAATTTTTCATGGTCGATAGTTTCCGGGTGATGGTTGAGCGGCGATTCAATGCGGCGGGCGAGCGGGTCACCGTGGCCGAGGCACAGGTCAAGGTGTTCATCAATGGCGACCGTGAGCCGCTATGGTCGATCGCCGATGGCAATGGCCCGGTTAATGCGCTCGACCGGGCGCTGCGCAAGGATTTGGGCCGCTACCAGGAACTGCTGAAAGACGTCGAATTGGTGGACTACAAGGTCCGTATCCTCACGGGCGGCACTGAGGCCGTAACGCGGGTGCTGATCGAAAGCCACGACAAGGTGGCGGGGACCCGCTGGTTCACGGTGGGCGTGTCATCAAATATCATCGATGCGAGTTTCGAGGCGCTGCTGGACAGCATCAACTACAAGCTGCTGAAAGCGGGCGCGCGGGCGTAGGGTGGCCTGAACCTTCGTGAAGCCCACCGCTTGGTCATATATGTGGTGGGCTTCGCAAAGACGCTCAGCCCTCCCTACAGGTTCACGGGTCACTCGCCCGACCGGCTCCAAACCGACTGATAATAGGCACGCTCGATCTGATGGCGCTGCAGCCCAATATCGTGCAGCGCATAGTCGCTCATGCTGAGCAGCTGGTTCAGCTCGCGGCGCTCCTGGATGCGCCGGGCAATGTTGACAGCAATCACGGCGGGGAACGCCAAGACCGAGAGCAGGTTCGCGACGGAGGACTGGGCATTTGTGTGAGAATTGATCTGGGCTGACATGATCGTCTCCTGAAGGTGAAGTGCGTTAAAATTTGTCGTTCATGAATGCGTTTATCTACGTCAGTGCGGCCCGTGACAAACGAGTAAGGATCGTGTTATGTGTGAGTAATAATCACATATGAGTCTTGCCCGATGACCCGCCGCCTGCCGCCCCTCAGTACCCTCCGCAGCTTTGAAGCCGCCGCCCGGCTAGCGAGTTTTTCGCAGGCGGGCGAGGAGCTGCACGTCACCCACGGTGCTATCAGCCGGGCGGTCCGCACGCTTGAGAATGACCTCGGATTAAAACTGTTCGAGCGGGCGACGCGTAAGGTCACGCTGACGGCGGCGGGGGCCGCCTATGCCGCCGCCATTCGCGATGCGCTGGACCGGCTCGCCGCGGCCACGCTCACCATCACGCAGGACCGGTCGGCCGATCTGCTGACCGTCAGCACCCTCGATAGTTTTGCTGCCAAATGGCTGGTGCCGCGCCTGTTCGGCTTCCGCCAGGCTCATCCGGACATTGATGTGCGGCTGGCGACCTTTGACGGCCTCGCCAATATGGTGACGGACGGCATCGACATTGCTATTCGCTTCGGCAATGGGCTGTATGCGGGGCTCGCGTCGGATTTGCTGATGCGCGTGGAAGTGTTCCCAGTGTGCAGTCCGAGGCTGTGCGAGGGGCCGAACGCACTTGTCGAGCCGCGCGATCTCGAACATCACACCTTGATCCACGCTGATTTCGAGATCACCTGGGACATGTGGTTGCGTTCGGCAAATGTGTACGGAATCGACTCGCGCCGGGGGCCGAAATTCCTGGCCTCGGATCACGCGATCCAAGCGGCCATTCAAGGCGAAGGCGTCGTGTTGGGCCGTAACGCGCTGGTTCAAGATGACCTTGCCGCAGGGAGGCTGGTGCGGCCCTTCACCTACGCAATGCCCGCCGAGACGGCTTAGTCGGGCGTGAAGTACCTCGTTGTTAGGCAGCGGTAGCACTCGGCCTGCGTAGCTGCGTGATCCATGCCACCCGTGCCACCAGCCAAAAGAGCCAAAAAATCGCCCTTAGCCAGGCGATCAGTCTTGCAAAGTTGTAG
>JANYHF010000089.1 GCA_025359185.1 Hyphomicrobiaceae bacterium | reverse complement strand
GCCGACAAGGGCGCAGCAAGAGCTGCGCCCTGACCCAAACGACGCTGGTGTCCCCCGCTTCCACCAGCGATCGTCAGTGAGCCCCGAAGCGGACAACTGATGTGCTATCAAAACCGGACAACTGCAAAAGCTACTGACAGGCTGTTCACGAGGCCGTGAGTTGGCTGTCCACTATTCATAGCCGGGCAAAGTTGCACTTTCACGGATGACAATCTACATGCTGCAACGCAACATTTTTCCCGAGCACATGCAGTATGATCCGCTGGCAGCTCTTTCGGCTCTAGCGTCCTCACCCCCCTTGCGGGGGAGAGACACAGTGAGGGGTCGTACCGGGGACTGCTCTCTTGGCATTCAAGATGCGTTGACTGTGGCGCAGATTTCCCGCCTCACCCCCATCTTGTCCTTCCCCCTTCAAGGGGGAAGGGACGCTGGAGCGGCAGCATGACTGTTCCGCCAGACCATCGCAAAACCCCTTTACCCTTCCAAGACCCGCACGAGCTTGTTGGCAAGGGCAGGCAAAATCTCGAGGCCTGCATCGGGGCCGCCGTGCGGTCTTTACGGCAGGCGGGTAACCTGACGGCCAGCGAACTGTCGCGCCGGTCTGGCATCTCGCCGGCCATGCTGAGCAAGATCGAGAACGGCTCGACGTCGCCGTCGCTCAGTACGCTGCAAGCTATCGCCCGCGCGCTGGATGTTCCGGTAACGGAGCTGTTTCGCGGTTATGAGGAAGCCCGCGCGCCGACTTACGTGAAGAGCGGTGAGGGGCTGACGATCGAACGGCGCGGCACGCGGGCGGGGCATCAGTATCAGCTGCTGGGGCACACCATTGGGCGGGCGGTGTCGGTGGAGCCCTATCTCATCACCCTGACGAGTACGTCCGACGTGTTCCCCGTGTTTCAGCACGAGGGCCAGGAATTCATCTATATGATCGAGGGCAAGGTCGGCTACCGCTACGGCAATCAGGTGTATGCGCTGGAACCGGGTGACAGCCTGTTCTTCGACGCCGAAGGCCCACACGGGCCCCAAGAACTGACAGAACTGCCCGCGCGGTATATTTCGGTGATTGTGTATCCGCGCAAACCAGGGGCCTAAAGCAGGCACTGTAGGGTGCAAGAGGCCACTTTCCGTATTGCACCCTACCCCAGCCGCCCACTCGCGTGCGCCAGCAAGAGATAGATCCGGCCGGTATCGCCCTGGATCTGCGCGTGCGAGGTGCGCCCCGACGGATCGCCCGTTTCGCCGCTTTGCAGCACCTTCTCGAAGTCGGCGAGATAGCGGTCCATCATGGCGCGAAAGCCCGTATCGACACGCATCCGCTCGACGATCTGGTCAAAAGTCTGCTGGCCGACGGGGGAATACATGGCCCGCGACACGGCGCTGTGGTCACCCGTGCGCAGGCGCGACCAGACCGCGCCTGCCGTCGTCGGGTCGATGGCAGCGGCAATATGGCCAAGGTCAAAGTTGCTTTGCGGTGCAGCCGGTCTGGTGGCGGCCTCGGCATCGTCGCGCGAGGCCCGTGCCAGCAAATCGCCAAGAGACCAGTTTTCGCGTAAGGCCGTTGACGGCGACGCCGGCTGCAACGGCGCGCCAAGCATCGGCGGCATCGGCGGTGCACTGATTGTGGCGGCCGGCGCTTGCAGCCGGTCGGCCATGGAGGCTGAGGGGCGGCGCGTGAAATCCTGCCCCTGCGGCGGCACCACATCGCGGGTCGCGCGCTGCTCGTTGGAGAGGCCCGACAGTGCATCCAGCGCCCGGATCTGATCCTGCAAGGCCAGCCGCACCCCGCTGGCGCTATCGCGCGCCGCCGCTGGCAGATTGGCCATGTGCTGCTGCACGTTTGTCGTCATGACGTTGATGTCTTGCGCGAGCTTGCCAAGTTGGCCCGCCATGTCGCGCGAGGTGCCCGACAAGCGGTTTTGCGAGGATTCGAGCGAATTGGTGGCCTGGCTGACGATGCGGCTCTGGTGGTCGAAGCGGTCGACGAGGCCTTGCAGCTGGGTGATCAACCCCTCCGACACCTCCTTCAGCATCCGGCCTTGCGTCGATAGACCGTTGACGGTCTGGGCCGACTGAGCGGTGATCACCTCGGTGTTGCGGCGCATGGCTTCGAGGCCCTGGCCGAGCGTCGATTCGAGCTGCTCGGACTGTTGCCGCAGGGTCGAGCCCATTGACGTCGCGTGCCGCTCCAGCGCAGCCCGCAGGTTCTCCACCCGCCCGCCAATCGCGCCATCGACCACGCTTGCCCCTTGCGCCACTGCGGCCTCGACCGAGCGCAGCCCGCGCGAAATGGCGCCTTCGACCGCCATCGACGAGCGCGCAATGCTCTCGTCGATCTCGGCCATGCGCACGGCAAAGGCGTTGTCGATGGCCTTGGTGCGCTCCACGAGGGCGGCATCCAGCGCGTCGGTGCGCCCTTGCAGCACGTTCTCGATATGGATGTTGGTGTTTTCAATGGCTTGCGTCAGGTTGCCGAGCCGCGATTGCAGCGTGTCGGCGTGCTCGGCGATGGCGCTGTCGATGGTGGTCGAATAATCCTGCAACAGCGATTGCAACTGCTTGGTGCGCATCCCCAGCGTGTTGTCCAGCCGCCCGGTGCGCTCGTCCAGCGCTTCCTGCAAATTATCGAGGTTGCTGGTTGCGCCTTCGACGATCAGCGCCAGCCGGCCCTGCTCTTGCGAGAGCTTGTCGAGCAACACGGGAAGCTCGCTGCCGATGCGCTGGCTGATCATCGTCAGCGACGATTGCAGCACGTTGCCACGATCGCTCAGTTGCTCGGCAACACTGGCGCCCGCATGATAAATGTTCTCAGAAATCTGCTGGCCGACGCCCTTCAGCGTGTCGGCCACCCGCTCGCTACCGCTGGACAGCGCCTCACGCTCGCTGACCAACTCGTCAATCAGATTGCGGATACGGCTTTCGTTGTCATCATAGGAGCGTTCCAGCGACGACACTTCGTTGTGGACAAGCACTTCGAGTTCGCCCGCCCGGCCTATAGCGCGCGAGATGGCGTCGTTCATGGCCGCGACCTGGCGGCGCACCGATTGGCCCAACGAGGCGATGGATTGTTCAGCCATCCGGTCGGGCTCGGCCAGGCGCACCGCGACTTCAGTCATCGCCGACGACATCAGCCGCAGTTCCTGCGCCCGCCACACCAGCAGCGCCAGGAACCAGATCAGCGCAATTGGAGCGAGCGCGATCACAATCGCACCCGCCATGACCGGGCGTGTCAGCACGTCGAGAATGTGGTCGCCCGCCTTCACGGTGGGGCCAACCAGCGCCCAGCCGATGATAACGCTCAGCGCCAGCCAGAGGCCGGTGCCGATGGTGGCGTAATAGTAGGGGGTATTGGATGGTTGCTGTTGCAGCGCATGGATGAGGGTGCCAATGGATGGCGCATCGTCGTTGGCGGCCACCCGCTCGCGGGCCGGTCCCGTACGCCGCCGCCCGACACCCCGGCCCGGAGACGAATCGCCTTCCGCACGCCGCTCCGGCCTCGCCTCGCCCGCTTGCAGCGACGCACCGGACCGGCGCGCGGCGCCTGCCCCTGTCTGCGCCCCAGCTTGCGGTTCAACCGCCATCGACACGTCCCCCAACCCACGGCATTAAACACCGGACGCTAAACCAGTTGGCCCGCATCGCACAGTGCGATGTCACCCAAGCCCGGCGCGCGAACCAAAAAGCTGTTGATGACAGAAAACCCGACCTGCAGCCTCGACACTCTCAGTCTCCGCACTTTTGGGCGGAATCGTGATGCGGGTGCTCGGCGCGGCACGCTTAACCCTCGTTTAGGCTTTTTGCGCCACTCTAAGGCTAGGTAGTTTTCCGTCATGATCCGGGCGCGCCTCGGATGTAACAGGATTTAGCGATGGACCGGCCCTTGGCAAACCCCGCCACGGACATGACGGACCAGGCGGCGCGCGGTTCCCCGGCGCTGCTGGATTTGCGTCATCTGGACCATCAGACCCTCAACGACGCCAAATTGCGCCGGATTGTCCTCGAACTCTTCCTCGATGAAGCCCCGCAATACGCCGCCAACCTGCGCAACGCTCAGGATCGCAAAGCCTGGCGGATGGCCGTGCATACGCTCAAAGGCGTTGCCCTCAATCTCGGCGCGTTTCCGCTTGCCTGGCTCTGCAAAGACACCGAGGCCATGGACCTCGCGGCAGGTTCCCAAGGCCATCAGGCCGCCGCTGAGGCTGTTTCCGCCCTCATCGACGACACCGCCACCTCGATCCGCACGACGCTTGGCGCCTAGCCAACAACCGCTCGCATCCCGATATTTCAAGCTCCATTTGAACCAAACGCCCGCTACCCGCGACACATCTCCCGTAGGCAATCAACGCCAACATCGCGCGGATCATGCGGTCCGGCGCACCCGGGAGACTTGTGCCATGGACGATGTCAGCAAAGCGGTGAGCGATGGCGGCGATATCGCTGAGTTGCGCGCGCGTCCCGCCAATGAGGCGCCGCAGCGCCCGGTCTATGGCCAGAATTACCGCGTGCTGCATATCGCGCTGTGCCAATCCGGCCTCAGCGCCGGAGTGCCGATCCGCAACTATCTCGCCGACCACGGTTTTCAGGTCACCAGCGTCTCCAGTTCCTATCAGCTCGACCGGCTCTTGGCCGAGCGTGGTGCCGATCTGGTCATTCTCGATGATGATTTACGCGATTCCGATGTGCTTGCCCTTGCCCGCCGCCTCAGCGAGCGGAACCGCCTCGGCATCCTCATGCTGGCGAGCGGCCGCGATTGCCTCGACCGGATTTGCGGTCTGGAAGCCGGCGCCGACGACTGCCTGGCCAAACCAGCCGAGCCGCGCGAAGTGCTGGCGCGCGTGAAAGCTATTTTGCGCCGGTTGGCCAAAGTGCGCGAGAGCGAGCGCGTGCAGCGCCAGAGCGAAGGCATTCTCTTCGGCCGCTGCCGGTTCGACCTCGCGCGGCGGCGGCTCACCTCACCTTTGGGCGGCGAGGTCAGCCTCACCGGCATGGAGTTCAATCTTCTCAAAACCTTCGCCGAACATCCCAACCGGGCGCTCAACCGCGATGAACTGGCCGGCCTCGCCTACGGCCGCCCCTGGTCACCACTAGACCGCAGCCTCGACATCCGAATTTCGCGCCTGCGCCGCAAGATCGAAGCCGACCCCGCCCGCCCACAAGTGCTGGTGACCGTGCGCGGCATCGGGTACCGGTACGAGGCGAGGGTGTGAGTGGCTGCAACAAAGAAGGACAGAGCCTGTCCTGGACTTGATCCGGGACTGAGGGGTTGCTCTGTGCACAAATCTCTCACTGAAGGGCCGGTTCGGCAGCGACTAGGCCGCGAAATTGAGAGAGGGCATTCGGCACAAGCTCGATAAAGAGTAAGCGCGCCGGATTGACTGGCCCGCCGAGGTCGAAGCGGCTAGGCGGGGCGACAGTGAAGCCGAAGCGCTCGTAGTACGGAAGATCGCCGACGAGCACGATGATCTGCACACCCGCCTGACGTGCCGCTGCCAGTGCATCGACGACCAGCGCCTTGCCGATGCCCAATCCCTTCAGCGGCGGCTCGACGGCCAGCGGCCCGAGCAATTGCGCGCCGGCCCGTCCGCCGATGGTGACGGGCGCCATGCGCAGAGCGGCAGCGAGCACGCCCTCCCGCTCCGCCAGCTGGCACAGCGGCGAAAACGACGGCAGGCCGTCGCGGATGTGATAAGCGGTACGGGCATAGCGGCCGGGGCCGAAGGCGCGGTCGTGCAGGGCTTCGATCGCAGGGATATCGGCGGCGGTGACGGACCGCATCGTGACGGCTGGCGGCATGGCTCAATAGGCTCTCGGATCGGGTGAGGGTCATGGGACCCAAAGGAGCAGCCAGTGCAGGCCGCCCCGCCAATCGTCGCCCGCTCAGGCAACCGTGGGACGGCAACCAGCTGCGACGGTGGCGTCGCAGTTAGGGCGTCGTCGTCGCAGCGCGTTGGCTGAGGGTGTGAAAGTCGAGAACATCAGCCCGATCTAGCAGTCGCCGGTGTCATGGTCCAGAGCGATTTCTCGCCTGCGATTTCCGGCCGCTCAGTTCGTCAGCCTTGCTGCATGGAAGCCGCTAGGAACAGTCTCAACGGCATCGACCAGCTTGGTGACCATGCCGGAGATGGCGTCCGACACGTCGCCGGCGTGCACATAGCGGTCCCAGGCCGTCACTGGCACCCAATTGTTGGTGAGCTGAACATCCGGCGCGAACATGGCCAGGACTTTGTTGGCTTGCGGAATGCGGGTGGGATCGTCCCACTTCTGCAGCAACCCGGCGTAGTCCAACGGCATGGAAATGGGGTAGTCAGGATTGAGCAGGCTGTAGGAATAGGACGGGGCGTGCGTGTCTTGATCAGTCCAGAACGCAACAACAGAAAACACGACACTTGCCCGCTTTGGGCCGGCACCCGTCGTCACTGTGTCCCCGACTTTCGTCCACGCCGACATCATCGCTTCGTTGAGACATTCAAGGCCAGATTCGGGATTGTCGCCGCCGCCAGATTCGAGTTCAGGCGCAACAAACGTATCGAGACCGGCCGCATCGGTTTCCATGTCAAAGAAGCCAGGAGCTGCGCGCATGGAAACGTCATCGCCATAGTTGCGGGCGTCCCCGGCCGGTCTTGGAACCCAGCCAAACGGCAACTTATCCACGACGCCGCCAGTCGCCACATCGTAGCGGCCCCCCGCACCGTTGCCGCCGTAGTCGCGAAAGAAAATCGGACGGATGCGCACGGCGTCGAACGGCTGGATGCTGCGGGCCACAATTTCGGCATTGAGCGCCGGGAAGAAGCCCATGGCGTTGGCCTTCACGCTATCGAGCAGGAACTGCATCGACCCTGTCGCGTCGATGCACATGGCCACATCGAGCACCCGCGTGCCGTCGGCCCGGGCGGCGGTGGAGCGGACCTCGATGGGCATATCGGAATTGCCCCAAATGCCCGCGATCGCCGTTGGCATCGATGCCTTGATGTCGATCACGACTGTGCCATCGGCTCCAGGCGTTGTGACACTGACGCTTTCGATACCCAAGCCCGGGCTATTCTTGGTTAGGGCGGCGTCAAAGTATTCGCCGGTAATTCTGATCTGATCGGGCTGCAGCGTGGCCTGCGACGAGCCAGCCATGACGGCGGCGTCGGCAATCATTTGCAGCTGGGATTTGCTGTTGCTGGCCCGTGCATAGTCGATGGCCACCCCAAAGACACCCACCACGCCGAGCATACAGATGACGAATATTGGCGCAATACTGCCTGCCGCCTCCGCTGAAAAGTCCCGGAGGCGAGTCAATCCACGTATCATCATTCGCTCAATTCAGCCGCAGCACGTCACCCACAGACCGTGACTTTAGGTGACATCGCTTAGGGAATGCTTAACGAGTGTCCACGGCACTCTGGAATTGGAAATTGCCAGCATCTGCGCCAACCGCTGGCGGCCTGGAGCACAACACTCTATAAGATAACCTTCGGTGTGTTACCGCCACGGTCAGATCCCGTAGCTCAGCTGGATAGAGCACCTGCCTTCTAAGCAGGGGGTCGCAGGTTCGAGCCCTGCCGGGATCGCCAAACATTTTCAATAGGTTAGGCCGGCGGCGCTACCTCTCCAGCAGCAACGCCACCCCGCGGCTCGCCAGGGCCATCGTGGGCGCATTGGTGTTGCCCGACGGTATGAGCGGCATCGCCGAGGCATCGATCACGCGCAAGCCCTCGATGCCGCGGAGGCGCAGGCGCTTGTCGAGCACCGCCCCCGGATCGCCGTCGCGGCCCATGCGGCAGGTGCCGACGGGATGCCAGTTGGTTTTGACGGTGCGGCGGCAATGGGCGGCAAAGTCTGCGTCGCTGGTGATGCCGGGGCCGGGCAGCAACTCGGCCTTGATGAGATCGTGGAGCGGGCGGCTTGCTAGGATCTTGCGGGCGTAGCGTAGGCCGCTAATTTCGCGGCGCAAGTCATCGGACTCGGCGAAATAATTGTTGTCAATCAATGGCTTAGCGAAGGGATCGGACGAGCGTAGCCGCACCATACCACGCGATTGCGGGCGCAGCAGGCAGGCATTCAGCGTGACGCCATGGGTGGACCTGACACCGGCCACGTCGCCGTCGAGATAGACCGTCGGCACACAGTACATTTTGATCGACGGCCGGTCGCTACCGTCGGGATCGATATAGGCGCAGGCCTCAACACCCGAACTGGCGACGGGACCACTGCGAAACAGGAGATATTGCAGGCCGTTGCGCAGCATCCGCCAGCCCCGGTCCTCGCGGAAATAACCGTAGGCGCCGGTTGTGGCTGCGACGACGGGTACCTCGTGATGGTCCTGGAGATTGGCGCCGACGCCCGGCAAATCAAGCGCCACGGCAATGCCTTGCGCACGCAGATGACCGGCGGGGCCGATGCCCGACAGCATCAGGATTTTTGGGCTGTTGTAAGCCCCCGCCGCCAGCAGCACATCGCTATCGGCGTGCACACTATGTTCTTGACCACCTTGCACATAGGCCACACCCCGCGCGCTCCCCTTGTCGACAATAATGCGCGAAACCTGAGCATCCGTGATGATTTTGAGCCTCCCGTCCCCCTTCAGCGGATCGAGAAACGCCTGCACACCAGTGTAACGCCGGTTCCGGTAGGTCGTGTACTGCATGGTTCCGGCACCGGCCTGGCGCGCGCCGTTGAAATCGGGATTGTACGGCACGCCCATGCCTTGCATTGTCAGGCAATAAGATTCCGTCAGCTCACAGATTGCTCCGGTATCAGACACATGCATAGGACCGTCAACGCCGTGCCACTGGTCATTGAACCGGTGATTGTGCTCTAGCCCGCGAAAATGCGGCAGCATGTCCGCAAAACTCCAGCCGGAGGCGCCGCCAAGCAGGGCATCCCAGCCATCATAATCGGCATGCTGACCGCGTGTATACACCATAGCATTGACGGAAGTACCGCCGCCGAGAACGGCGGCCTGTCCGACGGCGGGCGTGCGGCCGTCGAGATGCTTTTGTGGCACCGGCTGATGCATTTCGACAATCGGACTGCCTCGAATACCCTTCATCCAGGCGGCGGGCATCGGCAGGAAAAAAGCGGCCAGGCCAGGGGCCTTGGCGGGCCCGCGTTCGATGATCAGCACACGCCTACCGGCCCGCACCAGCGCCGCCGCCGCAACGCACCCCGCTGAGCCGCCTCCGATGATAATGTGGTCATAGCCGTCCAATAGGCGTGTCATGGAAGTCCTTCATTGGCCGGTTGCCACGCGCAACACCGTTTTGATTCCCGGTCATTCTCTACTTATTCCGTGTCATTTGTCGTCGTTTGAAACTGAAGGTTTCCGCGACGCCGCCGCCGGAGCCAGCCGCATCCTGCGCGCATGGCGGCCTCGCAGAAACCTTCAGAGTCAATCCATGCGGGAAGCGCTCTACTCGCAAGGTCAAGCCGCCGTCCGGGGCCGGGCCGATAAAAACCGGGTCTTCAGGGCCGCTGCCATCTTTGACGATTGCAGGTGCCGTTTGGCGGTGGCGGTGGCAATCGCCGCGTGGCCCCGCCAGGTCAACGCCTGCTCAAACTCCACCAGCGGGTCGGGCTGCGCTTTGAACAGCCGTTTTACGTGGCCCTCGCCAATGGAAAAATCGAAGGTTGTATAGCCGCGCGCGCTGAGAGCTTGCAGCGTACGCTCGACGGCAAGACGGCCGAGGCCGAGCCGTGCCAGGGCGCCTCCCTTGTGGCCAATGCGCAGCAGCGTGGCGGTGGTGCATCCGGTTATGGCCAGCACGCCGCCAACGATCTCACCATCGAGTTCGAGCGCGCCAACGGCGGCAGTTTGACCAGGCTGGCCAACAGTGCCGGCCAACGCCTCGTAGAACTTGCGGTGTTCCGCCTCGCCAAACACGTTGCGCACGCCGTTCTGTTCCAATCGCGCCCGTTGAAACGCATCAATGGCCGCCAGAAACTTGCGGGCCTGACCGGCATCCTCGGCCAGCATGAACCTTGTGGTGCCCGCCGCTTCATAGAGGCGTAAACTGCGGCCGAGTTCCTTACGGTCATGCCGGTCGAGGGACCGCATTTGGTCAGCCCAGGTACCCGCAACGGAGATCAAATGCCTCGCAAAGGGCGACGGCCGGGCATCTGGCAATAGGGCAAGGGGATTGGCGTGCGGCCCCAGGGACACCGGCATTTTCGCCAGCCTGATGAGGTCGGCGGGCGGCAGGCTGGCGCGAATGGCGGACCAGACGCGGCGGGCCGTCGCCTCGTCGCGCGAAAGCGCCGGGCTGATCACAGGCGCATTACAATCTGTCGCCCACAAGTCCGCAAAGCTGATCGTCGTGTGCCAAGCCTCGCTCTGGCGGATGAGCGGCAGCAGCAGCAGATCGCGCCCACTGGCAGCATCGACAACGGCGACCAGCACTGGCTCGATCCGCGGCAGTCTGACGAAAGTTGCATACCAAAGGCGAAGGAACTCTGCCGATTGAAACGGTGTCGCCACGCCACTGGCACCCAACGCCTGCCAGCGCGGCTCGAACTGTGACCAGTCCGGAACCAGATCAACGCGAAATTCCCTCGTCAAGAGCTTGCCTCATGGCCATACGAATGGGTGTCAGCTCTGCGAGCCCGCATCGAGGGGACGAATGCCATTGGCGGCGCTGCTGTCGAGCACAAAGCTCGCTGGCTTCTTGCTGCTTGCTTTGGCTAGCAATCCTGACCGGCGCACGCCCGCGTTGAGGGCCGCTTTGGCCCAATAGGATGGCCCGTCCAGGGTCGCGGCCTTGGGCTGCATGCCCAAATGACGCCGCAGAACGGCATTGGCGGCCGTCACGATCTGATGGCGGCGGATGGCCGGGGTCAGATACTCGACCGTGAACGACACGTTGAGCACGTCGTAATTATCCACCCGATGCGGACAGTTCAGCGGCCAATGCAGCATCTGACCGGGTTCCAGATCGAACACCGTGGCGTGCTGATCGAAGGCCGGATCATAGGTGAGATCAAGTTCGAGGCCGCCGGTCGCGATGTTTTCGAGACCCTCGGGCGTCAAGAACGGCGCCTTGGCGGGATAGACATAAACGCGCTTTCGGCCCCGGATCTGGCCCAGCGCCTGGCCCGGCATGTCGGCGTGATAGTAAACACGCGCGCCGGGCGACGAAATGAGAATGCCCATGCTGCGTTTGATGGTGCCCAAGTCGCCGGTATGACTGGCAATTTCGCTGAACATCTGATCGAGCAATTCGGCATAGGCCGGA
Organism: Hyphomicrobiaceae bacterium; assembly: GCA_025359185.1. Taxonomy (GTDB): domain Bacteria; phylum Pseudomonadota; class Alphaproteobacteria; order Rhizobiales; family Hyphomicrobiaceae; genus JANYHF01. The sequence goes on along the minus strand of JANYHF010000089.1, from coordinate 8,526 downwards.
TCGACATCAGTGACGTGACGCAAGTTCAGCCACATGCGGCCCTGCCCGTTCCTGTCCCCCTGGCCGATCAGGTCAATCACGTCCTTGCCCGGCATCTTGCCGATTTCACCCGATTGCCAGCGCCGCTTTTCCGTCTGCCCGCCCGTATGGATCAGCCCATATTGGCCGCGTGGATAACGGTCGATGAGGCCTGCGAGCGCAGCATCGGAAAACAGGGGAGACGTGTGCAGCGTGTGCGTCAGGCTGACGGGCTTGGTCGCCCAGTCAGCCGTGATAGCGGGGGTCCAATGGGTGAAAATATCGGTCATGACGCTTACCTGCTTGGTCCGAAGTCGTCCCAGCGCCCTTGGCGCGGTCTTGTGATGCCAGCGCGGTAGCACAATTGCCGCGCCACAACAAATCGTTAGCCGGATCAGCTCGCAATGTCGCTGGTAGGAATGGGACTATGGTTGACAAACCGAACGCTCCGCGTTGCGGTCAGATCCTGTTACCGATCCACCTCGCCGAACACGATGTCCAGCGAGCCCAAAATCGCGCTCACATCAGCCAGCATGTGCCCGCGGTTCATGAAATCCATCGCCTGCAAATGCGCAAAGCCGGGCGCGCGGATCTTGCAACGGTAGGGCTTGTTGGAACCGTCGGACACTAGGTACACGCCGAACTCGCCCTTGGGGGCTTCGACGGCGGTGTAGACCTCGCCTTCGGGCACCTTGAAGCCCTCGGTGTAGAGCTTGAAGTGATGGATCAGGCTCTCCATCGACGTCTTCATCTCGGCGCGTTTGGGCGGCACGATCTTGTTGTTGTCGGCCACATGCGGGCCTTTGCCGCCGGGCTCGCGTAAGCGGGTTATGCACTGGCGCATAATCTTCACGCTCTCGCGCATTTCGAGGATGCGGATCAGATAGCGGTCGTAGTTATCGCCGTTCTTGCCGATGGGGATGTCAAAGTCGAGTTCGCCATAGCACTCATAGGGCTGCGATTTGCGCAAATCCCAGGCCGCGCCCGAGCCGCGCACCATGACTCCCGACATGCCCCAGGCCAGCGTCTCGGCGAGCGAGATCACACCGATATCGACATTACGCTGCTTGAAAATGCGGTTGCCGGTCAGCAGTGTTTCGATGTCGTCAAGCACTTTGGGGTGGTGGACGCAGAAGGCGTCGATGTCGTCTATCAACGCTTCGGGCAGATCCTGATGTACACCGCCGGGCCGGAAATACGCCGCGTGCATCCGGCTTCCTGACGCGCGCTCATAGAACACCATGAGCTTTTCGCGCTCTTCAAAGCCCCACAGCGGCGGGGTCAGTGCGCCGACGTCCAGGGCTTGCGTGGTGACGTTGAGGAGGTGCGACAGCAGCCGGCCGATCTCGCAGTAGAGCACGCGGATCAGCTGCGCGCGGCGTGGCACTTGCAGGCCTAGCAGCTTCTCGATGGCGAGACAGAAGGCGTGCTCCTGGTTCATCGGCGCGACATAGTCGAGGCGGTCAAAGTAGGGGATCGCTTGCAGATAGGTTTTCTGCTCGATGAGTTTTTCGGTGCCCCGGTGCAGGAGGCCGATATGGGGGTCGACGCGCGTGATGACCTCGCCATCAAGCTCCAGCACCAAGCGCAGGACGCCATGCGCGGCAGGGTGCTGCGGGCCGAAGTTGATGTTGAATTGGCGGATGTCGGTTTGGGTCATTTGTTGAGCTCGTGTTCAATCCAATTTAGGTAGCGGGCAGCAGGCAACTGCTCCAATACAAGGGCAATATTTGACGTGGCCACTATCTCCGTAGAACCGTATCCCAGGTTCCGTCTCAGGCATGATCTCCCCTTTGTTCCCGCTGCCTGTTGCCTGTTGCCAACTGCCTAACCCTTCGCCTTCTCATCCCCCGGCAGCACCACCGCCGCCGCCCCCTCCCATGGGCTCTCAAAATCAAACCTTCTGAATTCCTGTGTCAGCTTGATCGGCTCGTAGACCACCTTTTTCTGCTCGTCGTCGTAGCGCACCTCGACGTAACCCGACATCGGGAAGTCCTTACGCAAGGGACTGCCCTTGAAGCCGTAGTCGGTCAAAATGCGGCGCAAATCCGGGTGGCCGGTGAAGAGGATGCCGTAGAGGTCGAAGGCTTCCCGCTCGAACCAGTTGGCGGCCGGGTACACATCGATGGCTGAGGCCACTGGCGTTGACTCGTCCGTCTCGATACGGACCCGAATGCGCTGGTTCAGCCGCATACTCAAGAGGTGGTAGACGACATCGAAGCGATTGGCCCGGCCCGGATAATCCACGCCGCAGATATCGATCAGCACCTCAAATTGCAGCGCCGGATCGTCGCGCAGTTTGGTCAGCACGGCGGCGATATCGGCGCGCGCGACCGTCACTGTCAACTCGTCGAAGGCGACGGCCTGACCCATCGCCGCCGCGCCCAATGCGGCCGCGGCCCGCGTCCCAAGTTCGCTCAATGTGCCTTGCATCAGATCGTCCTGCCTGCCGCCAAATCGTGACCGGCGTGGTGGTACCTTACCTTGCGCCAGGGCGCAAATGGACCGGTGTCACGGCCCGCGAGAGTACGGCCAGCGCAGCGACGGTTCCGGGTACTCGTCTTCGGGCTGCCCGGCAATGGCACGGATGCGCTGTTCGGCGGCGGCGATCCCGGCTGCGCCATCCAGCACCGCCAGGCGCATCGTGTACGACCGCTCCTCGGCGTGCTCCAGCCAGATCAACTCGTTGCGCTCTGTCGCAAAGGGTTTGCCCAGCACATGGTTGGTCGAAGGCTCGATCCCCAGCGTGTAAAGCCCCTCTTGAAGGTTCTGCCATTGGAGCTGGCAGGGGAGCTCGGCCTTGCTGGTCTCGACCATAAGGCCAATGCCCAGGGCATCGTTGACGAGCGCCACTGGTACCCGTCCGTCTGCATCGGCGACGGTATCGTGCTCCCAAACCTGCTCGCGATAGTTGTGCTTGGGTCCTGCCTGGGTCCGGTAGCCGACAGACTGCTTGCGGTAGTCCGTGCCCGCGTGGCCCGCCCAGATGACGTCCTTGATTGGCGCGAGGTAGCGGGACCCTTCGGCCAGCACCGGATGGCCTATATTGACGTGGTACAAGAGCATATGCGGCGTGCGGTAGAAGCCGTGATTCACGACGCGGTCCTTCAGCACAATCGTGTTCGAGCCCACGCCGATCTCGATACGCCGGATCAGGTGCAGATCCTCGCCGAACACGGTCGCTTGCTGCACCACGCCCTCGCACCAGAGCGTGCAGTCATCGCCGCCCCAGGTTTCGCCATAGCCGGTCAGGCGCGCCGGGATGTTGGCAATCCGGCCATGGATGGAATTGCGGATTTTGGCGCGGTACGGATAGTTGAAGCGTTCGGCGCTCTCTTGGCTGCCGCCGAGCGCGTGGTCGAGGCCGCAGGTCGCCAGCAGGCCCGAGAACGAGCGCAGCCAGCCGAGGCCGTCCTCGCCTTCATACTCATGCAGGCCCGGATGCTTGAAGCCGGCCGGCGAATTCCAGCCGATAGCCAGGCCGCGATACTCGCAATCGCCGATATCCAGCGCACGGTCGATCAGCACGGTGAAGCGCAGGCCCGTGCCGCTGCGAAATTCCAGGATGCGCACGCCGCGCTCGACGCCATCGCCCAGCGTCATCAACCGCACGCCCGCAAATTGCGACAGCATCCCGGCATGGGCCGAGAGGTCACGGCGGGTGTAGTTGCGTCCGTTCATTTTAACCATGACTTTTCCTCCATTGGTCCATTAGGCCCCCGAATGCACATTTTTTCACCTCCCATCCTCGTCGTCCCGGATGCGCTACAGCATCCTTCATGGTGCCGCGCTGGTCCGGGATCTTGCTTGCGGCTCCGGTAACCGTGCGTCGAACAAGATCCCGTTTCTGCTGCGCACCGGCAAAGGGTCGCTGCGCCGCGCACGGGATGACAAGTGTTTTCCTCCGTTCGCCACTTATTTGCGCTTTATCGCCTGCACGGCCTGCTCCATGGCTTCCAGAAACCGGCTCCGGTCTTTTGGCATGAATTCGGGATTGAAGCCCCGGCTCTCACCGGTCTCGCGCAGATGGCTCTGGAGGCCGCGCATCGCCAGCGCCATGCCGATGCTCGCTTCGTTGAAGGGCTTGCCGGTTGGTCCCACCACCTTGGCGCCCGCCTTCAGGCAACGCGCCGCCAGCGGAATATCCGCCGTCACGGCAATATCGTCTGCGGTAACACGTTCGGCGATCCAATCGTCCGCCGCATCCGGCCCCTCGGCCACCAACACGCGTGAAACGAGCGGGCTCGCATCCAGGCGCATCCAGCTGTTCGATACCATATGCACCTTGAGGCCATGCCGCTCGGCCACCCGCAGCACTTCAGCCTTCACGGGGCAGGCATCGGCATCGACGTAGATCTGCATGGCCAGTCTCTCCTCACGCAACTGTTATAGCGGCGCCTCTGTTCTGGCGAGCCCGGTTAACGGGGCCGCAACCGTAACCGGCTAGGGTTGCAGTCTTCGTTTTGCGTCGAGGGGTGCTCACTGTGACGGCAGCGTTAAGCCTTGTGTCTAACCGGGACGCCTCGCACCCGGCCCTGCAGCTGACCAGCGTGCGCAAGACCTTCGGCCCCAAAATTGCTGTCGAGCGCATGGATTTGACCGTGCAGCCCGGCGAATTCTATGCGCTGCTCGGGCCCAACGGCGCGGGCAAGACGACAACGCTTCGCATGGTCGCTGGCCTGTTGAGGCCCGACGCCGGAACCATCCGCATTTTCGGCACCGACGCCGTCAAGGACCCCATCGCGGCCAAGCGCATCACCGCTTGGCTGCCCGATGAGCCGATGCTGTATGACAAGCTGACGCCGCTGGAATATCTCGAATTTGTGGCCGGGCTCTGGAGTGTCACCCCCGCCATCGCTGAAAAAAAGGCCGCCGAGCTGATCGACGTGCTCGATCTCGGGCCGCATCGCAACACCCGTTGCGAGGGCTTTTCGCGCGGCATGAAGCAGAAGGTGGCGCTGGCGGGCGCGCTGATTCACGATCCGCGCCTGATCATGCTGGATGAACCACTGACCGGCATCGATGCAGCCATTGCCAGGCAGGTGAAAGACCTGTTGACGGCCCGCGTACGCGATGGCGCAACCATCATTCTGACCACGCACATACTCGAAGTCGCCGAGCGGCTGGCGAACCGGATCGGCATCGTCAATCACGGGCGGCTGGTGGCTGAAGGCACGCTGACGGAGCTTCGCGCCATGACGGGCGGCAGCAATACGACGCTGGAAGACGTGTTCCTGTCTCTCACGGCCCGCGAAGCGCTGGCGTCATGACCATCGCTCCAGGATCCTTTGCGTGGCTGCTCGCCCACGACATGCGCCTGAACTGGCGTGGGCTGACATCGCTGCTCAACGGCGCCAGCACGCGCAAGGCCGTGCTCATTCTGCTGGCCTGCGGCGCGGGTCTCCATCTGTTGGCCTGGCCCGCGATCCGTTGGCTTTCGGGGTACGGCCACGGCACGAACGCGACGGCCCCCGTACTCGCTTCGATCATCGGCGGCGTCTTCATGTGGATGGTCGCCCAAAGCCTGTTCAGCGCCACGCGCGCGCTCTACGACAGGGCCGATCTCGATCTGCTGCTGGGCTCGCCCGTCCCGCCCGCGCGGATCATCGCCGCCAAGGCGATGTCGATCATGGCCAGTACCTTGGGGTCTTTGGGGCTGCTGGCGCTGCCGGTCGCCAACATGGGCGCGCTGCTCGATAGTCCCTGCTGGCTCGGCGTCTATCCGGCGCTGACTGGCATGGCAATGACCGCAACGGCCATGGGCCTCGCTCTATCGATGGCGCTGTTCTTCCTCGTTGGCCCGCGCCGCGCCCGCGTCTACGCGCAGATGACGGGAGCCATCCTCGGTGGCAGCTTCGTGCTTGGGGCACAGATTTTTGCCATGTTGCCACTGCCAATGCGGGCAAGCATCACCGCCTGGATCGATCAGACGGGCGTTCTGCGTTCAACCGGAACGCAGTCGCTGCTATGGATGCCGGTCAATGCCGTGCACGGCGACATTTTCGCTATGGCGGTGCTGCTGGGCACTGGTGTCGTGACCTTGACCGCCGCCGTCAAGCTCCTGGGCGAGCGTTTTGCCATCGCGGCTATTGCAGCTGCGGGGGCTCCGGCGGCGGAGGCAGGCGCCATGGGGGGCCGCCTGAATTTCCGTGCCGGCCTCGGCCGCAATCTGCGGCTGAAGGAATTGCGCCTGATGACGCGCGATCCGAGCCTGTTTGCGCAGCTCAGCTTACAGATTATCTACACCATCCCCATCGCCGTCGTGCTGCTGCGCAGTCAGCTGGTGCCAACCGCCTTCGCGCTGGTGCCGACCATCGTCGTCATCGCCGCGCAGGTTGCAGGCTCCATCGCCTGGCTTACGGTCTCGGGCGAAGACGCGCCCGAACTGATCGCCACGGCCCCCGTGTCGCCCACCGCCGTTGACCGTGCCAAACTGAGCGCCGTCGCCTTACCGATGCTCGCGATCCTTGCGTTGCCGCTGACCGGCCTTGCGCTCATCTCCTGGCGCTGCGCCGCTATCGCCGTTGTGTTCGCGGCCTGCGGCTGCGCCTCGACGGCGCTGCTCAATTTTTGGCATCCGATGCCCGGCAACCGGCGCGGTATGTTGCGGCGGCACCAGCAGTCCAAACTCATCGGCCTTGTCGAGCACGGCCTCGCAATCCTGTGGGCCTTCGCCGTGGTGTTTGCCCTGATCGGCAGCGTCATCGCCCTGGCTCCTATTGCGATCGTCATCACCATCCTCGCTGTCACCCGCGCCATGCACTTGAAACGCATCGCCAATGGCGGTGTAACCATTGCAGGGCCCCAGTCTGCGGGATCATCTGCCTTCAGCCCAATGTCGCGGGCCTTCAAATTCGGGCGCGGATAACGTCTGTTTCGAAAGAGTGTCCCGGCCCGCTCGGGGGCCGGGACTGTTGTGGACTGGGGTCTCACGCCGCCGCTGCCAAATCAGCTGTCAGTTGCAGCGCGTTGCGGTCGAACTGGCTGCGGATCACCAGCATCCGCTCACTGAACAGCTGAGCGGGAGCGTCTGCCAGATCCCAATCGCTGGCCACGGCCTGTGGCTGGACGAGGGCGGCAGCCTGCTGATGCGGTGAGAGGTCGAGCGGTCTGAGGCCATGCCAGAATGGCATATCCGCCATCGGCTCGAACATCGTCGCACCGGACCCGCTGGCTTCTATGCCAATCCCCAAGACCGAGCGCATCGGTGCATCGCTGAGGCCAGCGCCATACTGGCGGTCGAGTATATGCGGCGCGCCTTCCACCACCAGCCGGATATGCTCGGACCCGCCAACCACGTCAAAGCTGGCACTGTCGTCGCTGGCCACCGGATGGATATATTCGTGCAAGCCATCCGCTCCCGTTTGAGCCCGCTGGAACGGATCATGCGAACCTACGGACCCGGGACCACGGCCAGATCCGGCCATCTGCGTGATGTTGAGGGCCGCCTGCACCTTGATCGTGCAAGTGGCATAGCCAACCCCGCCATCAGCATCGATCACCGCATAGACGAAACTATCTGGCCCTGAGTATTGCGAGTCCGCCTCGTAAGTGTACGTTCCATCAAGGTTGAGCGTCAGCTTGCCATGGCTGGGTCCGGTGTACACAGCGTAGTGCAGCGCATCGCCATCCGGATCGGTGTCATTGCCCGCCAGCGTGGCCTTCAATGGCACACCCGCCGTGGTGGCTTCGTGCTCACCGGCAGCCAACGGCGGCGGGTTGGCAACGGTCCAGTTGAATGTCGCATCGGCATGGCCACCATGCGTGTCCGTCGCCGTCACCATCACCAGATACGGCCCTTGAACCGAGGCATGGCTGCCAATGATGCCCGAGATAACGCCCGTGATGGGATCGATCACCAGCCCCTTGGGCAGGTTGCTCGCTGTGTAGGTCAGCCTATCGCCGTGGTCTGGGTCCTTGAAGTACGCCGATGCATCGACCGGTGTCACCGGAGCGGCATCGTTGCCGTGCTGCGCTGTCTGCGGACTCACCGCAATTGGCACATCGTTCTGACCTTGGACCGTCAAAATCAATGCCGCTGTGGCGCTACCGCCATTGCTGTCGGAGATGACGTAACGGACCGTAATGGTCTTACTGTCACCAGCCGCAAGAGCCGTGAAGTCCGTTCCCGGATCATAGCCATAGCTGCCATCGGCCCGCAGCGTCAGCGTTCCACCTTCTGGCAGCCTGACTGGCTGGCCAAGGGCCACCACACCGCCGGAACTGGTGGTGGCGCCCGTCACCGTCAGCGGATCGCTGTCGGGCAGCGTGTCGTGGTCATTGCCGAGCACATTGCCTACGGCGGCGGGGCCATGTTCAGACACGCGGCCGGTATCATTCACGGCGACCGGGGCGAGGTTGATCACCTTATAGATGACATCGGTCGTGGCTGTGGCGCCGTGCGGGTCCGTGGCGGTGACATGCACCGTGTACGGGCCATGCTGGGATGCATCGGCGGGCAGAGTGCCGGTGATGATGCCGGTGGCGGGATCGATGGCAAGGCCGGTG
>JANYHF010000081.1 GCA_025359185.1 Hyphomicrobiaceae bacterium | reverse complement strand
GACGCGAAATTCGCGAGTTCGTGCCCGGATCGGAAGGACAAGCGGACGCACTTTTTAGGCATCTCGCCCGCTGCCGCCATGGGAGCACGCTGACGCCGTCTTGGGGCTTCGCAGAGACGGCCGCCCTCGTCCTGAGGAGCGCCACTCCGGGCGCGTCTGGAAGGATGCTGGTTGCGGCAGCCCTTTGCTGGGGGTGAAAACTGAGTAACTCAACGCATCCTTCGAGACGCCCCTTGGTGAACGGGGCTCCTCAGGATGAGGCTTTGCGATGCAAGCACAGAACGCGCTCAGAGGATCGCGCTGGGGCACGCCAAAAGTTCCAAACATCACCCATGCCGCCTTCGATCTGTGCGGGGTGACGGACTACCTCTGGAACTCCCGTGGTTGGAGCGAAGGCTGCGTTCTTCGCCAATTTCGGATACCGCAGCGCCGATCCTGGGCCGCTGATTGCGGCTTGGCTCGAACATGGCAGACCCTAGAATGCCATCGCCTTGCCGACGACCCCGCATGGCGTCAAGTGCGTAGGTTGGATCAAGCCTTGGCTGGGCTCCAGTCCCGCGAGGAAGCGGGGGCGGGGAGCCCACAGGGGTGACGTACATCCCGATACCCCCCAATACCCCCTTGTGGGCCCCAGCCACACTTTGCCCCAATTTACGCGAGCCTAATGATATTCTGTCATGATTCGTGTCTTGGATGATGAGCGGCTGTTGGATTGAGACCCGGGAACCGGGCGCTGCCTTGGCCTTTTGGGACGACGGGGTGGGTTTGGGAATGCGTTGTATGACGGCTTGGACCGCTTATCGGGCGGCTTGGCGCAGTTGCGTCGGGCTGGTGCCGGCTATTGCCTGTGCAACTCTGGCTGGCTGTTCGTCCGAAACGGCGTCGGTGTCGCAGCCGATGATGCCGATGATGTCGCCGGCCTCGGTCTCCATGCCGGTGCAAATCTTTGTGCCGATGCCGGTGCCCGTCACCCCGCCTCCGGTGGTGACGCCGCAAATCGAACGCCGGAATGCGTCGGTGAAAATCGGCAAGCCCTATCAGGTTGCGGGCAACTGGTATTACCCGGCGGCGGGCGACGGTTATGACGAGGGCGGCATTGCGTCCTGGTACGGCCCCGATTTCAACGGCAAACCGACGGCCAACGGCGAAATCTACAACATGCACCGGCTGACGGCAGCCCATCCGACGCTGCCAATGCCATGCTATGCCGCTGTTACCAACAGCCAGACCGGGCGCACGATTGTGGTGCGGATCAATGACCGTGGCCCCTATAAGTCGGGCCGTATCATCGATCTCTCCTATAGGGCGGCGCAGGCCATCGGTGTCACGCGGACGGGCACGGCCGATGTCCGGGTGAAGTTCCTGCGCATGGCGCCGCTGTTGGGCGATGATAGCTATGAGGAAAAATATCTCGCGCGCCAGCCGTGGAATCAGATCGGGCGGCTCGCAGCATCGGCGCCAGCGCCCGCAGTGGATTGGTCACCGGCGGTCAAAACCAGTTTCAAAGTGCTCCGTCACAGCAAAACCAGCGATGCCACGGGCTGGCTCGCCGATATGAACGCGGCGCAATAGCTGTCTTGTTCTTGTCGCCGGGGGGCTTCCGCAGCTAGGGTGCAGCCGAGTTCTGAGGCTGCATTATACAAGCGAGGCCCGATGCCTGTCGTCCCGTCGCACCGCGTGTCCAGCGTCTTGTTGGCCCTGATGGGCTTTTGGAGCGTGTTCAGTGCGCCTGCCCAGGCAGTGGACGCCATTGAGGTGAACGCGCCCTATGCCATCTTGATGGATGCCGCGACCGGCGCGGTTCTCTACGAAAAGGACGCCGACGCCCAGACCCCGCCTGCCAGCATGAGCAAACTTATGACGCTGGACGTGGTGTTCCGTGCGCTGAAAGAGGGCCGGATCAAATTTGAGGACGAGTATCCCGTCAGTGCTAATGCGGTGAAGAAAGGCGGCGACCGGTCGGGGGCAACGACCATGTTCATGCCGCTCAATTCCAGTGCCCGCGTCGCCGATCTGGTCAGCGGCATCGCGGTGGCGTCAGCCAATGACGCCTGCATCGTCATTGCCGAGGGCATGGCGGGGTCCGAGGCCGCGTTCGCCGAGCTGATGCAGCAGCAGGGCAAGGACCTCGGCTTCACCAAGGCGCATTTCACCAATCCGACCGGCCTGCCCAGCCCGGACCAGACCATGTCGGTGCGCGAAATCGCGGTGCTCGCCCAGCACATCATTACGGCGTATCCGGAATATTACAGTTATTTCGGCCAGCGCAATTTCTCGATCAACAACAAGCTGCTGTTGAACAAGAACCCGCTGCTCGCGGCCAATATCGGTGTTGATGGCTTGAAGACCGGCGCGTCGGCGGATGGCGGCCAGGGTATCGTCGCCTCAGCGCTCAACGATGGCCGCCGGCTGATCGTGGTGCTGAACGGGGAAAAGGGTGAAAGTGACCGCTCTGCCGATGCGAAAAAGCTGTTCGACTACGGCACCAAGGCGTTCAAGGAAGCGACGGTCTTTGACCCGGGCGAGATCATTTCGGAAGCCCGCGTCTGGGGCGGTTCGCGCTATTTTGTGCCGCTGGTGAGCGAGGGGGCGGCGCACATCATCGTACCGCGCGGTTCAACCGGGACCGGGCGGCTGAAGGCCTCGCTGGTGTATCAGGGGCCACTGAAGGCGCCAGTCAAAAAGGGCGATGCGGTTGGCTATTTGAAAGTGGAGAGCCCCGAAGGCATCATCAGCAAAGTGCCGGTGTTCGCGTCCATGGACGTACCAAAGTCGGGCGTGCTGGCGCGTGGGCTGGACAGCATCCTGGTGCTGTCGCTGGGCTGGGCGCTGAAGTAGGAGGGCGGCATGGCCAAGGGCAAATTCATCACGCTGGAAGGTGGCGAGGGCGCGGGCAAATCCACGCAAGCGCGGCTGCTGGCAGCGTGGCTCGGGGCGCGCGGAATCGACGCCGTGGTCACGCGTGAGCCGGGCGGGTCGCCGTTGGGCGAGAGCATCCGTGGCTTGCTGTTGTCGTCGCAGAACGGGCCGATTGATCCGTTGACGGAAGCCTTGCTGTTCAATGGCGCGCGCCGCGATCATGTGTTGCGGCTGATCAAGCCCGCTCTTGATGCAGGCCGCTGGGTCATCTGCGACCGTTACGCCGATTCGACCCGCGCCTATCAGGGCGCAGGCGGCCAGCTCGACGCAGCCATCGTCGAACGGCTGGAGCACTGGGTGACGGCGGATGCGCGCCCCGACCTGACGCTGATTCTTGATCTGCCGGAGGCTGACGGCCTAGCGCGGGCAGCGGCCCGTCACGCAGGCACCGAATCGCTCGGCGGCCGCGACCGTTTCGAAGCCGCCGACCTCGCCTTCCACCTGCGCCTGCGTCTGATGTTCCTGCGCATCGCCCGATCGGAACCCGCCCGCTGCGCCATTGTCAACGCCGAACCCGCCGTGGAGGAGGTCTCGGCTGCCATCTGCGCTGTGGTCTCAGAGCGGCTGGGGCTGTGATGGAACCAGCACTCTGCTGCCGAGCAGCTTTCCCGCCCCACCCGACGGTAATGCCATGAGCCGCCGCCCGCGCGCTGCTGACACCGAGGCCGAGGAGGCGCCGCCCGAGGCCGACCGGCTGGAGGGGTTTGCGCATCCGCGCGATACGCTGGAGCTGTTTGGCCAACCGGCGGCCGAAGCTGAGCTTGCGGCGGCGCTGACCTCCGGACGGATGCACCATGCCTGGCTGCTGACTGGGCTTGAGGGCATCGGCAAGGCGACGCTGGTCTACCGCTTTGCACGGGCGGCGCTGGCGTCCACAGCGGAGCGGGCGCTGATCCCGGAGGGTACGCTTTCCGTTCCCCCAGACACCATCGTCGCCAAACAAGTGCGCGTGCTCTCCCATCCGGGCCTGATGCTGATCCGTCGTCCCTGGCAGCGTGAGACCAAGCGGCTCGCATCCGTCATCACCGTGGACGAGGTGCGGCGACTCAAGAGCTTCCTGCAATTTTCCGCCAGCGAGGGCGCCTACAGGATTGTCATCATCGACCGGGCCGAGGAGATGAACACCGCCGCCGCCAACGCCGTGCTGAAATCGCTGGAGGAACCGCCGCAGCGCACGGTGTTTCTGCTGGTGAGCTCGGAGCCCGGGCGGCTGCTGCCCACCATCCACTCGCGCTGCCGCCGGTTGGAGCTGAAGCCGCTGGGCGGGGCCGATCTGCTCAAGGCGCTGGCCGCGCCCATGGCGGCAGGCGGCCACGACATGCCCAAGCCCGACGCAGCAAAACTGGTGGCGGCACTGGCCGAGGGCAGCGTGCGCCGGGCACTGACATTGATCGCAGGTGGCGCGGTTGAGCAGCACGCCAAGCTCGTGGGGCTGTTGTCGAACCTGCCAAAGCTCGATTTCGAATCTGTGCACCGGCTGGCGGAAAGCGCCGGCGCGCACGGGGCCGATCAGGAGTTCCAGTCCTTTTTCACGCTGTTGCAGGGCTTGATGGCGCGCGCCTTGCGGGCCCAGGCGACAGGACGGGCACTGATCGTCGAGGAAGCCGCGCTGCAGCCGCGTTTGTTTCCCCAAAACACCGGCAGCGCCAGACTTGCCACCTGGGCTGAGCTATGGGAAACCAGCCTCCAAGAAAAGTCCGAGGTTCTCGCGCTCAATCTGGACCGCAAGGCCTTCATCGTCGATATGTTTCACAAGATCGAGGCCGTCAGCCGGGCCGGTGTTTAGTGGATCGCAAACAACGGAATCAATTCGAAGTCCAATCTTCATCATGGCAGCCTCCGCTGCCATGATGAAGATTGAGGCTATCTAAGTTAGCACAAAATCGGTGGGCCTGCTGACAGCCGCCAAACAATGGATGTGGCCCATGGTCAAGCAAAAACCCTTCTATCTGACAACGCCGATCTTTTATGCCAACGGCGCGCCCCATATCGGCCACGCCTATACGGCGCTGGTCACCGACGCCATCGCGCGGTTCGAGCGGCTCGATGGGCGCGAGGTGTTCTTCCTCTCTGGGACGGACGAGCACGGCCTGAAGATGAAGCAGACCGCCGTCAAGGAGGGGATGACGCCGCTGGCCTTCGCCGACCGCAACGCCGCCGAATTCCGCCGCATGGAAGACGCGCTTGGCTGTTCGTATGATGATTTCATCCGCACCACCGAGCCGCGCCATTACGAGGCGTGTGCGCAGCTGTGGCGGCGGATGCAAGCCAACGGCGACATCTTTGTTGCCAAATATACCGGCTGGTATTCGGTGCGCCAGGAAGCCTATTTCGACGAGGCCGAAACCACCGTCGGCCCCGATGGCGTCCGCCGAGAACCGCTCGGCTCGCCGGTGGAGTGGACCGAGGAGGAGAACTATTGCTTCAAGCTATCCGCCTATCAGGACAAGCTGCTCGCCCATTATGCCGCCAATCCTGATTTCATCCTCCCGCCGGAGCGGCGCAACGAGGTGGTGTCGTTTGTCTCGGGCGGCTTGCAGGATCTGTCGATCTCGCGCGGCTCGCTGGACTGGGGTATTCCGGTGCCGGGCGATCCCAAGCATGTCATGTATGTGTGGGTTGATGCGCTGAACAATTATGTGACAGCCACCGGCCTGCTCAATCCCGGCGGCGACAAACGCGGCCTTTGGCCCGCCGATCTGCATGTCATCGGCAAGGACATCGTGCGGTTCCACGCCGTCTATTGGCCCGCCTTCCTGATGAGCGCTGGGCTGCCGCTACCGGCCCGCGTGTTCGCGCACGGCTTTCTGTTCAACCGGGGCGAGAAGATGTCGAAGTCGGTCGGCAATGTCGTCGATCCGTTCGACCTCATCAAAGCCTATGGCCTCGACCAGACGCGCTACTTCTTCTTGCGCGAGACGGCGTTCGGCCAGGACGGTGGTTACAGTCATGAGGTGATCGTCAACCGCATCAATGCCGATTTGGCGAACGGTATCGGCAATCTGGCGCAACGGTCGTTGTCGATGATCGGGAAAAACTTTGGCGGCGTGGTGCCTGCGCCGGGGCCGTTGACAGAGGCCGATAGGGCGATCCTGGCGGCGGCGGATGGTCTGCATAAGGCAGCGCGCACGGCGATGGATAAGCAGGCGATCAAGACATACCTTGACGCCGTGTGGGCGCTGGTCTCCGACGGCGACCGCTATTTTGCCAGCGAAAAGCCGTTCGACAAGGCGCATACGCCGGAACGCAAGGGGACGATCCTCTATGTGACGGCCGAGATCGTGCGGCAGATGGCGATCCTCGCGCAGCCCGCGATGCCCGGAAGTGCCGGAAAACTGTTGACGCTGCTTGGGCAACCGGAAGGCGCGGCACGGTCGTTCGCGGCGTTGGGCGCGGGCGGCCGGTTGCAACCGGGTCTGACTTTACCTGCCCCCGCCGGCGTCTTCCCGCGCTATGTCGAACCTGAGGGCACGGCATAATGCTTGTCGATCACCACTGCCATCTCGATTTCCCCGATCTTGTGACCCTGCGCGAGGGGGTGCTGGCGCGCGCCAAGGCGGCGGGCGTGGGGCTGCTGGTTACTGTGTGTACGCGCGTGAAACGCTTCGCCGAAGTCGTTGCTATTGCCGAGACCTACCCGCAGGTCTATTGCACCGTCGGCACGCACCCGCATCATGCGCATGAAGAGCTGGATATCACCACCGAACACCTAGTGCGCTTCGCCAAGCACAAAAAGGTCGTCGCTATCGGCGAGGCGGGGCTGGACTATCACTACGACATGAGCCCGCGCGAGGCGCAGGAACAGGGGTTCCGCACGCATATTGCGGCGGCACGCATCACCGGCCTGCCGCTGGTCATCCATGCCCGCGAGGCCGATGAGCGGGTGGGGCAGATCCTAATTGAGGAGATGGCCAAGGGCAAATTCACTGCTGTGCTGCACTGCTATACCAGCGGTATGGACCTTGCGAAGCTCGGCGTCGGTCTCGGCTTATACGTCTCGTTTTCCGGCGTTCTCACCTTCAAAAAGAGCGACGACTTGCGCGCTATCGCCACCTTCGTGCCGATGGACCGGCTGCTTGTCGAGACGGACGCGCCCTATCTCGCGCCTGAACCTTTCCGTGGCCGCAAACCCAACGAGCCGTCACTTGTGGTGCATACGGCCAATGCGCTGGCTAAGGTAAAGGGTATCACCTCCGCCGAGTTGGCGACGATCACGACGGACAATTTTCATCGACTGTACAGCAAGGTGCCGCGTCCTGTTGCTGTGAGTGCGGATTGATGCACTCACTCGTGTCGCGACGCTTCCCCGCCCCACCCCCACCTTGTCTTTCCCCCCTCAAGGGGGAAGGGACGCTTGCGCCGCATTACCGCCCCCGGCGTCTCCTCCCGCTTGACGGGGGAAGAACAAGGTGGGGGTGGGGCGGGAAAGCGTCGCAGCACATTCCGCAAGCGGACGTTTTTTGATGACCCTCACCTTCACCATTCTTGGCTGCGGCTCCTCGGGCGGCGTCCCGCGCATCGATGGCACCTGGGGCAAGTGCGATCCCGGCAATCCGAAGAACCGGCGGCGGCGCTGTGCGGGGCTGATCACGAGGACAGCAAACGCGGGCGCCACCCGGCTCTTGATCGACACGCCGCCCGATTTGCGCGAATCACTGTTGGCGGCGAGCGCCAACACCATCGACGGCGTGGTCTTCACCCACGACCACGCCGACCACAGCCACGGCATCGACGAGCTGCGCGTGTTCGCGTTGAACGCTAAGGCGCGGCTACCGGTCTATTTCGACGCTGTGAACGGCGCAGGCATTCTTGAGCGGTTCGACTACTGTTTCCGGCCGTCAGCCAGCGGCAGTTATCCGGCGATCCTGAAGGGGCACGTCATCGAGCCACTGCAACCGGTGACGCTAGGCGGCAAGGGCGGGCGGGTGACGGTGACGCCGTTCACGCAGAGCCATGGCGAGATCAAATCGTTTGGCTACAGGGTTGGCAACTTGGCCTATTCGCCAGATGTCAGCGGCATCCCGGAAGACTCGGCGCCGATGCTGGAAGGGCTGGACGTGTGGATCGTTGACGCGCTGCGCCCGGCGCCACATCCGGGGCACTTCAACGTCGAGCAGGCGCTAGAGCAGATCCGGCGCTTCAAGCCCAAGCGCGCCATTCTCACGCACATGCACTTCGATCTCGACTACGAAACCCTCAAACACAAATTGCCGGCTCACGTGGAGCCGGCCTATGATGGCATGGTGATCGAATTGGAGAGTTAGGCTGCCGCGCCGGTCTTCTTGCGCTCGGCGAGCTTCTTCTGACGCTTGATTTTGCTAATGAAAGCGCGCTTGACCAGATTGTTGGTCCGCTGCTTCTGCTGTTCGCTCTGCTTCTTCATGATGCTCTCAATGCCGGATTTGCCGAGTTTCAGCGGGCTTGATAGCCGACAACGACGCCTTTGTCACCCCTGGCGTTCAATACCCCCGCGCCCGGTCAACCACATTATTCATCGGCTGGCCTGCCTCGTGGCGCTTCAGCTGCGCCAGCACATAGGCCGTCATCGCTTCGGGATCGCTGTCAGCGGCGACATGGGGGGTGATGGTGAGTTTTGGATGCAACCAGAGTGGGCTGTTTGCAGGCAGCGGCTCGGGGTCGAACACGTCCAGCGTCGCGCCCGCCAGCGTGCCGTCATTGAGCGCGCGCAGAATATCGTTGCCAACCTGCTCCTTGCCGCGCCCGCCATTGATCAGCACGGGGCCACCTAGCGGGCCGTCGCGCTTCAGGCGCCGAAGCAAGTCGTAACTGAGAATGCCGGTTGTCTCCGCCGTCAGCGGCAGCAGACACACGAGGATGTCCGTCGCCGACAGGAACGCGCCCAAACCTGCATCGCCGTGATTCACGGGAAACGCCAACCCCGGCTTGGCCGTCCGTGACCAGCCGAGGACGTTGAAGCCCAGCGGCTGCAAAATCCTGGCCGCGCTTTGCCCCAGCGTCCCTGCGCCCATGATGCCGACAGTGAGAGCGCTCGCCGCCTTCTGCGGCAGGTCCTGCCAGATCCGTGCGCGCTGCTGGGCGAGATAGGCCGGCATCTGCCGGTGGTGATAGAGCACCTGGAGCACGACCCATTCGGTCATGCGCATAGTGATGTTGGGGTCGAGCGCGCGGATGATGGGAATCTGCGGCGGGATCGACGCATCGCCGAGGATGGCGTCCACGCCCGCGCCGAGATTGACGATGACTTCGAGATTAGGGAGCTGCGCCAGCAGCCCCGCTGGCGGCTTCCATACCCAGGCGTATCGCACATCGGCAAACCGATCCGGTTCATCGGTGGTGACTACGGACAGTCCGGGTGCCAGCATTTTGATCGCCGCTCGCCAAAGCGATATGTCCCAACCGGTTGCGTACAGAAGAATGGTCATTATGGGTTGGCTCAATTTTTTGACAAGACTCTGAACAAGTCCGCACCCGGTACTGACGCCTTCCCGCCCCACCCCCACCTTGTTCCTCCCCCTCGAGGGGGGAGGAACAAGGTGGGGGTGGGGCGGGAAGGCCGTGCAAAGAGTTCCGTTCCTAATGCGCCACCAGACCTTCGGGTGCGGCTTCGAGATTGAAGGCGGCGGCCAGCAGCGCCTTGGTGTAGTCCTCCTTGGGCGCGCGGAAAATTTGCTCCGTCGGCCCCTCTTCGACGACTTTGCCCGAGCGCATGACGATGACGTAGCTCGACAGCGCCCGCACCACGCGCAAGTCGTGGCTGATGAACAGGTAAGACAGGCGGCGCTTGGTCTGCAGATCGCGCAACAGATCGACGATCTGCGCTTGTACGGACATATCGAGCGCGCTGGTGGGCTCGTCCAGCATCACGAATTTGGGTTCCAGCACCATGGCGCGGGCAATCGCGATGCGCTGGCGCTGGCCGCCAGAGAACTCGTGCGGGTAGCGATCCTGCGTTTGCGGATCGAGCCCCACCTCTTCCAGCGCCTTGCCCACCCGCGAGCGCCGCTGCTCAAACGCCAAACCGGGGTCTTGGACCAAGAGCCCCTCCTCGATGATCTGGCCGACCGACAGGCGCGGCGACAGCGAGCCGTAGGGGTCCTGGAACACCACCTGCATTTCCTTGCGCAGGGGCCGCATTTCCTTTGATTTCAGGCCATCGATACGCTTGCCGACGTAAGCGATCGGGCCCTCACTGGCCAGCAGCCGCAAGATGGCCAGGCCGAGCGTCGTCTTGCCCGAGCCGCTCTCGCCAACCACGCCGACCGTCTCGCCGGCCCGCAGCTTCAGCGACAGCCCATCGACGGCGCGCACATAATCCACAGTCTTGCGCAGGAACCCGGCCTTGATTGGAAAGTAAACCTTCAGATTGTCCGTCTCGACCACGACGGGCGCGGTCAGGTCAACTTTGGGCGGAGTGCCCTTGGGTTCGGCCTCCAGCAGCTGGCGCGTATAGGGATGTTTGGGCGCGTCGAACACGGCCGCCACCGGACCGCTTTCGACGATCTCGCCCTTCTGCATGACGTACACGCGCTCGGCCATCTTGCGCACGATGCCGAGATCGTGGGTGATCAGCAGCAGCGCCATGCCCATTTCGCGCTGGAGATCCTTCAGCAGCGTGAGGATCTGCGCCTGGATGGTTACATCGAGCGCAGTTGTGGGTTCGTCCGCAATCAGCAGGTCGGGTTCGTTGGCGAGCGCCATGGCGATCATCACGCGCTGCCGCTGCCCGCCCGACAGCTGATGCGGATAAGCGTCCAGCCGCTTGTCCGCATCGCGGATGCCAACGCGCGCCATCAGGTCCAGGGTTTTGGCCCGCGCCGCGTGACGCGGCATATTGCGATGTAAGCGGAGGATTTCGCCGATCTGCCGCTCGATCGTATGCAGCGGATTGAGCGAGTTCATCGGCTCTTGCGGGATCAGCGCGATCTGGTCGCCGCGCACTTTGCGCAGGCGCGCTTCCGTTGCGTGCAGCAGATCCTCGCCCTTGAACAGGATTTCGCCTGACGGATGCGAGGCCGCCGGGTAGGACAGCAGCTTGAGGATCGACAGCGCAGATACCGACTTGCCCGAGCCGGATTCGCCCACCAGGGCGACGGTCTCGCCTTTGCCAATGGTGAACGAAGCGTGCCGGACCGCATGGGTCACGCGCTCGCCCTGGTTGAAATCGACCGATAGGTCGCGGACGTCTAGGAGCGTGTCGTTTGGCATGGGCCTCGGGTTTCCGGTGAAACGGGACAGTCCCGTATCCAACTACCGGAATAGGTCAATTCAACGCCGCCTTCAATTCACCCATGCGTGGGTACCATGTGAGCTTCATGTCTAGTTGTAGTTCGGTGTCGTCGGCCATACTCTGGCGGTACCAGATGTCGGGCGATGGGCGGACCGCATTGGTGCGGCGCTGTACGAGGAAAATCGCCTCGTGGCCGCTCGCGCGGAGAATCTCCAGGGCGTCCGGAGTGGCGTCTAGCCGGTTACCATAAGGGAAGCTGAAGGACCGGATGTTCTGGCCGGTCATCTGCTCCAGCTGCCGCTTGCCGCCTAAAATCTCGGATTGGGCTTGCGAACGGGGCAGCCCCCGGAACGTCGTGTGTGAAACGGTGTGATTGCCGACCGTAAAGCCGTGCTCGGTGACCAGCCGGGCGAGCTGATCGGGGTTGAGGAACAGATCCATACGCTCGACCAAGTGGGATTCTTCAACGCCCAAAAGGCGCAACAGCCTCTCTTTCAGGCCCGCGCGGCGACAGAGATCGAGGGTCGGCAGAATTTCGCGCACGACCCGGCGGATCGAGCCGCTCCAGGGCTCGGTGAGGCCCACCGCCAAGCCCAGACCCGTCGCGCCTAGCTCCTCCATGGCCAGACTGAGGACGTTGTCGATGGGCGCGAACCCGCCCGCGATGACGCCCGGATTGGTGGTAAGCAGCGCCGGAATACGGTGCTCGCTGAGCAGCGGTGCCGCGATGTCCAGAACCGAGCGGTAGGCGTCATCGATGGTCAACAAGAGCGGATTGGGCGGTAGATCGCCTGCGATCAGCTGATCCAGCGAGATCGGCGAATAGTGCCGCTTGAAATAGGCCAAGTGCCGCGCGAATGCCGCCGGGCTAGTCGAGACGCCCAGATGCCGCGTGTACGGCGACGGCGTCTGCTCGAAGTGATGGTAGGAGACGCAAGTGACGACGAGCGATGACAACATTCGCAGTTCCGATTTGGAGTTTGGGGCGGGAAAACCTATCGAAGTCCTACTATATTTTAAGCGGCGCGGAAGGCGAGGTGGCGGTCGATACGGCGGAGCGCTTTGCCGGGCAGGCTGGCGAGCGGTTCAGGCAAGGTGCGATCTATGCGGGCAAGGGCGAGGCCGGCGGCAGCGGCGGTGCGGCCCATGAAAGACCGGGCGAAGGCCACGCCATCGATCACGGGAAAGCTCACATCGGCGAATTCGTGTTTGTAGCGGTAGTCGCCTGCACCGAGATGAAGGGCGGTGCAACCCGCAGATGCGGCGGCTTCGGCCATAGCGCGCAGCAAGATATTGCCGGGTGAGAGTTCAGCGAAGGCGGGGTCGTAGCCGGGGAACCAGTAATGCAGCACGTCGCGAGTGCGCAGGCCGAAGTGAGCCGCAACAAGTTGCTCGCCGAAATAGAGGCAGGAGAACTGGCCGCGCAACGCCGCGTCGCGGGAACTGTGCAGCCGGTCGGTGAGCTCGCGCACCCAGGCGATATCGAACAGGCTGGGTTGGCCGGTGGCCGCATATTGCTCGCGCTTCCAGGCCAGCAGGCGGTCGAGTTTGGCGGGGCTCGCCTCCTCGAACACATGCGTCACTGAGCCGAACTGTTTGCGCGCTTTGTCAGTGCGCGTGCGGATGGCGCGGAAGGCTGATTTGGCGAACGGTTCGCGGCGGGCCTCGTAGGCGGCGTAACCCCCGGTCAGATCCATGACATGGAACGCATGGGGGGCGCCAAAGCGCGCGCCCAGCGCCGCCTGACCGAGGGGTGCGTGCCGCAGGGAGAGCATCTGCAACCCGGCATTTTCCAGGAGATTGGCCGGATCAGCTTGAAAACCGGGCCCCGCAATCAGCCCGTGAATGTCGTTGAGGTGACCACCAACAGGGCCGCACAGGCCAGCCGTCCGGCGCTGGAACGGCAGAAGCGCGACGGGCGCGCCGTTCTCATGCACGACCACCAGCCGGGTGGTTTTTGTGACGCTGGCGACGGCTTCGGTAAATTCGGGCGCAAAATAAGGGCTGGCGAGGGCAGGATCGCCCGCGCGCGTGGCGTTCCAGGCCGCCCGCAAAGACGGATCGAGTGACGCAGCATCAATAATGTCGCAGCGCGGCATGGGGACGGACCGGAGTTTCAACTCCGCCAGTCTACCCCCACAAGATCAACGACCCGTTCACACCATGCCACAAAAGTCCGAACTCAGCGCAAGCCCCCTCACCCTGTCCCTCTCCCCAGTGGGTCGAGGGGACGATTGAACCGATGGCAGATCGTCTGGCGTCCCCTCGCCCCGCTGGGGAGAGGGACAGGGTGAGCGGTTTTGGATTACGGGAGATTGTGCGTTTTGGAATTACACGAACGTCTTTCGCGGGTCGAGGGCGTCGCGCACGCCTTCACCGATGAAAACGAGCAGGGTGAGAATGGTGCCGATGACGAAGAAGGCCGTAAAGCCGAGCCAGGGCGCGGTGATGTTGGCCTTGCCTTGTTGCAGCAACTCACCCAGCGACGGGTCGCCGCGCGGCAGGCCCAAACCGAGATAATCGAGCGCGGTCAGCGCCGCCACCGAGCCAGAGACGATGAAGGGCATGAAGGTGACGGTCGCCACCATGGCGTTGGGCAGCATGTGCTTGAAGATGATGCGCAGATCGCTGAGGCCGAGCGCGCGCGCCGCCCGCACATATTCAAAATTGCGCCCGCGCAGGAATTCGGCCCGCACCAGGCCCACGAGTGAAACCCAGCTGAACATCAGGAGGATGCCGAGCAGCGTCCAGAATCCCTGCTGAAATACCTTGGCCAGAATCAGCAGCACAAAAAGCTGCGGGATGCTGGTCCAGATCTCGATGAAGCGCTGCGTGACCAGATCGGTCCAGCCGCCAAAGAACCCCGTCATGGCGCCGATCGCGATACCGATGATCGAGGACAGCACGCTGAGGATGAGGCCGAACATCACCGACAGCCTAAAACCGTAAATGATGCGGGCGAGCACGTCGCGGCCCTGATCGTCGGTGCCGATCCAGTTCCAGTTGCCGACCGTGCAGCTGACATCGGCAGTGCCCGTCGCATAGCCGGCGCAGCGCTTTTCGGCATCGAGCGACCAGGAGGGCGGCGAAGGAAAAGGCGAGGGCGGCTCGTTGAGGACCGTGGACCAGGAATAGCGGACCGGCGGCCAGATTATCCAGCCGCCCGCGTCTTTGATTTTGGCGAGCTGATAGGGGTCGCGGTATTGCGCGTTGGTTTCGAATTCGCCGCCAAAGGTGGTCTCGGGATAGTCCTTGAGCACTGGCGAGTAGAACGCGCCCTGATAGACAACGAGCAACGGCTTGTCGTTGGCCACGAATTCGGCCGGCAGACTAATGCCGAACAGGATGAGAAACAGCCAGAGGCTCCAGAAGGCGCGGCCGTTGCCCCGGAAAATCGTCAGCCGCCGCCGGTTGAGGGGTGAGAGTATGGGGAGCCAGCGGCGTGGTGCGGCCACCGGCTTGGCAGCTGCGGCCTCGCGCACGGACGCATCATCGGCCAATTGCATCATCGGCATCTCGAATACGTCCCCCCGCCCGCGCGCCCGGCGCTTTGCCCGTTTTGACACTGTGCTGCCAGACATCGCCTCATACCTCGCGGCTCTCGAAGTCGATTCGCGGATCGACAGCCGTGTAGATGAGATCGGAAATCAGGCTGAGCAGCAGCCCGATAAGGCCGAAGATATAGAGCGAGGCAAAGATGATCGGATAATCGCGGCCGATGATTGCTTCGTAGGAAAGGCGGCCAAGCCCGTTCAGGGAAAAGGTATTTTCGATCAGCAGCGCGCCTTCGACCAAGGCCCCAAAGAAGGCAGCGGGGAAGCCCGAGATGATCAGCAGCATGGCATTGCGGAAGACGTGGCCATAGAGCACCTGGAATTCGTTCAGGCCCTTCGCCCGCGCGGTGATCACATACTGCTTGCTGATTTCGTCGAGGAACGAATTCTTGGTGAGGAACGTCGTCGAGGCAAAGCCGCTGAGCGCCATCGCCGTGATCGGCAGGATGATATGCCAGAGATAATCCAGCACCTTGCCGATCAGCGACAACTGGTCCCAGTTCTCCGAGCCGAGGCCCTTGCGCGGCAGGATGTTCCAATAGTTGCCGCCCGCAAACAGGATGATGAACAAGACCGCGAACAGGAAGCCTGGGATGGCGTGGCCGACAATGACGGCCGTCGAGGACCAGACGTCAAAGCGGGTGCCGTGGTTGACGGCCTTGCGGATGCCGAGCGGGATCGAGATGCCGTAGGAGAGAAACAGTGTCCACAGACCCAGCGTCATTGAGACGGGCAGGCTCTCGTAGATCAGCTGCACCACCGTGCCGTGCTTGAAGAAGCTCGAACCGAAATCAAAGGTGATGTAGCTGTACAACATCTTGACGAACCGCTCGGGCGCTGGGCGGTCAAAGCCATACTGTTTGTTGAGCTTGGCCACCAACTCGGGGTCAATACCTTGTGAGCCACGATAAGTTCCGCTGGCTGCATCCGCCGACGCCTGCTGCTGAACCTCGCCGCCGCCGCCGCCAAGCGCACCCGACGCGCTGCCGTGGCCTTGCAACTTGGCAATGATCTGCTCGACCGGCCCGCCAGGCGCAAACTGAATGATCACAAACGTCATCAGCATCATGCCGAACAGAGTTGGGATCATCAGCAGCAGGCGTTTGATGATGTAATAGGCCATGGCTCTCGCGATCAGATCCGGTGGACGGGCGGTTACTTGGTGGAAAGTTTGGCGTCTTTGGAGTGATCGTACCACCAGGTGTCGAAGACGCCGCGGGCATAGAGCGGGGCGACGGTGGGGCGGCCATAGCGGTCCCAGTAGGCGAGGCGGAATTTGTCATTGTACCACTCGGGCACCCAATAGTGGCCTGCCCTTAGCACGCGGTCGAGGGCGCGGGCGGCCGTCTCCAACTCGGGTCGCGATTTGGCGGCGGCCAGTGTCTCCACCAGCGCGTCCACCACGGGGTCTTTAATGCCGCCAAGATTGGCGCTGGCGGGCGCGTCGGCGGCGTCGGTCTTGAAGAAATTCCGAAGTTCGATGCCCGGCGTCAGGCCGATGCTGTAGCGCGTGCTAATGGCATCGAAGTCGAACTTCTTTTGCCGCTCGAGATACTGCGCGGCATCGACCTTGCGGATATTGGCGCTGATGCCGAGCACCTCCAGGTTCTTGATGTAGGGTCCGATCACCCGCTCAAAGGCGCTATCATCGAGCAGAAACTCGATGGTCATCGGCTCGCCCTTGGCGTCAGTCAGCTTGCCATTCTTGACCACCCAGCCGGCCGCCAGCAGCAAGTCTTTGGCCTTGCGCAGATTGTTGCGGTCCTGGCCCGAGGCATCGCTGACGGCGGGCACGGGTGCGTCGCCGAACACTTCGGCCGGCAGTTTTCCACGATAAGGCTCCAGCAGCGCCAGTTCGGCGGGCGAGGGCTTGCCGGTGGCACGCAAGGGGGAATTCTCGAAATAGCTCTGCACGCGCTTGTAGGAGCCAAAGAACAGGTTCTTCTTTGTCCACTCGAAATCAAAGGCGAGATCGAGCGCGACGCGGGTGCGCGGGTCGGAAAATTTGGCTTTGCGCAGATTGAGGAAGAAGCCCTGCATCCCTGACGGCGAACCATCGGGCGGCTGATCGCGCAGGATTTTGCCAGCCTTAACGGGCACGGCGTCGTAGCCGGTGGCCCAGTCGCGCGAGGAGAATTCTTCGCGCAAGCCAAGGTC
The DNA here is from genome assembly GCA_025359185.1 of Hyphomicrobiaceae bacterium. Classification (GTDB taxonomy): domain Bacteria; phylum Pseudomonadota; class Alphaproteobacteria; order Rhizobiales; family Hyphomicrobiaceae; genus JANYHF01. The sequence continues at coordinate 5,408 of JANYHF010000081.1, read as the reverse complement.
GCCCGCAAACAACGCCTGCAAGCTGACGGTCCGGTCGGCGTAGTAGTCGATTTTGAGGGTGTCAAAGTTATAGCGGCCAGCATTGACAGCAAGATCCTTGCCCCAATAGTCCGTGCGTCGCTCAAAATTGACGTAGTTGCCAGCTTCGAACTTGCCGATCTTGTAAGGACCGGACGTGAGCGGAATATCGAGAAACGGTTTGGTAAAATCCTTGCCCCCGAACCAGGCCTTGGACAGCACCGGCAGCCCCGCCACCAGCAGCGGCAAGTCGCGCGTATTGCCGCCCTTGAAGCGATAGCGGACGGTTTGCGCATCAACATTCTCGGTCGCTTCTACGTCGCGAAGCGCCAGCTGGAAGCTCGGATCGCCATTGGCCTTCAGGATTTCGAACGAGAACGCGCAGTCGGCGGCAGTGATGGCGCTGCCATCGGCCCATTTGGCCTCGGGGCGGATGTGGAAGGTTACCGAATACCTGTCATCGGCCACCTCCACCCAATCGGCGATCAGGCCATAGGCGGCGTCGGGTTCGTCGAAGGCGCGGGTCAGCAGGGTCTCGTAGACCAGTTGGTAGCCGATTCCGGTTTCGAGCCCCTGGGCGGCGTCGCCCCGCTCGATGAACGGGTTGAAGCTATCGAAGGTGAGCGCGCCGAGTGTGCCCATCGTGAAGAGCTTGCCGCCCTTGGGGGCGTTCGGGTTCACATAGTCAAAGTGCTTGAAGTTGGCCGGGTACTTCAGATCGCCAAAGATCGACAGGCCGTGCGAGCGTTGCGCGGCATCAGCCTGACTGGTGGCCAGAATCATCCCCAAGCCCGCCACCGCGACGGCGATATGGGTGCGCATCATTTGACCTTGGCCGCGTCGACTTTGGCGGCCGCGTCCTTGTCGTACCACCAGACGTTGAGGAAGCCGGGATCGCGCGTTGGCGGATGTTCGGGGCGGCGGAACTTGTCCCAATAGGCGATGCGGGCAGCGGCCAGATGCCAGTTCGGCACCACGAAATGGTTCCACAGTAGCACCCGGTCGAGCGCCTTGGTAGCCGAAACCAGATCGGCGTGGTCCTTGGCCAGGATGACGTGATCAACGATTTTGTCGATCGCCGGGTCCTTGATGCCGATGAAATTGCGCGATCCTTGGGCATCGGCAGCGGCCGACCCCCAGTATTCGCGCTGTTCGTTGCCGGGCGAGTCGGATTCCGCAAACGTGGTGAGCAGCGCATCGTAGTCGAAGGCCCGCAAGCGCTGCCCAAACTGTGCCTGATCGACGAGGCGGGTCGATGCTGCGACACCGATGCGTTTCAGGTTCTGATAGTAGGGATTGAGGACACGCTCGAACGTGGTGTCGTCCAGCAGAAACTCCAGAGTCAGTGCCTCGCCGGTTTTGACATTGGTCATCACGCCAGCTTTGCTCTCCCAGCCGGCCTCTTTCAGCAGCTGCAAGGCCTTGCGGGTGTGATCGCGCAAGTCATCCGGCGCTTTGTTGACCGGCAGCTTGAATTCGGTGGTGAAGAGCTCGGGCGGGACCTTGTCCTTGACCTCGTTGAGAATTTCGAGTTCGCGGCCCTGGGGCAGGCCAGTGGAGGCGTATTCGGAATTGGTGTAGTAACTCGGCGAGCGCGTGTACTGATCAAAAAACAGGTTTTTATTCGCCCATTCGAAATCGAAGGCGAGGCCTAGCGCCTCGCGCACCCGCTTGTCAGCAAACTTGGCACGCCGGATGTTCAGTGCAAAACCCTGCATCCCCTGCGGAATTTTGGTCTGGTAGAGTTCCTTTTTCACGGCGCCGGACGAGAACGATTTGAACGTATATTCCGTTGCCCATTTTTTGGAGCTGTTCTCGCGCCTGAACTCGACCTCGCCAGCTTTGAAGGCCTCGAATTCCACTGTCGCATCGAGATAGACCACATACCGGATGACATCGAAGTTCCATTGCCCGGCGCTGACGGGAAGATCTTTGGCCCAATAGTCCTTGTTCCGCTCATACGTGATGCTGCGCCCGACATCCATGGCCGCGATACGGTATGGGCCGCTGCCAATGGGGACGTCCTTGGTGGATTTGGTGATATCGCGTGAACCGGTCCACCAAGCCTTTGGCATTACCGGAAATTCGCTGACGATCTGCGGCAGCTCCCGGTTGCCTTTGACCGAGAACCGGAAGGTGATTTCGTGCTCGCCGGTCTTTTCAACCTTGGCGACATTCTTGTAATACTGGTCGTAAAAGGGACTAACTCCCTTCGATTTCTCAAAGCTCCAAATCACGTCTTCCGCCGTTACCGGGCTGCCGTCGCTAAACTTGGCCTCCTTGCGCAGGCGAAAGGTAACTGACGAGCGGTCTTCAGGATAGGAGGCGGTCTCTGCCAATAGGCCGTACGCGGTCGCGGGCTCATCGATGCTGGCGGCAAATAGGGTGTCGTAGATCAGGCCTAGCCCTGCGGGCGGGTTGGCGCCCGGCGGCAGGCTGTTCAACGTGTCGTAGGGGCCAAAATCGGACATCGTCACCGAACCGCCCTTGGGCGCATCTGGGTTGACCCAGTCGAAATGCTTGAAATCGGCGGCGTATTTCGGCTTGCCGACCAGCGACATGGCATGGCGCCACTCATCGGCCGCGAAGGTTGGTGCACTCCATAAAGCGGCAATCGCGGCGAGCACGGCAACACTTGTTCTGCGCATGACGGTCCCGGGTTTCAGCATGGTGTCTCATGAGGCAGTGGTAACACTCTCTACCGCAAGAATGCGGGCTGGCTTGCCCGCAGCCTAGTTAAATTTATGTCATCCCAAACACCCTGGCCCAAATAAAAAACCCCGCCGCGCGGTGAGCGGGCGGGGTTCCATAATCTTGATGACGTCATCGCGTGAACCGTCACGGCGCAGGCAACGCGACCGGAGCGTCTGCAAAAGTGCGCAGATAGGCGATCACGTTGGCGCGGTCATCGAATTTCGGGTAACCGGCAAAACCCATTTTGGTGCCGGCAACCACACCCTTGGGGTTGGCAAGAAACTTGTAGAGCTCATCATAGCCCCAGTTGCCGCCTTTGCCTTTCATGGCTTCCGAATAGCCAAAACCGTCCATGCTGGCGACCTTGCGGCCGACGATACCCCAGAGATTGGGACCAACCTTGGCCGGACCGCCCTTATCGAACGAGTGACAGGCCTGACAGGCTTTGCTGAGCTTGGCGCCCGTATCTGCGTCTGCGGTCTTCATGGCTACGGCAATCGGCTGTTCCGGCACAGCGGCCGCAGCGGCCGTCTCACCTACGCCGCCAGCTGCTTCCTTCAATTCGGCGACCTCGTAGCCAGCCTTGGCAGGTGGCCCCTCGGGTACTGTTTCCTTGATGACAACGCCGAGTGCGAACAGGAGGAGAAGCGCCGAGAGTATCGCGCCGGCCCACTTATTGAAATTGTCAGAGTGCATTGATCGCCGGACCTTAGGGCTCGCCGGGGCGGTCGCCCACTGGCATGGTGAGTCACAACGCTGCTGGGGAGGGAGGCGTGGACACGCCGCCCGGATACAAAACTTCGCCCGCGCTTGCCAGCCATCCCTACTCTTATTACCACCATATGCCATGCGACCTGATGCATCAGCAGCGGAGCTCTGGATTTGCCCCAAACACTCACTGTGATTCCCGCCCGGATGGCCGCCACCCGGCTGCCAGGCAAGCCGCTGGCTGACATCTGCGGCACGCCGATGATCATCCATTGCTGGCGGCGCGCGATGGAGGCGGGTCTCGGCCGGGTCGTCGTGGCAACGGATACTGAGGAAATCGCGCAGGTGGTGCGCAAGGCGGGCGGCGAGGCGGTGCGGACTAAGGCGGGCCATCCGAGCGGCTCGGACCGGGTCTATGAGGCGGTCTCGCTGCTTGATCCCGATGGCGACGTCGAGGTGGTCATCAATCTGCAAGGCGATCTCCCGACGCTGGAGCCCAGGTTGATCGAAACCTGCCTGGCCGCCTTGGGCGGCAAGGGCACCGACATCGCCACGCTTGCCTCTGAAATCAAGGAGGACAGCGACCGCACAGCGAGCCATGTCGTCAAGCTGGTGGGAACCCCTGTACGGGGCGCCAAGGACATTCTACGGGCACTCTATTTCACGCGCGCCACCGCTCCCCACGGCGATGGCCCACTCTATCATCACATTGGCATCTATGCCTATCGCCGGGTGGCGCTGGAGCGGTTTGTGTCTCTCCCGCCGTCGCATCTGGAATTGCGCGAAAAGCTGGAGCAGCTTCGGGCACTTGAGGATGGAATGCGCATCGATGTGGCCATCGTTGACACCATTCCGCTCGGTGTCGATACTCCCGCCGACCTCGAACGGGCACGGCGCGAGCTGGCCGCCGCGACGTAACTCCACCGGAACGCCCTGTCATGCCCAAATCGTCCATCAAGGCTGCCAAGGTACCGGTGCTGCGTGTCTCCTATCAGGGCGAGCCCGGCGCAAACTCGCATATCGCGGCGCTTGAAGTTTATCCTGACTGCGAACCGATTGGCTGCACAACCTTTGAAGACGCTTTGGGCCTGCTGAAATCGGGCGATGCTGATCTCGGCATGATCGCCATCGAAAATTCCGTCGCAGGCCGGGTCGCTGACATCCATCATCTGCTGCCCGATTCCGGGCTCTTCATCGTCGGCGAGCATTTTTTGCGCGTGAGGCATCAGTTGATGGGTTTGCCGGGTACGCGACTGCAGGATGTGAAAGACGTCTACAGCCATATCCAGGCGCTCGGGCAGTGCCGCGTCACCTTGCGAGCGCTGGGGTTGCGGGCGGTTACAGCGGCTGATACGGCCGGTTCGGCGCGCATGATCAAGGAGGCGGGTAAGCCGGCGCAGGCGGCCATCGCCTCGGAGCTGGCGGCCAAGATCTACGGCCTGGAAATTCTTAAGCGCGACATCGAGGATGAAAAGCACAACACCACGCGCTTCGTGGTGCTGGCACGCGCGCCTGTGGAGGTCACGCCCGGCACAGCGGCGTGTGTGACCACGTTTTTCTTCAAGGTCCGTAACGTGCCCGCAGCGCTCTATAAGGCCATGGGCGGTTTCGCCACTAACGGCGTCAACATCACCAAACTAGAATCCTACCAGCTCGGCGGCACCTTCTCGGCGACCATGTTCTATGCGGACATAGAAGGCCATCCCGCCGACCGGCCCGTGCAGCTGGCGCTTGAGGAATTGCGGTTCTTTTCCACCGAAGTGCGTGTTTTGGGCACCTATGCCGCAAGCCCTTTGCGCGCCGGGCTCGGTGGCGATGTCTGAAACAAAAAAACGCGCCGGACCGGTTAGGGCCTGTCGTCAGTTATGGGTTCGGGCTGGACGTGAGCGATTTTGGCCGAGGAGCAGGCGCTCGACGACGCAAGCCAAATGGCTTGCTAGGACGAGCAACGCACTCATCGGCCAAAAGCGCCACGCCGCGAAGCGGTG
>JANYHF010000037.1 GCA_025359185.1 Hyphomicrobiaceae bacterium | reverse complement strand
CTACGCGCGACCTACTGGCGATGGTCCGAGACTATTCTGGACATCTGCCCAGACCTTGCGTCCTTACCTTCGGTGCTGGCCGTGGGCGATGTCCATCTGGAGAACTTCGGTACCTGGCGCGACGCCGAAGGACGGCTCGTGTTCGGTGTCAACGATTTCGATGAAGCCGCCGAGATGCCCTTCGCCCTGGACCTGGTCCGGCTGGCCACAAGTGCGCTTCTGGCCGATGGCGGGTCGAATGCAAATGACATCTGCTCGGCCTTGTTGGACGGGTACAACTCCGGATTGGACAGCCCCCGCCCTATCGTGCTCGATGCAGATTGGCGCTGGCTGCACGACCTTGTTGCCGTATCCGAGCGTCAGCGAGAAAAGTTCTGGACGAAACTCGACCAGAACCGAGCAGAGCAGGCGCCGGCCAGGTTTATCAGTGCGCTCCGGCAGGCTATGCCGGAGCAGCACACCAAGTTCCAGACCGCACGGCGGATCGCGGGCGCCGGCAGCCTGGGGCGGCCGCGATGGATGGCCCTCGCGCAGTGGCGAGGCGGCCCGGCTGTTCGCGAGGCCAAGGCGCTGTTGCCGTCGGCCTGGACCCGCGCCCGCGGCAACGCCGCCGCCCAGACGCATTGCGGCGACATTGCAGACGGGAAATACCGCTCTCCCGACCCCTGGTACCAGGTCGTCGATAAGATCATCGTCCGCCGTCTATCGCCCAACAACAGAAAAATCGAAGCCGGCAAGCGCGCCAAGTTCCTGCACGAGAGACGTCTGCACGAGGTCATGGGGCATGACATCGCCAGCCTCCATCTGGGGCGGCGCAACATGCGCGGCGCAATCAAGTCGGCCTTGAGCAGGCAGGATAAGGATTGGCTTTCCGTTGCCGCAAAACGTGCGGCAAGCGCCGTGATCGCCGAGTTCAAGCAGTGGGCGCCCGCCAATTGACGGCAAGAGAAGTGCGACAGCTCGCCTCATGGATGTTCGCTGCCCTGCTCTCAAGCGTCCCGGCGAGTCCCAAGAGATGTCGTCCCAGCCCGTCGAATTTGCTACCTGCCTGCTACCTTTTTAAGATATTCAATCCGTATTGTGCATTCACACGACGCCATAACCCATTGCAATATTTGGTGCGGGCGGCGGGACTCGAACCCGCACGGGGTTGCCCCCTCAGGATTTTAAGTCATGCGTACACGACTTTTCAAGACCTTTGTTGTCGCACCTTGTCGCAACATAAAAATGTTTATTATCAATTAGTTAACGAATTTTAGTGAGACGCAGGATGACCTCAAGGTTTATGCGAAGTCGGTCGCTGTGGGCCACTGGTGGGCCACTGGGATTGGCGACGTTAGTGACTCATCATTATTGTTTGAGACATCGTCCGCGGTGGAGGTCTCTACATGACGAGCATCAGCCCGCAAGCTCGGTCTATCGAAAGTGCGCTCAAGCAGCGCGGCGTGTTCACGGTGATGAAGCATCCGGGCCTCACCCTTCACTCGCGCGGGGACGGCAATGGTTCGTTCAGTCTGCGCTACCGGCCAGCCGGCTCGGTCAAGAAGGTCCGCTTCATGTTGACCAACGATGTGCGAGCTGTCCTCAACGCGGCGCCGGTCGCAGGAGTCAGTAGTCTTGAACAGCTCTATCGGAAGACCAGTCAGATCCAGACCGACTTGAAGGTTCACGGCAAAGACCCGCATGCAGAACTGAGAGCCCGCCGTAGTCAACAGAAATCCTATGCCGATCTGTTTGAGGAGTGGTTCGAGCAACACGCAAAGCGCGAGAAGCGAGAACGATCCTGGCTCGATGACCGGGCCATTTACAAACTCCACATTGAGCCCCGCATCGGTCGCTTAGCGCTCAAGGACATCACCAAGCGCATCGTCCTCGATATGTTGGAAGACGTGGTCAAGGCAACTGTGGATGTGGATCGCGGGCACTACGGGTTGAAGGCAAAGCACGTCTTTGCGATCGTGCGAGCGTCCTTCAGGTGGGGTGTCTCAAAAGATCTTGTGCACAACAATCCCTGTCTTGGCATCAAGAGACCGATTACGCCGCGCAAGCGGAATCGAAAGGTCACTGAATCTGAAATCGCCGCTTTGTGGATCGGCCTCGACAAACTGCGGATAGACTACGCAATTATTGGCAAGTTAGGCCTATTAACTGGGAAGCGTATCAGCGCCATCGTCAATATGGAGAAACGCGAACTGGAACTAGATACCCCAAATGCGATTTGGACAATCCCGGGCGAACGTGACGGCAACAAGAACAGCGAGGATGATATCGTCTGTTTATCACCCTTGGCGGTCGAATTATTTCGCGAAGCTATTGCGCGTGCTCCTGCTGCTGCGGTGTTTCCGGCTGGCAACGGCAAGCCCATGGACAGATGTGCGCCGTCCAAAGCGTTTGTGGCCCTGTCAGAATCGCTTGGTATCGAGGATCTTACATTCCACGACTGCCGCCATGTTGTCGGAACTCAACTCGCGAGTATGGGCGTCCCGGCTGAGATAAGGCAGCGGGTTTTGCACCACGTTACCGGTCGCAAATCGAGCCCTACAACAGACATTTATGACGAGCACGACTACCTTGCCGAGAAACGCCGCGCCCTGCTGTTGTGGCAGTACCGGCTCATCGAAATCATCGAGAGGCGCCCACCCATGGGTGGCGATGGAACACAAAAGAACCCAATGAAATCGTGCTGCCACCGTCGACGGGACCCGCGCAAGGCCTATCCTATCTTCAAAATGACTGACGGGGTGCATGCCCCTGGCCAATCCTTGAATTCACTCTTGGTGGGTGATCGGATGCGTAAGCGACAAGGTCCGCTGCGAAAATTTCGTCTATTTCGCAAATTTCGAGTTCGTGGTACGGTTGAAACCAAAGGAGGCCCCATGCCCAGAACCGATTTTGACCCGACGGCAGCCCCCGAAGGCGAAGCTCTGATTGCTGATGCCGTCTCGCGCGCGCTCGAAAGCCATGATGCCGGCGCTCGCACGGGGATGCGGCTCCAGATCACCGAGGCCGGCCACGAGGTAACGACACTCGACGTGCCTCCGTCGGCGGCAGCTTTGATCCGAACCCTCCTGCGGGAGATGGCGGGCGGCAAGGCGGTCGCCGTTGTCGCTGATGATGCCGAGATTACGACCCAGCAGGCCGCCGACCTGCTCCACGTCTCGCGGCCGTTCGTCGTCGGCCTTGTCGACAAGGGTGACTTGCCCGCTCGCAATGTTGGCAAGCAGCGGCGGCTCATGCTCAAGGATGTCCTCGTCTACAAACGCGACAACGAGGCAAAGCGGCGCGAAGTGCTGCGCGAGCTGACCGCGCTCGATCAGGAGCTTGGTATGCGGTGACGGTGCTCACCGCTTTCCTCGATGCCAACGTGCTGTTTCCGGCGGCCACGCGTAGCGTGCTGCTCGAACTGGCGCGCAACAAGACCTACCGCCTGCTATGGTCTGATCGCGTGCACGACGAGTGGATGCGGAATCTTGCCGCACGGTTTCCGCAGATTCCGCCCGCGAAAATTGCGCGCATGCGTGCGCTCATGGAAGGCTACGTCAACGATGCGACCGTGTCTGGCTACGAGCCGCTGATAGCAACGCTGTCCTTGCCCGACCCCGACGATCGACATGTGCTTGCGGCCGCCGTTCACGGCGGCGCCAGTATCATCGTAACTTCGAACTTGCGGGACTTCCCTGACGCCGCGCTCGCTATTCACGGCATCGCCGCGATGACGCCCGACAGCTTTGCCTTGCACCTGCTGACCCTCGATCGCGACGGCGTGCTCGAAGCGCTTGAAGGCGACCGGGCGGACATGCGCAATCCGCCGCTGACGGCTGACGCTTACCTCGATGCACTCGCCAACAGCGGAATGAAAGCGTTTGCCGATGCTGTGCGTCCGGCGGCGGATCAAATCTAAGCGTTGAAGACCGTAGCGCCCTGACGCGCTGACCTCGAACGAAATGGCCTCGCTGCATCGCATGTTGCGGGCCCCCGAAACCACGATTTTGTTGAATAATTTGAATGACTTGGGAGGCTGCCGCAGGGCGGCTCTTTTGCTGTATTTTGCTCTGGGGTCCCGCTGGGGTCCCGGAACGGCGGCGGTCGGATTTGTCGCAGTTGCGGTTGTATTCCCTATCAATGCTCGTCTTGGTTGAAAAACCGTATCGATCCAGTATTGTGGTCCGCAGAGCCCATGGCGCAATAACTGTTCAGCTTTCTTTTCCGGTTATCGACCCGAACTCACGGGTGACGCTACCGCACGTAGCCGCGCCGCTCGACAATCTTCTCCGCAACCCGCCAGGCGTTCGCCATGATCGTCAGCGTTGGGTTGGCGCCGGTGCCGGTGGGGAAGGATGATCCGTCGACAGCATAGAGATTGTCGACGTCATGGGCACGGCACCAGCGATTGAGAACCGACGTGGCGGGATCGTCGCCCATGCGCGCCGTGCCATGCTGATGCGAACAGTTGCCGGTGATCCTTTCGGCATAAACTTTCTGCACGCGCTTTGACCCCGCGGCGTCGAGAATCTCTCCGGCGCGATCGATGAGAAAGCGGCCCTGGCGCACGTCGTTCTCATGCGGGGTCAGCGTAACCCGCGCGACTGGCAGACCCCAGGCGTCCTTGACCTCATCGTCGAGATCGACGCGATTGTCGTGCTGCGGCATGTCGTGCAGCACCATCGCCACCGCCATCGAATGGTTGAAGTTGTCGCGATCGTTCTGTTTGGCGGCAGCGCCCCATGCCGGTGCGTCAGGCAGACGCCAGTTGATTGGCAGCGGGATGCCGACGCCCGCGCAAGCGATATGGCCGCCGCTCACGTGGCCGCGACTCGCGTCGTGATTGTAGAACTGGAAACTGGAGGCGCTGACATAGCCGCCTCCCGCCCAAGCGTAGATTGGATCGTCGAAAACGCCGACCGCAGCGCTATATTCGTGAAACGTCACGTTGCGTCCGACAAGATCGGAACTGTTGGCCAGACCATTCGGAAATCTGCCCGACCTGGACAACAGCATCAGCCGTGCGGTTTCGACGGCGCCGCACGCGAGAATGAATGCCCCCGCCTGCTGTTCGATCAGGTCGCCGTCGCCGTCTTCATAGATCGCGGACTTGACGTTGCCCGCCGCATCGAGCGTTAGCTCGCGGACATAGCAGTCCGGGCGCAGATCGAATCGGCCAGTGTTCACCGCGTCGGGAATGAACACATTCAGCGCGCTCGAACGCGTTCCCGTTGGATCGCCGTGTTGCTGCGCGAAGGCGCTGATGACAGTCGGCTTGCGGCCGTTGAAGGAGCGCGACAAGGCGGCCTGCGGCGTTGGAAACGAGTTCCAGCCCAGCGCGGCGCACCCCTTGTTGAATTTCTCCGCATAACGGGAAACAGGCAGCGGCGGGCAAGGGTAAAGCTTGCTGCGCGGTCCCTCGAACCTGTTCGCGCCCGCCTGGCCGGAGACGCCGAACGCCCATTCCACGCGGGAATAATAGGGCTCGAGTTCGTCGTAGCCGATCGGCCAGTCGGCGAGGGTTGCGCCTCTCACGTCGCCGGCAATTGTGCGCAGGCGAAAATCTTCCGGCGTGAAGCGTGGCAGCCACCCCTGCCAATGCACCGTGCCGCCACCGACCATTTGCGGCACCGGGCAGAACAGCTCCACCCGGGACTTGTCGTGCTTCGATGCGCGCGTCGTGCGTGGATTGAGCAGCGGGTCCGGCCACAGGTTGTAGCGATTGATATTGGCGAGTTCATCGCCGCCAAAGGTTTCTCGCGTGCGCCATGGTCCTCGCTCGAGACCGACGACGCTCATGCCGGCTTCGCTGAGCACCTTGGCGGCGGTGGCTCCCGAAGCGCCCGCACCGATGATGCAGATGTCGGCGCGCTGTGGCCTCGTCTTAAGCGTCACGGTTGGCCTCCAGATATTTCTCGGCCTCGCCCGGCGCGAACCATTGCAGCGCGCTGTAGCGGCCAGCGTAAACCTCCATCAGCGACGACGGCCCCGGAAAGTCGATGGCGCGCCAGCCCGCGTGATCCTTGTTGCCGCCATAGATCGGGTCGGCGTAAAAGCCTTGCCGCGCGTGCATGACCAGCAAGGGAAAAAATTCCAGCTCGGTCTCCGTCAACGTTTGCTGCAGCGCCGGGCCTTCGCCCGGTGTTCCCCCCGCCGATGCGGCCTGTGCGCCCGCCCGCTCCAGCGCCGTCAGGGAATCATCCTGTTGTTGTTCGCCCAGCGCGACAAAGTTCGTGCCAAACAGTTTCATAGCGTGCGCATCGAGCGCCTCGATGCCTGACTGATATGTCTGGCGCAATGTCGCGATGCGCCGCCGCCAGGCTTCCGCGCGCTTGCCTTCGAGCGTCTCAAAACCACTGCCGTCAGGCCTGGCGTAGATGAATCCAATGCCAGAGAGATAGCGGTCGAGAAAATCCACCGCGCCCGCCTCCCTCGCGCCGGGCATGTCGTCGGAGGGAATAATCCGCGCCATCGCCGCTTCGATGATCGCCCGCTGGCGCGGGTTGAAGAAGCTATCGTCGCCC
>JANYHF010000017.1 GCA_025359185.1 Hyphomicrobiaceae bacterium | reverse complement strand
CAATTTACCCCCCCGCCGCCGCATCTTTCACAATCCAATGCGAGCCCTAGGCCGCGCTGAACTCATTCCACTTGGCGAACAGGAACTCGGCCTCGTCCATGAGGTTGTTCCAGACGCCGACCTTTGAGAACCGCTCCTCGTAGGAGCCGCCGTCGCGCTTGTCGCCGGCCGAGTTGGTCTTCTGGCCGGTCGGGCTGGAGATGTCGGCCGTTGCCGCCTTGCCCTCGTAGAAGAAGCCGCGCTCGTTTTCGGACAGGTTGGCCATCGCGGTCTTGGGATTGGAGCTGTAGTAGCCCTGCTTGGCGATGAAGCCACCGACCCAGCCCGAGTTGTACCAGTTCAGGTACTCATAGGCTGCGTCCAGCTTCAGGCCGTCGAGATGCGCCATCAGTCCGAGGCCATTGCCCCAGCCGCGATAGCCTTCCTTGAGCGGCTGGTAGGTGCACTTCTTGCCCTGGCTCTGTACCGCGGTCACGGCGGGCGACCACATGGACTGGATCACCACTTCGCCGGCCGCCATCAGGTTCACCGATTCATCGAAGGTGTTCCAGAGGGCGCGGAAATGGCCGGCCTTCTTCAACTTGATCAGCTCAGAGATGGTCTTGTCGAGCTCTTCCTTGGTCGGGTTGCCCTTGTCTCCGTACTTGACGATACCGGCAGCTTCCATGGCCATGATGGCATCCATGATGCCGATGGTCGGGATGTTCTGGATTGCCGCCTTGCCCTTGAACTCGGGAGCCAGCAGATCGCCCCAGCTGGTGATTTCACGGCCGACCAGGTCGGGACGGATGCCAAGCGTATCGGCATTGTAGACGCCGGGGCAGAAGCTCGCCCACGCGGTCGGCGCTTTTGTGAAGGCCTTGGCGTCCTTAGCGTCTCGATACATGAATTCGAACGGCGAGTCGCCCTGGGTCGAGACGTCCTTGCCGGCGAACTTGCCTTGCGTGAAGAGCGGGGTCAGATCGCCCCAGTTCTTGATCTTGGCGATTTCCACGGCCTGCGTGGCGCCTTGCGGGACGACCAGCTTGTTCTGCCAGATCTCCATATCGGCGACGTCGATCGACTTGGGATCGTTGATCATGCGGTTGGTGAGACCGGGATGGTCGACCACTGTCATCTCGACCTTGAACCCGAGGTCCTTGGAGGCCTGCTTGGCGATGTCGGCGATGGTTGAGTACGACATGCCCGTGTGATTGATCGTAACGTCCTTGAGCGCCTGCGCCCAGACCATCGGAAAGCCCGTAACGGCCGTAGACGCCGCAACCGCCGCGCCACCCTTCAGCAGCGAGCGCCGTGAAATGGCGCGTTTTGCGAGTGGGCCACTTGCCTTTTTCATTTCCATCTCCCTAGATCGGTTACCTTCGCGCTCTTGAGACGCCGTTGCAATTTGGCGCGGGAAACTGCTGGCGGCAGAGTAGACCGGATGTCGAAGTAGATGGGACAAAGTCGTTGCTGTCAACGGCGCTTTCGATGAGTCTGAATCATAAAAACTGATGGCGGCCATAACGGGAGAAGACGATGGAGAACTGGGCCAACCGCAAGACTCTGATCCTCGGGCGCAGCGAAATGATCGGCCTGTTGAAGCCGGGCGAGTACAATGATTGCGTCGAGCAGGCCTATCGCATGCATGGCGAAGGCCGCTACTACATGGACCCCAAGGGCCACATCGTGCTCGACCGCTTCCCCGGTGAGTGGGAGGCGATGCCGTCCTATATCGAGGAACCGCACGCGGCGGCCTGCAAGTGGGTGTCGATCCGCGAGAACAACCGCAAGAACTTCAACCTGCCGACGGTGTTCTCGATCCTGATCTACACCCACCCCGAGACCGGCTTTCCGCTCGCAATCGTCGATGGCAGCTACCACACGGTGATGCGTACGGGTGCAGCGGCGGCAGTCTCGGCCAAGTGGATGGCGCGCAAGAACTCCAAGACCCTCGCCATCGTCGGCGCCGGCCACATGGCCGAAGGGGCGCTGGCCACCTGTAACGAGATCTTCGCGTGGTCCGACGTGCGCATCTGGAGCCGCAGCCAGGCAACGCTCGATCATTTCGTTGCCGAGCAGCAGCCGAAGTACAAGACTTTCACGCTGAAAACGTCGACAAACCTGGAGCAGACGGTGCGCGGCGCCGACGTTGTCGTGACGCTGACGCCCGCTCGCGGCCCGATCGTGATGGCCGATTGGATATCGCCCGGCACGCATATCGCGGCCGTCGGCGCCGACAAGAAGGGCGATCAGGAGCTGGAAGGCCGGCTGCTGAAGGGCGCGCGCATCTTCGTCGACGACATCCGGCAGTGCCGCACCGACGGCGAGATCAATGTGCCGCTGTCGGAAGGTCTGATTACGGAAGCGGACATCGTCGGCGAGATTGGCGAAGTGATTACCGGCAAGAAGCCGGGCCGCACATCCGATGCCGAGATCACGATCTTCGATTCCACCGGCATTGCGCTGCAAGATTCCGCGACCGTCCCGCTCGAGTACGAACGCGCCATGGCCGCCGGGGTCGGGATCGAGAAGAAGATGATCTCGACGTAGGAGTGGGAACGGTCAGCCGCCGATCCTAAGCAACAGTTTGCCGGCCACCTGGCGCGACTCCAGGCGGGCGAACATGTCGTGCGCACGATCCAACGGGAACACCCCTTCGATCGGAACTTTGATGGAGCCGCTCGCCACTCCGTCCACTACCTGCCGCGCACCCTCCTGCCAGGCCGCCGGAGTGCTGAAGATGTGCCCGATGTGAAGGCGCGTGAACGTCAACGACTTGCGCACCAGCCGCTCCCACAGGTTGGCCTGCGGCTTGGCCTCGGCCTCGCCGTAGCTGACGACGTGGCCGAGCACTCGGACAGTCTCGAAACTACGGTCGAGTATGCTGCCGCCGGTTGAATCGACGATCTTGTCGACGCCCTTGCCGGCGGTGAAGGCCATGGTCGCCGCCACGAAATCCTCGTCGTTCCGGTTGATCACGCGGGCCGCGCCATATTCGAGCGCCCGCTTCTCCTTGCCGGCCGTCCCGGTGGTTCCAATCACGACGGCGCCGGCCTTGGCGGCAAGCTGCGTGAGATAGAGCCCGACACCGCCCCCGACGGCATGGACCAGCAGCGTGTCGCCCCGGTCCGTCTTGCTGACGGTGTGCAGCAGGTGCCAGGCCGTGAGCGCTTGAACGGGAAAAGCGGCCGCGGTGTCGAACCCCATGCTGTCGGGTATGCGAACCAGTCGTTCGGCCGGCAGCACGCAGCGCTCGGCAAACGATCCGGCATCCTCGCAGAAAGCCGCCACCCGATCGCCGACCGCAACCTCCGTCACACCCGGACCGATCGCCGTCACCGTCCCGGACATCTCGATGCCCGCGACCATCGGATAGCCCTTGGGATGCGGATAGACGCCGCGCCGCATCATGGTATCGGCGAAGTTGAGCCCGCCAAAGGCCACCGCCACCAGGGCCTGCCCCGGACCGGCCACCGGCTCGGGCGCCTCACCAACGAGCATGTTTTCGCCGGCACCCCCGGGCTGGTTCATCAGTACCGCGCGCATTCGTTACTCCCATGACGCTGTTGCCCGAGGCGACCGGCCATCAGTGCTCGTTGTGCTTGATCCACCAGCGATCATTGCGTTATCCGGGCACTATCCTACCAGAGACCTCCACGCTGCAAGCCGATCAGGCAATACTGAACTAGGTGCAGCAGACGGGGCGTATCAAATTTCAACTGCGCGCTGCGCCAATAGACTGTCATATTCGACAACACATACGGACTTCGCTCGCTAGGTCATCGCCAACAATTCATAGGATTTCAATCTCGCCGCATGGTCGTAGGTCGTTGTCGCGACCATCAGCTCGTCGACGCCGGTCTTGGCCATGAAATCCAGCAGCTGGCCGCGCAGCGTAGCAGGCGAACCGACGAATGAGTATGCGAGCATGCGTTGCGCCTGGATCTTCTCCGTTTGCGACCAATAGGCCTCGATATCGTCGATGGGCGGCTTCATGGGCCCGCGCGCGCCGCGCACCATGTCGGTGAACCGCTGCTGCAGCGATGTGTAAAGATATTGCGCCTGTGCGTCTGTCTCAGCTGCGATTACATTCACACCGGCCATGGCATAGGGTTTCTGCAGCTGCGCCGAGGGTTCAAAATTCGCCCGATAGTTGTCCATCGCCTGCATCAGCGCATCGGGCGCGAAATGAGAAGCGAAGGCATAAGGCAAGCCCAGCATGGCAGCGAGCTGCGCACCAAATAGGCTCGATCCGAGAATCCACAGCGGCACGTTGGTGTCGGTTCCAGGCACAGCTTGGATCGTCTGGCCCGGCTGCAATGGACCGAGCAGGGCTTGCAATTCCAGCACGTCCTGCGGGAAACGCTCAGACGCCGCTGGATCGACACGCAAGGCGTGCATCGTCTGGCGATCGGTTCCCGGTGCGCGACCCAAACCCAAATCGATGCGCTTGGGATAGAGTGTTTCCAAGGTGCCGAATTGCTCGGCAATGAGCAGCGGCGAGTGGTTCGGCAGCATGATGCCACCGGCGCCGACGCGGATGGTCGAGGTGTTGGCAGCGATGAAACCGATCACCACCGACGTGGCGGCGCTGGCAATGCCCACCATGTTGTGATGCTCAGCCACCCAATAGCGGCGGTAGCCCCAGCGCTCGGCATGTTGAGCCAGATCGCGCGCGTTCTGCAGCGCGATCGCAGGGCTAGCTCCTTCGGAAACCGGAGCGAGGTCGAGTATGGAGAGTGGGAGCATGTTGCCGCTTTGCGATTTCTTGTTGACGTGATTTCCGGCCCTGGCCAGACCGCAGCTAAGGACGGCCTGCAACACAATCCTATCTGGCAATCGTGTCCACGCTCCGAGACGTCGAACATTGACAGATCACGGCGGCGAACGGAAGGGCGCCGCTGCTTGCGAGCAAACGGCCAGCATTTCACAAGGCTATTCGCAGTTCTGCCCCGTTGATGCGAGGACCTGATTTCGCAGCAACGCAGTCGTTGCAATAGGATACTCACTTCTAAAAAGTACATCGTCGTTCGTTTGTGTACAGATCATTCTTCCGAGGGACTGGAAAGTGGAATCGGTGGCCTCCGACGCGGTCGCAGCGGCGCATTCCGGGGCGGCGGAACAGGTCGCGACAGGCCTCGCGAACTTGGCACTCAAATTGCGGGCCATCGCCCATGTCCTCCAGGGCTTCGCCGGCGACTTCAAACCTGTCGACATCCCGTGATAGTTGCGTTGACCGAAGCGTTCGATTCGCCAGCCAAGATTTGCAACCAAGACGGGGGCTCGATGCCACTGCAGAACCGAGTGACGCCCGAAGGAGAGATCATTGCCCATTCGGCCTATGGTATGCTCATGGGTAACCGAGGCGGCCAGCTGCACGACAACAAGAAGCGGCTGACAAATCGACGCTGGGCCTCCAAGGCCTGGATCGCCTGCTCGCTGGATTTCGAGGCGCGCGACCACGGTATCATGGCGCCGGGGCACTACACCGAGCTGTTCTTCCTCGACGAGGCGACCGCTTTCGCCGCCGGGCACCGCCCTTGCGCACTCTGCCGCCGCGCCGAGTTCGTGCGTTTCATGGAGCACTGGCGCGATATCAACGGTCTTTCGGAGCGCCCCAAGGTGGAGGACGTCGACGACGTGCTGCATGGTCAGCGCGTGACCCGCGACCGCGACAAAGTCGTGGAGCAAACCGCGCTTGGCGACCTGCCGGCGGGTGCGATGTTCCGCGGGTCGGAGGGCCCGATGCTGGTGACAGGACGCGAGCCGCTGCTGTGGACGCCCGAGAGGTATTGTGCGGTGTCGGGTGCGGAGCCGGATCGCGACGATCCGGTCGAGGTTTTGACGCCGGTCGCGATCGTCCGCCTGCTGACGGCGGGGTATGTACCGATGCTACATGAGAGCGCCGGGATTTAATCGCCCAGATGGCGTGAAGCTTTGTTCCTGGCGTCGGGCAGCCCCGCGTCCCGATGGGTTCGTTGATGGACTTGAGCACGGCACTGCCAAGCCGAGATACCGGAGATCAGCGACAAGAGGAGCCAGACCACATCACCCTGGGCCAGGCGGGTGCCCATCGAGATTTGGCGACTGATGGAACTGAAAGCCGGTAAACTGGAGAGGTCGACCGGGAACAAAACGGAGACTCAAGCCATCGCGCAGAAAAACGAGCAAATCGGCGGCCTGGCCGCACCCGGCGCGACGCCTTTTCCAACATCGCCAATCGGTCAGCGACGCAATAGATCTGCTCGAAGTCGGGATTCCCTAGCGCTGCGACGATCACGACGTGAACGGACATCATCTGTGGCTGCCGCTCGACGCCATACCCGATCTCTCCGATACTCAGGTCATCGTCTTCACGGAATTCTCTGGCCAGGCGCCCCAGGTCGTCGAGGACCAGGTCACTTACCCGCTGACCACGTCCATGCTCACCGTGCCCCGCTCGAAGGTGGTGCGCGGGTTCTCGTTCTT
This sequence comes from Hyphomicrobiaceae bacterium, assembly GCA_025359185.1. Classification (GTDB taxonomy): domain Bacteria; phylum Pseudomonadota; class Alphaproteobacteria; order Rhizobiales; family Hyphomicrobiaceae; genus JANYHF01. The sequence continues at coordinate 600 of JANYHF010000017.1, read as the reverse complement.
CGGCGTATCGTTCGTCTACGTCATCTTCGAGGACGGCACGGACATCTACTGGGCGCGCTCGCGCGTGCTGGAGTACCTGAACGCGGCGGCCAAACGCCTGCCCAGCGGCGTCACGCCGGCGCTCGGGCCCGATGCCACGGGTGTGGGCTGGGTCTATCAGTACGCGCTGCAGGCCAGCGGAAAATCCCTCGCCGAGCTTCGCTCGCTGCAGGACTGGGAACTTCGCTTCGGCCTCGCCAAGGCCGAGGGCGTGGCTGAGGTCGCCAGCGTCGGCGGATTCGTGAAGCAGTACAGCGTCGTCGTCGATCCGGGCCGTCTGCGCGGCCTGGGCATACCTTTGCAACGCATCCGCGAAGTCAACCGCGCCGGCAATATGGACGTCGGCGGGCGCACCGTGGAAATCACCGAGCACGAGTTCATGGTGCGCGGGCGGGGCTATCTGAAAGGCATCTCGGACATCGAGGACATCGTCGTCAAATCCGACGGCGGCACGCCCGTGCTGATCAAGGACGTTGCCCGCGTCGAACTGACCGGCGACGAGCGCCGGGGCATCGCTGAGCTGAATGGCGAGGGCGAAGTGGCAAGCGGCATCGCCCTGCA
>JANYHF010000020.1 GCA_025359185.1 Hyphomicrobiaceae bacterium | reverse complement strand
GCCGACAAGGGCGCAGCAAGAGCTGCGCCCTGACCCAAACGACGCTGGTGTCCCCCGCTTCCACCAGCGATCGTCAGTGAGCCCCGAAGCGGACAACTGATGTGCTATCAAAACCGGACAACTGCAAAAGCTACTGACACGAATCCACGGCGGCCGGCTTGATTTCACGCTCCGCGTTCAGAGCCTCGACTGCGACATGGACCTCCCTTTCGAGTGCCTCGATGTCGTCGAAGGTCTGGTGGGCGAGATGGTAGGCCTTGAGGTCGTGCCAGACGACTTCGATGTCGTTGAGTTCGGGCGCGTACTTCGGCAGCCATTCGACCGTGAGCCAGTGCTTGCGAGCCTCGAGCGCGGCCCGCGAGGCCTTGCTAAGGACAGTTTCAAAATTAACTGAATCGGTATGTGGCTGGGCTGCGGCGGAGTGACTCGGGGTGTCGGGATTCCTACCGGATGCGTGCTGCTGTAGCCATCGGGCATGGTTGATCGAGAACCGATTTGGCAGCGAGGGGAGATGTTTGGCTCGAAGCTCGACGAGCGGGGACGACGCCTTTTTGCGGCTGCCGAGGTGAGGGCAGCCGGGCGTGGAGGGCGTGCCGTGGTTGCCGAGATCACCGGACTTGCGCGCTCGACGATCGGACGCGGCCTTGAGGATCTCGACGCGCCGGCACTGGCGAACAGGCGTGTGCGCCGGGACGGCGGCGGCAGGCACGAGATTGCCGCAGATGACCTGACCCTGGTGGCCGATCTGCAACGCTTGGCCGAGCCGATGACAATGGGCGATCCTATGCGCCCGCTGAAGTGGGTTTCCAAGAGCCCCGCCAAGCTTGCCGAGGCGTTGCGCGAGAGCGGCCACGAGGTCTCGCCCAACACGGTCTCCAAACTGCTTGAGACCAAGCTTGAATACTCCCGGCAGGTCAATCGGAAGACGCACGAGGGCGCGGGCAATCCCGACCGCAACGCGCAATTCGAGCACATCAGTGCCAAGGTGATTGCAGCGCAGTCGGCAGGCCAGCCCGTTATTTCTGTCGACACCAAGAAGAAGGAGCTGATTGGCAATTACAAGAACGGTGGCAGTGATTATCGGCCGAAAGGCTCGCCTGCCCACGTCAATGTGCATGACTTCGTGGACAAGGCACTTGGCAAGGTCGCCCCTTACGGGGTGTACGACGTGGCTGCCAATGAAGGCTGGGTCAGCGTTGGGATTACGAGCGACACGGCGGAGTTTGCGGTCGCCTCGATCAGGACCTGGCTCGAACGCATGGGCCGCAAGCGCTACCCTGACATGCGTGAACTGACGATCACGGCCGATTGCGGCGGCTCCAACGGCGCCCGCGTCAGGCTCTGGAAGGTCTGCCTGCAGAGACTCGCCGACGAGACGGGGCTCACACTTCGCGTCCATCACTATCCGCCTGGCACCTCGAAATGGAACAAGATTGAGCACCGAATGTTCTGCCACATCACGCAGAACTGGCGTGGGCAACCGCTTGCGAGCCGCATGGCCGTCGTCGAGCTGATCGGCGCAACAACCACCAAGACCGGCCTCAAGGTCGAATGCGCACTCGACGAACGCACCTACAAGAAAGGCATCCGCATCGGCAAGGCCGAGATGGCGCAACTCGACATCGAAGGCGATGCGTTCCATCCTGACTGGAACTACACCATCAAGCCGAGGCACCTCGACGAGCCGTAGTGGTTATTGTTGAAGGTGTCCTAACGTGGATCGGGCCATTGTCCTCGACCAGCACGACGGGCTTGGCGACGTGTCCCGGCCGCGGCCCATACGTGCGATCGAGCTGTTCGAGATGGGCGATGAAGTCGCTCGATCGCTTGGTCGGACTCGTGTGCACGATCAAGCGCCGCGCAACGTGGTCGAGCGAGCCGACCATCGCAATCTTTTCTCGACCTGGCGCACATGATCAACTCGATGACGGGTAACAAAACACCTCTTGACCTACGCCCGGCGCGCGATTGGGACCGGTCGGGCAAACGTTTCGGGGATCCGGCCAAGGCCCGTGAAAAGTTGGGGTTCGTCGCTGCAATGGAGCTGGAAACGGGGATAGCGCGCACAATCGCGTGGACGCGGGATAATCTGCCCACTATCAAACGGTGCATGGGTCAGCACCGGGCATTGCTTCCCGCAATTGGCAAGTATCTGGATTGAAAATGACCGCGCGAACCCGAATCGCAACCATCATCGGGGCTCGTCCTCAGTTCGTTAAGGCAGCGGCTGTCAGCCGGGCGTTTCGCAAGGCGCCCGGCCTCCAGGAAATCTTGATTCACACCGGACAACATTTCGACGCCAACATGTCAGACGTATTCTTTACCGAGTTGGAGCTTCCCAAGCCCGACGTCAATCTCGACATTCACGGTGGCGGGCATGGAGCCATGACAGGACGCATGATGGAGGCGCTCGAGTCCAGCCTGGTGGACCTGCAGCCACACGCCGTACTGATCTACGGCGACACCAACTCGACGTTGGCGGCGGCTCTGGTGGCCGCCAAGCTGCATATTCCAGTCTTCCATGTTGAGGCCGGATTGCGCTCGTTCAACCGGCGTATGCCCGAGGAAGTCAATCGGGTCGTGGCGGACCATCTCAGCGCGTTACTGTTCTGTCCAACGCAAAGGTCGGTGACCAACCTCGCCAACGAAGGCATCACCAAAGGCGTGCACCAGGTTGGCGATGTCATGTACGACGCCGTCCTGCACGCCAGAGCAGCAATGCTGGGACAAGCCGGCATCCTTGAGACGCTCGAATTGAAACCAGGCGGCTATGCCCTCGCAACCATCCATCGCGCCGAGAACACCGATGATGAGCCCCGGTTCCGCAAAGTGCTCGATTATCTCGGCGGTTTCGCCAAATCGCAGCCGGTCGTTTTTCCTGTGCACCCAAGAACGCGTGCTGTGCTCGGGCGGCTCGGCATTGGCCTCAATGGCTTCAAACTGATCGATCCGGTATCCTACTCAGATATGCATCGCCTGTTGGCCGGCGCAAGTGTGGTGCTGACCGATTCTGGCGGTGTTCAGAAAGAGGCGTATTTCCATCGGGTCCCGTGTGTCACGATGCGCGACGAAACTGAATGGGTTGAGACGATTGAGGCGGGCTGGAACCGTCTGTGGACTGTTCCAGACTTTCTGCCGCGCCGCGTGATCGCTGACTATGGCGACGGCAAAGCTGCTGAAAAAATCGTGGAGGCGATTGTTGGGGCATTGACGTGACGCCCTCGGACCGCCTCAGGACGCTGATTCTGACGCGGCTCTACGCCCACACAGCGTCCTACTACAACAGTTGGCAAAACGCACTTTCTCAACATCCCTTGTTTGATGCCGTGGTCGGCGACCTGCACCGCATGTCGCCATCCACTCTCGCGCGCGACATCAACACCTTCGATGCCGTCGTCCTGCTGCACAGCTGCACAGCTGACACGCTGGAGGACCTGCCGCAACTCGCTCCGATCCTGGCGGACCGCAAGTCCTGCCGCCTACTTGCCTTCGTCGGCAACGAGTTCAACTCGCCCTATGCACCGATGGCGGCCAAGATCGCTGCACTGACGGCTTGCCGGCCTGATGTGCTAGCGACCCAGCTGCTCCTGGAGGCGGGACTTTTTCTGTATGATGGCGTGGCCTCCCGCATCGTTTCTCTTCCCCATGGTTTGGACGAAAAGCAATTCAAACCCGGACCGGAGGATAGTCAGCGGCGGACCGATCTCGGTTTTCGCGGCTTTCGCTACTCGCCCTTGATTGGAGATCAAGAACGCAACAGGCTTGTCGAAAGTGTTGAAGCGCGCGCCGGGTCCTTGGGTTTGATTACTGATATTGATTGGCGGCAGCGCTTGAACTCGGAGAGATGGGCGGCGTTTCTTCAGCAATGCCGTGGCACAGTAGGGAGCGAGGCCGGCAGCTGGTATCTTGATCGCGACGATGCGCTCGTCACGCGGATTTACGATGCCGTGACACTGGAGCGCAAGGGCATCGTCCTTTTTGATGATCATCCGTTGCGCAGTACCATCCGGCGGTTGCCAGGGCCTGCAAAGAAATTGATTGGCTCGTTGCTCCGGTTAGGGTTCGTGAAGTATGCTGTGTATGAAGACGAAACGCTCGATTTTCAAAAATTGGAGAGTGAATTCTTCAATGGCGCTGCCCGCGCGCCGGTCTATTCCAAGTGCATCTCGTCGCGCAATTTTGAGGCGGCTGGGACGAAGACTTGTCAAATTTTGACGGCCGGACGATACAACGACATCTTTTTGCCGGACCAGCACTATATTGCGGTCAATGCGGATCGGTCAGATCTCGATCGCGCCCTCAGCAGATTCAACGAACCCAATGAGCGAGCCAGAATTGCGGGCTGTGCCTATACCCTGGTCATGGAACAGCATACGTTCGCAAAACGCGCGGTCCAACTACACGGTTTGATTGCACCGGCTTAGCCCGCTACCCTAATACCTCCCCGACCCCCGCAATCACCCTTCCCTGAGTCACCTCATCCAAATATGGATGCATCGGCAAGCTCAGCACGTCTTGCGGCAACCGGGCCGCCACCGGCACGCCGCCCGTAGCCACCGGGCATCCGCGATACGCCGTCTGCTCATGCAGCCCGCGCGGATAGTAGACCATCGCCGGGATACCCCGACCGGCCAAGGCCTTCATCAGCGCATCGCGCTTGCCACCGGGAACCGTAAGTGTGTACTGCGCCCATACTGACGTGAGCCCAGCCGGTACCTCCGGTACCTTGATAACATTGTGCAACGCCGCCGTGTAGCGCTGCGCCACCCGCTGCCGAGCCACAATTTCATCCTCGAAGATCGCCAATTTCTCTAGCAGGATCGCCGCTTGCAGCGTGTCCAGCCTGCCGTTGATGCCGACCCGCACGATGTCGTATTTGTCGCTGCCCTTGCCGTGCAGGCGGATCGATTTCATGACATCGGCGAGCGTGTCGTCATCGGTAAAAATCGCGCCGCCGTCGCCGTAGCAGCCCAGTGGCTTGGCTGGGAAGAAGCTGGTGGCGGTTGCGAGGCCAAAAGTACCTGCGCGGCGGCCCTTGTAGGTGGACCCAAAACTCTGCGCGGCGTCTGCGACAACGAAAAGGCCGTGCTCGTGGGCAAAGGGCAGTAGCCGATCATAGTCGGCTGGCTGGCCGAACAGGTCGACGGCCATGATGGCGCGAGGCCGCAGCCCGGCTTTGCGCGCGGCATCGAGAGCGCCGGGGAGGGCATCCACATCCAAATTGAAGGTGTCCGCCAGGACATCTGCGAACACGGGCGTTGCGCCCAGCAGCGCGATGCATTCAGGCGTCGCGGTGTAGGTGAAGGCGGGGCAGATCACCGCATCGCCGGGGCCGACGCCCTTGGCCATCAGGATCATCAGCAGCGCATCCGTGCCGCTGGCGCAGCTGATAGCGTGGCGTGCGCCCGTGAACGCCGCCAGACGTTTTTCCAGCTCGCCGATCTCGGGCCCCATGATGTACTGGCCATGGTCCAGCACGCGGGCGATGGCACGGTCCAGGGCCGGACGGATGCGCTCTTGTTGGGCTTTGAGATCGATGAACTGGATTGCCGCTTCGGATGGCACTGAAGCTGGCGCTGGCGCCTTAGGGGCGGGCTTCAAGGCGGCCATCGGCAATCTCCTCGTAACGGCTTCCATCCTCAGGGCAGATCAGATCTGGGCCAAGGCGGCGGCCGAGACGGCTCACCCAACCGATCCGTCTGGCGGGCACGCCGGCCATCAGCGCATAGGCGGGTACATCATGTGTGATCACGGCACCAGCGCCAATCAGGCAGTACTCGCCCAAAGTGTTGCCGCACACGATCGTGGCGTTGGCCCCGATCGAGGCCCCGCGCTTGACCACCGTTCGTTTGAATTCGCTCTTACGCTCGATCTCGGCGCGCGGTGTGGCCACATTGGTAAACACGCAGCTTGGCCCGCAGAACACGCCGTCTTCCAGCTCAACACCGTTGTAAAGACTGACATTGTTCTGGATCTTGCAGCGGTTGCCGACTTTGACAGCGGGACCGATCATGACGTTCTGACCGATAGCGCAATCCTCACCGATCTCGCAGTCCCTCAGGATATGCACGAAGTGCCAAATCTTGGTGCCACGGCCGATGCGGGCGGGCTCATCGACAAAGGCGCTCTCGTGCACGAATGCGCCCTCAAATCGGCCGGCCATTGACATATCTGCTCTCATCGGACCGCAATCGCGCCAAGTACGGATGTTGTTCGCCTTCACGCAGCTCGACCGGGGCAGATCGGATCTTGGACACAATCTCGATCGAGGGGCGAACATAGTCAATTGAGAAGCCCCGGCCGGCCATGATTTCCTGGTAGCTTCGGGTATGTAGATCGGTGAAGCCTTCCGAAAACTCGATCTCCTTGCCGTCGACCGTAATCGACCGGAAGGTTCGGGCGTTCTCGGGGGCGGTCTTGGGAACGTCGCGGGCGTTGATCGACAGGAACCAGCGAACGCGCGCTTTTTCGTATTCCAAGTAGCCACCTGCGCAATCGATGGCACGGTGATGCACGACATTCTTCTTCAAGGGACCGAAGATAAAGCTCAGCATGTCGAAGAAGTGCACGCCAATATTGGTCGCAATCCCGCCAGATTTGGCATCGTCGCCCTTCCAAGACACGTAGTACCAGCGGCCCCGCGATGTGATGTAGGTGAGATCGACGTCATGGAACGTACCGCTGCTGTCAGCTGCGATCTTGTCTCGCAGCGCTATGATTGCTGGATGCAGGCGCAACTGCAAAATGGTGTGGATCCGTCGGCCAGTTGCCCGCTCCAGCTCGGCGAGCGCATCGATATTGTGCGGATTGAGGACCAGCGGTTTTTCGCAAATCGCATCGGCGCCAGAGCGCAAAGCAAAACGGACATGGGCGTCATGCAGGTAGTTTGGGGAACAAATGCTGACAAAGTCGAGCCTGTGCCCCTCGCGGGCCTGCCGGTCAACCCAGCGGTCGAAGCGTTCGAATTCGGTGAAAAATCGTGTGTCGGGAAAATAGCTGTCCATGATACCGACGGAGTCGGACGGATCGAACGCAGCCATCAACTTGCCGCCGGTATTCTTGATCGCCCGCAAGTGCCGTGGTGCGACGAAGCCCGCGACACCAATCAAAGCAAAATTCTTTGCCGCGCTGTCTCCAGCCATCACCCCCCCCTCAGCTCAACCGTCGAATGTCGCGATTGCATACTCATCACCGCCATTCCGGGAACGATGCCATCGAACCGGTCTAGCAGCAACAGCCCAAGACAGCCCAAGACAGCACCCATGGAATCTGTACCAAAGGCCTGTTGATAGATTTGCCGTGTTCTGACCACCCAACGCCGCCCTGAGCGGACGCTTCGAAAATTGGTAGCGAGACCCGGACTTGAACCGGGGACCTACGGATTATGATTCCGCCGCTCTAACCAACTGAGCTATCCCGCCGTTTTAGAGGCCACACCTTGGAGGCAAGGCCGCCGGATATAAGGAGCGCGGACGGTGGCTGTCAAGCGCGCGGTCCCTGGAAACGGAACCTGGCGATGCAGCCAGCCGGGCGTCCAACAGGCAGAGTGCGTTCAGGCCTGGGCGTCCCCCATCGGCACGCGCCGGACCGCCGCTTACTGACGCTTGACGCGATGCTTCTTGGTGGGGAGCTCGGCGGGAGCCTGGGCATCGCCGGGTTGAGCTTCGGCTGCGGCGACATCAGGCGCGTCAGTGGCCGGAGCATCAGCCGCCGGCTGTGGTAATGCAACGGCTGGCACGGCGGCGGCCTCAGGCTGGGCCTCGGCAACAGGTGCCGGCCCGCCCAACTGCTTCTGGCAATCGGTCAGCCAGACATCATAAACCGGGTGCTCGACCGCGTGCAGGCCTGGGCTCTGGGCCAGCATCCAGCCGGAAAAAATCCGCTCAACTGTGCCATCGAGCTTTAAATCGTCGACTTCGACGAAAGAGGTCGTCTTGGGCTCTTCAGTCAGGGGGCGCGAATAACAGGCCCGTGCCGTCACTTTCAGCGATCCGAAAGCAACGGTCTTGTTGAGCGGAATTGCCATCTTCGAAATCCGCGCCGTCACCTTATCGAGAAACGCGAACACGGCGACCTTGTTTGTGATCTTGTCGGCTAGCGCGGGAGTGGCTGCGGCAAGGCCGAAGGCTAGGCACAGCAGCGCCAGAATCGGCCGGTGGCGGGAACGTGTCACGGCGTTAAGGCTCCGGGCTCGAATCGTATCACCGCCAGTATGGGACAAGCAGGGCGCGACGGCGATGGGTGGGCTATTCGGTAAACAGGGCCTCTTTGGGGCGGTCCCCAGATCGGCCGGCTACCGTCGCTTGTTGATTTTGGCGGGCGTTATCCCTCGAACCCGTTCGGCCGCCGCCTCTGTCCGGCAAGCCACTGTCATATTCGGCCAATAAATAACATCAACGGAATTTGTATAGATATCGCCGATAAAGGCGATGCTCTCGTAGCGCGTGAGCCCGAGTTCGTCGACGAGCCGCTTCGGAATGGCTCGCCAATTTCTCGGCAGCTCGACGTCCAGATGCAAAGTGCCAGGAGCGATCAGGCTGTTCGGATAGCATAGATGGTAGAGAAGCGCGATGTGGATCAGCTGTGGCGCGTTCATTCCGGTTTCCAGGAAATGCCCGTCAAACCAGGGCAGGTGTGGTTGGCTGTCTTGATCAATTGTGCAGTTGGTACAGTGGAGAAGGGGATCTGGCGATGCCATGAAGTTTTGATGAATCCCGGTGCATCCCCCTGTCTGCGCATCCTCGACTACGATCGTCATCAGCCCCGGCTCGCTGATCAGATCGGGATCTGCCGGCCCGCAGAGCCAATTGTTGCCTGGATGTAGCCCCTGGGCGACGATGGGATGCTTGCCCGCAAGCCGCCACCACTCGCGCAAGACGAATGGAAACCAAAGACCTCGTTGTTCAGCGATCTCATCCAACTCGCTGATCGAATATCCTGAGGCTGAGTTGAGAGGGTCGCGCGACCAGTTTTCAATCAGTTTGACGACCCGGCCCCAATCAGCGGCGTCACGAATGACATCCATCGGCGCATCCTGATGCGCACTGCGGTAAGCCAAGAGTGATTGCGCATTCGAGCCCACAGCTGCATCCTGTGCGCCACCGCTGACAACAATGCGGTTGACGGCTATTCTATTGGCAGGTGCTGCTACCAAAATCCAACTAGGAGATTTCTTAAACCGCCCGCGCCAGCACCCGCAGCCGCACGTAATCGGCGTGCCACTGGCCATGTGTATCGCATAGCGCCGGGCGCAGCAGCGCGACCACATCGGCCAGCGCCTTTTCCCGTACCGCGCCTTCGAACTGATCGAAAAAAGGTTTTCGAAACGTCATCAGCCAGCCCTCGATTCCGGTTGGAAGCGGCGTCGGGCGCGCGTAGAGGCCGATACGCTCGACGGTAAAGCCTGCATCACGCAAGATTGCAGCGTATTCGTCCGGCGTCGGATAGAACCAGGGCGCGGCCAGCTCGGTATCGCCGCCATGCAGCAGCGCGGCGGCCCTGAGCGCCGTGACAATGGCCGCAACGTTGCCATGACCGCCGAACTCTGCTGCCAGACGCCCCCCTGGTTTCAGCGCTCGCCGCATTGAACGGGCGGCAGGTTCGGGCTCGCGCACCCAATGCAGCACGGCATTGGAGAACACGGCGTCGAATTCGCCATCAAACGGCAGATTGCGCGCATCGCCGAACCGGGCATCCAAGCCACGGGCTCTTGACGCATCGACAAACGACTGGCTCGGATCGACTCCCACCATATCACAGCCTAGAGCCGCCAACTTTTCTGTCAGCGCGCCATCGCCGCAACCGACATCAAGGATGCGTTCGCCCCGGACCGGCGCTAGCCAGACCACGATTTCACCGGCGAGATCGGAGACGAAGCGAGCATGTTGAGCGTACCCCTCGCTATTCCAAGTTTGTTCATCCGTCAGCCGTTCAGCCATTACTTCGGCTGCCAGGGTTCATAGTCCGAATCCGACGCGGCGCGTTTGCCCGACGCCAAGATACTGCCCGCCGGGCGATAAGCCTGCGGCGTTCCAGTCATATTGGCCCGGTGCGGCTTTTGCCAGGGACGGGGATGATAGGTCTCGTCGGTGGGGAGCGTGTCGACCGTATGGTGCATCCAGCCGTGCCATTCGGGTGGGATCTGCGAGCTTTCGGCGTAACTCTTATACACCACCCAGCGCCGGGGCTTGCCTAAGGGTCCAATGCCCTTGCGTTGTATGTAATAGACGTTGCCTTGACTGTCCTCGCCGACACGTTTGCCATGACGCCAGGTGTACCAGCGCGTGCCCCAGGTGTTGCCACCCCACCAGACAAAGACTTCGCTGAATAGGCTCATGGCATTTTGGTCCCGCTACCGTGCTGCGAATGACACAGCTTATGCCACCTAGACGGCGATACTGTCCAGAGCGCCGCAGCCGCATACGGACGCACGCAAAACGCCCGTGATTTCGCCTCAGAACTGTCAAATTAGCTCCAGGATGGACTCGGACACCAACAGTTCCTCCACAAGTCGCCACCGGTTTTTATCTATATCTAGTGGGTGCCAATGCAACAAACCACTACATGCTGAATGTGCGAGACACGGGCGGGCGAATCGCCTTAGCATCGTCACTATGATGTCCGGTTGCGGGTTTTGCGGCCGCGGTCACTCCTAAATTCAGGAGACAAGTGCTCCCGAACTGTCTGTTCGGTGTGTGGCGTTGTTGCGTAGCGGCGGCAGGTTTCGCGCCTGTTGCCGGAGGGGGACTATCCATAACAAACAACACGCATCAGGGGGCATCCGAGTCCTCGGTGTGATCATGCCGGGGGCACGACTATGCGGATCGAACGCCATTTCACGACTGCGGGCAAATCAGCCTACGAAAAGATCGAATTTCGCCAAGCCGTCAGTGAAATAAAGAACCCCGACGGGTCGGTCGTGTTCCGCAATTCCGGTTTTGCCGTGCCCGCGCATTGGAGCCAGGTTGCCGCCGATATTCTGGCGCAGAAGTATTTCCGCCGCGCGGGCGTGCCCAAAGCCTTGAAGCGCGTCGAGGAGAGCACCGTGCCGTCGTGGCTTTGGCGCTCTATCGCCGATGACCGCGCGCTGGCTGCAACGCCCGCCGTTGATCGTCTCGGCGGCGAGACTGATGCCCGCCAGGTGTTCGATCGTCTCGCCGGCACCTGGACCTATTGGGGTTTTAAAGGCAGCTACTTCACCTCCGAGGACGACGCCCGCGCGTTCTACGACGAGCACCGCTACATGCTCGCCATGCAGATGTGTGCGCCCAACAGCCCGCAATGGTTCAACACCGGCTTGCACTGGGCCTATGGCATCGATGGCCCAAGCCAAGGCCACTACTATGTCGATCACGCCACCAAGGAGCTGACCCGCTCGGCCTCGGCCTATGAGCATCCGCAGCCGCACGCCTGTTTCATTCAGTCTGTGGAGGATGACCTCGTTGGCGACAACGGGATTATGGATCTCTGGGTGCGTGAGGCGCGGCTGTTCAAATACGGTTCGGGCACGGGGTCGAACTTCTCCAAGCTGCGCGGCGAAGGCGAGAAGTTGTCGGGCGGCGGGCGTTCGTCGGGCCTGATGAGTTTTTTGAAGATCGGCGACCGGGCGGCGGGCGCCATCAAGTCGGGCGGCACCACGCGCCGCGCGGCCAAGATGGTCGTCGTTGATATCGACCATCCCGATATCGAGGACTATATCGACTGGAAGGTGAAGGAAGAGCAGAAAGTCGCCGCGCTGGTAACGGGCTCGCGCGTCGTGCAAAAACACCTCAAGGCCGTGATGAAGGCCTGCGTCAATTGCGAGGCCGAGGGTGATGCCTGCTTCGATCTCCTGAAGAACCCGGCGCTCAAGCGTGAAGTACGCGCCGCCCGCAGGGCGATGGTCTCCGATAACTACATTCAGCGCGTGATCCAGTTCGCCAAGCAGGGCTTCAAGGAGATCTCGTTCGACACCTACGACACCGATTGGGATTCGGAGGCCTACCGCACGGTGGCTGGTCAGAACTCCAACAATTCGGTGCGCGTGACCGATGAATTCCTGAAAGCCGTCGAAACCGACGCCGATTGGAACCTGAACGGCCGCATCACCGGCAAAGTCACCAAGACGCTGAAGGCGCGCGAACTTTGGGACAAGGTGGGCCACGCCGCCTGGGCCTGCGCCGATCCGGGCATCCAATTCCACACCACGATCAACGACTGGCATACCTGCGCAGCGAGCGGTCCCATCCGTGCCTCTAATCCGTGCTCGGAATATATGTTTCTGGACGACACGGCTTGCAATCTTGCGTCGCTGAATTTGATGACGTTCAGAACCAAGGGGCAACAGGCAACAGGCAACGGGCAACAGGAAGACTCTTCCCGCTGCCTGCTGCCCGCTGCCCGCTGCCAATTTGACATTGAATCGTTCGAGCACGCCGTCCGCCTCTGGACTATCGTCCTCGAAATTTCCGTGATGATGGCGCAATTCCCGTCAAAGCAGATCGCCGAACTTTCCTACCGCTATCGTACACTCGGCCTAGGCTTTGCCAACATCGGCGCCTATCTCATGGCATCGGGGCTGTCTTACGACAGTCACGAGGGCCGCGCGATTTGCGGTGCCGTCAGCGCCATCATGACCGGCGTCTCCTATGCCACTTCGGCCGAAATGGCCAAGGAGTTGGGCGCTTTCCCGGGCTACACGGACAACTCGCGCGACATGCTTCGAGTGATGCGCAATCACCGCCGCGCCGCCTATGGGCACGCGGATGGCTACGAGAAGATTGCCACCAATCCAGTGCCGCTCGACCACGCGGCCTGTCCCGATCAACGGCTGATCGTGGCCTCGCGCAAAGCCTGGGACCGCGCGCTGGAACTTGGCCAGGAGCACGGCTATCGCAACGCGCAGGCCTCCGTCGTTGCGCCTACAGGAACCATCGGCCTCGTCATGGATTGCGATACGACGGGCATCGAGCCGGACTTTGCCCTGGTGAAGTTCAAGAAGCTGGCTGGCGGCGGTTACTTCAAAATCATCAACCAGACGGTGACCGAGGCGCTTGCCAAGCTGGGCTATTCCGACGCCGCTGCTAAAGCGATGATCCTGTATGCGGTTGGCCATGGCACGCTGAAGGGCGCTCCCGGCATCAATCACGACACATTGTTGGCTAAGGGGTTTACGCCCGAGAAAATCGCTACGGTTGAGGCGTCGCTGGCGACTGCCTTTGACATCAAGTTCGTGTTCAACAAGTGGACGCTTGGTGAGGATTTTTGCGCCAACACCTTGAAGCTCGCTGCTGATCGTCTGAATGCGCCTGATTTCGATCTCCTCGCCGAGATTGGCTTTGCCCGCAAAGACATCGACGCCGCCAACGAATTCTGCTGTGGGTCGATGACGCTGGAAGGCGCGCCGGACCTGAAGACGGAGCATCTCCCAGTGTTTGATTGCGCCAATCCGTGCGGGCGCAAGGGCAAGCGGTATCTCTCCGTGGACAGCCACATCCGCATGATGGCGGCAGCCCAGCCGTTTATCTCAGGCGCCATCTCGAAAACCATCAACATGCCGAACGATGCGACGGTGGCCGATTGCGCGGCCGCCTACACGCTGTCATGGAAGCTGGGCGTGAAAGCGAACGCTCTCTACCGTGACGGTTCAAAGCTGTCGCAGCCGCTATCGGCTTCCGTACTCGCCGTGGCCGATGACGATGCCGACGACATGCCGGAATCACTGATGAGCACGGCGCATCCGTCGACGATCCGCGCCGCGGCCGCCGCCGAGCGTATCGTTGAGCGCCTGATCGAGCGCGTCCGCGAGCGTGAAAAGCTGCCAGGCCGCCGCAAGGGCTACACGCAAAAGGCCACCGTTGGCGGGCACAAGGTGTATCTGCGCACCGGCGAATATGACGACGGCCGCATCGGCGAGATCTTCATCGATATGCACAAAGAAGGCGCCGCCTTCCGCTCACTGATGAACAACTTTGCCATCGCCATTTCGTTGGGCCTTCAGTATGGCGTGCCACTGGAAGAGTATGTGGACGCCTTCACATTCACGCGCTTCGAGCCGGCCGGCCTCGTCCAGGGCAACGAGACCATCAAGAACGCCACCAGCGTGCTCGACTACATTTTCCGTGAACTGGCCGTGTCCTACCTCGCCCGCAACGACCTTGCCCATGTCGAGCCCAGCGACATGACCGATACGGACGTTGGGCCCGTCGAGCCGCAGCATCTCGGCAAGCCTGCCATGCCAGCGACCCGCGTCGTCAGCCACGGCTTTACCCGCGGGCAGATGGTGGGGCGGATTGTTCCGCGCACTGCTGATTATGGTGGGGTATCGATGCTGGCGAGCCCGGTGTCCGCGCTGCAGGACGACCTGCGCCACAAGCTCGGCGAGACGACGACGATGGGCGCCCTTGCGCTCAACGCCGCCGCGCAAACCGAGACCGCGCCGCAATCGCAAGCCCGCATCGCCGGCCAGCGCGCCGCCGAGGCCCGCCTCAAAGGCTACGACGGCAACAGCTGCGGCGAATGCGGAAACTTCACGCTGGTGCGCAACGGTACCTGCATGAAATGCGACACCTGTGGCCTCACAACTGGGTGCAGTTGACACCAGCATCTCCTCCCTTCGTCATGGCCGGGTTAGGCCTTGCCATGACGATTTGGGGGGAGCGCGCCTACAAACCCCTGCATTCACGAATTGTTTCACTTCCACTGTCTCGCGAATCGAGCGACCATCCTGATTGTTAGCCGCAGTGACCCAAAGGGCACGCGCGTCAGTGAAAATACGGTCAGTTGAGTTGCATTCAGTATGCCTGCCGGACCGTCGTCCGGAGGCCAAGGAGGCGTTACTCATGCTGTTTATGGCCCGGCCGGACTCGAAGTCTGTCCACGCGCTGGCCGACCTGCTCGAAATGATCGAGGTGGCGGCCGACGAGCTGTTGGACCAGAAGCTGGCACCGCGTGACGGGGCCGCCAATGGCGATGCAGAGCTTGAATCCTATCTTGCCAGCCTCAGGCAGTTTTCCAACCGGGTGCGCAGCCTGGAATTGACGATTGTTGCCAAGTTGGAGCAGGCACGGGCGCGAGCGCGCGCCGTGGCACGGACTGATTGGCGGCTTCGGCCGATCATGGCCATGTTCACGTCGGGTACTCAGGGTTATGCCGATCATCTGGCCGCCCACAATGATCGCGATGCCGTGCGATTCAACGCCGGTGACCAGATCTTCCCCTTTCTGCGCAGCCGCGAATTGGTACCGCCTCTGAGCACGCATTATGATGGCGGAACGGAACTTCTGGTGACGGATAGCTATCGGTTGCTTGGTCTCATCAAGCTGCGTGACCTTCTGGAAAACTGCGAAGCGGCGCTTAACGCGTTGGATGCGCATTACGATCTCTACGATTGGCAGACGGACGCCGAAGACGCCGCTGATGACACTGAAGAGGCAGCGGTTGAACTGCGGCCTGACACGGCCAAGCTGGAGCTGGTCGTTGCTGCGGCTCGCGAAGCGGCGATCCCGGTTCCCGAGGCTGAGGCCACGCCTGCGCCGGCTGCGACCAATTGGGGTGAAAGCATTGAGCCGGTGGCGGCATTGACCGCTGAAGTGGTTGTTGAGGACGTGCCTGCATCTGCCAGCGCCGAACCAGAGGCTGTGCCTGCTCTTGTCGTCGAACCCGCCCAAGCGACGGCAGGTGTTGCTCAAACTGAGACAACCGTCGCGGAGCCGTCGCCAGCCCATATCGAAGCCGTACGCCGGGAAGGCGAACAAAGCCTCAAGACGTTGACAGAGCGTCTTGCCGATATGAAAGCTGCCGCTGAGCCCGCCGCAGGGCCAGAGGCTGCGGACACCGTCGCGGCGTAAATCGGCTCAAAGCGGACGTTATTCAGGGCCACTTCACCACAGGTGGCAGGCTCGATAGGATCGAGTCGACGTTGCCGCCAGTCTTCAGGCCGAACAGCGTGCCCCGGTCATAGAGCAGGTTGAACTCGACATAGCGGCCGCGCCGGATCAGTTGCTCCTCACGGTCCTGCTCCGTCCACGGCGTTTGCATGTTGTTTCGCACCAGCTGCGGGTAGACGCCGAGAAACGCACGGCCCACGGCTTGTGTGAAAGCGAAATCGGCGTCCCAGTCTCCGCTTGCCAGATTGTCGAAGAAAATGCCGCCGACGCCGCGCATCTCGTTGCGATGTTTGAGGAAGAAATAGTCTTCGCACCACGTTTTGTAGCGCGCATAGTCGGCGACGGCGTGCGCGTTGCAGGCCCCTTGCATGGCCGCATAGAACGCTATCGTATCGGCATCCTCTTGTGTGCGCCGCCGGTCCAGCACCGGCGTCAGGTCGGCGCCGCCGCCGAACCAGGATTTGGCTGTGACCACAAACCGCGTGTTCATATGCACGGCGGGGACATTCGGATTGCAGGGATGCGCAATCAGCGAGATGCCCGACGCCCAGAAGCGCGGATCGTCGGCGGCGCCCGGCATCTGTCCGCGAAACTCCGGCGAAAACTCGCCATGCACCGTTGAGACGTGAACACCCACTTTCTCAAAGACACGGCCATGCAGCATCGACATCACGCCGCCGCCTCCCTCGGCCCCCGTGTGGTCCTTGCGCACCCAAGGCGTGCGCACGAAACGGGCGGGGGGCCGGTCCGAGAGCGGCGCGCCAGCGGGCAGTTCGGCTTCAACGGCCTCAAAGGCAGCGCAGATGTCGTCGCGCAGGGCCTCGAACCAGGCGTGGGCGGTCCGTTGCCTTGAACTTAAGTCATTAGTCATTGAAGTGCGTCCACCCGTCGAAAGCCTACAGGATCAGTGACACACTATCGACAGCAAGCAAAACCGCGCTTGATCCTTGTCACGCTCGCGCCGATATTGACGCCTAGCGACCGACGCATCTGGCGATCCATTTACCGGCTGGCCGCCGCGCGCAGGGCAACCGTTCGCGTGCGCGTTAGAATTTTCCACGCCCATATGGGCCTTCGCGGCATCCTCCGCAGTCGATTCTCGTCCGAAAGCCCTTTTCATGCTCGCCCCTTTGCTCGCCTGGTTCGAGAAACATATCGACCCGTTCGCCAATGGCCCTGACGGCAAGCCCCCTGGCGGTTTGCTCGCGTTCTATTGGCATTATGTGAAACCGGTCTGGCCGATTTTTGTGCTGATGCTCATCGTCGGCTTTGCCGGCTCCATCATCGAAGTGTCGCTGTTCGCCTTCATCGGCGGTCTCGTGGACCGGATGCGGCTGTCGCCCGATCCGGCCACGTTTTTCCACGACCATTGGCCGATCCTGGTCTGGATGGCCATCGTCGCGGCCATTCTGCGCCCGGTCGCCTTCGGCATCAGCGATCTGGTCAAGAACCAGACCATTTCCGCGCCGTTCACCAACCGCATCCGCTGGCAGACCCATCGCTGGGTGCTCCGGCAGTCGCTCGGCTATTTCCAGAACGATTTTGCTGGCCGCATCGCCAACAAGATCATGCAGACGGGGCCAGCCTTACGGGAAAGCGTCAATCAGTGCATCGAAGCGATCTGGTTTGTACTGATCTACACCGTCTCCGCGCTCTACCTGTTCGCGCAAGCCGACCTCCGCCTGACCATCCCGCTGCTGCTGTGGATCGCCGGATACATCTTTGCCTTGCGCTTTTTCGTGCCGCAGGTGAAGGCGCGCGCCATCGCCAATTCCGACGCCCGCTCGCGCCTGACGGGGCGCGTGGTTGACAGCTACACCAGCATTTTGACGGTGAAACTGTTCGCCCAACCCGACCGCGAGGACGCCTATGTGGCCGAGGGGATGCGCATCCACATGGAAGCGTTCAAGGCGCAGCTGCGCATGATCACGTTCATGAATACAGCCGTGTGGGCCTTGAACGGGCTCTTGATGGTGGGGACGACCGGGCTCGGCCTGTGGCTATGGTCGAAGGGGTTCGTCTCCATCGGTGCCATCGCCTTGTCCACGGGCCTCGTCATCCGTATCGTCAACATGTCGGGCTGGATCATGTGGGTGGTGACGGGCCTGTTCGAGAACATCGGCCAGGTCCAGGAGGGCATGGAGACGATCTCGCGCGAGCATGACGTGGTCGACGCGCCCGATGCCAAAACCTTGACGGTCAGGCGTGGCGAAATCCGCTTCGAGAACGTGAAATTCCACTATGGCCGCGAGGGCGGTATCATCGACAATCTGTCGCTGGTGATCAAGCCGGGCGAGAAGGTGGGCCTAGTTGGCCGATCGGGCGCGGGCAAATCAACGTTCGTGAACTTGCTGTTGCGATTCTACGATTTGGAGGGGGGCCGCATTCTCGTTGACGGCCAGGACATCTCGCAAGTCACGCAGGATTCGCTGCGCGCCAACATCGGCATGGTCACGCAAGATACCTCCCTGCTGCACCGCTCGGTGATGGACAACATCCGCTATGGCAAGCCCGAGGCGACGGCGGCCGAGGCCGAGGCGGCAGCGCGCGACGTGCAGGCGCACAAGTTCGTTCTGGATCTGGAGGATTACAAAGGCCGCAAGGCCTATGAGGCGCATGTGGGCGAACGCGGCGTGAAGCTGTCGGGCGGCCAGCGCCAGCGCATTGCGATAGGGCGGGTACTGCTAAAAAACGCGCCGATATTGGTGCTGGACGAGGCGACGAGCGCGCTGGATAGCGAGGTTGAGGCCGCCATTCAGGAGCAGCTCTATGCACTGATGAAGGGCAAGACGGTGATCGCGATTGCCCACCGCCTCTCGACGATAGCGGCGATGGACCGATTGATCATCATGGACGAGGGCGCTGTGGTGGAGACGGGGAGCCACGCCGAGCTGCTGAAACGCGGCGGGTTGTATGCAGAGCTGTGGGCGAGGCAAAGCGGCGGGTTTTTAGCGCGGGAGGCGGCGGAGTAGCCCAATTCGCGCGTTGGACAGTGGACCTCCGCAGCTGGCGTATGAGGCGACGGGATACTGAGGCGGGACGGACTGCTGCAGATGACCCGTAGTGACCATTCATCGAATGTTCTGAGCGGGTCCGTTATTGCCACGTTCGCGACGCTTAACTATCCAAGCCCTTCACCGCGCCGCAACGCCAACAACTTCGACTTACCGTTCTCCAGTTTTCGCCAAATTGGCGCGTCAAACGGCATGGCGCGCCAGACGGGGGCAAGGTTAGTAGGCGCAATGCCGTGGTCAAGTTGCTCGCCAACGGCCTC
>JANYHF010000124.1 GCA_025359185.1 Hyphomicrobiaceae bacterium | reverse complement strand
GTCTGAAGGTTTCAATCCGCGCCCGCGTGTGAGCGGGCGACCTGCAAACCCAAAGGCATACCGCGCCCCTTGCATGTTTCAATCCGCGCCCGCGTGTGAGCGGGCGACGCGGGTGGACCGAGATCAACGCGCCAGATCGGCAGTTTCAATCCGCGCCCGCGTGTGAGCGGGCGACCGTGACTACCTAACACGATGTCAAAGAACACGAAATCGGCTCCGAAACGCGAACCTACTCGCGAACCGTTGCACGGGGTGATTGTTAGCGCCACACCGAAGCCGGAACTCTCTGATATTACGTCGTTTTCGACCGGGTTCGAACCTTCCGGGATATGACCGGACGATTCAGGTTCGCGCTGGCTCAAAAAACCAACGGGCCGTCGAGATCCAAGACCGGTTTGGTCCCGACGTGCTCGACCTTGGGCTTCCAGTTGGCGCCGAGCTGATAGAAGCGCAGGCTGTCCTTGGCCGTATCGATCTCGCCGAGCAGTCGCGCCCTGAGTTTGACCCATTGCGCCGGATCGACCTCGCATTCGAAGACTGAGTATTGCACGCGCTGGCCAAAATCCTTGCAGGCTCGCGCGACGCGGCGTAGGCGGCGCTTACCGCCCTCGCTTTCGGTCGAGACGTCGTAGGTGATGAGGATCATCATGGCTGTGTGTCATTTCCAGATGAACGGGGGATAGGCGTCGAGGTCGCCGCGCAGATGGCGGGCCAGCAATTGGGCTTGGATGAACCAGAGCAGGCCGACGGTGACTTTCTCGTCGAGGAACGGATGCTGGATCTCGTCGCGCTTGCGCTCCTGGTAGGCCACCAGCACGGTCTTCCGTCCGTCGTCGGTCAGCAACGTGGCGCCGTTGTCGAGAGTCTTGAAATCCTTGGAACCAAGCTGCCGACGGTTGATCAGCGACAACACCAGGCGGTCGGCAAAGAAGGGTCGGAACTCTTCCATCAGATCGAGGGCGAGGCTCGGCCGGCCCGGGCGATCCGCATGCAGATAGCCGACAGCGGGATCGAGACCGACTGATTCGAGCGCGCCGCGCACGTCGGCGGTCAAGAGGGCGTAGGCGAACGACAATAAGGCGTTTGTGGCGTCGAGTGGCGGACGGCGGTTACGGCCGACGAACGCGAACAGCGGTTTGTCGCCGCGCACCAGATGATCGAAGACGGAGAAGTAGACCATGCCGGCTTCGCCCTCGGCGCCGCGCAGTTGCTCGTCATCAAGCGGTTTATCCAGCCGGCGCACGATGTTGGCGAGCCGGTCGGACGCCGCGCTCAAGGCAGCGCGTGGCGCCTCGGCAGTGGTCTCGCCATGGTCGCGCAGCGCTCGCGTGATGACAGCGCGCTGGTTCAACAGTTTGCCGGCAACAAAGGACTTGATAATGGCGTCGCGCCGGGTGTCGTCGTCAGCCCAGCGGTATTGCGTGCGGCGCAGCAACACGTTGCCTGAGACTGGACCTTCGACGCGGGCCAGGAAACGGCCCTCCTCAGTCATGAAGTTGACCGAGATGCCTGCGAGGCAGCAGGCTCCGAGCAGCGGCGGACTGATCAGTACACGACCAAATCCGATGATGCCGCCGATCGTGTGGATCGGGACGCGGCCACGCTCCTGGTTATCCACCGAGACGACGACATTTTCGCCATCCTTGTTCAGCCAGGCGCCTTGGGTGGTGACGTAGAGGGTGTTGAGGTGGCGGCGCATTGATCAGGGCTCCGCGATCTGGTCGGCCAGCCAGGCCGATGCGGACAAGGTGCGCGAGAGGCGCTTGGGTTGGCAAAGCTCGATCAGCGAGCAGGCGTTGCATTTCGATTTGGCGTAGATCGGCGGTGGCGTGGCTTTGCCCGAGAGTAGCGCGCAAGTTTCGATGGCGATCTGTTCGGTAAGGCGGCGCAGCTCGGCATCCAGCGGCACCGTCACTCGGCGGCGACTCTGGCCGTAGAACAGCGCGCCCTCAGTCAGGGTGGTATCGAACATCTCCTCCAGCGCCATGCCTTGCGCGCACAGCTGCACTTCGTCGGCGCGATGCGATTTGGGTTTTCCGCGCTTGTATTCGACCGGGAATGGACGCCATCGGTCCTGATCATCTTTATGCATCTCGACTAGGTCGGCGATGCCCGAGACGCCGAGGCGGCGCGAGACCAGCGGCATGGCCGTAACGACGCGCACGCCGCGACGCTTCTCGGCACCGACTTCGGATGTCGCTTCATGAAGCACCCGTCCCTCGGCGGTGAGCCGGTTCTCCGCCCAGGCCTGCTCGACATGAATGAGCGCGCACTGGCGCTGGCAGAATAAATAGTGTTGCAGGGCGGAGAGGGGGATGAGGGTGTCCGTCTCCATGGCGCTGCCCCCCGATCAGATCCGGTCGTCGACGGTCACGCCAGGCGGCAGATCGGCGCCATGCAGCGTGATCCCATAGTCAGAGAAGGCGCGCGCCGGCGGCCAATTGTGGGAACGCTTGTCGCCGACCGGCACGGACGCGCCATCATGCACGCGCCTCACTGTGATGCGTTCGAGCAGTTTGTGAGCCTGCGCATTGCCAAGCGCACTTTCATGTTTGAAGGCGATCAGTCGTCGCGCCGTCATCTGGCCGCGCGCTGCGGAACGGTCCATGTCATACATGTCGCGCAGTGCTGTCCACACCAGCCCCAGATCCTCCTCGCTGAAACCAGTTTTTTCCGCCAGCTTGGCATTGACGAAGCCGTGCACCCGGTAAAGGCCGTAGGGTACGACGTGCTTGCGGCCCATGGTTCGGTTGTCGCTCCGGGAGTCGCCGTCATCCCCATCGACCCGCTTCTTCTTTTCCGCTTCATTGGTGGCGGCCATCCGCGTAATCGAGACTTCCAGCGGCATGATGGGTTCGACCGAACGGCCGAAAGCGAACTGCAAGGGACCACGCACCTGGCCGCAATTGATGCCCGTGCTCATCACGGCGCCGAATGTGCGCACGTCAAAGAAATTTGCGCACATCCACTTGGTCAGCGCCTCGGCTTCCTTGTCACTTTGCGGCGAAAGTTTGCTTACTTTGTCCACCTTAGAGTCGTCTGGGCGGACGACTTTGTACGCCTTGCGGTGCTGATCGTTGAGGATCGCGCTTTCAGCCACATAAATGGCGTGGCCTTTCTGGCCCGTCCGCGCATCGGCAACGTAGTTACGAATTTTGCGTTTGATCGACACATCAGAGACAAGTCCCTGACTGGTCTCAGGGTCCATGCGCGGCAGATTGCCGGCGTCGGGGTCGCCATTCGGGTTGCCGTCGGTGACATCGAAGAAGAAAGCGAAATCGTAGCGGTTCTTCAATGTGGTCATGATGTTGCCCCCTCGGCATCGACGATATCGGGATTGCTCTCGGCGCGCTCGGTCTTGGTAAAGAGTGCTTTGTTCTGATGGTAGTAGCCGACGAAGAAGCGGGCTTGATCTTCGAGTCGCAGCGCCGTCGGCAATTTGACGTCACCGTCGAACAGCCCAATAATCTGGGACACGGCCTTTGCCGCTTTGACACCTGTGCCCCGTTGCGTACCCTCGCCTTTGGCGAGCGCGGATGCGTTGTGCTCGTAGCCGCGCATCAGGATTGGGAAGATTCGGCGGGGGTTGGCGGAAGCGGCCCCAATATATTTGTCACGTATCGAGGCGTTGCGCTTGGCTACCCCCTGCTCGGCATATTCGTAGACAGCGAACAGCCGGCCGAGATTATAGGCTTCGTCTGGACTTTCTACATTCAGGGCCACGGGCAATCCCTCCAATGCTGTTTGGACTTCACTCATTCGCAGATGACGATTGACGACGGCTTTGCAGAGCGCCGCGCGAGGTCCGTTCACTCTTCCCTTCTCCGCGCGTATCCGTTGCACCACAACCGTCAGCAAGGAGTGCGGGTAACGGCCTCCAGATAAGATGGCCAAAGCCATCTCGCCACCAAGTCGCGGCGGCGGTTCGGAGTTTTTGGATTTCTGCCAAGTGCTTTTTTTCTCATTGTAGACGTGACGACAGGTCTCATAAAGCAGCGCCCAGGCTTTGGGCGGCGACTTGAATGCCGGCGGGTCAATGGCAAGATCGTCGAGATGGCGATGCAGATTGATGGCCAAGGCGCCGAACGTGTCGACCAGCCAGAGGCGCACAGCGATGCGGCCGCTATTGGGCGATAAGCCGAGAATGTGCATGCGGGTTTCAGGCTTTAGGACTGATGCATCCGGCGCCCGCCGTTGTGTGCGAACGTTTTGCAGCTCGGCACTCATGGTCCCAGCCTGCTCCTTGTCGATATCGGCCTCGGGCGGATCACCGAAGCCTGCCCAAAAAGCGTCCTCGACAGCTTCGGCGGCCGGTTCGCCGACGGCTTTCTCATCGGCCCAGAACACCACTGTGGTCTCACCGATGCGCAGTACACGGGAATTATCGCGGTCGAGCAGCCAGTTGAGCGCCGCGCCATAACGGAATGCGGCATCTTCCGAGACGGGAGCGTTGGCCCCTTGATCTTTGCCGAAACTTACGAAGGCGTCGGAATTGAATGAAACAAGTGGCGCCTTGTTGCCTCCAGCCTCAAGGGACGGAAACTTCGGATGCAGCCGCTGTGTCGGTAGCATTGATCCGGTAACCAAGCACAATTCTGCAACTCGATCGGGTTGCAGCCGTTCAGCTAAAATGCTGCGTGCCTCGTCAACATCGTGGATCAGGTTCCCGGTCTCCACGGAACGAAACAATACGTTGGTGTCCAGATCATTCGGATCGATTGCTAGAACACCGACTTGGTCAGGGTGCCATGTTTTCAGAAACTGCCTGAATGCTTTGAGCTCTGGACTTGTTGCATTCTCCGTTGCAGCAAGGTTTGCGGTCTTGAACATTTCAAATAATTCTATCGGTGAACCCCGTTTCATTTCCTTCTTAACAAGACCCATGGCGTAGCCGGTATTGTCCCAGAAGAGAAATGGGTCCTTCGCCGAATTGTTGTGGTCTCGCAGTTTGGGTACCATACGATCTACAGGCAATGGTTTTTTCCCCGATGGGTCACGTACATCGATGGCCTTGCCGGTGGTGCCAGCGTAAGTAATAGGAATTACGAATGAAATCGCCACCGGAGCGAACCCACTCTTTGCCACAACACCACGCCGGTCCAGCCGGTCATAAAACCCAACCAGGGACTGCAGAATTGTCATGACGCCAGTCCCTCTGGCCGGGCTTTAGTCAAGTCAATCACACCATTTTCAAGCTGCGCACGGAAAAACAGCGCGCGCTTGTCGTTTTTGAAATCGATATCGTACAGCATCCAGCCGAAATCGCGATTAGCCTGATCGTCGGGCAATTGGTGGCGCGGTATCGCCCCCTCAATCAACTCGAAATCGGCTGTGAACTCGCGGCAGCCGAGGCATGGCCGGTGAAAACACTGCCCTTTGGCGGCGCGGCGCGTGAACATCTCATGATGCTTTGCCGGCGAATCGTCGTCATTGGCCTTCCCGGTCAGTTCGAAGTGCGCTTCGATCACGTAAGCCACCTCTCGCAACGCGATGGACGCGCGCTGCTGTCGGTCCTCGTCGATAGCGAGCCCCAGCCCTTCCAACGAGCCCCGGTTCATACCCGTCCGCGCCTTCTGCGCCGGCACCTTCGAGCCGACCTCGTTGCGCCGGAACGTCTGGAAACGGATCGGCTTGAGCACATGGATGCGGTCGATCGTCCAAGCGATCGCCGGCTTCCAGTGTATGGCCTCCAGAATGCCGCGCGCCGCCGACGGCGTCATGACATCATACGACACACGTTCAACCTTCATCTCCGGCCGCGTGAAGCAGGCGAAGTCGCCCCAGACGTGCAGTGCGATCATCTTTGGTCCCCGGGTCAGGTCGCGTTGGCGACCTGACCCCTCGTAAGGCCACGAAGCAACGCTCGAAAAGTGATCATGTTTCAATCCTCAGCCGAGGGCTGTGTGGCCCGCTAACGCTCGATAGGGCTTGGAATCCCTACCAACTTTGGGCCGCCACCGAGGCATTGGAAGTCCTCGCCGACACCTATTGCAACGAATTGGTGACGAGTCAGCGGGTAAGTCACGAGCAAGCTCGATAGTCATCATGAACTGTATGTCCGCCAGACGGTGCCCTAGAACTCACGTGATGTTGCTTTCGGGCGTCCGGTCAGTGAGATCGCGCCACTTCAAACCACTTACGTCGACATACCGCTCGCGGTCGGTGAGCAGAGCAAACTGTTGTCCGAAGTCCTTCTCCCTCACGACTTCGATAAGACCCAAGGCAATCATCTCACCTCGATCCTTGCGTGGAACTTGCACGAGGTAGCGCTGGAGCTTGCGCGCTAAGCCACCAACCGTCGGTCCGAGCCGGAGTTGCCTAATCAGGCCATCGGAGGCACCGCCAATGCGGTGTGCACTCGCCGGAATGATCACCGGCACCATCGCATCCTCGATGAAGCGGAAGGCCTCGGCGATGTCGGCGAACCGGAAATTAAGGTCAGGCGCACTGTTCTCGATGGTTTTCATGATGCCGAGTGTCTCGTCCTCGCCCACCTTGACCTTATCGAGTCCTTTCCATGTTCCGCCGTCGTCCTTGGTCCACAGCAACTCGCGGAAATAGGCCGCCACGGCCTCCGGCGAGAGCGGATCGAGGCCGTCGGTCAGCACGCGCTTGGCTGTTTCCGCGTTGGTCTTCAGCTCGGGCGGCGGTTTGCGTCCCTCGCGCTCTTCCGGTTGAAAGATGGTGAGCGTGCCGCCCAGTTTTCCAAGTTCTCCCTCTCGATTGCAGCGCCCGGCAGCTTGCGCAATCTGATCGAGCCCGGCCCAAGCTCGCCACACGGCGTCGAACGAAATGTCCACGCCCGCTTCGATCAGCGACGTCGAGATCAGTCGCACTTGTTTCCGGTCTTTGAGCTCCTGACGAATGTCCGCCAATACATGCTGACGGTGCGCGGCCGTCATGGCCGTTGATAGATGACAGGCACCAGCCAGCCCGCTCTTGCCCAATGCTTCGAACAGTTCGCGCGCATGCCTGCGGTTGTTGACGATGACGAGTCCGCGCTCAACCTTGGCAAGCCCCTCGACGAGCTGCGCATCGCTGAAAACCTCAGCTCGCTCCGTGCGCACACGCCGCAAGTGGCCATATAGATTGCGGCCGGGCTGGATGATCTCTTTGACATCGCGCAACGCTTCTGGCGCCCTCAGCCCCGCCGCCCTGGTCAGCGCAGGCTGCGTTGCCGTGCACAGCACAACGCTGGTTCGGTAACCGCGTGCCAATTCGTTGAGCGCGGCCAGACAAGGTCGCAGCAGCTTGATCGGCAAGGTTTGCGCCTCATCCAGCACCACCACGGATCGTGCAATGTTGTGCAGCTTGCGGCAGCGCGACGTCCGGTTTGAAAACAGGCTCTCGAAGAACTGGACTGCCGTGGTGACGACGATCGGGCGATCCCAGTTTTGCGTTGCTAGTCGCAGTTTTTCGGCGCCGTCCCGGTCCTCGCGATCCGAGCTACGGAAATTGTCATCATCGAAAGCGCTGTGATGTTCCAGGATTGCCTCCGGATCACCAAGCGCTTTACCGAACACATCGGCGGTCTGCTCGATGATCGACGTGAACGGAATGACGTAAATCACGCGATCCAGATTATGGGCAATGGCATGGTCGAGCGCAAAGGCGAGCGACGACAGCGTCTTGCCGCCTCCGGTTGGCACCGTGAGAGAGAACAGCCCAGTCTGATGGCTCGCCGCGGCCCGGCAATCGTGCAGCACTTCGGCCCTCAGCCCAGCAAGATCTGAAGTCTTTGCGTCAAACCCTTTCAAGCTCAGGTCAAGTGCCGTCTTTAATTGGCCAAGCGATCCCTGCCAGCCGCGTTCGACGGGCTGTCGATTGCCTTCATTGAACCAACGCTCCGTTTCAAGAAAATCCGCATCAACGAGCGCGGAAAACAGCATGCGAATGAAGAACGCCCAAGCAAATGGTTCCAACTTCGCGGCTAAGAGCGGGGCGGGCGCCGCCTTGAACACGGGGAGTTCACCGAGGTCGAACCAGGGCTCCATTGTTTGCGCTGTTGCCAGGCGCTCGTTGAGCGGGAGGGTGCCTCCACAGACAGCATGCCCGTTGGCCAATCCAGCGTGATGACCGGCGATCGGAAACCCCAGTAATCGTCCGATGGGACCCGCGAACGGGCGCGGGCAAGGTTTCGAATAGTGCCTCGCAGCGAACTTCGCGCCCTCGGCCGAGTGCGGCTCAGACCCGCGTTCGTCGCGCAGATAGGCCTGAAACTCCTCCTTAGCCTTGCCAAGATCATGCAGCAGACCGGCGGCTAGCCCGAAATCACCGCTATCGAATTTCTTGGCCAAACGTTCCGCATGCCTACCGACAGCGCGCGAGTGCTCATCGAGCCCTTCGCTACGGCCACCTGGTTCCGTGTGTCCAAGCAGCAGCGAACTCATATGCGAAAATACCTTGCCAACATCCAATTATCGGAAGGCGGCATTGTGGACGTTGCGGAGCAATAGTCTACGCTGAACCCTACCAAGTGTGTGGAAAACGATGGGCGGCGTTGGATTGCGGTGAACAGTTTCATCGGCTAAGCGACTGATGAGTCTTGTCCATTTGCGACATCAACCTGACTGCCGGAAAGGTCAGCAAATGGGATGAAACATCGACTAGATGGCTATTTTGCGGTTCTCCAAGCGCATTTCGACGAACCCGAGCAAGCAATCCTTCATTGCTCGACACCACTGCACAGTGCTTCAATCTTGTCTTGAATAAACTGCCGCTCGTCATCAGTAAGCATCGTTTTTCCGGTGTCGGCGCTGATCTCGTCCAATATGAAAGCTGCGCTCTCCAATTTGCTCTGCCGAAAAGTGGCCAGATTGTCCGGTCCCGATACGAGTGCCCTGCTCATCTTCAAATTTTAGCACGCGCTTCACACGTCGTCAGCATCAACTACTCAACTACGTGGCGGGATCGAGAGAGGTGCGTACGCTGAATCGAGTACTCGCAGACCCTTGACTCTGAACCCCAAGCGCTTCACGCGCCCTTCAAGATCAGAACTGCAGATCCGGTCAAACTCACTCACGAAGACGTGCTCCCCGAGCGCCGCATGTCCAGTGTCTTGGCACCAAACGGTATATCGTTTGACCAGCGTATTCACTGCGATGCTCTCGTCTGGCGCAGGCTGCACGCACTTTGCAAGAAACTCATAGACGTCACCAA
Source organism: Hyphomicrobiaceae bacterium (assembly GCA_025359185.1). GTDB lineage: Bacteria > Pseudomonadota > Alphaproteobacteria > Rhizobiales > Hyphomicrobiaceae > JANYHF01. The sequence goes on along the minus strand of JANYHF010000124.1, from coordinate 12,425 downwards.
CAAGTTGCCCTTCGACCTGTCGACCGCCAAGATTTTGGTCACGAATCGGGGAAGACCCGTTCGGCTCGCGATGCCCTCGCACAAACTCGCCTAATACGACAGGACCGAACGCGCTAATTAGCTCAACCATTGCGACAAGGGTGAGGACCAGCAACAGTCCGACGTCACCCACTTTCACCCAGCCACCCGACAACTTGGCGATCAGTTGCTCTTGAGGATCGCCAGCTGCATTTCCACCAGCTTTGGATAGGCGCTGCGACTCCGCTTCCAGTTCTGCAAACCGCTGCCGCATTCGATCGACGTCGTTGGCGCGCGCCAAGGTGATACGAAGCCTAGCGATCGCTACACAAGCATCCCGTGTGCGTGAATTGTCTTGCGCGCAATCATCGCTGATTGACCCGACCGTTCCTCGACCTCCAACTGGTGTCAGCAATGCGGCTTTGATGGTTTCCTCAAGCTCCGAGGAAGAGCGCTGTTCGCTGCTCTGTGCACGTTGTGCTCTCACCTCGCCCATCTCATTCATGGTGTTGGTGTAGGCCGCACGAAGCGAATCCCTGCCTCCAGTCGTGACCGCACGGTTCAACCCGGCGAACCCGATCGCACTACCGACCGCATAAACAAAGCAGGCAAGCCAAATCATCGACGAAAAAAGGACGGTCCCAAAACTACCCCGACGGACCAGCATGGAGATATACAGCGGTGCCATGGCTTTCCAGCCATCTGCGGCCACACTCAAGGAAGCGAGAACAAGCCCCTCAACAACACTGCGTCCAAGTCCATATCCGGCAAACGCGTTCATTGCCCCTGAGGCTGCGATCGCCAGCAGCCAAAGACACCAACCAAACCCGGCGGCGATCCGCCAGCCCATCAAATATTCGGCGCGCTACCGTGGCGCTCCTCGTACAACGCGATGGCCTTCAACACCAAATCGGAGAGACTCAGATTGTCGCGAGCGGCCAGCACGCGGACGCGGCGCTTGATACTCTCCGGCACCCTGAGGTTGAGCTGAGTCGTCGGCTCCGACTTGATTTTCCTGACAGGTGCCGTGTGCGGAATTTGCAAATTCCCCACCACGTCATTGGCGGACGGCGGCGCGCCGAAGTCGGCAAACATCGCTTGCACTTTTTTCTTTGCGTTGGTCACTATCCTGCTCCCACTGCTCTTTGTGCTGCGCTGTTCAAAAGTTTTGTGCGGTCAATCTCAGATTTCATTTTCGACAACAGGCCATCCAGCAGATCAGTGGTTCTGTCGTTGAGCGATTTGTCGTCGGTTTCCACCAAACTCCGTCCGACATTTTGCGCGTAACGATATTGCGCCCGTTCGGCAATCGAGCCCGTCAACACAGCATACGGAGTCTTGCCCAAATATTCGCGCGCAGCGTGTTCCTCGTCTTTGGTCAAAACCCGACACAGCGCGAAGATCAATCGATCGACCGGAATTCCTCCACCAACCAATTCATGAAAAAGCAAAACACCGGGATGCAGATCATCAAGTCCTACGCCCGTCGGTTGCACGACGACATGTGCATGTTTTGCAATATCCAAAGTAGCTGCGCTCGCACGCCCCGAGGTATCAACAATCAAGAGCTGAGAATTCTCGGTCGCCGAAAGCGCCTGCGCAACATCGTCAAAATTCGCAACCGAAATCTCGGGCTGAATGGCGTGACTATCGCGCCTGTCATTCCAATGTTTGATCGTCTGTTGCTGCGTGTCGAGATCCGCAACAAAAACCTTCACCCCACTTTCTGCAGCATGAACAGCAAGAGCCCGCGCGAGCGTGCTCTTGCCGACCCCACCCTTCTGACTCAAGAATGCAACGACCACCGGCATGGTTGCCTCCCCAAAAAGCGAAGCTGCCGAATTTTATTTAGGCGAGTCGAGATAGTTCAGCACTTCGTGCAACCACCATCCGACGCGCCGTGATCCAACCTGCTTGCGCTTGGGAAATCGCCCCTGCTTTTCCAACCGAAGAATGTGTTGCGGCGTGAAGGGCACCAGCTTCAGCAATTCCTTCTTGTTGATCATGCGGGGCAGCTGACCGGCAATCTCGCCACTCCCCCTCCCCTCCGATGCCTTGACCTCGTTCATGTCTACGACCTCCAATATAAGAGTGCATCGGAGCAGACTAAATTCAATGCGGCATTTCCGTCAAACAATAATTTCGTCATAGCTGAAAGCTGCGATTGTAGAAAGACGAATTGATAGCACAACATCGAAGCGCAAGAGATGGCAACGGAACGTAACGATGGTGCCACTGTCGTCCTGAGACAGACTGTCGCAGCAACCGGCGACCAGTGTCGCTAGGCCGCACGATGTGCCGCGACGCGTCGCGACAGGCCACGTCAGGTCTCGACGGGCCGCGACACGTCGCGATCAGTCACAGCTTTGCCGAATCGAGATTGAACACGTGGTCGGACCACACAGTAAGCGCAGCACGCATTTCCGGTAGATAGGCGAACCGGTTGTAGATGCCAGCGACGCCACCAAAGGTGCCACTGGTGTGATTGAGAACGCGCTCAACAACATGCGGAGCCACACCGAGCCGTGCCATTCCAGTCGCAGCGGTGCGGCGCAAATCATGCAGCGTGAATGCCCTCACACCTGAAAGTCGATCGAGATGCCGCTTCAATTTCGAGAAGCCGGAGAAAGTAGTGTCGTCATTGCCGCGCGCCGGGAACACGAGTTCATCGTGCATGCGAGGCACCGCGAGAACCGTCGCGAGCGTACCTCCGGAGAGCGGCAAAATATGAGTGGATTTATTTTTAGTTCGGTCTCCGGGAATGGTCCAAAGCCCATCTTTGGCGTTGACTTCCGGCCATCGCATGCCGGTGACCTCGCCCCGTCTTTGTGCGGTAAGGATTAGCAGTCTCACGATCGATGCGAACGTCGGATCGATCTCGTGAGTCGCCCGCCACACGGCCAAAAGTTCAGTGTCAGAAAGTACACGCTCGCGCGAAGACAACGGAGCCGGACGGCGCACTGTTGCGCAGGGCGAGCCTTCGAGAAGGCTCTGCTCGACGCACCAATTGAAAAATTTTCGCACAGCCGACAATGCGTGATTGGCGCTGCTGGCCCGTCCGGTAGCAACAATCGTTCCGAGAACGGTGCGCACATCCGTGTGTGAAATCTCGGCGATCGATCGGTCGCCCCAAGCCGCCACGAATCGCCGAACGAGAATTCGTTGCGTTTCGCGGGCGGTATTGGCGCGATTGTGCTGCCGACAATGTTGTTCGACGAACATGCCAACGAGACGCGCAAAGCCGTCGTCATTCTTGACTGCAACCTTGGGCTCCGGGTCGATCCCTTTGGCAACTGTGCGTACGATTTCCCACGCCTTGTCCCGCGCCTCGGCGAGCGTCGTGGTTGGATAGCGTCCAAGACTGAGTCGCCGCTTGACGCCCGCCAATCGGTACATCAGCACGAATGTTTTGGTGCCGCGATCGGACGCCCGAACACCAAGCCCGGGGACTTTGCTGTCCCACATCTCGACCCGACCGCCAGGTTCGGCAGCGAGCCCACGAATGGCAAGATCTGTTAGCGGAACACGTGACATCTGATCAAAGCTCAGTTGGTCCTCTGGGTACCATTTGGGTACCAGAAACCGATGTGCTTGACCAGTCAATTGTGTTCTAACAAATTCACGTAACCGTATGAAAATGCACCAGAAAGATACGTTTATAATTTCCATCAGGTTTCGCTATTTGTTCCCGGATATTCGGACTCTTAATCAGCGGGTCACAGGTTCGAGCCCTGTTGCGCCCACCACAATATCAAGCACTTAGCGCCATTGGCATATTAGCCAGCCAGATTGGTTGGTAACAGCCGCCAAGCCTATCGGTAATCGCCCGCCACCGCCGCGCGTCACTCGGCATTGCGCTGGCCCTGGCGGCGGGTGGCGATAATGTCGCCGAGAATGGAGAGCGCAATTTCTTCGGGCGTCACGGCGGCGATGTCGAGGCCAGCGGGTGCCCGCAGGGCCGCAAGCACATCGGCGGCGACGCCCTTGCGGGTGAGCGCGTCACGCAAGGCGGCGGCCTTTTTCCGTGAACCGACGAAGGCGACGAAACGCGAGGGGGCGGCAACGGCGGCCGTCAGGGCGGCTTCGTCGCCCCGGCCCTGGGTAGCGACAATGATGTAGCGTTCGGACTGCCTCAAGCCGGCAAGATCAAAGCTGGGGCGTTGCGTATCTGCCAGACCGGCAAAATGTGCCATATCCTCGGGCGCAGCGCTGGCGCAGATCTGGAACCCCAACTGCCGGCCGAGGTCTGCGAGCGCAATAGCGACCGGACTGGCCCCGCAAATGAGCAATTCTGGCTTGGGTACGATGGGTTCAATAAACACATCCATGGTGCCCTGGCTGGGGCAGGCATTCTTGGCAAATTCGACACCGTCGCGGGCCTGGCCAGGTTCGACGCCCAGGTCCTTCAGAAGATCCGCAGGCGCCACCGAAATCAGCCTCGGCTTGCCGTCCGCGATGGCAGCCTTGGCGGCGCGCACAACAGCTGCCCGCGCACAGCCGCCGCCGATCCAGCCCGACGAGAACGTGCCATCCGCCAGGATCGTGGCCTTGGCTCCGGCTTTGGCGGCTGTGAGCGAAATGGTGCGCACGACGGTGGCGATGGCAAACGGCTCACCCTTGGCTTTGAGGGCGCTCACCGCGTCGAGGATGTCGGGCTTTCCGGTCATAAGCGGGCCAGATAAGGTTCGAGCTTGGCGAGGCTGTCGAGGGTGTGGGCGGGGGCGAACAGGTCCACATAGTCCAATGCGGCTTTCATGCCGCGAGCTGACGGTTCGTAGCCTTCCCAGCCGAGCATAGGGTTGAGCCAGACGATGCGGCGGCAGCGGCGGGCCAGCGCGCGCATTTCTTGTCCGAGCACGCCGCTGTCGCCGGTGTCGTAGCCATCCGAAATGATCATAACACAGGTGCGCGAGTGGATGACGCGCTTGGCGTGCCAGCGGTTGAAGGTGGCAAGGCTCTCGCCGATGCGGGTGCCGCCGCCTGCGCCGGCAGCGAGAAGAGAGAGGCGTTCGAGGGCGCGCGCGCCGCTGCGTTCGCGCATGGCGGGCGTGACGTGGGCGAGGTGGGTATGGAAGAGGAACGCCTCGGCCTCGTGGAAATGGTCGAGCACGCCGTGGATGAAACGGACGAACACGGAGGTATAGAGGCTCATGGAGCCCGAGGCATCGAGCAGCACCACAAGCCGCAAGGGTTTGGGTTTGGGCGCGCGGTGCACGAGTTCGATGGGGACGCCGCCGTGCGCGATGTTGCGTCTTATGGTTCTGCGCAAATCAATTTTGCGGCCCTTGCGGCGGGCGCGCTCGCGCCGGGTAAGGCGTGCACGCATGGCCTTGGCGAGGCGCTCGGCGAGCGCGTGCGCCTTGGCCAGTTCCTCAGGATCGGCGATCTTGCGGAAATCCGTGTGCTGGAGATTTTCGACACGGCTGGCGCCCTCCATACGGCCGATATCGCCAGAGGGGAGCGCGCTGCTTGCGCCATCGGAAGGCACCGGCTCACCGAGGCCGGGTTCGCTGTGTTGTCCAGGTGCATTCTGGCTCAGCTCCCGGATGGTCTTGGGGCTGGTCGTCGCACCGGAGGCACTGACGCGTGCCAGCTGCTTCATGCCCTGGCCGAGCCAGTGCGCGTCAAAAATCTCGTCAAACTTGCGCCAATCGGACGCGCGGGCGCAGAACAGGGCTTTGAGGGCTGGGCGCAGTGAGGAGGGCCGGGCGGCCAGATCGGTCGCGAGCAGGCGGACGGCGTCCTGCGTCTCCTTTAGTCCCACCGCAAACGCGTTGGACCTTAGGATGTTGGCGAACGCGATCAACCGGGCGAGCATGGCGCCGCCGGCCTCTTTCAGATCCTCGGGATGGCCTGCGCCGCAGCAGGTCATGGCGATGCTCCGGGCTTTTGGGCGCACCGTAGGGTGGGCTCCGCGAAGGGCTCAGCCCACCCTACCAGGCCATTCTTATGCATCACGCCACCTTTCCCAACAGCCGGGTCGACACTTCCTTGGTCACGCGGGCGCGGTCCTCGGCGGTCTTCAAGAGGCACATCAATGTGTCGTGCACAGTCTCGGGATCGTCGCGCAAATTCTTGACGCCGAGGCCAACGAGCGAGGCGGTCCAGTCCAGTGTTTCGGCGACACCGGGCACCTTGCGCAGCTCCTCCTTGCGGATTTTCTCCACCATGCGCGCGATCTGTAAGGCGAGTTCAGTGCTGATACCCGGCACGCGGGCCAGGATAATGCGCGCCTCGCGATCGACATCTGGGAAATCGACATAGTGATAGAGGCAGCGGCGGCGCAGCGCGTCGGAGAGTTCGCGGGTACCGTTGGATGTCAGCACAACACGCGGAATGCTGACGGCTCTGATGGTGCCGAGCTCGGGGATAGTGACCTGGAAATCGGAGAGCAGTTCCAGGAGGAATGCTTCGAACTCCTCGTCGGCACGGTCGACCTCGTCGATCAAAAGGACGGGCGCCTGTTTTTGCCGGATGGCTGAAAGAAGCGGTCTTTCCAGAAGATATTTCTCCGAAAAGACCGCATCCTCTTCCACCCCAGCGCCTCCTCCCAGAGACTCCTTGGCACGAATGGCCAGCAATTGGCGCTGGTAGTTCCACTCGTAAAGGGCCGTTGACTGATCAAGACCCTCATAGCATTGCAGACGGATCAATCTCGATCCGTGGATGGCGGCCAGCGCCTTGGCCACCTCGGTCTTGCCGACGCCCGCTTCGCCTTCCAGCAACAGCGGGCGCCCCAGCATGTCCATCAGCGACAGCGCCATGGCGAGTTCGCGGTCAGGCACGTAGCCCACCTCGCTCAGGCGCTTGGCGATCTCGTCGCGAGTCATGATCATTGTCATGGGGTCAGACCCCTTCAGCGAAGGGGTCAGACCCCTTTCGTTCACCCATGCATCCCACGGCTGTGCGCGGCTTCCCAGTTGCGCCAGTGATCGTGCGGCATCTGAATATGCGTGCCGCCCATGAAGTTGAACGCATCGTTGACGGCGTTGGAGAACGCGGGCACGCCGCCGACATTCGGGCTTTCGCCGACGCCCTTGGCACCGATCGGATGATGCGGCGACGGCGTCACCGTGTGGTCCGTCGTCCAGTGCGGCGTCTCGACGGCGGTCGGCAGGAAGAAGTCCATGAACGAGCCGCCATGCAAGTTGCCGCGATCATCGTATTTCAGCTCCTGGCCCATGGCAATGGCGAAGGCCTCGGTGAGGCCGCCATGCACCTGGCCCTCGATGATCATCGGATTGATGCGGGTACCGCAATCATCGAGCGCGTAGAATTTGCGAACTTTGTATTCGCCAGTGTCGACGTCGATATCCATGACGCAGAAATAGGCGCCGAACGGGTAGGTCATGTTTGGCGGGTCGTAGTAGGAGACCGCTTCCATGCCCGGCTCCATGCCCGGCGGTGGCTTGTTGTAGGCCGCCCACACCAGTTCCTTCATCGACTTCGATTTTTCCGGCAGCCCCTTCACGCGGAAACCGTCGATATCCCATTCGAGGTCGCCCTCGTGGACTTCGAGCATGTGGGCCGCGATCATCTGCGCCTTGGCCTTGATCTTCCTTGCAGCCATGGCGATGGCGGCGCCCGCAACCGGCGTCGAGCGTGAGCCGTAGGTGCCGAGGCCATAGGGGGCCGTATCGGTATTGCCTTCTTCCACCGTCAGGTTGTCTGCGGGAATGCCGATCTCGGTGGCCACGATCTGTGCCCAGGTGGTCTCGTGGCCCTGGCCTTGAGACTTGGAGCCGACACGCACGATGCCCGAGCCGGTGGGGTGTATGCGGATCTCGCACGAGTCAAACATGGCAAGGCCAAGAATGTCGCAATTCTTGGATGGCCCCGCACCAACGATCTCGGTGAAGAAGCAGACGCCGATGCCCATCAGGTCGCGGGTCTCGCCACGCTTGAAGGCTTCGCGTTTGGCCAGTTGCTCGGCGCGCAACTGCTTGTAGCCGATCGCGTCCATCGCCTTGTTCATGGCGGTGTGATAATCGCCAGAATCGTATTCCCAGCCGAGCGCCGAGTGATACGGGAACTGCTCGCGCTTGATGAAGTTCTTCAAGCGCAGTTCGGCCGGATCCATGCCCAGTTTCTGAGCCAGAATGTCCATGCCGCGCTCGATGCAATAGGCCGCCTCGGTCACGCGGAATGAGCAGCGGTACGCGACGCCGCCGGGCGCTTTGTTCGTGTACACGCCATCGACTGAAATGTGCGCTGTCGGAATGTCATAGGACCCGGTAACGATATTGAAGAATCCGGCTGGCCATTTCGACGGGTCGGCGCAGGCGTCGAACGCGCCATGGTCGGCGAGGACGTGGACGCGAAGGCCGGTGATCTTGCCTGCCTTGGTAGCGGCAATTTCGCAGGTCATATGGTAGTCACGCGCAAAAGACGTAGACGACAGATTCTCCATCCGGTCCTCCACCCACTTCACCGGTTTGCCGGTGACAATGGACGCGACGATGGCGCAGATATAGCCCGGATACGCACCGACCTTGTTGCCAAAACCGCCGCCGATATCGGGGGCGATGACGTGGATTTTATGCTCGGGGATCGTGGAGATCAGCGAGGCCACGGTGCGGATGACGTGCGGGGCCTGGAACGTGCCGTAGACCGTCAACTCACCGCGGACTTTGTCGAAAGAGGCTAGGCACTGGCAGGTCTCCAGCGGCGAGGGATGCACGCGCTGGTAGGAGATCAGTTCCTTGATCGAGACTTCGGCCGTGTTGAACGCCGTATCCGTCGCCGTCTTGTCGCCGACCGTCCACTCAAAAATGTGGTTGTGATGTTTACGCGGGCCATGCGCGCCCGTCATTTTACCTTTGAGATCTTCGCGCAGTTCCGGCGCATTCGGCAGCATCGACTTGAACGGATCAACGCAAACCGGCAGCTCTTCGTACTCGACCTCGACGGCCTCGACGCCATCGGCCGCTGCATAACGATCTGTCGCCACCACAAACGCGACTTCCTGGCCCTGGAACAGCACCTTGCCATCGGCCAGCACCATCTGCACGTCACCTGCCAGCGTCGGCATCCAGGCAAGGTTGACACCCGCCAGCTCTTTGGCCGTCAGCACAGCGAGCACGCCAGGCACCTTCATGGCCTTGGATGTGTCAATACTTTTTACCCGTGCATGGCCATAGGGCGAGCGGACCAGATCGCCGAACAGCATGCCGGGCAGCTTCATGTCATCGACATAGTTGCCCTTGCCTTGCGTAAAACGCACGTCTTCGACGCGCTTGCGCTTGCAGCCCATGCCTTCGAGTTTGGCCTCACGCATTTCGCGTGTCGGAGGGGTCTGGTCGTTCATTCTGCGGCCTCCAAATACTCACGCCCGCCGAGTTTGGCGGCGGCATGCTGGATTGCTTTGACGATGTTCTGGTAGCCCGTGCAGCGGCAGAGATTGCCCGCAATGCCCATGCGGATCTCTGCTTCGGTCGGGTTTGGATTCTCTTTCAGCAGCCGGTGGGCGCGCAAAATCATACCCGGCGTGCAGAATCCACATTGCAGGCCGTGCATCTGCCGGAAGCCTTCTTGCAGTGCGTGCAGCGTTCCATCGGCGTTGGCCATGCCCTCGATGGTGATCACGTCCGCGCCGTCGGCCTGGATGGCGAAGATGGTGCAGCTCTTCACCGACATGCCGTTGAGATCGACCGTACAGACGCCGCAATGCGACGTTTCGCACCCAATGTGTGTGCCGGTGAGCATTTGCTGTTCGCGCAGAAAATGCACCAGCAGCGTGCGCGGCTCAACGAGGGCTTCGACCTCTGCGCCGTTGATCTTCAGTTTGATTGCCGACTTGGCCATTTGGGCGTTCTCCCTGGATTTTGGTTAGGCGGTCGCGCGCTGATAGGCGCGCTGGAGGGCACGGCCGATCATGACGCCGCCGACGCTGGTGCGGAATTGGACGGTGCCACGCCCGTCAGGCGAGGGGGCCATCAGGGCGCCAGCCGCTCCGGCCGCAGCCGTGATCGCGGCGGTGTCGAGCCCGGAGCCCACAATAGCGGCCGAGGCCTGCGCGCAATAGATCGGCGTCGGGCCAAGGTTGGTGAGCGCGATGGCGCAGGTTTGCACCTTGCCGCCGGAGACTGTCATCATCACGGCCGCCGCCGCCGTGGCGTAGTCGCCGATCTTGCGCTTCAGCTTGTCGTAGGAATAGCCGTGTTTGCCCGGCGGCACCGGGATTTCGATGGCGGTGACGATCTCGCCCGAATTCAGTGCCGTGACATAGGCGCTCTTGTAGAAGGCGCGCGCCTTGATCGAGCGGCTACCGGTTTTACCGGTCACACGATAGGACGCATCAAGACACTGCATCACGGCGGGCATGTCGTTGCCCGGATCGCCGTTGGCAACGTTGCCGCCAAGCGTGCCCATATATCGGACCTGAGGGTCGGCGATCTGCAACGCCGCCTCATGCAGGATCGGCACGGCCGCTGTCAGCTGCGCTGAACCCAGCAGCTCAGCCTGGGTGGTCATCGCGCCGATCACGATGGTAGTGCCGTCGATACGGATGCCCTTGAGCTCGGGGATCGAGCGCAGATCGACGAGGTGCGAGGGCTGCGCCATGCGCAACTTCATCATCGGGATGAGGCTGTGGCCGCCCGCCACGACGCGGGCATCGTCGCCGTACTGACCGAGAATAGCGAGCGCTTCGGGCGTCGATTTTGGGCGGTGGTAGTCGAAACTGGCCGGGATCAAGGGCGACCTCCGTTGCGAGGCGAGGGAAGGTTCTTTGGCAGCCTGCAACACCGCTGCCGGGTGGTATCGTGTGCGCGAACCAAAAGTGTCCGCGTTGCTGCGCTGCACTCACAATAGTGCGTGCATGAAAACGGTGCCAAGCCTCATATTGCGCACCAAAGGCGGCGAAAATTGCACCAAGAGCGTCAGCAGTGCTGACATGAGTGAGGCTTCAAGCAGCCTAGAGACATGCGCCTGATGCAATGCACAATGAATGCTGCGGTGCACGCCAAGTGGGTGCGAGGACCGTCAGTTGCGGGCGTCGAGCGCCGCTCTGATCTTGGGCATCTGGCGGCGGCTGACGGGCATCGTGTAGGGTGTCGTGGACTCCAGCAAGGCTGTGCCGCCATCGCCCGATTTGCGCAAGGACGCGATCCGGGCAAGGGCTGCCAGATGGCTCCGATGCACACGCACAAAGCGCTCCGGGTTCAGCCGGGCCTCGACTTCGGCAATCGACAATCCGCAAAAATAACTGTCCCGGCCATCAAAGACCCAGGTGTAATGCGCGTCGGCTTTGACGGCGTAGACTTGCCCGACCGGCAGATAGCGAACCGCGCCGTGTTGCTGCACTGGAAGCACCGTAGCAGCGACTGCTACTGCAACCTTTGGTAGCGGCGGGCTATGCTCAGGCTCATCGAATACTCCCGCGCCAAAACCGCCTGCCAACGCCATGGGTTCTGGCGCTTTCAGGATCGTTGTTTTGAAGTCGCCCGCAGTCCCGATCAGCGGATGGTCCGGCACCAGAGTCAGCAGAAATACGGCCGATAATCCGAAGGCGACCAGCGCCACCACGACGGCGAGGGCATCGGGAGTGAGCGCCATGCTGTCTTCGAAGCTGTCATCCGTCATGGAATGCAGCGTCATCCCGGCCATGGCAGTGTAGTGCATCCCTGAAATCGCCAATCCCAATGCCACCGACGCAAGGATTAACGGCGTTCGTCCCCGGTCCGTGAAGGCAAAGCGGATGGCGAGACCAGACGCCGACACGCCGACAATCCAACTTGCCACGACAAAGGCCGGCGCATGATGCAACATCGCCTTCCCGTGCAGCGCCAGCATCCCGGTGAAGTGCATAGCGACGATGCCGCTGCCCATGATGACCGCCGCCACCGTCCGGACTTTCCCCGATGCCGGAGACGACGAGGCGAGATAGATCGCAACGCCCACAAATAGCGCCGAGACGAGCACCGAGAGAAGAGTTGGCAGAACCAGGTAATTGATGGGCAGGGGTAGACGAGCCGCCAGCATCCCCACAAAATGCATGGCCCAGATGGCCGTCGCGAGGGAAGCCGCCGCACCTGCCAGCATCAACCGCCGGTGATCGGGCCGCCGGGTCAACTCCCGGGCCAGACTCAAACCGACATAGGCACCCTGAATCGCAACCAGCAGCGACAGCAGGACCAGCCAGGGATTGTGATTGAGGACCATGCCCCACACTCAACGCAAAAACGTCCAAGGGATGCATCATCAGCTTAGCCCAACGGCGGGGAGGCTGCCAGGGGTTGAGTGCATTTCGGTGGAGAGCATTTCGGTCTGTCAGTAGCTTTTGCAGTTGTCCGGTTTTGATAGCACATCAGTTGTCCGCTTCGGGGCTCACTGACGATCGCTGGTGGAAGCGGGGGACACCAGCGTCGTTTGGGTCAGGGCGCAGCTCTTGCTGCGCCCTTGTCGGC
>JANYHF010000108.1 GCA_025359185.1 Hyphomicrobiaceae bacterium | reverse complement strand
CCGCAAAGCCTATCCCGCGCTCGCGGGCATCACGGTTGCCGAATCCAAACCGTCACTCCGCCGATCTCCCGACGCCCATGCGTCGTTCGTGCGCCTCGGCTATGACGGCGCCGGCCGGGGTATCTTGCTCGACACCGCGACCCGTTTGCAGCATCTGCAAGCGATCGGCATGACGCGCTCCGGCAAATCGAAATTTCTCGAATATCTCATTCGCCAGGATCTGATCAAGGACCACGGGTTCATCCTGATGGACCCCCACGGTGGTCATCGCGACAGTCTGTTCAACGAGACACTGGATTTCATTCGCCTCGATCGCCCCAGCCTGTTTGCCAAAGGCAAGGTGTTCATCCTCTCGCCAAATGTGGATGGCCAGGTGGTCGGCTTCAATCCCCTCGCAAAACTTCCGGGCGTCGAATTCTCCGTCATCGCCGACACCCTGCTCAGCGCGTTCGAACAGGCTTGGGGCGGCGAGGACACTCAGCAGAAGCCGCTGATCCGCAGCGTACTCAAGGCGACCTTCACCGCGCTCGCCGAGCGCGGCATGAACCTCACCGACGCCAAGCTGCTCTACGACCCGCAAGATCGTTTTGGAATTCGCGCCCGCATCATCGACCAACTGCAATCGGAATTTCCGCGCGATGAACTCATGCGCATCCACGAACTCTCGCTGGACCCGTCGCTGCGCCGCGAATTCCAACTCAGCGTGCTGGGTCCCATCAACCGACTCAATGAATTCGTCTCGAGTGAAGCGCTCGCGCGGATGTTTGGCATGAATTCCGGCTTCGGGCCCACACCGGCGAAAACCATCGACATTCTCGACATCATGGAAAAGGGCCACATCCTTCTCGTCGATCTGCAACCGGCCAAGAAAATCTCCGAAGCCGATGCCAAACTCCTCGGCACCATCTTTCTGCGCTATACGAGTTTTCTTTCGAAGCTCCGCACCCACTACAAACCGTTCTTTGTGCATGTCGATGAATGCCATCTCTACATGACCGACGACATTCCGGAGATGCTGCCGCAGCTTGCGAAATACGGCGTCGGTCTCACACTCGCCCACCAATGGCTCTCGCAACTCGGCAAGCCCGACGAGAAGATCTATGACGCGGTCACCAAATCGACGGCGACTAAAGTCATCTTTCGCCTCGCCGATCAGAAGGAAGCCGAGGCCCTCGCCTACTCGGCCATGCCGCTCAATCTCCTTGAACCCAAAGACGTGCGCCCGACCAATATCGGCGTCGAAGTCGTCAACCTGCTTGGAGGCGGGTCATCGAGCGCAACATCGTTTAGCAACGCCGTAACCAAATCCAAGACCATAGCGCGAGCCCGCTCCGTCGGCGTCAACGAAAGTTGGAGCGACACTGAGGCAACATCCTCGAGCGATACCAGCTCGCGCGGACTGTCGACGGGTCTGACACTGGGCGCGAGTTCCGGATCGTCGCTCTCCGACGGCCAGGGCTCGGCGCTTTCGTTGCAATATGACCCCGCCACTGGTTCCGTCCTCAGTGCCAACCTCCCGATCGGTCAAGGCATCACTACCAGCGATATGTCATCGCTGGGCAACTTCTCTGCTTCGAGCACGGCCGAGACCAATCTCGAAAGCGAAAGTCGGGCTCATACCGACAGTGCATCGTTTGCCTCCTCACGCGGTGGCGGCATCAGCCGTGCCCACAGCGAGGCCGAAGGCGAGGGCCTCGCGCGAACCGAGGGCGAAACGAAATCCTATGGCAGCAGCAACACCTGGCACCAGGCGCATAAGCCGATTTTCGAAAATCTTCCGCATTCCTATTTCAGCAAGGACGAACAGCTGTACAAAGCCGGTCAAGAACTTCGACGCTTGCCAACCGCCCACGCGGTCGTATCCATTCAGGCCGAGATGCATCTGATAACTGTTCCCAATCTCACAAAGAAATAGTGATGGCGAAATCACCACGACCGCCACTCGAAGATCTGATCGCCAAAACTCAGGCCGCGCAGTCGCGCAAGGCGGCCGACGCGCATATCGCGGCGAGACGCAAGGCGCTCGGTGTGCCTAGGACCACTGGGCGCACCAGCAACGACAGCGACGTCGGCCGGGTTGAGCGGAACCCAAAGTCGCCACTCGACTATGGCGATCCGCCGCCGCGCCCACCGCTCAAGAAGACAAAACAAGCAACATCTTTGAACAAGAAGAAACCAACAAAGCCAAACATCCGATTGGTAAAATCTGACAAACAATCGCCGGAAGATGATGTAAAATAGGGGTATGCCGACCGATACCGACACGCCAACACGTCCGTCGCTGTTTGCCCGCCCGGAAGAACTCCCGCCGTTCCGCCCAACGGCACGCGACGTACTCATAACCCGCAACGTGGCGCGCTTTCGCCTCTTGCGCCAGGATCAGATCAAGCGTCTCGTCGGCGGCTCCGACGACAATGTCGGCCGCCGCACGCGCCTGCTTTTCAAATATGGTTTTCTCGATCTGCCGCCGGTGCAGCGCCAGCAACTCGCCCATGTCTTTGAGACCGGCAACTTCCCTCTCGTCTATGCGCTCGGCCTCAAAGGCGCGCAGCTCATCGCGCCCAATGCGCACTGGATCAACGCGAAACTGGACTGGACCCATAAGAACAAAAGTCTTTCGGGACTGTTTCTCGCCCACACTACTGAAGTTGCGCAGTTCGTCATCGAACTCGATCAGGCCTGTGCGCGGCATGGATCGCTCACGCTCTATGACCACCATGACCTCTTGCCCTTGATGCCACCCGAAACGACGCGGCCAAGGCCCAATCACAATCCGTTCAAACTCTCGCCGATCATCTCATTTGCATCGCACGGCCGGAACAAATTCGAAAAGCTCAAGCTCGGCGGGGTGCCCGATCGATTGCTCTCGCTCTCGAGCGGAGCCGGCCGCAAGAACTACGTGTACGAGCATGACACCGGCGAGATGGATGTCGACCCTCCCAACATCACCAAGAAATCCTCGATCCGGCGCAAGCATCTTGTCTATTGGAATGCCTGGCGGCAAAATCTGCATAACATCCATTGGGGTTTTCAGAATTTCCGCGTGCTCTATGAGACACCTTCGGAAGCACGCATGCAGCACATGATCGCGATCCAGCGCCGCGAAGAAATCACCCCCGACGGAACCAATCTGTTTTTATTCACGACGCCCGAGCGATTGAAGACGCACGGCATCCTTGGCCCGGCATGGGTCAGCGGCAAGGGCGACACGGTTTCGATCGCCGACGATCTTCTCGACCGAGCCTGAAATTCATCGAGCCTAGCGCGTCCTCGCCTTCGGCGGCGTCGACATCAAGGCAACCCCTGCGGGGCGCGCTTCGCGCGGCCTTGACCTCGCCGCACGGACGCGCACTGGCCCGAGCGCAGTGGCGGCTCCGAAAATCAGTGACCGGGGCATGGCC
>JANYHF010000104.1 GCA_025359185.1 Hyphomicrobiaceae bacterium | reverse complement strand
TAGGGCCTGTCGTCAGTTATGGGTTCGGGCTGGACGTGAGCGATTTTGGCCGAGGAGCAGGCGCTCGACGACGCAAGCCAAATGGCTTGCTAGGAAGAGCAACGCACTCATCGGCCAAAAGCGCCACGTCGCGAAGCGGTGAGCCGCAGAAACGGGATCTTGTTGGACGAGCAGGTGCTGGAGCCGCTGGCAAGATCCCGGATCAGCCTTGCACCATGTAGAATGCTGCAACGCATCCGGGATGACAGAACTTGACCGGTCGAAATATCCGCTCGATAGTATCAGCAGGCCCAGAAATCAATTGCTGCAGGGACACTTCGACCCGCCACGCATCCTTCGAGACGCGCCAAAGGCGCTCCTCAGGAAGAGGATGGTGTGTACCGTGCAGAGTCCTCAATCTCCAGCCATCCCCGGTAGTGTACCAGCCGCCCCACCCATGGCACACGTATGTCTACGTCGAAATAGAACCGCCCGTCTTCGGCATGTTCGAACGCAGTCCCGTTCGGCGCGGCCCAGAGCGGCATGGGGATGCCAAAGGCCGTCCAGCAGCGGCAGACGAGATGGAGTTTTCCGTTGTCCACCACCGGAGCGAGGCCGAACACGAACGGCCCGAATTGCTCGGCAATCAGCGCGTCCATCCGCCCCGCGCCTTCGCTCTGCCAGCTGACGAATTCAGTATCACCAAACTTGCGCTGCCAGCGTTCCACACCATCCGCTAGCGTCATATGAACCTGGACGGGAACGTCCCGATTGCCCGGCGGAAAACCGAAGGCCCGCGCCGCCAATCCTGCAAGCCGGCCTTGCGCGCCCTCGACTGACGCGCGGCCCACGGCGATGCGTTCGTTCGTGAAATCGTGCATTTGCCGGATCGGTTCTGGAAGTGTTCCCCAGGCAGAGCCAAGACTGCGCGGATAGAGATTGATTGTTGCTTTGCCTGCTGATGGATTGCCGCCCGTCACAAACCCCTCACCCTGTCCCTCTCCCCAACGGGGCGAGGGGACGCTGGAGGGGAGGCTTGCGGCTCTTTCGTCCCCTCGCCCCTCTGGGGAGAGGGACAGGGTGAGGGGATTGTGGGACGACTGAATTTCACCACTTGCCGGCACTGCTGCAGTTGAACCCTCACGGACCCCGGTGACAATCTTCAACCTCGCAAAAAATGCCTCGTGATCCGCCAACTCCAACTCCGCAACGGCAGGCCGCGCGCCAGCAGCCGGGCGGCGGCCCATCAGACGCTGGCGGATGATTGCAGCGGCGGGGATGGAGGGGATCATCGGGCCGTCGTCGCCTTCCGCGATCACATGCCAGGACCGGGTCACGCGCTGTCCATCCGCCAACGTCCCATCAATCTCGACAAACATACCGCTGCGGTGCTCGCCCCAGCGGACAGTATTCAGTAAGCGCTGGAATAAGGGTGCCAGCGGCTCCAGCGACCGCAGCCAGCCAAGCCGCACAGGCCAGGCCGCGAGGCGCAGCAGCTGGTGATAGAGACCTGGCGCCAGCCCCGCGCCGAACCAGATCGATTGCAGCCCCGGCCACAGCGGCGGCAGCAGCGTCAGATCCGGCACATCAACCAGGGCAAACCGGCGGTTGTGCAAGGGCAGCGCGCCGGGTGGGGCCACCGTGAACCGCCGCGCATCCATCAAGGCGTAGGCGGACGTCGCGCAGCCATCGCGTAACACCCGCAAGGGTTTTCCCGCATACCCCGCAATCGCCTGGATGACGCTCAGCCCCACGCCCGCGAACGGCGACGGCGCGATGCCGCCTGCGATGCTGTCAACCCGCACCATGCCGGCAGCCAGCCGCCGCACGGCCGCTGCCGTCAGTACCGGGCACGTACTGACGCCCGACAGCAGCGCCACACCGCGCGCCTTGGCCGCCGCGTCGAACTGCGAGATACCGCGCACAAATTCCGTCGCATCGGCAAAGTCGAGATAGTCGATGCCCAGCGCCAGCGCCGCCTCCGCCACCCGGTAGGGTGCTGACCCATAGTCCTGGAACGGACCACTGGCATCGGCGACTATATCTGGGGCAAGCGCGTGCAGCTGCGCCAGCACGTCACCATCGCGGTCGAACGTGGCCGCTTGCAAGGACGCCTTGGCAGCGGCCACTCCGGCGGCGAACGCCTCAGCCTTCGCCCGCGAGCGCCCCGCGATGATCAGCACCAGCCTCTTTTCATCCGCCAGCAGCCGCACCAGCCGCCCACCAAACGCGCCGTAGCCGCCGATGATGAGCACCGTCAGTTTAGGGAGCATATCGGTCTAACTTCCATCCCGGCGATTGCATGGGCAATAAGGCTGCCAGACCCTGCAAATACCTGATCCCCGCGACTTCGTCATCCCCGCGAAGGCAGGGACCGTCCATTTGATTGAGACGAACTGAGATTTGGCCGGGTCTTTGCCGTCGCGGGAATGATGAAAGGAGAGGTCATTGATCTGCATTGAAATCAACTGAGGATCACCTCCATCGCCGCAGCAATGCGCATCATATCAGCCGCCACAATCTCGAACAGGCCGAAGCGCAGCTGGTAGCCCCAGTTGGTCTTGCCAGCCGTGAAGGCGAGGTGATCGAGCAGCGGTCGGATCGGTGCCTCCTTGGCTTTGGCGGACCACGCCACATCGCGGCGGTAGGGTTTGCAGTCGCCGCCCATGTCGCCGATATAGGATTCGCCCGCCTTGACGGTGCCGATGGCTGTGAAGGATTGCAGTTTGTCTGGCCCACGAAATTTGTCCGTTGGCGAATAATAGACCACACGGTCGCCGGGCTTCACCCGCTTCAATGGCGCGGCCTTGCCGTGGTTGGCCTGCATGAAGCCTTCGGCACGGCCGATCCGCACATGCTCTGCCGACGCCACCGCCACCCAGTTTCTGGTCATGCGAGCCTCCGGAATCCATGCCATGGGGCGAGCTCTAGCTGTTGCCCGGTGCAAGCACACGAATGCGGTGGCCGTCAGGATCGAGGGCGACGAACGTGAAGCCGAAATCCAACTGCACCGGAGCTTGCGCGATTGTCAGTCCACGCCGCACCCAATCCTCGTGCAGTGCACGAGCGTCGCTGGCGCCAGCGACCGTGAACGCGATCTCCGAACCACCAGGCTGTGCCGCAACCTCAGGCTTCACATCGTGAGCGGCCCAAAGGCCAAGCATCACGCCGTCACGAAGTGGCAGCATGGCAAAGCCCGGCGAGGACTCGCGCACCGGCATGCTGAACAGACCGGCATAAAACGCAGCGCTGGCTTGCGGCTTAACAACATAGAGAATGACGAAACTGAAGTCCGGCATCGTTTGTCTCCTTGGCTGATCCGGCGGCGATAGCGCCCGTGCCGGGGATGTCAGGAGATTATTGCATCATCATGCCAAATTCTGTCAGCAGTCGCTCACGGCTCCGGCACGCCCTCTTTCACGCGCCAGGCCTTCAGCAGGGCTCGCCGCCGTTTGGGCGGTTTGGCTGTTAATGTCCGTATACTGCAGATTCGATCACAACGGAAATGGCGGAAATCTGTGCGGGTTTCGCACCAGGCGACGAGGACGCGGACAGAATCGAAGAAGGCGAGAGCGACCGGCCAGATCACGCGTTCACTGGCAGCGCCTTTTCCATCCGTATACGCAATGGCGAGCTTCCGTTCGGCCTGGATTGCCGCACGCAACACGCCAAGATCGATATCGCCGCCGGTGATGGGCGCGCCGGGGCCAACCATCACGCCCGCCGTATCAAGCATCTCGCGCAAGTCGTCCGGCATCACAGCGGCGATCTTGGCCAGGGCGTTTTTTGCCGCCGCGCTCAATGGCGCATCGGCGCGCTTTGCCACCCAATTGGACCCGAGCACGATGGCTTCGATTTCGTCGGGCGTGAACATCAGCGGCGGCAACATGAAGCCTGGCCGCAGCACGAAGCCGACGCCCGCCTCGCCCTCGATATGCGCCCCTTGCGCCTTCAGGGTTTCGATGTCGCGATAGAGTGTGCGCAGCGAAATGCCGAGGTCCTGCGCGAGCAGGTGCCCGCTCACCGGATAGCGGTGGCGGCGCAGGGCTTGTAAGAGATCGAGAAGCCGGTTGGCGCGGGACATGGACGCCTCTATTATTGCGTACTGCCAGAATATGGCAGCATTCGATACCCCCGAACCAACCTAAAGCAATGCCACCCTCAAGAAAGCCGCGCCATGTCTGACAGTCCGCGCATCCGGCTGCGCATCGTTTCGGCGGCTGACGTGCTGATGGGGCCCGGCAAGGCCGACCTGCTGCAGGGCATTGCCGCAACCGGCTCGATTGCGGCCGCCGGGCGCCGCATGGGCATGAGCTACAAGCGGGCGTGGTATCTGATCGATGCGATGAACGGCTATTTCCGCGAGCCGCTGGTGCAGTCAGCCAAGGGCGGCAAAGCGGGCGGCGGCGCGCAGCTCACGAGCAACGGCGAGCGCGTGCTGGCGATCTATCTCAGGATGGAGGCCAAGACCAGCAAGGCGGTTGCGGCCGAGCTGAAGCAGTTCACGGCGCTGGCCAGGAGCGCGGCAGATTGACTTTTGCTGCGGGACCGGGTCTATGCGATATAGTTTGTCGGCTATATCGCGCGGAGGTTTGCCATATTCTCGCTTTTCCGCTCTGCGGTGCTCGGCGTAGGCTTGGCCTCTGGGGTCATCATCCCCGCAGTCGCGCAAGCGGCCGCGCCCATCGCGGCGGCGTCCGACCTCAAATTCGCGCTCAATGCGCTGGCGGCCCAGTTCAAGACCGATACCGGCCGTGAGCTGAAGATCACCTACGGGTCGTCGGGCTATTTTGCCCAGCAATTGCAGCAGGGCGCGCCGTTCGAGCTGTTCCTCTCGGCCAATGAGAGCCTCGTGTTCAAGCTCGCTGACGCGGGGAAAACGATGGACCGGGGCACGTTGTATGGCGAAGGCCGGATCGTGCTGTTCGCGCCGCATGGCTCGGCCCTGAAGGTGGATGCCGGCCTCGCGGACCTGAAAGCAGCGCTGATGGACGGCCGCGTGCGCAAATTCGCCATCGCCAATCCAGAGCACGCGCCCTATGGCGTCGCCGCGCAACAGGCGCTGGAGTCGCAAGGCCTGTGGGAGGCGGCGAAGTCCAAACTGGTGCTGGGGGAGAATGTGGCGCAGGCGGCGCAATTTGCCAGCTCCGGCTCGGCTGAGGGCGGCATCTTTGCCTATGCCCTGGCGCTATCGCCCGAGGTGAGCAAGCTCGGCGACTACGTACTCATCCCCGCTACGTGGCACAAGCCGCTGCAACAGCGCATGGTGCTGATGAAAAATGCCGGTGAAACGGCGCAGATGTTTTATGCCTATTTGCAAAAGCCCGCCGCTCGCGCCGTCATGCGCAAATTCGGCTTCGCCTTGCCCAACGAGGCGTCATAGCCCCTCATGGACTGGACCGCCCTCGCGATCTCGCTGCGTCTCGGGGCGCTCACAGTGCTGATCCTGCTGCCGCTGGGGATCGCGGTGGCGCGCTGGCTGGCCTTCCGCCGCTTCAAAGGCCGCTCGATCATCGAGGCGCTGCTGGCGCTGCCGCTGGTGCTGCCGCCGACGGTGCTTGGCTACTACCTGCTCGTTTCCATGGGAGCCAATTCGCTCGTGGGTCAGGCGTGGCATGGCGTGTTCGGGCACGGCCTTGCCTTCAGTTTTGAAGGCCTGTTGGTGGGTTCTGTCATCGCCAATCTGCCCTTTGCCATTCAGCCCATGCAGCGAGGCTTTGAAGCCATCCCGGTGGCCGTGCGCGAGGCTGCGGCGGTCTCCGGATTCACGCCGTGGCGGGTGCTGTGGCTGATCGACGTGCCGCTGGCCTGGCCCGGCATCCTCACCGGCATTATCCTGACCTTTGCCCATACACTGGGCGAGTTCGGCGTCGTCCTGATGCTCGGCGGTTCCATTCCCGGCGAAACCCGCACCATCGCCATCGCCATCTACGACCGGGTGCAGGCCTTCGACATGGCAGCGGCGGGCATGATGTCGGCGTTGCTGCTGCTGCTGTCGCTGGCGGCGCTCGCCATCACCTTTGGCGTCGCCAACCGGAGCAGCGGGCATGGCCGATAACACCGGCCTCAACGTGCGGCTGCGCCAGTCCGGCCCCATCCCGCTCGACGTGGACCTGACCTGCCAGCTGGGCGAGCTGATGGCGCTGGTTGGGCCATCGGGCAGCGGCAAGACCACCATCCTGCGGACCATCGCTGGGCTGTACCGGCCAGCGGCGGGCGCGGTCACGTGCGGCGGCGTCACCTGGCTCGACACCGGCGCGGGCATCGATCTGCCGCCGCACCGCCGCCGCGCCGGGCTGGTGTTCCAGGCCTACGCGCTGTTCCCGCATATGACAGCGTTCGGCAATGTCACGGCGGCCATGGCGCATGTTCCGGCGTCCGGCCGCACCACCCGCGCCCGCGATCTCATGCGCCTCGTCCACCTCGACGGCCTCGACAGCCGGATGCCAGCAGCGCTCTCTGGCGGCCAGCAGCAGCGCGTCGCCATCGCCCGGGCGCTCGCCCGCGACCCCGATGTGCTGCTGCTCGATGAGCCGTTCTCAGCCGTCGACCGGCGCACAAGGCGGCAATTGCAGAGCGAGCTGAGGGACTTGCGCCTGACCTTGCGGATTCCGATCGTGTTCGTCACTCACGACATCGGCGACGCCGAAGCCATCGCTGACCGCCTCTGCGTCCTCGATCAGGGCGAAACCGTGCAGACCGGCCGCCCCGCCGATGTGCTCGCGTCCCCCGCCAATGCGCGAGTGCGGCACGCCCTCGATCTTGCTTGAGCTTCGTCTTGGAGTGGGGCGTCCGCGCCGAAACTGCGACAGAAGCCGCATCTGCCGCGCCCTCACTGGCCTGTTGTGTTGAACCCCATGGCGGCGGCGCTGACCTTCTGGTTGACCGTGGCATCCCAGCCGTTGCCGTCGCCCGACAAGGCCTGTTCAGCGGCGAGGTTGCGCGTCTTGATGCCCGGCGCCTTCACGTTCGCCATGAGGATCTTGGCGCCCGGCTGTGCGACATCTTCGTTGGACACCCACAATTCGGGACGCGGGCGCACAAACGGTGGGCAGGGCGACAGCGCATCAAGGGTTGCGCCCTCGGCAAATTTCGCGTTCACGACATATTGTTTTGAGCAGACGGCCACGGCTGGCGGCAGACGTGTGACTTCGAAATAATCGTAGCCCTGCTTGAGCGTGCGCCAGAAATTCACCCACTGGTTGCCCTTATGGCGCACCATGTTGGCGTCGGTCATGCGGAACGGATAGGCATGCAATGGGAATGTCTTCTGCCCGCCCGCAAACGCCTCACGGGCGATGGCGTAGATCTCTTCGACCAGCGCATCGGTCATGGCATAGCAACCGGCCGACTTGCAGTTGCCGTGCACCATCACCGCAGCGCCGGTACGCCCAAAGGCGCGGTCATAGGCATTGGGGAAGCCGACATTGAAGGACAGGTAGTAGTTGGAATGCGGGTTCATCTGCGCCGAGGACACGTTGTAGAAACCCTCAGGCGCCTGCCGGTCGCCGGTTTCGAGTTTGGGGCCGAGATCGCCGGACCAGTTGCAGATCGGATAGGTCTTGAAGTGGTAGAAGTGGCCGTCGTCGCGGGCCTTCCAGACCTCCAACTCGCTCTCTTCCTTGAAGATGCGGATGAAAATCGGCGCGCCGGCGTTCATGCCCTTTTGCGACATCAGGTGCATGGCGTCTTTGGACAGCGGCAGCGCTGCGGGCGCGATGCCGCCGCCATCGGTCTGCCCGCAGGCAGCCAACGCCAATGCGACAAGCGCCAAGGCCGCAACTTTCACAAAACGGTACGCCAATCCCACCCTCGTCATGCCGCGTTCTTTGCTCGCGCGTGCCCCACCATGGTTCGGCAACGTTAATAGAACGTTAGCGCCCCGCCGCAAGGCCGTAGCGCGGTTCGAAACGATATCAAGGAAGGAGTGTGGCGGGAAAGCTGGGCGGCCTGTGGACAGGATTGCGGCGGGGCGGTGTCCGAGCCGGTGTCGGGCACCAACGGTGCCTGACACCAGGTGCGCACCTTTTCGCGCCCGGCGGCCGGCTCCCGGAACGGGAGTCGCCGGGCGCAAACAAAGAATCGGCCGGGCGCTTCTAATCTTGCCCGGACGTTTTGGTGCCGCCGAGATTGGCGAACACGTGCTCGGCGTCGATCGGCGCTTCGACTTCGCGCGGGCGGTCAACGACGATGGGCGGGCGCTCGCGGGTGATCGTCTCGCCGGCCGGCAGTAGCGTGCCCTCAGCCACAGGCGGTAGGCCCGCCTCTTCACGCTCGCGCTCTGCCCGCGACGAGGCCTTCTTGACCTCGGCATCGAGCTCAATCTGCGAGCACAACCCCAACGTCACCGGGTCCATCGGCACCAGATTGGGCGCATTCCAGTGCGAGCGGTCCCGAATAGCGTCGATGGTCGGCTTGGTCGTGCCAACCAGCCGCATGACCTGCGCGTCCCGCAGCTCCGGATGGCTTTTCACGAGCCACAAAATCGCATTCGGCCGGTCCTGGCGGCGCGACAGGGGCGTGTAGCGCGGCCCTTTGCGCGGCTTGATCTCGGGCAGATCGACCTTGGAGACGGCCATTTTCAGCGTGTGCTTGGCGTCCTTCTCGGCGCGCGCGATTTCCTCGCGGCTGAGCTGGCCTGACGACACCGGGTCGGTGCCCTTGATGCCCTGCGCCACGTCGCCATCGGCAATGCCTTTGACCTCAAGCACATGCAGCCCGCAGAAATCGGCGATCTGCGCGAACGCCAACGAGGTGTTTTCGACCAGCCAAACGGCCGTCGCCTTGGGCATCAGGGGAAGCGTGCTCATAGATTGATCCTCCAGACCTGGCAGCCGCTTTCGCGCTCCCGCAAGGCCAAAAATATGAAAAATTTAGGGATGAATCGGCTTATAGGGCGGAATGCGGGGGAATGCAATTCGGGAGTCGGTGTGTGCGTAAATGACAGGTCTATGCAGACGAGTGCGAAACGGCCCCCGTTAAGCGGGTGGCAAAACGGCGGCGCAAGGTTGCGAAAGTGGCGGCTTAGAGGGCCAGGCGTCCCGCCCGGCTTTTGCGGCACTCATTTATCCGTTGCCACACCAATCACGATCAGCACCTGAAAATCCTGCTTGTTGCAGCCTTCGACGGGGGGCATCGGGCCGCCGGGCTCAACCGGAAACGCGGTCATCTGCGCCTTGGCCGGGGTGCAAGAATTGGTGCCAGCCGCAGGCGTGTAGCGCGCCGCGCGGCAGCGCAGATGCGTGACATCGTGGAGGTTGGCGCCGTCGCCGAGCTCCCAGCGCTGGACGCCGTCGCTGCCTTTGGGATGAACCGTCAGCACGGTGGTAACTTCGCGGCCGCCCGTCACCACATATTTGCCGGGAGGGATCGGGAACGCGGGCTGTTCCATGATCAGGCCATGCTCTTCCAGCCACCAGTTGCCGCCGTCAAACGTCCAGCTGGCTGGCGCGACACCGCCTGCTGCCTTCAAGGTCTCGTAGCCGCTCAGCCGCACGCCGCGTGGGCCTGGATCGACGGCCCATAGGCCCCAGTCGCCAGCGCCGCTGCCCGAGGTCGCGCCGGGATCGCCCAGGGCGGCGATGTACTGGGTTGGAATGCGCTTGAACGCGATCTCGGCTTGAGCCGGTTGCCATCCGGTCAGCATGAGAGCGCCAGCCATCATAAGAGCGGGGCTCAGGGACCGCCGTGTCATGTGCATCGCCGCCAAAATCATGGGTCTGTCTCTGAATGTTCCGCATTTTAAGGTGATTGCCATACTAGCGCATTTTGTCCCGCCGGGGAGGTGTTACTTCGCCGCCCACGCCTGAAGCGGTTTCCCGCGTTCTAGCACGTAGAAGCCGTTGGCATCGGCCTTCTGCCAGTCGGTGCTGGTGCCATCGGGCCAAAGGGCGCGGATCTCGGCCTGGGGGGCATCCCCGAGGCCGAAGTGCCACCAGCCGCTCTGGCCGCTGGCATGACCGCCGCCCACGGTAATTTCGCGGCGCATGAAAGTGGTCCCGCGTTTGACCTCCAGCCACGCGCCGATGGCGTCGCGGTTGGCGCCCGGCTGTTGCAGCTTCACCTCGACCCAATGGCCCGCATGTGCCGTCGTGTTGCGCCAGAGTTGCGCGGTCTCCCAGCGGTTCACCACCACCAGATCGAGGAGGCCGTCGAGGTTGAAATCCACCAGCGCCGCGCCGCGCGATGTGGCGGTGCTGGCGACACCGGCCTTGTCCGCCACTTCCTCGAACGTGCCGCTTCCGGTTTGTAGTAACAGGTTGTTGGGGTCTTTCGTGGCGAAGTCGGGCATCTTGGCGACGTTGCCCTTGGCGATGAACAGATCGGCAAGGCCGTCATTGTTGACATCGGCAAACTGCGCGTGCCAGCCGGTGCTTGGCCTGAGGTCGGTGCCCGTGAAGGGCCGGTGCGCGGTGACGCCTTTGGCAAAGGCCACGTCCTTGAACACGGGCTGGGCCGGCTGGCCGCCGGTAGGAGGTGCGGCCAGCGTTTGCAATTTGTTGTCGGCCATGCTGGTCAGGAAGTAGTCCGGATAGCCGTCTGCATTGAGATCGTAGCTGGCGATGCCCATGCCCCAGATCCGCAAGGGCCTCCAGCCCTCTTTTTCTGTATACAGAGCGGGCGGCTGATTGGCATCGATGTGCCAGAGCTGCTCTTGCCCGCCTTCGTAATATTCGCGATCATTGGAGACCCGCAGGGACGGTGTGCCCGACTTGTTCCAATCGGTGAACAGCATCGAGAGCGCGCAGAAGCTCGGTTTCAGCGGCAAGGGCGCGGCGAACTTGGCTTCGGCTTTGCTATCGGGCCGGTGCAGCCAGTTGTCCGTGCACGTCCCCCAGGGCGCGATCTCTTCCTTGCGGTTGATGTAGTTGCCAATCGCGATCGTCGGCCAGCTTGCGCCATGCTCAAAGGTGGCGGCCATCGCCGTTGACCAGCCGTCGCCGCCGTCAAAACTCCAAAGCTCGTTGGCGCGTTCGAAGCGGCAACCGCCAAGCCCGCGCATCACCACGTTCTCGCCGACGCGCAAAAGCACCAGATCGGTGACGCCGTCGCTGTCGATGTCGATGGGATAGGCGCCCGTTACCGCGTCCAGTTCGAGGCCGCTGGTCTCAGCTTTGAACTTCAGCGCGCCGCCCTTGGTGCTGATGTTGCGGTAGAATTTCGCCTTCGACGCGCCCCCTGCCAGCAGCATGTCGGGAAAGCCATCGCCGTTGCAGTCAAACGTGGCGACGCCCCCGCCCACCATATATTGCCACTCGCCCGCATAGACGCTGTCGATACCCGCGCTGGCGGTTTCATCGGCAAAGCTGGGGATGAGAGGAGTGGTTTCGGCAGCAAAAGACGGACTGCAACTCACTGCCGCCAACACAAGACCCAGGAACACCAGACGCAAGATTTACCTCCGGGTCCTCAGAGCATTGACGAACGCGCCGATGCAGCGCCCCTGGTCGAGGCCACGCTCAATTGCCGCGCGGAAATGAATGCCACCGTAAAGCCGCGAGACCGCTGCCTCATCGGCGGCGGCCCAGAAGCTGGCATAGGCGCGCGGCTTCAAACCTTCTTTCAGGTATGTGGCATCTTCGAACGCGAAATGGTCGCCAAGCAGTTTGGTCAACACCGTGGCTGCCACGCCTGATTGCGTGCTGTGACCGCTCGGATACTCGGGAAACGGTGGTGTGCTAAGCGCAGGGTCCCAAGCCGGATCGAACACGCGGCGAATATAGCTGATCGGCCTGACAAGGTCGTATTGATACTTGGTCTGCCAGCAGCCGATGAAGGCATCTGCCAACCCCACACCGAGACGCGCCAGGATTTCAGCGCGGGTCTCCAGCGAGGTTTTATCGCGTTCGAAAATCTGCAGGACAATTGAAATCCAATGCCCTGGCGGGGTCGTCGATAGCATGGCGTCATCGGCCCAGACCCTAGCAATGGTGCGCTGATCCGGCGTCAAATTCCTTTTCATTTCGACGATTTCGAGCGCCTGCTTGTAGAACTCAGAGGTTTTGTCTTCGCTGTAGGCTGGTGGGGGTGGCAACGAACAGGTGGTGTTTGTTGGCAAAACGAATGTGCGATTTTTGCCCCAATCCGGCAGCAGAGGCGTTTGCTGCAATGCGATCAGGTTTGTGGGCACCCAATGGGCTGGCCCGGCGATGAGCTGATACTGAGTTGGGAAGCCCAGGTTCGTAATGACGGCACCGCCATCGCTTCGCGACCACGCAAGAATATGCGCCGCAACGGCCTGACCATAGGCCTGGCTCCGCGACGCGATATCGGGGGACAGCCCGGCCATCACATCGGCGCTCAATTTGGCTTTCAGCGCCGCCATGGCCCGCTGGCCGGTCGGCCCGGTGTTGCCGAAGAAATTTTCCGCCGCAAATGCCAGCGCCGCTTCGAGCGCCATGGCGTCGTCGTAAGTCTTGCCCGCTTCGCGCTGAGGCACGGCCTTCAACCCGTGCAACTGACCGGCCAACGATGTCAGGTCGCCCGAACCGCTCGCCACAATTTCAAACACGGTGACGCCAACATAGGCAAATGACCGGCTGGCGACCGGCGGCGAGTAGGTGGGCGTGTGCCGCACCAGGGCAAGCATCAGGGTATACCAGTTGCTGAGGACTTTTTGCGATTGCGCCGCGTCCGGCTGGGCCGCTGCAGCCGCCAGCCCGCCTAGCCAAGCCGCCGTGACGACCACCACAGTCGCGATCAAGCTACGCATCGCGCCCATAGCATTCTCTTGAGTTTTTGAGCTGGCCGCCCTGACAGTATGGTGCCAATAATCATAAAGCTCCTGGGACCTGCAAGGGGGTCATTGCGCCATCGCGAGAAGGCCGGATGGCGTAAGTCAATGCGTCAGCCACGCGCGCAAAGACCTGTCCAAAAGGTGGTCCCCAGCTCTTCGACATTTCTCCCAAAGTGACGCATAGAGGCAGGGCAATCAGAGGGTTTCACTTACGCCTCCAGCAGCCTATCCACTTCCCGTACCAGATCCTTCAAATGGAACGGCTTGCTCAGCACCTTAGCATCCTTCGGCGCGCTGTTGTCGGTGTTCAAAGTCACCCCTGCGAACCCTGTGATGAACATGATCTTGATTTCGGGGTCGATCTCGGTCGCCCGCCGCGCCAGTTCGATGCCGTCCATCTCGGGCATGACGATGTCAGTCAAGAGCAGCGTGAACGGCTCGTGCTGCAACCGTGCGAAGGCTTGCGCGCCGTCGGCGAATGAGGCGACCTGGTAGCCCGCCTTCTCCAGCGCGCCGACGAGGAAACGCCGCATCGAATCGTCGTCCTCCGCCAGGAGTATGCGCTGCATGGGACGCTCGAGAAAATCGTATACGGACATGGGCAGGGCTCAACTCTCGTTACAGCACACCAGACGCGGCAAGAACGCACTCTGCCGTCATGATGGTAAATGTGGAGTGAAATCCTGAACCTTCTCTCAACCATCGCTGGCCGATCTCCACATCTGATGTATCCATACGTGGATTAGGGTGATGGACTCAAGCACCGGGGCTTGGCATGGTGCATCCGCCATCGGCTCCGGCCCGGCGGTCAACAATCCCCTCCACCAGAGTTCCGGCAAAAGCATGAGCGAACGGCCATCCAACCTTGCCGTGTGGGATCACACACCTGCTTTTGCCAGACACGAGCCGGGACGCCTCACGGTTCCTCTGGTTTTCAACTCCCCCCATTCGGGCCGGTTTTATCCGCCGGAGTTCATTGCGTCTTCGCGCCTCACGCCTGATCGCTTGCGCAAATCCGAAGATGCCTTTGTCGAGGAGCTGTTTGCGGGCGTCACCGGCTATGGCGCTCCGATGCTGGCCGCCCGCTTCCCACGCGCTTATCTCGATCTAAACCGCGAGCCCTATGAACTCGATCCCGATCTGTTCGAGGACGCCCTGCCGGCCTTTGCCAACACGCGCTCGCTGCGGGTGCTGGGCGGGCTGGGTACGATTGCGCGCGTGGTGGGTGAAGCAGAGGAAATCTACAACCGGCGGCTGTCGGTGGACGAGGGGATGGCGCGGATCGACAGGTTGTATTGGCCCTATCATGCCGAGCTGCGGCTGCTGCTCGACCGGGCCGAGGCGCATTTCGGCTGTGCGGTGCTGATCGATTGCCATTCGATGCCGTCGTCGGTGAGCGGCAGCGGTTCGGCCAACGAGGGCACCCGCGCGCATTTTGTGCTAGGTGACCGCTTCGGCGCGTCGTGTGCCAGCGAGTTGACACGGTATGTCGAGCAGACCTTGAGCGGTTTTGGTTATGACGTGGCGCTGAACCGGCCTTACGCGGGCGGTTACATCACGGAGCACTACGGAAACCCGGTGCGCGGCGTGCACGCGCTGCAATTGGAGGTGAACCGCGCCCTGTTCACAGATGAGGCGGCGCTGACGGTGACGGACGGATTTGCGGCCGTGCGCCGGCACATGATGCAGCTGGCGGCAGGATTGGCGGGGTTTTGCGAGACGTTGCGGCCGCTGCGGGCCGCCGCGGAATAATGGGGCGCAGCAGCGCAGCAAATACGCCCGGCGTGCGGACAAAAAAAGAGGCCGTCGGCAGTGCCAGCGGCCCAAGTCTAGGGAGGAAACGCCCAAGGAGGGCACCGAAGAACGGCGGAGCCGTCGTTCGGCGATACAAAATCTAGTGTGCAATGCAACAAATGACAAGCTCATAGTCGCTCAAGCTATGCATTGCGGGCATGCAAAAAGGGAATAGAAAGCGGTTTGATATGCGGCTGACTCGCTGCCGCACCCTGTGATCTGTCCAGGACCGCCTGTCGTGCCGGCAAATTTGCTGCGCTGCGGTAGGACTGGCGGGCATCGGACAGAAAAAAGACAGAAAAAAGGGCCGGCGGGAGACCCCTACGGCCCAAGTCTAGGGAGGAAACGCCCAAGGAGGGCATGTGGGGCGGAGGACAGAGCCCATCCAACCCACGCGTTATATATGGTCGCCGTCAGTGATTCGTTCAAGGTCAAGCGCAGCAAGTGAGGCCGCATTGCTGTGTCCATGTGTCGTTGTAGCCACAAATGTGCAAACCAGGGCCGCCGGGGAGCCAGTATTATGACCAAAGCCGCCGTGCCAAAGCCGGACAGCTTCGACACCTTGCTCAGCTTTGCGCTGGGATTGGCGAAATCCTCCGGCGCGCTGGTGCTGCCCTACTATCGCCGCCCATTGGACATCGAGAACAAAAACCTGGGCAAGACGGCCCATGATGGTGGCGCGGCTGAGTTCGATCCCGTCACCGCCGCAGACAAGGCCGTCGAGGAGCTGATCCGGCGCGAGGTCGAGGCGCGCTTTCCCGCCCACGGCATTCTTGGCGAAGAATACGGCTCCTCCCGGCCCGACGCGCCCTATCAATGGGTGATCGACCCCATCGATGGCACCCGCGCCTTCATGATGGGCCTGCCGACCTGGGGCACACTGATCGCGCTGACCTTTGAGGGTCAGCCGGTACTGGGCGTCATGAGCCAGCCGTTCACGAGCGAAGTGTTCTGGAGCACCCAAACCGGCGCGCGCACGACCGGGCCGCTTGGCGAGCACGCCTTGAAAGTGCGCCCTTGTGCCGGTCTTGCGCACGCGGTGCTCGGCTGCACCAGCCCGAATCTGTTCAAAACCGCACACGAAAAGGCCCGCTGGGACGACATCATGGGGCGGACAAAAATGACCCGTTACGGCGGCGATTGCTACGTCTACTGCCTGGTGGCGGCCGGCATGGTGGACCTCGTCATCGAGGCCAACCTGCAAAGTTTCGACATTGCCGCCGTGGTGCCGATCATCGAGCGGGCGGGCGGCATCGTGACGACGTGGGACGGCGGCAGCCCCATGAACGGCGGCCAAATTATCGCGGCCGGCGACAAGCGCGCCTACAACGAAGCCATCGCCATCCTTCAGAAGACGTGAGCGCAGCCATGGTGATGCAGGATCTGATCGGGCTGGCAAAAAACCCTGTGCCAAGCGGCGCGACCATCGGCACGTTGGTGGCGGGCGACGGCGTTAAGCTGCGCTACGCCCGCTGGGACGCCAATCAGAGCCCGCATCGCGGCACAGTGGTGTTGCTCGGCGGGCGGACGGAATTCATCGAGAAATACTTCGAGGTGGTCGCCGATCTGCGCCGCCGCGGCTTTGCCGTTGCCACGATGGACTGGCGCGGCCAGGGTGGCTCGGACCGGATGCTGCCCAATCCGCGCAAAGGCTACGTGCGCGACTTCGCCGATTACGACGCCGACCTCACATTGTTCATGCGCGAGATCGTGATGCCCGACTGCCCGCCGCCCTATATTGGACTCGCGCACTCGATGGGCGGCAACATTCTGCTGCGCGCAGCGGCCCGGCCCGGGCTCTGGTTCGAGAAAATTGTGCTCTCGGCGCCGATGATCCGCCTCAACCGCAAAGTGCTGCCGACCACACGCGAGATCGCCAGGGCGATCAGCTATGCCGCCCATTGGGTGGGTGCCGCCAAGGCCTTTGCAGGCAGCGGCAACGGCGACTACGGCGAGACCTGGCCCTTCGAGGGCAACGGCATCACCACCGACCGCGAGCGTTACCTGCGCAATAACGCCATCGTCGCCGCTGCACCGCAGCTCGGCCTCGGCTCGCCCACCTACGCCTGGATGCGCGCCGCTTTCCGCTCCATGAAGCTGATCACCAGCGCCAGCCATTTGGCATCCATCAAGATCCCAATCCTGTTCGTCCTCGGCGGCGATGACCCGATCGCAGATTCGCCCCTGATCGAGGACTACGCCACCCGCCTCAAACTCGCCCGCTCGATCACAATTCCGTATGCGCGGCACGAAATCCTGCAAGAACGCGACGATCTCCGGCAACAATTCTGGGCCGCCTTCGATGCGTTCGCGGGGGTCGGTGTGGCAAGTGTCTGAGGGTTGACGCCCACTCTATCGCAGTAAAAAACGTCATGGCCGGGTTAAGCCTGGCCATGACGTAAATGGTGTCAAGTAACGATAACAGACCACACCCCATGACCACGCTCGCCTTTGACACCTGTTTCGGCGCCTGTTCGGCCGCTCTGCGCTTGCGGGGCGTGGCGGGCGACTGGCAGCTGCGCGAGGATTATCGCGAAATGGCGACCGGCCACGCCGAGGCGCTTCTGCCGATGATCGCGGCGCTGATGTCGGCCGCCGATTTGCGGTTTGCCGATCTGCGCAAGATCGCCGTCACGATCGGGCCAGGCAGTTTTACCGGCGCGCGCATTGGGCTGTCGGCGGCGCGCGGGTTCCGTCTGGCTTTGGGCTTGCCCGTGGTGACGCTGACCAGCCTTGCGGTGATGGCGATGCGCGCCGACACGCTGCTGGACACCGGACATTTTGGTGTGACACGGGCCGGCGCGGCGCTAGCCGTGTGCGTGGACGCACGAGCCGGCCGGATCTATGCGGAGGTGTTTGGCGACAGCATCGCCGAGCCGCTGCTGGCCCCCGCCTTGAGGACGCCTGCCGATCTGGCGGTGGCCTTACATGGCCGAAGGATCATCGCCGTGGGTTCGGGTGGCGCGATGCTGGCCGAGGCGGTGACGGCAGCTGGCGGCGAGGCCGTGGCCGTGCTGCCCGGAGTGTTGCCGCACGCCCGCCACCTCGCCCTGCTGGCCGACGCCGCGCCCCTGACCGAACAGCTCGATCCGCTCTATCTGCGCGATACCGATGCCAAGCCGATGCCGGTTTAATGTCAGTTGCAAGATCCGTCATACACTATGCTGTAACATAGACCGGTTGGCGTGCTTGTGCCGGGCGCAGCGATAGGGCATCTGCCGCATATGTCGAATGCCCTCACTGATTTGGTCCGCCTTGCCCGCGCCGGCCTCGTGTTCGCCGAATATGGCGTGCGCTTTGTGCCCAAGGGGCAGCCTGTGCCGCTGCTGCTGACGGTGGCGCAATGGGCGAGCTGGCCGTTGCGGATGGTCATGCGGCCGTTCCGCCCCCGCCTCAAACCTGGCGAACCGCCCTTGGCGGCGGCGCTGGCCCGGCTCGGCCCCTCCTACATCAAAGCTGGCCAGTTCCTCGCCGCACGGCCGGACCTGATCGGCGTGTCGCTCGCAAGCGACCTCAGCGGCCTCCAGGACCGCATGGCGCCGTTCCCGCAGGCCGAGGCGCGGCGCATGATCGAGGAGACTTTCGGCAAACCGCTCAACGAGCTGTTCGCCGAGTTCGGGCCGCCCGTGGCCGCCGCCTCGATCGCGCAAGTGCACAAGGCCGTGACGGTCGACGCTGATGGCGCCCGCCGCGAGGTTGCCGTCAAGGTCTTGCGCCCAGGTATCGAGGCGCGCTTTGCCGCCGACATCGGCTCGTTCTATTTCGCCGCCCGCCAGGCCGAACTTTGGCACCCGCCGATCCGCCGCCTGCGTCCCGTAGCCGTTGTCGATACGCTCCACCGTTCCATGACCATCGAGACCGATCTGCGGATGGAGGCCGCCGCGATTTCCGAGATGGCCGCCAACACGGCGGATGATGTGGGTTTCCGGGTGCCAACGATCGACTGGCAGCGGACGGGCTCAAACGTGCTCACCATCGAATGGATCGAGGGCACACAGATGAGCGACGTGGCCGCCTTGCGCGCCGCCGGGTTCGATCTGAAGCTGCTGGGCGAAGACCTCATCCGCCACTTCCTGCGCCACGCCATGCGCGACGGTTTTTTCCACGCCGATATGCACCAGGGCAATTTGTTCGTGGACGCGGCGGGAACCATCGTCGCGGTTGATTTCGGCATCATGGGCCGGCTGTCGGGCAAAGAGCGGCGGTTCCTGGCCGAAATCCTGTTAGGCTTTCTCACGCGCGATTATATGCGGGCGGCACAGGCACATTTCGCGGCGGGCTATGTACCTGAGACGCAATCGGTGGCGGTGTTCGCCCAAGCCCTGCGCGCCATCGGTGAGCCGCTGATGGGCCGCCCGGCCGAAGAGATTTCCATGGGGCATCTTTTGGGACAACTTTTTGCGTATACGGATGTATTCGACATGCAGACGCGGCCCGAATTGATCCTGCTGCAAAAGACCATGGTGGTGGTGGAAGGCGTCGCCCGCACGCTCGATCCGACACTGAACATCTGGACCGCCGCCGAGCCCGTCGTGAAAGACTGGATGCAGCGGGCGCTGGGGATGGAAGGCCGGTTGAAGGAGGCGGGCGAAGGCGCGGGACAGATGGGCAAGGCACTGGCGGACCTGCCCATGATGCTGCTGCACGCCGAACGCGCGGCGGACGCGTTCTCGGGCATGGCGCGCGACGGGCTGCGGCTGGACGACGATACGGTGCGCCGGATTGGCGAGGGGCAAGCACGCGGCGGGCGCTTGTGGCGGTGGGCGATACTGGCCGCACTGGCAACCGTGGTTGGGGTGATGGTCTGGCGCGGATGGGCCCAGTAAGGGGCATCAATCGTAACGGTCTCGGTCATCACAATTTTCGCCGGTCGCTCCGTGCTGGCGGTGTCGCTGCCCTGTCCTGAGGCCGTCCAGTTTTGCAAGACAGCGTGAACAAATGAGAGATGGAGAGTTGCTGCCAGTCGGGCGCTAGCGATTGGGTGCTCAAGTATCAGGCTCGAGTCGCATGGACCCTTGGTAAGGCCGGCGGCCATTTCAGGCAGTTCAACAACCCTTCCACAGCGTCTCGTTGACCGATGTCGGTTTCGGCTATGCTCGTTCGTCCTTGGATTACGCGCGAAGGAAGACCGGCATGCAGTACGCTATCCTCTGCTATCACCACGAAGAGACCGTCTTTGCCTGGAGCAAGGAAAAGGACGCCGAGGTCATGGGCAAGCTCGGCGCCATTCAGGACCGGCTGCTGAAAGAGGGCAAGCTTGGCCCATCCCTCCGGCTGATGCCCACCAGCACTGCGACCACGCTGCGCAAGGACCGCGAACCCGCCCTCGTCATTGACGGGCCGTTCGCCGAGACCAAGGAGCAGCTGCTCGGCTTGTATGTGCTCGATTGCAGCGGCCTTGATGAGGTTTTGGCTATCGCCCGCGAGTTGGGGCATGCCAACCCGGGCGGCACCTATGAAATCCGTCCACTGCACTATTTCCAAGCTGGAAAAACCGGACCATGACGACGCTTGCCAACATCGGCGCGACGCTGACCGCAACGCGCCCTCGCGTAGTGGCGGCCCTGCTGCGCTATTTCCGCGACCTGGATGCGGCCGAGGAGGCGACGCAAGAAGCTTGCCTGAAAGCGCTGAAATCCTGGCCGCAGAACGGTCCGCCGCGTGATCCGGCCGGATGGCTGATCTTGGTCGGGCGCAACTACGCCATCGATGCGGTGCGGCGGCAGAAGCGGCAGGAGCCGCTGCCGCCCGATGACGTGCTGTCCGATCTCGAGGATGCGGAATCAGCGCTGGCAGACCGGCTCGACGATGCGCATTACAGGGACGATATCCTGCGCCTGCTGTTCATCTGCTGCCATCCCGATCTGCCAGCCGCGCAGCAGATCCCGCTGGCGCTGCGCATCATTTCCGGTCTGACGCTGCCCGAGATCGCGCGCGCCTTCCTCAGCAGCGAGAGCGCCATGGAGCAGCGCCTCACGCGCGCCAAGCGCAAGGTCGCCGATGCGGAGGTGCCGTATGAGAGCCCAAGCGCACCCGAGCGCGCCGAACGGCTCGGCGCTGTGGCCGCCGTTGTGTACCTCCTGTTCAACGAGGGTTATGCGGCCAGCGGCGGCACGGCCCATGTGCGCGTACCGCTGTGCGATGAAGCCATCCGGCTCGCCCGCCTGCTGCTGAAATTGTTCCCGGCCGAGCCCGAGATGTTGGGGCTGACGGCGCTGCTGATGTTGCAGCACGCGCGTACCCCTGCGCGTCTCGATGCCGACGGCACCATCATCCTGCTCGATGAGCAGGACCGCGAGCTATGGAACCCTGAAATGATCGGCGAGGGCCTGGCGCTGCTGGATAAAGCCATGCGCCACAACAGGCCCGCCCCTTACCAGGTGCAAGCTGCGATTGCGGCGTTGCACGCGCGCGCAAAACGGGCTGAGGACACCGACTGGTCCGGGATCGACGGTCTTTATGCGGTCCTGGAACGAATGCAGCCTTCGCCAGTTATTACGCTCAATCGCGCGGTTGCCATTTCCAAGTTGCGCGGGCCCGCGGAGGCGCTGGCCATGATCGAACCCCTGGCCGCAAGACTGGTCGGGTATTTTTATTTCTTCGGCGTCAAGGGCGCCCTGCTGGAGCAGCTTGGCCGGGCGCCCGAAGCCCGAGAGGCATTCGAGCGGGCGATAGCGCTCGCCCACACACCCGCCGAAGCCGCGCATATCCGCCAGCATCTCGACCGCCTCAGCGCTGATCCCGGCGCAGCCCGGCAGTTGGCGAAAAAAGTTTGAGGCCGCTGTCGGCGTCGGCAATGCTGCTTCGTCCTTGGCTTACAAACCCCGGCGCCGGTGCCGGATCACTCCGAAAGGGAACGCAAATATGACCTATGTCGATGGCTTCCTGTTGCCCGTGCCGACTGCCAAACGCGAGGAATACATCAAGCACGCCGCCACGGCCGCTCCCATTTTCAAGGAGCACGGGGCACTCAGCGTCGTCGAGTGCTGGGGCGACGACGTCCCCGATGGCAAGCTGACCTCATTTCCCATGGCGGTAAAACTGGAGCCGGGCGAAACCGTCGTCTTCTCTTGGGTCGTCTGGCCCTCACGAGCGGTGCGCGACGCCGGCATGGCCAAATTCATGGCCGACCCGCGCGTCCATCCCGATGTCATGCCGATGCCGGTTGATGGCAAACGCATGATCTTCGGCGGCTTCGTGCCGATCGTCGAGGCGTAAGCCCATCAATCCTGGCCTCTCGAACATCCCTAGTTCCAATAGGAGCGCTTCATGTTCAGCACCCTTCTGACAGTCCTTCTACTGATCGCCGTCGCCGTGCTTGTGTTTCTTGCCTATGTCGCCATGAAACCCAGCGATTTCCGTATCGAGCGGACGGCCGAGATCAAGGCCGCGCCCGAAGCGATCTTCCCGCTGATTAACGATTACCGGAATTTCAACCGCTGGAACCCCTTTGGTTTCGGCGACACCAAAGCAGTCATCAACTACAGCGGCGCAAACAGCGGCGATGGCGCGGCTTATGACTGGAACAGCACTGGCCGGGCAGGTGCCGGCAACATGCGGATTACAACATCGACGCCACCCTCACGGATCGCAATGAAGCTTGAAATCACCAGGCCATTCGCCGCCAAGAACGACGTCGAATTCAAGCTCATCCCAACTGGCAAAGCCACCTCGGTAACCTGGGCGATGTCCGGCCAACGCAACTTTTCCCACAAGGTGATGGGAACGCTCTTCAACATGGACAAGATGGTCGGCGGCGAGTTCGCCAAGGGCCTCGCCACTCTTAAGGCCATGGCAGAGCAACCCGCCGCGTAGTTCAATCCGCACACTTTTCCAACGTTTTGGGAGCAGCAGCATGAACAGCACCGAAAAAGAACCGATGTCCGCACAAATCGAACACGCCACTTGGCGGACCGCCGCCATCCTTTTGGCCCGGCTGATCTTTGCCGCGCTCTTTGCCATGGCCGCCACTTTCAAATTTCTCGGCATGGACGCCACTGCGGGCTACATCGCGGCTGCGGGGTTTCCGATACCGCTGCTGCTGGCCTGGGCTGCCGCGTTATTCGAAACGGCCCTGGTGCTGTGCTTCCTTACTGGAGCCTTTTTCTCCGAGGCCGCCTTGCTCGCTGGTGTCTACGTGATCTTTCTCGCCTTTTCGTTCCACGGACCATCGCATTGGGCCAAGAACCAGGACGAGTTCGGCTTCTTCATCGACCACTTCACCTTTCTTGCCGGCCTCCTGTTTGCGGCTGTGCATGGTCCTGGCCGGGTTTTGTCTTTGGGTCGCCAGCTTATCACCGGTTGGCAAGGCCGTTTGCGCGACAGAACCTGATTCATTGTCGTCGAGGGCTCGCCATCCGGCACCTTCAAGGTCCTCGAACTGGCCCGAGCGCAGCGCCCAAAGAAAGGCGAGCAGCCCGAGCAGGCCGAGCAACAAGGCACAGGGCATGAGCCAGGCAAGCGCCGTCATGAGCTGGGAGCCTTCAAACGGCAAGGCATGTGCCGAAGGCGCACCGCATTCGCAGTAACAACAATCGAGGACGTTGACATGGCCAGCGCCGCAATAAGCGGCGTCACCAGGCCCGCCACCGCCAGTGGCACGAAAACAGCGTTATAGCCGATGGCGATCGCGAAGTTTTGCAGGGCCATCCGCCGGCTTTGCCGCGCGACACCCAGAAGCTCCAGCAGCGGCAGCAGCGAGGCGCCCTGCCAGATCACATCGGCCACCGTCTGACTGATCTCGGCTGCGCCCGACGGCGAGAGGCTGGCGTGCCCGGCGGCCAAGGCTGGCGCGTCATTGAGGCCGTCGCCAACCATCAGCACACGCCGTCCGTTGGCCTTGAGCGTTGCCAGTCGCGCGATTTTGTCAACCGGCGATTGCCCGCCACTGGCGTCAACTATGCCAGCAAGCCCTGCGACTTCGGCAACCCGCGCTGCGGTATCGCCCGAGAGCAGTTCCACCGCATAACCCGAGGCGCGCAATGTCGCGATCACTTTAGTGGCGTCGGGCCGCAACTGGTCCTTGAACTCAAAGCCGCCCAGTGGCATGCCCGGTGCGGCATACCAAAGACTGGCCCGGTTAGCTGATCTAGGATCGCCTGCGAATTTGGCCGAACCCAAGCGCTCCTCGCCCAAAGCAGTGACCAGGCTCAGGCCTTGGCCCGGACGTTCATGGACATCGGGATGGACAGAAATTGGCCCCAAGCGGTCGGTCGCATAGCGCAGTAGCGCCCGCGCGTAGGGATGGCGGCTGGCTGCCGCTAAGCCCGCTGCCCGCCGCAGCGTTTCCGGCGCGCAAGCGTCGAGACCGGCGGGCACAGGTTCACCCGTGGTCAATGTGCCGGTCTTGTCGAGCACAACTGTGTCGACCTCGGCCAACCGCTCCAATCCGTCCGCTGCCTTCAAGATCAGTCCACGGCCGAACAAACGGCTGGAGGCGGCGACTTGCACCGCCGGTACCGCCAGGGCGAGCGCGCAGGGGCAGGTGATGATCAGCACTGCGATGGCGGCGGTCAACGCGGCTTGCCAACTGGCGCCCAGCAGCAACCAACCGGTAAAAGTGCCAAGGCCCAGCAGATGCACGGCCGGCGCATAGATCCGCGCCGCCCGGTCGGCCAGGCGCACATAGCGTCCCCGGCCCTGTTCGGCGGCAGCCATCAGGCGGCCGATCTCGGCCAGCAATGTGTTGGTTTCGGTCGCGGTGGCTTCGATCTCGATGACGCCGCTCAGATTGACCGTACCCGCATGAACACGGGCTCCGGGCTCGATTGCGCGCGGCGCAGGTTCGCCGGTGATCAGGCTTTCATCGACGTCGCTCATACCTTTCATGACCAGCGCGTCTGCCGGAATCCGCGCGCCAGCCGTCACCAGAACGCGCATACCCGGCTGCAAGGCACGCGCGGGGATGTCGAGCACGCTGCCATCCGGTTGCAGCACGCTCGCCCAATCGGCCTTCAGCGCCATCAGGTTGCGCGCCGCACCGGCCGCCTTCACGCGCATCCGCTGGTCGAGGAAACGGCCGGTGAGCAGGAACAGAAGCAGCGTGACGGCGGCGTCGAAATAGACTTGCTCGCTGCCGCGCAGGGTTTGGAACAGGCTCATACCGGTGGCCAGGCTAATGGCAACCGAGATCGGCACGTCCATATTCAGCCGCCGGACAGATATGGCGTCGTATGCGGAGCGAAAGAATGGCTGGCCCGCATAGGCGACGGCCGGCAGCGCGATGAGCGCGGAGACCCAATGGAACAGCTGCGCTGCGCCGGGCCCCATATCGCTGACCATGCCCGCCCAAACACCTACCGAGAGCAGCATGATGTTGGACGCCGCAAAGCCTGCAACGCCGATGCGCAACAGGAGATCGCGTTCGCGGGCCCGGGCCGGGTCCGGCGGACCTTCGGCGATATCGGCGGCCCGGTAGCCTGCTTTTGTCAGCGCGTCGATCAGCGCACGCGGCGTGACGGCGCCGGGCTTGGCCTCGACGCTGACAAGCCGGGCGGACAGATTGGCCCTCGCCGAAGTGACACCCTCGACGCCTTGCAAGGCCCGCTCGACCTTGCCCATGCAGCCGCCGCAATGCATGTTTTCGACCACCAACGTCAGCCGCTCGAGGCAGCCGGTTGATGTGACGGGCGACGCTGATGGCAGGCTCCGTCCTGTCGTCTCGCCACGGATTGATGCTATTTCAGCCATAGCCGCTGCCTCAGTTGAAAATGTGTGGCCTCTCTGGCGGAGATAGGCGATGTGACGGTCAAATCGGCGATCCAATTGCCTGTTTCCAGCGGCGATACGAACGTGGTCTGATAGTGGCCCGGCGCCGTTTCGAGAAGCGTGACCGCTCGATCAAAGCGGTTAGTTGACGGCCGGGCGATCACGCCGTGGACGGTCTGGCCCGTCATCGGCAGGCCGGATTTATCCGTGACAACAAGTTCCAAGCCGCGCCGCTCCGGCATCGTCGCGACGTTTGTCGCCCAGCCGAGTGTCGCCTGTTGCTCGGCCGCCGCTATGGTCGTGTTGTAGTCGAGGCCGCGGCGGTAAGAGTCTTCGCCATCTGCGCCGGAAAACGTTGAGACCGCCAAATAGGCCATGTAGCCGTTGACCGCGAAAATGATGCCGAACATAGCGACAAACACGGCCAGCACGTGCTTGCCGCTCAGTCGCCGGGCCTTGGATTGGAGCTGGGCGGCTTGGGTCACGGTTGCGGCCTCCTGAATACGGCGGCGTGACGCGTGATGCTGCCATCGGTGATATCGGTCAGCACAAAGTCAAAGTGCGACTCGTGCCCTGTCATTTGTTTCAGCGCTAGCGGGGGCACGGTGATGTAGACGCGCAAGGCGACCAATGTATCGGCGGGATCAACAATCAAGGCGTGCGGATCGCCTTCCTGGCCAAGTATGGCCATGCTGCCCCCGGGCAGTCCGTCCAGGCTCAACGCATAGTGGCGGGGTTCTTGCTTCTTATTCAGGATCTTGATCGTATAACCGTTGCGAATGCTGTTGTCGCTCAGGCGCACAAACAAAGGATTGCGGTCGGGCTCCAGAGCCACGCTGACATCGCTGCGCGCAAGCAGCGCAAACAGCACCAGTCCGCACAGCAGGACAATAAGGCTCGAATAGAGTACCGTGCGTGGACGCATGATCCGGATTCGCACATTGGTGCCCTTGGCCACGGCATCGAGATTGTGGAAGGTGTCGTACGCGATCAGCAGGTTTGGCCGTCCCACCTTGTCCATGACGTTGTTGCAGGCATCGATGCACAAGGCGCATTGGATACATTCCAGCTGCGCGCCGTCGCGGATGTCGATGCCCATGGGGCAGACGGCGACGCATTGGTTGCAGTCGATACAGTCGCCGCGAAAATCCCAGGGGTCGCCCTTCTTGTGCGCCCCGCGCGGTTCGCCCCGGTGCGGACGGTAGCTGACCAGGAACGAATCGGCATCGAACATCGCGCCCTGGATGCGCGGCCACGGGCACATATAGGTGCAGACCTGTTCACGCGCGAGACCGCCGAGGAGATAAGTCGTGGCCGTGAAGATGCCCAGAAACAGCCAGGCGTCCAAAGGGGCCGTGAACGTGACAAACTCAGCCATCAGCGTTGGAGCATCGCGGAAATAGAACACGAACGCGCCGCCGGTAGCGATTGAGATCAACAGCCAGCTGATATGGGTCGCGGTCTTGAGAAACAGCTTGTGGCCCGTCCAAGGCGCGGCGTCGAGCTTGATACGGGCGTTGCGGTCGCCCTGCCAGAAGCGCTCGACGGCGATCATGAGGTCCGTCCACACCGTTTGCGGGCATGCATAGCCGCACCACACCCGGCCCGCCAGCGCCGTGACCAGAAACAGCGCCATCGCGCCTAGCACCAAAAGGCCGGTAACGATATAAAATTCCTGTGGCCAGATTTCGATCGGACCAATGAAGATCCGGCCATTGATGATGTCGGCAAGAATAGCCTGGTCAGGCAAGCCGGCCCCCCTCGGCCAGCGTATCCACGGCACGGCGTAATAGATGCCGAGGGTGACGGCCATCACCATCCACTTGATAAGCCGGAATTTGCCGAAGGCGAGCTTGGGATAAATCTTCTTGCGCTTGGCGTAGAGATCGCGACCGTCAGCCTTGTTGACGGGCGCGACATCGATGCGCTCTGGTATGGCCACCGTTGGGTTGGCCGTATTCAAGGTCATCGTTTGTACCTCAGCCAAGGCCAGCGCATTCGCTGCGCACGCCATACACATCTACTGTCCGCCGCCGAGACTATGGACGTAGACCGCGAGCATCTTGATCGTCACCGGGTCAAGCCGTCCGCCCCAGGTCGGCATCACGCCGCCGCGTCCGGTCTCGATAGAGCGAACGATGTCTTCCTTGCGGCCGCCGTAAAGCCATATGGCGTCGGTGAGATTGGGCGAACCCACATCCTGTTTGCCCTTGCCATCGGAGCCATGGCAGGCCGCGCAATTATCGGCAAACAGCTGCTTGCCGCGTCCAGCCGCCTCTGCGTCGTGCGACGAATTCGAAAGTGACAGCACATATTCGGCGGCAGCGTTGATCTGTGTAGGTTCCAACAGCTTGTCGAGGCCGAAGCGCGGCATCTGGCTCGTCCTCGTGTCGGGGTTGGGCCCACGGATCCCTATAGTAAGGGTCTTAGCAATATCGTCGAGCTTGCCGCCCCACAGCCAATCGTCGTCCGAGAGATTAGGATACCCGATGCCGCCCTGAGCGCCACGTCCGTGGCAAGAGGCGCAGTTGGTGGCGAAGGCGATGCGGCCGCCAGCATTGGTAAAGGTTAGCAAATCCGGAGTCTTTTGAATGGTTGCCAGATCGGATTTGGCTACAGCGTCGTAGAACTTGCCCTGCGCTGCATGGGCGGCAACGATGCTGTCGTTGACCGTCTGGCGCTGGCTGTAGCCCCATAGTCCGCGTGTATAGCAATGGATGCCTGGCCAGGCCGGATAGACGATCCAATAGCCGATGGCCCAAACTATGCAGGCATACAACACCCAGAGCCACCACTGCGGCAGCGGCTTGTTGAGCTCGGTAATGCCATCCCACTCATGACCAGTGGTCTCAACACCGGAGATTTTGTCGATCGGCTTTGGCGTGCTCATTCCGTGCTCCCCATGTTTCCGGCGTCATCGTCCTTTCTGAGCGGCACGCGCGCGGCCTGCCGGAACTGCTCGCTGTTGCCGGGCCACAATGCATAGACGACGGCCCCGCCGAACAGGCCGGCGAATAGCAGGAGCGAAGCAATCTGTGAGTACACTGTCACGGTTTCATAGGTCATGGCTTGGCGTCCTATCGCAGATTTGGTCCCGACTCATCGTATTTGGCGAAGTCGACCAGCGTGCCCAGCATTTGCAGATAGGCGATCAGCGCATCGATTTCCTTGGCTTCATTGGGATCACCGCTGAACGATCGCTGCTGCGCCTTTGGATAGCGCTTCAAGAAGTCCGCGCCGCCCTTGAAGTCGGGGTTGATCTGGCGGGCGATGTCGGCGACGGCATTTGCGATCATGTCATCTGTGTACGGCACGCCCACCATGCGCTGAGCCTTCAACTTGTCAACAATCGTTGACGTGTCGAGAGGGGCCGACGCCAGGAACGGATAGCCTGGCATGATGCTTTCTGGCACGACCGAGCGCGGATTGATCAGATGGGCCACATGCCAGTCGTCCGAATATTTGCCGCCAACCCGAGCAAGGTCCGGCCCGGTGCGCTTGGAACCCCATTGAAATGGATGGTCGTACATGCT
Source organism: Hyphomicrobiaceae bacterium (assembly GCA_025359185.1). Lineage (GTDB taxonomy): Bacteria > Pseudomonadota > Alphaproteobacteria > Rhizobiales > Hyphomicrobiaceae > JANYHF01. Next base: position 13,094 of record JANYHF010000104.1, on the reverse strand, counting down.
TTCGGCCGCCAGCGAATAATGGCCGTAGCGCTCCACCTCATCACGCAGGGAGCGGATCATTTGGCTGTGGCAGAGGTAACAGCCTTCGCGCACATAGATGTCGCGCCCCGCCAATTCCAGTGGCGAATAGGGCCGCATACCCTGGACTTTCTCGATGGTGCTTTCGAGCCAGAACAGGGGCGCGATTTCGACCAAGCCGCCAATGGCGACCACGATCAGAATGCCGACAAGCAGCAGCATGGAATGCTTCTCGACGATGGCGTGCCGGTTGAACATTGTAATCTCCCCCTTATTCGGCCGGCACAAGAGCGCCGCGCAGTTCAGGGGCCGCAGCCACCCGCGGTTGCTCGGCAAGATCGCCGCATTGATGTCCAAGGATGGTGCGCCAGACATTGTAGACCATGATCAGGCCACCCAGCAGGAACAACAACCCACCGACGGCCCGGATCACATAAGGCCAGTGCATGGCATCGACGGTCTCGGCGAAGGAGTATTGCAGGAAGCCGAGTGCGTCATAGGCGCGCCACATGAGGCCTTGGGTGATGCCGGCCACCCACATCGAGGTGATGTAGAGCAGGATGCCGATGGTCGCGAGCCAGAAGTGCCATTCGACGAGCCACATCGAGTAGAGCCCGCGACGATGCCAGAGCCAAGGCGTGAGACAGTAGATGGCGCCGAAGGACACCATGCCAACCCATCCGAGTGCGCCCGAATGGACGTGGCCAATCGTCCAATCCGTATAGTGACTGAGCGAGTTGACGGCTTTGATGCTCATCACCGGACCTTCGAAGGTCGACATGCCGTAGAAGGCGACCGAGACGACCATCAGGCGCACGACAGGATCGGTACGGAGCTTATCCCAGGCGCCTGACAGTGTCATCAAGCCATTGATCATGCCGCCCCAGGATGGCATCCACAACATGATCGAGAAGGTCATGCCAAGTGTCTGCGCCCAGTCGGGAAGCGCCGTGTAATGCAGATGATGCGGACCCGCCCAGATATAGAGGAAGATCAGTGACCAGAAATGCACGATGGAGAGGCGGTAGGAATAGACCGGCCGCTCGACGCGCTTGGGAATGAAGTAGTACATCATGGCCAGGAACCCGGCGGTGAGGAAGAATCCAACCGCGTTGTGACCATACCACCACTGCGTCATCGCATCTTGAACGCCAGAATAGATTTGATAGCTCTTGGTACTCGTCCACTGGATAGGGACAGCAATGTTATTGACGATATGCAGCATCGCAACCGTGACAATGAAAGCGAGATAGAACCAGTTCGCGACGTAAATGTGCGGTTCCTGTCGTCGCCAGATGGTGCCCAAAAATACCAGTAGATAGACGACCCAAACAATGGTCAGCCAGATGTCGACGTACCATTCGGGTTCGGCGTATTCCTTGCCTTGAGTAACGCCCAACAGATAGCCTGTCGCCGCCATCACCAGGAAGAGCTGGTACCCCCAGAACACGAACCAAGGGGCCCAGTTGCCAGCCAGCCGCGCCCGGCATGTCCGCTGCACCACATAGAACGAGGTCATGATCAGCGCGTTGCCGCCAAAAGCGAACACCACGGCCGATGTATGCACCGGACGTAGACGCCCGAAATTGGTCCAGGGCAGATCGAGATTGAGCGCGGGATACGCGAGCTGCCACGCCAGAATGTCGCCGATGAGGAAACCGGCCACGCCCCAGAAGACCGTAGCGATCAGGCCAGCACGAATTACGCCGTCACTGTAAACCCCGCTTGGTGTCTGCAACACCAGCGACACGGACGCGGGAGCGGCCCAGTCCGGGCCGAAGGCGTGCAATACGATTGTGCCTGTCGCGAGTGCGGCCGCCACAAGAAACAGGATCGCATGGAAGCGCATGACGGGATCGGCGGTCTGCACAGCCATCACAGCGCCAAGCGCCAACGCCGCCAGCCCGCCCAACGCGGCAAAGCCATCAGACGCGGCAACGGCTTCTTCACTTCGGTTGATGACCGGCACAGCCCCCTCCCAATTTCACGAAATCGACACAACGAACCTGGGACGCAGAGACCAAAGGGACATTGATCTAGATCAAGCGGCTGGCTGTTACGCGGGCACAAGACTTTGAGGTGCTGTTGCCGAAAGGCAGAAAGGCGAAGCCGACGACAGAGCCCAAATGCGCGACCGAAATCGCGATCATCCCCAGCCACTTCTACAAAACGCGCCCGCGTCCGACCCTGCGAAGGATCGATGCTTATGTCATCCGCTAGGCCCGCCGCAAATATAAGCGGATGGCCCGGTCAAACGACGACGTCGATGACGGATGCTGAACTCCCGACACCAACCGGTGCTCACGGACGATTCGTTGAGAAAGAGCGGGCTCGGGGGCTGCCGGGATCAGGTTTCGACAGACGGCTGAAGCCGAGCGAGATGTTCCACGGTGAAATCGACGGGCGGTGTTTGCAACCATTTCCGCGCGAAAAGCTGGGCCAGAGATCGGCGCAGCCTCGATCTGGTCTTGGATCACTCAAGAGTCAGATCTGGCTGCGCTCAGTCTCCGTCGATAAACCCTCGCCCAGATCAAACAAGATCAAAACGATCTAGGTTCATCACTTTGGTCCATGCAGCCACGAAGTCATGGACATACCGATCCTTGGCGTCCGCACTGCCATAGACTTCGGCAAGGGCACGCAGCTGCGAGTTTGAACCAAAGATGAGATCGGCACGGGTGGCAGTCCATTTGAGGTCACCGGTCGCGCGGTCGCGTCCCTCGAACACATCTTGTGCCTCTGGGACCGCCTTCCACGCCACGCCCATGTCGAGCAGGTTAACGAAGAAGTCATTGGTGAGCGTCTCCGGCCGCTTGGTGAATACGCCGTGGCGCACTCCGCCGGTGTTGGTGCTCAGCACACGCATGCCGCCGACCAGGACGGTCATTTCCGGCGCGGTGAGAGTCAGCAATTGGGCCTTGTCCAGCAACAGTTCTTCGGCCGATTGGGTGTGCCCGGCCTTCAGATAGTTGCGGAATCCGTCGGCGGCGGGTTCGAGCACGGCGAAGGACGCCGCGTCCGTTTGCGCTTGCGCGGCGTCCATCCGCCCCGGCGTGAAGGCAACCGCCAAACCATGTCCTGCGGCCTTTGCCGCTGTCTCCACGGCCGCGCAGCCGCCAAGCACGATCAGGTCTGCGAGAGACACTTTCTTCCCGCTGGACTGCGCGCCGTTGAACGTCTTTTGGACCTTTTCAAGGGCTGCCAGCACCTTCGCCAGCTGGGCCGGCTGGTTGACCTCCCAATCTTTCTGCGGAGCAAGACGAATGCGCGCGCCGTTGGCCCCGCCGCGTTTGTCGGAGCCGCGGAACGTTGACGCCGATGCCCAGGCCGTCGACACCAATTGAGAGACCGACAACCCCGATGCGAGGATCTTGTCCTTGAGGGCGGCGATGTCGTGCGCGTCGATCAGCGGGTGATCGACAGCAGGGACCGGGTCTTGCCAGATCAGCACCTCGGCCGGAACCTCCGAGCCAAGATAGCGCGTGCGCGGACCCATGTCGCGATGGGTCAACTTGTACCACGCCCGGGCGAAAGCGTCGCCAAACTCAGCCGGGTTCTTATGGAAACGCCGCGAAATCTTCTCATAGGCCGGGTCCATCCGCAGCGCCATGTCAGCCGTGGACATTATCGGTGCATGCCGCAGGGATGGGTCATGCGCATCCGCCACAGTGGTCTTGGCGGCAGAATCCTTCGGTGTCCACTGTTGGGCGCCGGCGGGGCTCCGGGTCAGCTCCCACTCGTAGCCGAACAGGGTGTCGAAGTAGCCATTGTCCCACTTGGTCGGATTGGGTTTCCATGCGCCCTCCAGTCCGCTGGAGATCGTATGAACGCCTTTGCCGCTGCCAAAGCTGTTCTTCCAGCCCAGGCCCTGCTCCAGGATGCTGGCGCCCTCGGGGGCCGGGCCGACATACGTGCTCGGTTCGGCCGCACCATGGGCCTTGCCAAAGGTGTGCCCGCCAGCGATCAGCGCGACGGTCTCATCATCGTTCATCGCCATGCGCGCGAAAGTCTCGCGAATATCGCGGCCTGACGCAACGGGATCTGGCTTTCCGTTCGGCCCTTCCGGGTTCACGTAGATCAGACCCATCTGCACCGCCGCGAGGGGGTTCTCGAGGGCCCGGTCGCCTGAATAGCGCTTGTCGCCCAGCCACTCGCTCTCGTTGCCCCAATAGATGTCTTCCTCGGGCTCCCAGATATCCTCGCGTCCGCCAGCAAAGCCCAAGGTCTTGAAGCCCATGGATTCGAGCGAGCAGTTGCCTGCGAGGATGATCAGGTCGGCCCAGGAGATCTTCTTGCCGTATTTCTGCTTGATCGGCCATAGAAGCCGGCGCGCCTTGTCAAGGCTCACATTGTCCGGCCAACTGTTGAGTGGCGCGAAGCGCTGCGTGCCCGAGCCTGCACCGCCACGGCCGTCGCCGATGCGGTAGGTGCCAGCGCTATGCCAGGCCATGCGAATGAAGAAAGGTCCGTAGTGACCGTAGTCGGCCGGCCACCAATCCTGCGAGTCTGTCATAAGCGCAAAGAGATCCGCTTTGAGGGCCTTAAGGTCTAGCTGCTTGAACTCTTCGGCGTAGTTGAATGCCGTTCCCATGGGATTGGACAGGGACGAGTGCTGGTGAAGGATCCTCAGGTTCAGCTGATTGGGCCACCAGTCGCGGTTGGACCTGGTTCCAGCAGCTGTGTGCATTGGCTGCGCGTGCGGAACTGGGCACTTGCCTGTGTCGGTCATAGCTTCTCCTGTGGAGGCCGGGGGCTGTCGATCCTCAACCATATAAATCCAATCTAAGCAATGCATCCCATCAGCTAAAATTGACGGGCCGCGAACATAGAGGGCAGTCCGTGTCAGGAGCCCTCGCGAGCGCGCCATGCTTACCGCGCTCGGTGAATACCGGAAACCAACACACGGAACAAGTCGCTCTGGCCCCTCAATTGCTCGCGTTGCCGCGGGCACGGCTCGATTAGATCATCACTATGCAGCACGAACTTGTGCGGCTGGATGGGCTGTTCAACTGGCCGTTCATCGCCAGCACGTCCGGCGACGTCTACACGGACGCGCCGGGCCAGCCGCCGTTATCGATGCGGTTGATGGCGGGGCTCGCCAACCCACGGGGGGCATGATCTCGAATGTGCAGACCGACGGCCACGACGCGCGCTAGCGCTAGCCGGCGACACGTATGCGTTGGCCAGTGGCAGCATCAAAGAAGCGCAGGTCGGCACTGTCTACTTTGACCCCGGCCGTATCACCGATCTTGAGCGCAGGGCGTTCGGTTGTGAAGAGTTTCAGGAATTGACCCGCAAGTTCCAGATGCAGAACGGTGCCGAGCCCGGTCGGTTCAACCAAGACAACTTGGGCCTGAAGTCCGCTGGTGTCTCCTGCCAGCATCACACGTTCGGGCCGGATACCCACAGTCACCTTGGATTGCGCAGACCCTGCCAATGGCATCGACAGGCGGCAGAGCGTCTGACCGCCAACGCTGATCCCGGTGCCACCTGGTCCAGGCAGCACGTTGCCCTCCAGGAAATTCATGGCCGGTGACCCGATGAACCCGGCAACGAAAATGTTGGCCGGATCGTCATACAGCTCCAGCGGTGTTCCCACCTGCTGGATGATGCCGCCATTGAGGGCCACAATACGGTCAGCCATGGTCATCGCCTCGATCTGATCGTGCGTGACGTACACAGAGGTCGCACCCAATTCGCGATGCAGCTTTTTGATCTCGAAGCGCATCTGTTCGCGCAAGCGGGCGTCGAGGTTCGACAAGGGCTCGTCGAACAGGAAGGCCTTCGGCTTGCGCACGATGGCGCGGCCCATAGCGACGCGCTGGCGCTGGCCACCCGAGAGCTCGCGCGGTTTGCGCTCCTGCAGCAATCCCAAGCCGAGCTTAGCGCCCGCCGACGTGACAGCATCGGCGATCACTTCACGAGGGGTGCGCTTGAGTTTCAGGCTGTAGCTCATATTGCCGGCGACCGTCATATGGGGATAGAGCGCGTAGGACTGGAACACCATGGCGATGTCGCGATCCTTGGGCGGCAGATCATTGACGACGCGGCCGCCAATGCGGATCTCGCCCGCCGACATCTCTTCAAGTCCGGCGATCAGCCGCAGCAAGGTGGACTTGCCGCAACCCGACGGGCCGACCAGGACTACGAACTCGCCGGACGCGATTGCAATATCCACGCCCTTTAGCACCGGTACCTTGCCGAAACTCTTGTGCACGTCGGTGATATCGATGGCAGCCATGGCGGCGTTGTCCTCTCAGCCTTTGACCGCGCCGGCGGTCAGGCCCTGCACGAGATGGCGCTGGATTATAAAGAAAAAGATGCAGACCGGGATGAGCGCCAGCACGCCAGCCGCCATCATCTGTCCGAAGTCGACTGAGAATTTCGAGACGAAAGTCAGCAGGCCGACAGGGAAGGTGGTGGTGTCCTGCTTCGAGTTGAGCATCAGGGCGAACAGGAGCTCGCTCCAAGCGGCCGTGAAGATGAAACCGAGCGTTGCGGCGATGCCGGGCATCGTCAGGGGCAACACGATCTGGCGGAGTGCTCCAAAGCGCGTGGCTCCATCAATCATGGCGGCCTCCTCCAGTTCCCTAGGGACGGCATCGAAGAAGGATTGCATGAGGAACGCCGCAAAGGGCACGTTGAAGGCCGTGTAGATGATGATGAGGCCGGTAAGGCTGTTGGTGAGGCCGAGCGGCGCAAACATGCGGAAGATTGGCGCAATGATCATCACCAGCGGGAACATCTGCGTCACCAGCATCAGGCCGATCAGCCAGAATTTGCCCCGGAACACGAAGCGCGAAAAGGCATAGCCGGTGCCCGCCGCGAACAGCGTGGTAAAGACGGCCGTCCCCGCTGCTACGATCACGCTGTTGCGGAAGAATAGCGGAAAATCCGTATGATGGATCACAGATAGATAGTGGTCAAAGGTCATGCGCGACGGCCACATACGCACACCCTCCGAATAGAGGAGGTTGTTGGGCGTGACCGATACTTTCAAAAGCCAATAAAGCGGGAACAGCGCCACGACCACATAGAGGCCGATGACGGTGTAGTGAAACACCCAGAAGGCCGTTTTGCGGAATGGTGAGCCTTTCATCGCAAAAGCCTCATCCCGCCTTGATAAGTTTCTGGCGCACGAAAATGAGCAGAGCCGAATAGACGAGAAGTATAACCAACAGCACCACGGCGATGGCTGACGCATAGCCAAAATCGAGCCGCTGGAAGGCTTGGGTGAAAATGTAACTGGCAACGATTTGTGTCGAGTCCGCCGGCCCGCCCTTAGTCATGACGACGATGAGGTCGGCCGAATTGGAAATCCATACCGCACGCAGCAGCAGCGTGATGGCGATGGTGGGGGCGAGGAATGGGACAGTGATGGACGCGAAGCGTTGCAGCGGACCCGCGCCGTCGATCTCAGCAGCTTCGTAGATGTCCTTGGGAATGGATTGGAGTGCTGCCAAAAGCGTGATCGCGAAGAACGGAATGCCCCACCAGACAATGGCGATGATCGGCCCCCACAAGGCATGGCTCGGATCGGACAGGATGTTCTCAGGCGTGGACGCCAAGCCCAGCGCGACCATCCAATGCGGAATGGGACCGACAACGGGATTGAACAGCCAGGCCCAGTTGAGGCCGGACAGAAAGGCGGGTACGGCCCAAGGCAGAAACACCAACGCCTGAACCACGGCGCGGCCGGGGAAGGGCCGATTCAGCATCAGCGCAAGGATCAGGCCAAAGACGAATTGCAGGATTACGGAAACAACCGTCCATTGCAGCGTATTGCGCAAGGCGTTCCAGAAATTGGCGTCGTTCCAGATCTCGCTGAAATGCGACAAGCCAACATAGCCTCCGCTCATCGGATCGAGCAATTGGATGTCGCGAAAGGCGTAAGAAATGCCAATCGCCAGGGGCACCAGCAGGATGGCCGACAGCAAGATGACGGCCGGCGAAGCATAGAGCCATGGCTCCGACACAGCCAGGACGCGGGAACTCCACGCCCGGCGATGGCGAATAGCCATGCTTTGATCAATCGCAACCGTCATCAGGTCAGTCCCGCATACGGCAGCTCAGGCGAGGGCAGACGCCCCCGCGACTTTCCCGCCCCACCCTCATCCTGTGCTTTTTCCCTCAAGAGGGAAGAACAGGGTGGGGGGTGGGGCGGGTCATACCCACAACAGCGAGCGAATCTTTATTTGCCCAAATATTTCTGTTGCGCCTTGGTTAGATACTCTGCCCACTGCTTAGCCATCGCATCGGGTGCCAGCTGGCCTAGCAGCGCCTGCTGCGTCGTCTTCACCGCCAGACTGTCAGCGAAGAAGGCGAACTCAGGCAGATAGGTCGGCATCGATGTCAGCACAACGTCCTTGTCGGCAAGTTCGGCGAACCACCCTTTAAACTTCGGATCGGCGTAGAACGGATCGCTCTCGGCCGTCTTGTAGATCGGCAGGGCACCAATCTTCTTGTTCCAGGCGATATTGCCTTCGGGACCATCGAGCGTCGCGATTAGCTTCCAGGCCAAATCCTTCTGCTTGGAATTGGCGAAAATCGACCAGGACGCATAGCCTAAGGTCGGGAAAGCCTTGCCGTTTTCGCCCTTGGGCATCGGCACCACGTCGTAGTCGTCCTTGTTCATCCGTTCGGCGATGGCGATCAGCGCATCCGGGTCCTGGTCGAGCATGGCGCAGGTGCCCGAATAGAAGCCCGAGACGATCTCGTTGAAGCCCCAGTTGACGCTGTCCTTGGGCGCCGCGCCACTCTTGTAGAGATCGGTGAGGACGCTCATGCCCTTGATCCAGCCGGCATCGGCGACTGTCGAGGTGCCGTCCGCCTTGAAGAACGTGTTGTCGCCAGCACCGGTCGCGCCGAACATCATCCAGCCGTTGAGGCCGCCCGGACCACCGCGCAGGCAATAGCCATATTTGCCGGGGATTTTGGCAACCTTGTTGGCGGCGTCGACGAACTCAGCCAGCGTCTTAGGTGGCGCGGCAATGCCAGCTTGGGCGAACAGCTTCTTGTTGTAGAACATGGCGCGGAGATAGAAGCCGTAGGGAAGGGCGTAGGCGGTCTTTTTATCAACGTAACGGCCGAGTTCCAGGGCCCGGCTGTTGAGATCCTTGGTGTGGTCCCATTTGGCGAGATAGGGCTCGAGGCTCTCGAGCATTCCCTTGCTGGCATAGAGCGACATCCAGCGGTCGGGCATCTCGACCACGTCGGGCGTATCGCCGGCAGACACCATGGTGGCGAATTTCTCGAAAGCCTGGCCCCAGGGCAGCGAGGTGATTTCGACCTTGGTGCCCGGATTGGCTGCCTCGAAGGTTTTGACGATTTCCTTGAGTGTTTCTGTACGTTCGGGGCTGGTGATGACTTCGGTCAATTTCAGCGTCGTATCGGCGAGCGCCGATGGCGCCAGCATCAGCGACGCGCCGGCGGCGATGAGAAGTTTTCGGATCATGGTGTCTCCTCCAGTTTACAGTTTTCGTTGCAGTCAAAACGTTGACCCGAGGCCAGTCCGTCATCGGCGGGTCGAACCGGTGATAGCATTGGAGAGATCGTCCCACAGCGCATCGGCACCTTCCAGGCCGACATGCAGGCGGACGACGTTTTCGTTGACGCCGAAGTCGAGCGCCGAATTGGGGCCAGCCGCCTGGCCACGCGTGACCAGAGCCGGTACGACGAGGCTCTCATGCCCGCCCCAGCTGACGCCGAGCTTGAAGAGTTTCGTTGCATCGCAGAAGGCAGGAATGTCGACTGTGCTGTCGAATTCGAACGAGAACAGTCCAGACGTGCCCGACAGGCCCGCAGGCAGATGATTGCCGAGGCCCGGATGGTAGACCTTGGCCACGCGAGGATGCGCAGCGAGGCGGCGGGCGACCGACAACGCTGCGGCCTCATGCGCCTGCATCCGCGCCGGCAGGGTGCGCAGCCCGCGCAGCAGCAGCCAGGCATCAAATGGCGCGAGCTTGGCCCCGAGATAGGGACAGATCTTGGTGCGGATTTGTTTGATCAGGTCAACCCGGCCTGCGGCTACGCCGGCAACCACATCGCTATGGCCGCCGATGTATTTCGAGGCCGAATGCAGAACGATATCGACGCCTAGCGTCACCGGCTGCTGGAACACTGGCGTCGCCCAGCTGTTGTCGATCAGGGTGACGACGCCGTTCGCTTTTGCCAGCTTGGCGAGCGCTGCCACATTGTGGCTTTGCATAAGCCAGCTGGTCGGGCTCTCCATGTAGAAGAGTTTTGCCCCCGGCAGGGCCGCAGCCACCGCCTCGTGGTCAAGCCCATCAACATAGGTCGTGGACACATTCCAGGATTTCAGCAGTGTCTCAAACAGGCGGTAGGCATCAGGATAAACGTGCTTTACGCAGACGATGCGGTCACCGGGCTCAACGAACGCCAACACACTGCCCGAGATCGCGCCCATACCGCTGGCAAATCCGATGGCGTCATCGGCGCCTTCCAGCCCGGCGATCTTCTCCTCGAACAGCCGCACGGTTGGGTTGGTCGTGCGCGAATAGACATAGCGCTGGCGCTCACCGCGATAGGTCGACGCCATTTCCTCGCAGCTGCCGAACGTAAATAGCGACGTCTGAACAATCGGCGGCACGACAGCGTCATAAGGATACGCCCCATCATGGGCGACGATCACGCTGGCCCGTTTGAAAGGATCGTCGCGGCCGCTCATCGCGACATCTCCATGATGTCGTCCTCGACGATGGCCAAAATCGCCAGAGTCACGCGCCTGGCCCGCTTGGCGTCCTGATCGCGGACGGCTTCGAACAGCTTGCGATGCAACGGAAACGTGCGGCTGGCAAAATCCTGCCTGTTGAACGGTTTGCGCCAGAACCCTTGAAAGGCCTCGCGCATCTGTTCCAAGAGCTGACGGAACATGGGGTTTTGAGCTGAGTCGTAAATGGCGAGATGGAAGGCGAGATCCTCGCGCGCCGCATCTCCGGTTGCCAGATGTATACGCTCCATCTCATCAAGTTTGGTTTCAATATGTGCAAGCTCTTCCCGCGTGCGGCGGGCTGCCGCTAGTGCGGAGACCTCTACTTCCAGGCCACGCCGCACCTCCAGCGTCTGCAGCAGCCGATCGCGCGTCGACGCGCTATCGATCGTCAGCGGCATGTGGATGGCGTTGGCTGAAACGGCGCGGCGCAGATAGGTGCCGCTGCCTTGCCGCGTTTCGACGATTCCAAGGGTCTGGAGCTGGCGAAGAACTTCGCGGACTGTCGAGCGCCCGACGGCGAGCGATTGCATCAATTGCCGTTCCGTCGGCAACTTTTCACCTGGCTTGAGTTTCGAGCGCCCGATATAACCGCTGACCGCACGCATCACGGCACCCGTCCGGTCGAGGGACGGCAGCGGAGAGAGGCGCTCAACTGATGAACTTCGCACGCCGGTCATGGAGCATCCGAGGCAACAGAATTGGTCTGACATCTTATTTGTTGGATACCGTTAGCCGAGAGTCAAGTCTCTGCAAACCAAATTTCCACGCAGGCCCTGATCGGGGGCACGAATTTGTTGTAGGCTTTCGTACGGAGTTTGAACCGATGGAGCGTGTTCACATCGATAGCGGCGTCGTCATAGGCGATGGGCGCAAAATCGGCTTGGACGCGGTTGGTGGATTTTATTAGCAGATTGCTCAGCAAATTCGCGGTGGACGGAAAAAATGTCCCCGTATTTACGAGCAAACTAGCGCAACACGTGGTACACGGATTACCGGTATGGCCGTTGCTTTACAATTACGGGGTGTCAGCCCGGTCATCGCGGTCCCGTTCGAGGCCGATGGGCGGTTGGACCTTGCAGGCTTTGCCCGTGTCGCCGAACACATCATCGCAAGAGAGGTACGCAGTTCGCTGCTGTTTGGCTTGGCGAGCGAATTCCCCAAGCTTACCGATGACGAGCGCGGCACGCTGTTGGCGCTTTATGTGCAATGCGCACGTGGCAGCCAACTCGCTATTATCGCCTCAGTCACCGACCATTCCGCCGACGTCGCCGTCACACGCGCGCGCCGCTACGTGGATGCAGGCGCCGGGGCCATCAACATCTTTCCCCCGTTTTTCCTCTCGCCTTCCAAGCTGCAGATCCTCGACCATATTAGCGCCATCGCCGAGGCTGTCGATGTGCCTGTCGTCATACAGTTTGCCCCCAATGAGGCCGGGACTGGCATCAACTGCGCCAGCATAGCCGGCCTAATCGGCCAGCACGGGACCATCGCAGCCGTAAAAGTCGAGGCGACGCCGCCGGGCGCAGCGATCGATGAGCTGTTCGCCACGGCAACGCGCCGGCCATCCGTACTCGTTGGGTATGCCGGGCTTCACTGGCCTGAAGCTATTGCGCATGGCGCCAATGGCGTGCAGCCGGGCTGCTCATTCGTCGAACTCTACCAGGCGGCGCAAGCGCTGCTCGACGCGGGCGACATGGCTGGCTTTGCGGCGTCGCATAGTCGGTTGCTCCCCTGGATCAAAGGCTGGATGACCGGTGTCGAACACATCGTCGCCATTGAAAAAGCAATCCTGGCCGCGCGCGGGTTGATCCAGTCTGCCTACTGCCGCCGCCCGTCCTTCCCGCTATCGGCACAAGATCACGCCGGCATTGCAGCATTCATCACTGAATTTGGCGACAGCCTTCCCAATGTGCGGCTATGAGGGCTACCGCCTTTCGCGCGGGTTGGAGCTGTGGTCTTCAACGCGGCCAAGGAACGCAAACCGGGCTACCCGTTCAGACCGCACTGTTGCTATCCTCGTCAGTCTAACACCGCCTTACATCTTGGTCGGGTTGCCGGCCAACGTCATGAACCCCTGGCTGTGAGCAAGAACAGGGCGAAAGCAACTATCGGAGGCGACAAATTAATGGCGGTGGAGTAGCGTTTGGATTAGGGCCTGTCGTCAGTTATGGGTTGGAGCTGGATGAGGTCAAAACTGGCTGAGTGCAAGGCGATTTGCGCCGCCAATACACTCGTATTGGAAAGCAAAGCGACGCCGCAGTCAGACAGTTTTCACCTCACCGCTTCGCGGCGTGGCGATTTTGGCCGATGAGTGCGTTGCTCTTCCTAGCAAGCCATTTGGCTT
>JANYHF010000096.1 GCA_025359185.1 Hyphomicrobiaceae bacterium | reverse complement strand
CGTGCCAGACGGCGAGGTCACAGCGACGGCCGTCCTTGACCGCTCCTGCGCGCGGCGGCCACATTGCCGCGTGGGCCGGGACGAAGGAACGGGCTCCGCAGGGGGCCAAACCAAGGAACTGCAATTAGAGAAGCAGCAAACAACCGACCCAACCACTCCGTTATAATCGGAAGTTCCAAACCGTCCACCAAAGCGGGGCAAGACCATCTCGTGTTGTCGATTTCGGCCGCGTTCGCCGCACCGCTGTTGCGTCCGCTCGGGTTCGAAGGCGGCGGTCTACACTGGCGCGGCGGATCGAGCACGGGCAAGACGACGACGGGCGAGGTTGCCGGATCGGTCTGCGGCGGCGGGCGCGACGGCTACAAGGTCACGTGGCGCGCCACGGACAACGGTATCGAGAGCATCGCGGCGATCCACAACGACGGCCTCGCGGTGCTCGACGAAATCGGGCAGGTGAGCGCCGACGCGCTGGGCCCGACCGCCTACATGCTGGCGAACGGGCAAGCCAAGCGGCGTATGACGCGCGACGGTAACGCTCGCCCGACTGCGGCGTGGTCGCTGCTGTTCCTCTCGACGGGCGAAATCGGGCTCGCCGACAAGATGCGCGAGAGCAAGCGCGGCGGCGGGCGCGTCATGGCCGGCCAACAAGTCCGCGTGCTCGATCTGCCGGCGGACGCTGGAAAAGGTCATGGCGTGTTCGATCACTTGGCCGGGTTCAGTAGCGGCCAGGCGCTCGCCGATCATCTGAAAGCAGCGGCGGCGGCGCATTACGGACACCCGCTGCGGGAGTATCTCCGGCGCCTGACTGCGGACCGGCCCTTCGTGGACCTCAAACAGTTCGTCGAGGCGTTCGTGACGAAGGTGACGCCGGCCGGCGCAGACGGCCAGGTTCGTCGTGCCGCGACGCGCTTCGGACTCATCGCGGCCGGCGGCGAGACGGCTCGAAGCTACGGCATCGTCCCATGGTCCGCACGCGAGGCGATCAGCGCTGCCGAGCGTTTGTTTGGTGAGTGGCTGACCGCTCGCGGTGGCAGCGAGCCGGCGGAGATTGAGGCCGGATTGAGCGCCGTACGTCGCTTCATCGAAGCGCATGGGGCGAGCCGGTTTACCCCCTGGAATGAGCCCAAGCGAACTGTTCCGAATCGCGTCGGTTTCTCACGTGACGATGCGCATGGCGTGATCCATTACGTGTTGCCGGAGTCGTGGCGTTACGACGTACTTGCCGGACACGACGCTGGCATGATCGCGCACGAGATGGTGAAGCGCGGATGGCTGAGAGCGGCAGCCGACGGCAAACCCCAGACCAAGCAACGCCTGCCCGACGGCAGCGAGCGCCGTGTCTATGTGGTGCTGCCAGGAATCTCCAGCGAGGGCGGCGCACCATGAAGCACCTGCTCGCCCTGCTCGACGACGGAACCCTCGGAACCCCGGCGGAACCCACGACGGTTCCCAGCGACGGTTCAACAACTCCTATGCAGTCTCAATGGGTTAAGGATGCTGGAACCCTTGGAACCCTCGGAACCTTGCTGGGACGCCAAGGGAGTGCAAGCCCAGCGCCGACGCTTCCCGACCCCAGCGAGATTGCCGAGCGGGCGGCCATCCTGATCGAAGCGGCGGGGCTCGACAGCAAGTCCGCCGACGCACTCGCGTTGCAAGCCGGAAGGTTCGACTCCTTCGCTGCCCTCGCTGCCGAGCACCGGAGGATCATCCTCCGCGAGGTGGAAGCACTATCCGCCGACGCCATGCCGACGCCAGGGCCCTCCTGCTGCCGGCATCGAGCAACCACGGCCGCCGCTTGCTGGGGGGCACGCGCGCATTTCTGGATACCGGGCATTGGCAAACCGCTGTGGCGCTGGGCTGGGAGTTGATGGATCTGTTCGGCATCAATGTTCACGAACCATTGGCCCGTTTTGACGGACAGGGTTTGGTGCCGCTGCTGGCATTATCCCGGCATCCCGGCCTTAGGGTCGAAGCAATCGGGCCGCCTGAAGTCGTGCTCCGCACCAATTCCGGGGCGCGGCAGTCCTATGCGTTGGGCAAGCCCGCCATGACCGCAGCGGTCCTGTGGTGGGAGTGTGAAGCGATATGGCGCCCTGACCGCCAGGAACCTAACAAAGGAGCATGTTATACTTGACGTACCACGGCAAATGTTCTATATTTGATCTATCAGGAGAATTGCCATGGCCGACGTCATCTCACATCCCCGGTTCCACGACGAACAAGCGGCGTATGATTGGGTTGAATCGCACCTTTGGGCGGACGGCCCGGTTTGCCCGCGCTGCGACGGCCGCGACCGGGTCACCAAGCTGAAGGGCAAGAGCACCCGCATCGGCACCTACAAGTGCAACGCTTGCCGCAAGCCCTTCACCGTCAAAATCGGCACCATCTTCGAGGACAGCCACATTCCCTTGCGCCTGTGGTTGCAGGCGATCGTGCTGCTGTGTGCCAGTAAGAAGGGCATCAGCTCGAACCAACTTCACCGGATGCTTGGCGTTACCTTGAAATCGGCATGGTTCCTGTCCCACCGTATCCGCGAGGCCATGCGCTCAGGTGACCTTCTGCCGCCCATGGGCGGGATCGGCGGCATTGTCGAAGTCGATGAGACCTTCATTGGAAAGAAGAAGGGCGTTGAGGTGAAGCCGGGCGGTTCTCACAAGCAAGTCGTGCTCACCCTTGTCGAGCGGGGCGGGCAAGCCCGGAGCTTCCGCATCGACCGCGCGAACTCGCAGAACATCGAGCCGATCGTGGTCGCCAATATCGCCAAGGAAACCGCGATCATGAGCGACGACGCCAACTACTACCGGGACCAGTTCGCCCGGAGCTTCGCGAGCCACGAAACCGTCAACCACAGCGCCTACGAATACGTCCGCGGCACCGTCCATTCCAACACCGTGGAAAGTTATTTCTCGTTGTTCAAACGGGGCATGAAGGGGATTTATCAACACTGCGACGAGAAGCACCTGCATCGCTATCTTGCGGAGTTCGATTTCAGGTACAATAACCGCGTCAAGCTGGGCGTGAACGACGAGCAGCGAGCCGCCAAGGCCCTCAAGGGCGTTGTCGGCAAACGCCTCACGTACCAAACAACTCGTGAGCAAGAAGTGGAAGGGTGAAGTTGGCGGATAACCCTTTCTGGGTTGAGTTCGATGGGCTGGGCGAAGCGAAAGTCCGCGAGGCTTTGGCAGGTCACGCCTACGGCGAGGATCGAACGAAAGCGGCGCGGGAATGGCTCGCATTTCAGGAGTCTTCCCGCACGTCATCGGACAGAGCCAATATCTTAGATGAAGCCAAGAGGGCTAACGCATCGGCTCGAGAGGCCAACGCAGTCGCGCGAGAGGCCAACGAACTTGCGCGGAGCGCCAATGAGTCTGCATCGGCCGCAAGCAACGTTGCTCGCGACGCCGCAGCGTCCGCGCGCTTAAGCGCCACCGCCGGCCAGACCAACAATATAATCGCAACGCTCGCACTTGTTGCTGCGGTGATGGCAATCGTCATATCGGTCATCGGATTATTCCTTAATAAATAGGCTGGCCCCACCAAATGCCGAAACGCAAGACACCTGAACTTCCACCCAAGGAACAGCTACGAAGGTTCCGCGAAGCGGCCAAGAAGGCCGAACTTACGAAAGACGAAGAGGTACTAGAGGAATCATTCAAGAAAATCGCGAAACAGAAGTCGGCCACCAAGGGGACAACCCCTTAGCTTTGAGGCATGGTCGCCAAATGAGCCATGAACGTCTTGACGCTAGCGTATACCTCGCGACTTTGTTCAGCCGTATATGTGCGCTTCGGGTGCATCGTCGGGTTTCTCCATGCCTGTTTGACATGTCAAAGATTGGATCGACAGGCTGACCATTCGTCTGCGTTCTGCCCCTTCGGGAGCAGTTTGATCTTGTCGTCCATGTCGCTGAGGATTTTGCCCCATTCTTTCTCGACGTTGGTGACGCCGAGGTGCGTCCCAATAGACTTCACCGCCGCTTCCATCGCGCGCATCAGATGAAAGACGCATGCGGCACCTTGACCGACGGCCAAGCAATTTCCGGCCTGCTCAATATCCTCCAGCGAGTCGCCAAACACCCGTTCAACGTCATTCCCAAAGGCGTTTTTCTTGCCGTAGAACTCGAACTCAGTCTTGTCGATGAAAATGAAGTTTGCAGACTTGCAATCCTCCTCCACTCTCACCCGAAGTTGGCTAATCTCCGCTCTGATTTCATCGTCAGTGCCGCCCATGAGTGACACTCGGCAGATGGTGTTGATCTGATAGAGACTGCTTTGCAGCTTCAATTCGTCCGCAAGTGATTGGGCAACAGCAATGCTGAAGCCATGATCACTACGTTGATCATGAATGCCGGTCAGGTTGGGGGCAGCCTCAAGGGCTTGAAGGTCAACCATCAGCCGCACGAAGCGATAGCCATATAGCGACAGCATCTCCCAGAGGCTCCAAGGCCCGTGGGGTGGCAAAATACATGGCTGCGACGGGCTAGGCGCTAGCTGTTGCACAGCCTATTCTCCAGAGCTTGGTACGTCAAGTATAACATGCTCTAACAAAGGTGCAGCATGACGAAAAAGTTGGTGAGAAAGCCCGCTCGAGACCTGATTCCAGAAGATAAAGCCAAAGACCACGAGCCAACTGAGCAAGAGCGTCAATCTGCTCAACGTTATTTGGAACGCAAAAGGCGTTCGAGTCCGGCCCCCGAGTTCAAAGTCGAAATTTCGGATGGCACGACCAAAATTGAACCCAAGCACGCGGATGTGGGCGTCGGCTACGTGCTGTTGAGCGATATGTTCGCGACTGGGGATGGCAATTTCGCGCTTGGACTCTTGAACCAGATTGCCAACGCATCCCGAACGGGAAAAGATTTCACCGCGCACGAGGTGAACACCATGCTTGCCGCGGTTCACGCGATCGGTCCCCGCGATCCGACCGAGGCGTTGCTGGCTACGCAAATGGTCGCGATCCACAATGCAGTGATGGTTGCCGCTCGTCGCCTCAATCACAGCGAGACCATTGACCAGCAGGACAGCAATTCGAATATGTTCAACAAGCTGGCGAGGACATTTGCCGCCCAAGTTGAGACATTGAAGCGGTACCGTGCAGAGTAAGCGAGAGTCCGAGACTACGGCTCATTTTGCTTGACGGAGGCCGGCTCAGGCGGCGACGCTTTGCGTCGCCGGTGGCGACCAGTTCCAGGGCAGCAGTT
>JANYHF010000070.1 GCA_025359185.1 Hyphomicrobiaceae bacterium | reverse complement strand
GGCCAGCGCCTCCAGCGCCCGTTTTTGCTCATCACTCGCAGTCACTGGAGATTTGCCCGCCATGTCCCGCCTCCGCGAATCAGTAGGAAGACGGAATCACCAACTGGATTCGTTGGTCAAGTGCTCAGAGTCTGCTTAGGTACATACCTAGCAGCTACCCTCAACCTGCGCTATAAATCTGAACAGCGTTGACGGTCAAAACGGCACGCATATGCCTCTGCGGTGTGGCTGCGCCAATTTGCCACGCCGCCCGGGTTTTGCAATTCAGGGTTTCCAGTAGGCGATGACCCTTGCGGTGATTGTGCTGCACCGCACAATTGATCGTTGAGCGGTAGTGGCGCATACAACGGGCTCTATTTTCCGCTGAATGACCGGGAAGCATCACTCAATTGCTCTCTAACAGCACTGAATGAGCGGGAATGAACACGGTCATGCGCTCCGCGGTGCGCGGATGCCGTTCAAAAAATGAGGGCCGCACTTGCGCACGGCCCCCGCATTTCTGATCGGGCAAACAGCGTAAACGGCTCTAGGCCGCTTGCCCCTCGCTGCCCTCGCCACCGGCTGCGGCGGCTTCCTCGGCGAGCTTGGTGGCGGCCCGGCCGCGTGCGCTCTTGGACAGCACGTCGGTGATTTTCTGCACCGCCCCGCGCTCATCCAGCTTTTCGATGGCGGCGATTTCGCGGCTCATCCGGTCGAGCGCGGCCTCGAACAGCTGACGCTCCGAGTACGACTGTTCCGGCTGCGTCTCAGCCCGGTATAGATCGCGCACGACTTCGGAAATCGAGACGAGGTCGCCCGAGTTGATCTTGTTTTCGTACTCTTGCGCCCGGCGGCTCCACATGGTGCGCTTGACGCGGGCACGGCCACGCAGCGTCTCCATCGCCCGGCGCACGATGCCTTCTTCGGCGAGCTTGCGCATCCCGACGGCGACCAGTTTTGCTGTTGGCACACGGAGCGTCATCTTCTCCTGCTCGAAGTTGATGACGAACAGTTCCAGCGCATGGCCCGCAACGACCTGCTCCTCGATGGCCATGATCTTGCCGACGCCATGCGACGGGTACACCACATATTCTCCGATCTTAAAGCCATGCCGTTGTGATGTTTTCTTCTTATTGGCCTCAAGTTTGGAGGCAGCCAAGGCATCGATCACATCGCGCGGCAGCTGTGTTGACAGCGGCGCACCGGCGGGCCGCTTGGGAGCGGGCGTTGCGGCATGAGCATGGCTTGCGGCGAGCACCGGACGTGGCGGCAGGCCCGCGTTGACCGGAGCTGCCGGCTTGGCCGCGGCCATGGACTGCTGCGGTGTGGCCACTGGTGCGTGCGCCCGGGCGGAGGCGGCTCGCATACTGCGCACCCGGTCCTCAGCCTGCTGAACAGCAGCACCCGGAGCTGGCGGCTTGGCCACCGGCGTCGTAGGTGCGCGCTCGACGGCACGCGGCGCGGCGGCCTTTGGAGCAGGCGCTTTCGTCGCGGCCCCACCTTTGACAGGTGTCACGAGTTTTGCTGTGGGGCCTGCCTTAGTCGCTGCCTTGGCCACAGGCTTGGGCCCAACTTTCGCCTTCGCGTGCGTGGCAGAGGCATGGGCAGCCGTGCGCTTGGCCATGGCCGTTTTCATCTTCGAAGATGCCGACGCGGCGTCCTTACCAGCCGTCCCAGTTGTCACCTTGCTCTTGGTTGCCAGATTCTTGTTCGCCAGGGTTTTCGCGGCCATCACTCGACTCTCATTCCAACGTTATGCAACAGTCCGTCAGCCGCCGGGGGAAGCGGCACGAATTGATACCGGCAACGGGCGCGGAAGACCGTTGACGGGACGTTAAGGATTCGGTAGATCGGCCCTAGGGATGTATATGGAAGCGATCTAATCCGGAGCAAACGCGGAGACGCGAAGCATCGGACACAGGCATAGTTCTGGGCGCAGAAAGCCATCGCCGATCAGTCGCCTGATCGCTTTGCTTGCCACAACCGAAATATGAATCCACAACCGCTTTCCGGCAAAGCCGGTCCGGTTGCGGCGTGCCATCCGCTGCTCGCGAGTTTCTCTTGTTCACCTAAGGAGAGATTATAACAGAAAATTGTCTCCGAATGAAGGGCTTCTTTGTTAACGCTACCTTGATGCCCTCACCGGACTGGCACAATCGTCCTCTGCAGGTTACTGGTGGACCTACCACTCAGCAACTTCCGTGCCGCATTCGGTCACACAAAACCCGCTGTTTCAGCGGTCCGTCAGTCACCTGAGCCGGGTTCGGCGGAAAAATACTTGTCGAATTTACCGGTTTCAGTCTCAAACGCCTTGGCGTCGTCAGGCGCGTCCTTTTTCGACGTAATATTGGGCCATTTGCCGGAAAAGTCGCGATTGACCTCAAGCCACTTGTCCAGACCCTTCTCGGTGTCGGGCTTGATCGCATCGATCGGGCATTCGGGCTCGCAGACGCCACAATCAATGCACTCGTCGGGGTGGATCACCAGCATATTGGCACCCTCGTAGAAGCAATCGACGGGGCAGACTTCGACGCAATCGGTGAACTTGCACTTGATGCAGGCTTCGGTGACGATATAGGTCAAAGCGGTTTCCTCGAAGGGCCGACGGCGGCGTCCGGCCGTCCATAACCCAAGCTCCGGGAGGCCGCAAGCCGTCCTGCTATCATTGACGCCATTGAGGCTGGCAATGGGCTGAGCGCTCAGCGTCCGCGCAAGCGGTCTAGCTGCCGCCGCTCCAATTTGGTCGGACGGCCCGCCCCCAGATCACGCGGCGCAGGTGTCTCCTCAACGGGCTTAGCCGCCTCGCTGCCCTCCGGCGGGGTCTTTGCGACGGCCGTCAGGTCCTCAAACAAGAGTGCGGCTTCTGGCGCGGGGCCACGCCGTGTGCCAATGCCCGCCACACGCAGAAGTCGCAGCCGCTGCTCCACCAGAACGCCAACAAGATCGCCAAGCTGCACCAGCTGGCTCGGCTTAATGATGCGTTCCCGGTTCAGCCGGACGTGCCCGCCAATGATCAGTTTTTGCGCCAGACTGCGGGTTTTGGCCAGCCGCACATACCAGAGCCACTTGTCCAAGCGCTGCCTACCGCTGCCTTCAGCGCCCTCCTCAATCGTGTCATCTTCGTCGCGTATTTGCCCCTCCCTGGTTCCCCTCGCGGCCTCAAAAACTTTTGTGCACTTGCGAGATCGCATCTGCGAAGGATTGTCGCAGAAATCAACTTCCGCGCGCAAAGCGTTGAAAATTAATCTATTTGTATCGAACCGGTGGCATCCCTATCGGCGACCAAGGATGTGTGCGCGGGCTAAATTGGCTCTCCCATCCTAGCCTGTGATGCCGGTCCTGCAACCTTCCGAGATGCGCATCAGCGCTGACCGGCCCCTCTTCAACGATGTGGTTCATTTGTATGAGTATGATCGTCAGTGCTGCGCTTGTCGCTTGTATCGTCTACGCCGTCTTCGCCGTGGTCATGTACCGGGGCCAACGGCGTTTCATATACCGGATCGACGGCCGCCGCATTCCTCCATCGCGCATTGGCTTGGGCGACATTAGCGAAGTTCTGATTGATGTGCCGGACGGCGAGCGTCTCGTGGTCTGGCATGGCAAGGCGGCCCCCGGTAAACCCACTATCCTCTATTTCCATGGGCAAGCGGGCAATCTTGCCCGGCGCAGCGAGCGCATTCGGCGTTACCACACCGCTGGCATCGGCATACTGATCATGGCCTATCGCGGCTTTTCCGGCAGCACCGGCAGCCCTAGCGAGCAGGCGAACGTGGCCGATGGCATTTTCATCTATGACTGGCTGCTACAACAAGGTGTCAGCTCTGACGACGTTGTGATCTATGGCGAAAGCCTGGGCACGGGTGTTGCAGCCCAAGTGGCACTGCAGCGGGCGATCTCTGGCCTGGTGCTAGATTCGCCGTTCACAGGCCTGGCTGACCTTGCTGAGGAGCGCCATCCCATGCTGCCAGTGCGCCGCTTTCTGTTGGACCGCTATGAAACGCTGAAGCACGTTGCGGGCCTGCAGATGCCTGTGCTGGTGCTGCAGGGCGAGAAGGATCCGATTGTCCCGCTGGCGATGGCCCGAGCCGTATTTGAGGCTATGCCGGGCCCCAAGCACTTTGTGTCTTACCCGGAAGGGCGGCATCTCGATCATGCTAAATTCGGATCTTTCGACACGCTTGTCAGGTTTCTGCGTGAGCGTAAACGGCTACCTGCAGGCTACTGCAAGATTGAGCGGATGCTGGTTCAGCAGGCCGATGTCCGTCAGTCTGCCCCTGTCGAGGCCCTTCCCGCGCGTGCCTAGAGCCGATTCGCAATCAAAGCGTAGCCGGACGGTCCGGATACAGTGTTCCCGCAAGGGGGCACAAGGAGTGAAAAAAATCCAAGCCGCACGCACGATTTGATTGACCATAGCCTCTGGGACGCTTATACAGCGCTCACTTTTGTAGCAGATCGTAGGTTTGTCACACGTCGAAGCGCCCACGAGGCGCATGATGAAAACAACCTAAACACTGCCGCTTAGATAACCGATGGAAAGTTCGGAACCATGATCCTCACCGCTTGTCCGGTTAGGATCCTCTGACTTTCAGCCGAATGCCTGGTAGGGGCACTCGGCCAGGATAATTTTTGTCCTGGCTGCCGAGTGTATCAACCTTGGGCGTCCGGTGCACCCGTTTGTTTGAACTGTCATTTGTGGACGAGGCGAATGCCGACCATTCAACAGTTAATCCGCAGCCCGCGGATCAGACCTAAAGAGCGCGAAAAGGCCCGTCATATGGAGGCCTGCCCGCAAAAGCGTGGCGTGTGCACCCGCGTCTATACGACGACGCCGAAGAAACCCAATTCGGCTCTGCGTAAGGTTGCCAAGATCCGCTTGACCAATGGCTTCGAAGTCATCGGTTACATTCCGGGTGAAGGTCACAATCTGCAAGAGCATTCCGTGGTCATGATCCGTGGCGGCCGGGTCAAGGACTTGCCCGGCGTGCGGTACCACATCATCCGCGGCGTGCTCGACACCCAGGGCGTCGTCAAGCGCCGTCAGCGCCGTTCCAAGTACGGTGCCAAGCGGCCGAAGTGAAGATCGGGACTAGGTACTAGGGACTCGGGACTAGTGAGGGCAGCGGGCGGGACGTACGAGTCCCTAGTCCCTAGTCCCTAGTCCCCACTTAAAGGACTTCAAGCATGTCGCGTCGTCACGCCGCTGAAAAACGAGAGTTCAACCCGGACCCGAAATTCGGGGATCTGGTCGTCGCCAAGTTCATGAACTCGGTAATGAAACAGGGTAAGAAGTCGGTCGCCGAGTCGATCGTCTATGGCGCCCTCGATACGCTCGAACAGAAGACACGCCGCAGCCCAGTGGAAATGTTCCATGAGGCGCTGAAGAACGTCATGCCGTCGATCGAAGTGCGCTCACGCCGGGTCGGCGGTGCAACCTATCAGGTGCCTGTTGAAGTGCGCATGGAGCGCCGCCAGGCTCTGGCTATCCGCTGGATCATTACAGCGGCGCGTGGCCGTAATGAAAACACCATGTCAGAGCGGCTTTCGAGCGAGCTGATGGATGCCGCCAACAACCGCGGAACAGCGGTGAAGAAGAGGGAAGATACGCACCGGATGGCAGAGGCGAACCGCGCCTTCTCCCACTATCGCTGGTAACCCTCGGAGACTGATATTATGGCTCGCGCTTATGCCATTGAGGACTATCGCAATTTTGGCATCATGGCCCACATCGATGCCGGTAAAACCACGACCACGGAGCGGATCCTCTATTACACGGGCAAGAGCCACAAGATCGGCGAAGTGCATGACGGCGCTGCCACCATGGACTTCATGGTGCAGGAGCAAGAGCGCGGCATCACCATCACGTCGGCTGCCACCACCGCCTTCTGGGAAGGCCGAGACGGCAAGAAGCGCCGGCTGAACATCATTGATACACCGGGCCACGTCGATTTCACCATTGAAGTCGAGCGTTCTTTGCGCGTGCTCGACGGCGCGGTTTGTGTGCTCGATTCGAATCAGGGCGTTGAGCCCCAGACCGAAACCGTCTGGCGCCAAGGCGACAAGTACAAAGTCCCCCGCATTGTCTTCTGCAATAAGATGGACAAGACGGGTGCCGATTTCTATCAGTGCCTGGATGACATCAAGAAGCGCCTCGGCGCCCGCCCGATCCCCATCCAGTTGCCGATTGGCGCCGAGATAGCGTTCAAGGGCTTGGTTGATCTCGTGCGCATGAAGGGTGTCATCTGGGAAGACGAAGGCCTGGGTGCGAAATTCCATGACATCGAAATCCCCGATGACATGAAGGAAAAGGCTGCTGAGTACAGGTTGTCGCTGGTCGAAGCGGCCGTCGAACTCGACGATACAGCAATGGCCGCCTATCTCGAAGGTAAGGAGCCAGACGACGCGACGCTGCGCCGGCTGATCCGCAAGGCTGTGATCACCGGCGCCTGGTATCCGATTCTGTGCGGTTCGGCATTTAAGAATAAGGGTGTTCAGCCTTTGCTCGACGCCGTGGTCGATTATTTGCCGAGCCCGGCTGATATTCCGCCAACCAAAGGCATCGACTACAGGACCGAATTAGAAGTGTTCCGCAAGCCGCTGGATACCGAGCCGCTCGCCATGCTGGCGTTCAAGATCATGGATGATCAGTATGGCCAGCTGACGTTTTCGCGCATCTATTCCGGCAAGCTCGAAAAGAGCTCAGGCGTGATGAACTCGACGCGCGGCAAGACCGAACGCATCGGCCGCATGGTGTTGATGCACGCCAACAACCGTGAAGAAATTCACGAGGCCTATGCGGGCGACATCGTGGCGCTGGTTGGGCTCAAAGACACCATCACGGGCGACACGCTTTGTGATCTGAACAAGCCGATCCTGCTCGACAAGATGACGTTCCCCGAGCCGGTGATCGAAATTGCCATTGAGCCCAAGACCAAGGCTGACCAAGAAAAGCTGGGCGAAGCCTTGAACAAGCTCGCCAAGGAAGATCCCTCTTTCCGCGTGTCGGTGGACCACGAGTCTGGCCAGACCCGCCTGAAGGGCATGGGCGAACTGCATCTCGACATCAAGGTCGATATTCTGCGCCGTACCTACAAAGTCGATGCGAACATCGGTGAACCGCAGGTGGCCTACCGCGAAAGCATCACCAAGTCGGTGACGCAAGATTACACACATAAAAAGCAGACCGGCGGTACCGGCCAGTTCGGCCGCGTTAAGCTGGTGGTCGAGCCGAACGAAACTGGCAAAGGCTTCTTGTTCGAGAACAAGGTCGTCGGCGGCTCGGTGCCGAAGGAATTCGTGCCAGGCATCGAAAAGGGCATTGTCAGCGTGATGAGCGCTGGGCCGCTTTTGGGCTTCCCTGTGCTCGACGTCAAGGTGACGCTGATCGATGGCGCCTACCATGAAGTCGACTCGAGCGCGATCGCCTTCGAAATCGCCGCGCGCATGTGTATGCGTGAAGCGTTCGCCAAAGCTGGTCCGCGCCTCTTGGAGCCGATCATGGCCGTCGAAGCCGTGACACCGGAAGAGTACACGGGTTCCGTCATCGGCGACTTGAACTCACGGCGTGGACAGATCCAGGGCCAGGACATGCGCGGCAACGCCAATGTCGTCAAAGCCATGGTGCCGCTGGCCAAGATGTTTGGCTACGTCAGTCAGTTGCGCTCGATGAGCCAGGGTCGCGCCCAGTTCACGATGCAGTTCGACCACTACGCACAGGTTCCTCCCGCGATCGTCGCCGAAATCCAGAAGAAGTAGCGAGTGCGCCGCATTGCGCTTCGCTTAGGCAGTAAACAGATCAAGACTTGTTGAGAACGGAGACGTCAGATGGCCAAGTCAAAATTCGAGCGCACAAAGCCCCACTGCAACGTGGGCACAATCGGGCATGTCGACCATGGCAAGACGACTCTGACCGCGGCGCTGACCAAGGTGTCGTCCGACCGCGGCTGGACCAAGACCTTCGTGCCCTACGATCAGGTCGCCAAGGCCTCCGAGAGCCAGGGCCGCCGCGACCCGACCAAGATCCTGACCATCGCCACCTCGCATGTCGAATACGAGACGCCGAACCGTCACTATGCTCATGTCGACTGCCCGGGCCACGCCGACTATGTGAAAAACATGATCACTGGCGCCGCGCAGATGGACGGCGCGATCCTGGTGGTTTCGGCCGTGGACGGACCGATGCCGCAGACCCGCGAACACATCCTGCTCGCCCGCCAGGTCGGCGTGCCCAACATCGTCGTGTTCCTCAACAAGTGCGACGTCGTCGATGACGCTGAACTTCTCGACCTCGTCGAACTCGAAGTCCGCGAATTGCTGGTCAAGTACAAGTTCCCGGGCGACGATATTCCGATTGTTCGCGGCGCTGCCATCAAGGCGCTGCTCGGCGAGAAAGGTCCGCTGGCGGACGAAGCCATCATCAAGCTGTTCGACGCCCTCGATACCTCCATTCCGCTGCCCGAGCGCCCCAAGGACAAGCCGTTCCTAATGCCGATCGAAGACGTCTTCTCGATCTCGGGCCGTGGCACGGTGGTCACCGGCCGTATCGAGCGTGGCTTGATCAAGGTCGGCGAGGAAGTCGAGATCGTCGGCTTGCGTGACACCCAGAAGTCGGTTGTCACCGGCGTCGAAATGTTCCGTAAGCTGCTCGATAGCGGCGAGGCTGGCGACAACGTCGGCTGTCTGTTGCGCGGCATCGACAAGGAAGCCGTCGAGCGTGGCCAGGTGCTCTGCAAGCCTGGCTCGATCACACCGCACAAGAAGTTTTCGGCCGAAGCCTATATTTTGACCAAGGAAGAAGGTGGCCGCCACACGCCTTTCTTCACCAACTACCGTCCGCAGTTCTACTTCCGCACCACCGACGTCACCGGCATCGTGTCGCTGGCCGAAGGCACGGAAATGGTGATGCCAGGGGACAATGTAAACTTCACGGTTGATCTGGTGCAGCCCATCGCCATGGAAGAGCGTGTCCGCTTTGCCATCCGCGAGGGTGGCCGGACGGTTGGCGCCGGCATCGTTACAAAGGTCATTGAGTAATGAACGCCCAAAATATCCGCATCCGTCTGAAGGCGTTCGATCACCGCATTCTCGACGCGTCGACCCGTGAGATCGTCAACACCGCCAAGCGCACCGGCGCCGAAGTGCGTGGACCGATCCCGCTGCCGACGCGCATCGAAAAGTTTACGGTGAACCGCTCGCCACACGTCGATAAGAAGAGCCGCGAGCAGTTCGAAATGCGCACGCACAAGCGCTTGCTCGATATCGTGGATCCGACCCCGCAGACCGTGGACGCGCTGATGAAGCTCGATCTTGCGGCCGGCGTAGATGTCGAAATCAAGCTGTAGGTAAGGAACAGACCCATGCGGTCAGGTGTCATTGCACAGAAGGTTGGCATGACCCGCATCTTCAACGATGCCGGGGAGCATGTGCCCGTCACAGTGCTGAAGATGGATCATTGCCAAGTGGTGGCGCAACGCACCGAGGCCAAGAATGGCTACACGGCTGTTCAGCTCGGCGTCGGCACTGTCAAGGTCAAGAATGTCAGCAAGGCGCAGCGCGGTCATTTTGCCGTTGCTCACGTCGAGCCAAAGCGAAAAATGGCGGAATTCCGGGTCGCCCCGGAAAACCTCATCGACGTCGGTGCCGAAATCACGGCCGAGCACTTCCTGCCTGGTCAGCTGGTCGATGTGACGGGTACGTCCATCGGCAAGGGTTTTGCCGGCGCCATGAAGCGCTGGAACTTCGGTGGACTGCGGGCCACGCATGGCGTGTCGGTCAGCCATCGTTCGCACGGGTCTACGGGCAACCGGCAGGATCCGGGCAAGGTGTTCAAGAATAAGAAGATGGCCGGCCATCTCGGTGACGAGCGCGTTACGACGCAGAACGTCAAAGTTGTGAAGGTCGATGTGGATCGCGGTCTGATCATGATCCGAGGTTCTGTCCCCGGTTCCAAGGGTGGTTGGGTGCTGGTGCGCGACGCCGTCAAGCATGCCATGCCCAAAGATGCTCCCAAGCCAGCGGCCCTTCGTAAGGCCGCGGGTCATGTGAGCGAAGAAGCGGTGAAATCATGAAAATTGATGTGAAAACTCTCGACGCCACGTCGTCGGGTTCGCTGGATTTGCCGGACCATATTTTCGGCATCCAGGATGTGCGCTCAGATCTCCTGCACCGCATGGTGCGCTACCAGCTGGCCAAGCGACGTGCTGGCACGCATCACTCGCAGGATCGTAAAGAGATCAATACGACCGGCAAGAAGATGTACAAGCAGAAGGGCACCGGCGGCGCCCGTCATGGTGACAAAGGTGTCCCGCAGTTCCGCGGCGGCGGCAAGGCCCACGGCCCCAAGCCGCGCAGCCATGCCCATGACCTGCCAAAGAAGGTGCGTGCGCTCGCGTTGCGTCACGCCCTCTCTGCAAAGTTCAAGGCGTCTGAAATCATCGTCATAGACCAGGCCGTCGTGCACGAGCCCAAGACCGCCAAGCTGCGCCAGCAGTTTACCAAACTGGGCTTTGACTCGGCTCTGATCATCGGCGGCACCGAGATCGACCGCAATTTCACGCTGGCTGCCCGCAACATTCCGCACATTGATGTGCTGCCGGCCCAGGGCATCAACGTCTATGACGTGTTGCGCTGCCGCAAGCTGGTGCTGACCAAGGACGCCGTAGCTGCGCTCGCCACCCGCTTCTTCGCCGAAGGAGAGGCCAAGTGAAAACTCTCAGAGCTTATGACGTCATCGTCGCTCCCGTCATCACCGAGAAGTCGACCAACGTCTCCGAGCACAATCAGGTGATCTTCAAGGTCGCCGACACTGCCACCAAGGTCACCATCAAGGAGGCCGTCGAGGCACTGTTCAATGTCAAGGTCAAGGCGGTCAACACCTTGAACCGCAAGGGTAAGAAAAAGGTGTTCCGTGGTTTCCGCGGCCGCCAGGGTGATTACAAGAAGGCCATCGTCACGCTCGAGGAAGGCTATTCCATCGACGTCGCGACGGGTCTTTAAGGGAAAACTGGCAATGGCACTGAGAACATATAAGCCGACCAGCGCGGGCCTTCGCCATCTGGTGCTCGTCGATAAGAGCCACCTGTGGAAGGGTAAGCCGGTCAAGACGCTGACCGTCGGTCTGCGCAAGTCGGGTGGGCGCGGCAATACCGGCCGCATCAACGCCTGGCGCATCGCTGGCGGCCACAAGCAATCGTACCGGATGGTCGATTTCAAGCGCCGCAAGCATGGCATGTCCGCCATCGTCGAGCGCCTGGAATACGATCCCAACCGCACAGCCTTTATTGCGCTGATCAAGTACACGGACGGCACCCAGTCCTACATCCTGGCACCGCAGCGCCTGTCGGTCGGTGACTCGGTCATTTCCGGCGAGAAGGTTGACGTCAAGCCTGGCAACGCAATGCCGCTGGCCAACATGCCGATTGGCACCATCGTCCACAATGTGGAGATGAAGATCGGCAAGGGCGGGCAGTTGGCGCGTTCGGCGGGCAATTACGTGCAGCTGGTAGGCCGTGACTCTGGCTATGCCATTTTGCGTTTGAACTCGGGCGAAACCCGCATGGTGCATGCCAACTGCATGGCGACCATCGGCGCGGTGTCGAACCCGGACCACTCGAACGAGGTCATCGGCAAGGCCGGCCGCAACCGCTGGAAGGGCGTCAAGCCTTCCGTGCGCGGCATCGCCATGAACCCGGTTGACCATCCGAACGGCGGCCGTACCAACGGCGGCAAGCATTGGGTTACGCCTTGGGGTATTTCGACCAAAGGCAAGAAGACGCGCCGGAACAAGGCTACCACCAAGTTCATCGTGCGTAGCCGTCACGAAAAGAAGAAGCGCTAGGAGCGGTCAACCATGGTTCGTTCAGTTTGGAAAGGCCCGTTCGTTGATGGCTTCATCCTCAAGAAGGCCGATAAAGCCCGCGCGGCCGGCCGCAAGGATGTCATCAAGATTTGGAGCCGCCGTTCGACGATTTTGCCCCAGTTCGTGGGCCTGACGTTCGGCGTCCACAACGGCAACAAGCATATCCCGGTGGTCATTACCGAGGACATGATCGGTCATAAATTCGGTGAATTCTCCCCCACCCGCACCTTCCGCGGCCATGGCGGCGATAAGAAAGCGACGAGGTCCTAACCGCCATGGGTAAGCCCAAACACGAACGGGTTCTCGGCGATCACGAGGCCAAGGCCGTCAACGCGATCATCCGCATCAGCCCCCAGAAGCTCAATCTGGTGGCCCAAATGATTCGTGGCAAGCGTGTCGAGCGCGCGCTGGCAGAACTCTCATTCTCGCCCAAGCGGGCCGCGATCATCGTCAAGCAGTGCCTCGAGTCCGCTGTCGCCAATGCCGAGAATAATCACGACCTTGACGTCGACAGCCTCGTTGTTGCGCAGGCCTTTGTCGGCAAGCGCATGGTGATGAAGCGGTTCCATCCGCGTGCTCGCGGCCGGGCCGGCAAGATCGAGAAATTCTTCTCGCAGCTGACCGTGATCGTGCGGGAAGTTGAAGAACAGCCCCGCGCCTGGCGTGGATCTAAGCGTGACGCGGGGCGCGGAACGCCCGCAGCTTCCGTCAGCGCAGCGGAGTAGGGACATGGGACAAAAAGTCAATCCGATTGGCCTGCGCGTTGGCATCAACCGCACCTGGGACTCGCGCTGGTTCGCTGGCCGTGGTGAATATGCCAAGTTGTTGCACGAAGATTTCAAGATCCGCGACTTCATCCTGGTGAACCGCCGTACGGCGGGCATTTCGAGGGTGGTGATCGAGCGTCCACACAAGAAGTGCCGGGTCACTGTCTACAGCGCTCGTCCCGGCATTCTGATCGGCAAGAAGGGCGCGGATATCGACAAGCTGCGCAAAGACCTACAGAAAATGACGACCAGTGAGGTGTTCCTCAACATCCTCGAAATCCGCAAGCCGGAGCTGGATGCGGTGCTGGTCGCCGAAGGTATCGCTCAGCAGCTCGAACGCCGCGTGGCCTTCCGCCGGGCGATGAAACGGTCGGTGCAGTCGGCAGTCAAGATGGGCGCGCTCGGTATCCGCATCAATTGCGCGGGCCGCCTCGGCGGGACGGAAATTGCGCGTACGGAATGGTATCGTGAAGGCCGCGTGCCGTTGCATACGCTGCGCGCCGATATCGATTTCGGTTATGCCGTGGCGCAGACGGCCTATGGCGTGATCGGTCTGAAGGTCTGGATCTTCAAGGGCGAAGTGCTCGAACATGATCCGATGGCCCAGGACAAGCGCCATGGTGAGCAGCAGGAAGGTGGCCAGCGTCCGCCCCGCCGCGATCATGCGGGCGCGTAACACTGGTTTGAATTCTTAAGGAACGGTACGATGCTGCAACCTAAGCGCACAAAATTCCGGAAGGCCTTCAAGGGCCGTAATACCGGTATCTCCAAGGGCGGTACGGCCCTGAACTTCGGCTCGCATGGCTTGAAGGCCACGGAGCCGGAGCGTTTGACCGCGCGTCAGATCGAGGCTGCCCGCCGCGCCATCACCCGGCACATGAAGCGGCAGGGCCGGGTCTGGATCCGGGTGTTCCCAGATCTGCCCGTGACGTCAAAGCCGACAGAAGTGCGCATGGGCTCGGGCAAGGGCTCGCCGGAGTACTGGTGCGTACGGATCAAACCGGGCCGCATAATGTTCGAGATCGATGGCGTGTCGCATGAGACAGCAACGCAGGCGTTGACGTTGGGCGCCGCCAAGCTGCCGATCAAGACCCGCATCATTACGCGGCTTGGTTTCGGCCACTAGAAATTAGGGCAGGCCTCTGGCTTGCCGCGATAGAAAGTACGACCGATGGCAAAGCCCAAGTTCAAGGAATTGACAGCCGATCAGCTCGATGACGAGCTGCTGAAGCTGAAGAAAGAGCAGTTCAATCTGCGTTTCCGCAAGGCGACCAACCAGGTCGAGAATACGGCGCAGATCCGCCAGGTCCGCCGCGATGTGGCGCGTGTGATGACGATGCAGAAGCAGAAAGCGACCGGGGCGAAGTCCTAGGACGGCCAAAGAGTTCCGTGAGCCGGGCCGGAACGCCGGGTTCGACGATCAAGTGAATTGAGAGACTAAAGACGATGCCAAAACGGACCATGCAGGGTGTGATTGTCTCGGACAAGAACAGCAAGACGCGCGTCGTCGAAGTTGAACGAAAGATGATGCATCCGGTGCTGAAGAAGGTGATCAAGCGCACCAAGAAATATCATGCGCATGACGAAGAGAACCGCACCAAGTCCGGCGACCGGGTTTGGATCGAAGAGACCAAGCCGATCTCGAAGCTGAAGCGTTGGGTAGTGCTGAAGGACGAAGTGAAGCTGAGCTAATTGCCAGACAGGCACGGGCGCAGCCGGTTTTGCGCGGTGCAATTTGGAACGGATCGAACGGAACTTACGAAGCGCGGACCGCTTCGAGTGGAGACGGACATGATACAGGTAGAAAGCAACCTAGACGTTGCGGACAATTCGGGAGCCCGCCGGGTGCAGTGCATCAAGGTGCTTGGCGGCTCGAAGCGGAAGTATGCCCATGTTGGCGACATCATCGTCGTCAGCGTGAAGGAGGCTATTCCCAAAGGCCGCGTCAAAAAGGGCCAGGTGATGAAGGCCGTGATCGTGCGCACCGCGTTCCCGATCCGGCGCATTGATGGCAGCAGCATCCGTTTTGATCGCAACGCTGCGGTGCTGATTAATCCGCAAGGCGAGCCGGTCGGCACGCGCATCTTCGGACCCGTCACCCGTGAATTGCGCTCCAAGAACCATATGAAGATTGTCTCGCTGGCTCCGGAGGTTCTCTAAATGTCTCTGGCCAAAATTCGCAAAGGCGACCGGGTGGTTGTTCTCACCGGCCGTGACAAGGGCAAGAAGGGCGAAGTGCTTCGTGTTCTGCCCTCCGAGGACCGTGCCATCGTGCAAGGCGTCAACGTTGTGCGCAAACACACGAAGCAGACGGCCCAGCAAGAAGGCGGCATCATAGCCAAAGAGGCGACGATCCATCTGTCGAATATCGCGCACGAAGATCCCAAGGATGGGAAACCGACCCGTGTCGGCGTGAAAACGCTGGCCGATGGGTCGAAAGTGCGCGTCGCCAAGCGTTCGGGCGAAGTGATCCCGACGCCTGCGTCCAGTTCTAGGGGAAGATAAGTCATGGCTGATGACAAGAGCGCAAAGCCCGCTAAGGACGAAAAGGACCCGAAGGTCCTCGCTGCCAGAGCCAAGGGTGAAGCCAAGGCCAAGAAGGCCGCCGCTGCCAAGGACGCAGCTGCCGAGCCCGTCGTGCGCAAAGCTGTGCCGAAGGACTACGTCCCCCGGCTCAAGAAACAGTACAACGACACGATCCGCGCCGAGTTGATCAAGAAGTTCAACTATGCCAATCCGATGCAGGTTCCGCGAATCGAAAAGATCGTGATCAATATGGGCGTCGGCGAGGCCGTGAACGACCGCAAGAAGGTCGATACGGCAGCTGCCGATTTGGCGATGATCGCGGGCCAGAAGCCGGTTATCACGAAAGCGCGCAAGTCGATTGCGACCTACAAAGTGCGCGCCGGCATGTCGCTGGGCACGAAAGTGACGCTGCGCCAGAACCGTATGTACGAATTCATGGACCGCCTGGTCACCATCGCGCTTCCCCGCGTGAAGGACTTCCGGGGTCTGAACCCGAAGAGCTTCGATGGCCGTGGCAACTACGCCATGGGCCTGAAAGAACACATCGTGTTCCCCGAGATCGACTACGACAAGGTCGATACGGTGCTCGGTCTCGACGTCATTGTGTGCACCACGGCGCGCACCGACGATGAAGCCCGCGAACTGCTGAGAGCGTTCAATTTTCCGTTCCGGACCTAGCCTTAGGGCGCCGGCCCCTGGGCCTTGGAGGATGTGATGGCAAAGAAGAGTTCAATCGAGAAGAACAACCGGCGCCGCGCGCTGGTGAAACAATATGACGTGCGCCGCGAGAAGCTGCGCGCGATCGCCCGTAGCAAAACAACGCCAACAGAAGAGCGGTTCGCCGCCCGCCTGAAGCTGGCAGAGTTGCCGCGCAATTCCAGTCCGACGCGCGTCCGCAATCGCTGCGAGCTGACCGGACGCTCGCGCGGCTTCTACCGCAAATTGAAGATGTCGCGCATCAAACTGCGCGATCTGGCTTCGCAGGGGCTGATCCCTGGCATGGTCAAGTCCAGCTGGTAAGCGGCCGGTTGGTGAGCAAGTTCGACGGCTAGGAAGCCAGACTGCTGGGAAGGACGTTACGATGTCACTGAATGATCCGTTGGGCGATATGTTGACCCGGATCCGGAACGCGCAAGAGCGCAAGCGGCCGAAGGTGGTGAGCCCATCGTCGAAGCTGCGCGCCCGCGTCCTCGATGTGCTGATCGAGGAAGGCTACATCCGTGGCTATGCCGAGGTCGAAAAGGACGGTAAAACTGAGCTTGAGATCGAGCTTAAGTATTACAATGGCGAGGCCGTGATCAAACAGATCACGCGGGTGTCGAAACCCGGCCGGCGCGTCTATTCCGGGTTCAAGAGCCTGCCCAGCATCGCCAATGGCCTTGGCGTCGCTATCC
This sequence comes from Hyphomicrobiaceae bacterium, assembly GCA_025359185.1. GTDB lineage: Bacteria > Pseudomonadota > Alphaproteobacteria > Rhizobiales > Hyphomicrobiaceae > JANYHF01. The sequence continues at coordinate 35,291 of JANYHF010000070.1, read as the reverse complement.
TCTCAACGCCCAAGGGTGTCATGTCCGACTCCAAGGCGCGTGAAGAGAAGGTTGGCGGCGAGATCCTCTGCAATATCTTCTAGCTCTTCTCGTGCGCGCCAAACCGGTGCCCAGACTATTTCGAGAAGGCCAAACTGTTTCGAGAAGGAACGCGATATGTCGCGCATCGGTAAGCGCCCCGTCCCCGTCCCCAAGGGTGTGACGGCTAATGTGTCGGGGCAGAAAGTTACGGTCAAGGGCCCGAAGGGCGAGCTGTCGCTCGTCCTCGTCAATGAAGTGCGTCCGGAGATGACTGCCGATGGCGTCTCCGTGACACCTGTCGACGAAACCAAGCGTGCCCGCGCGATGTGGGGTATGCAGCGCACTCTCGTGCAGAACCTGATGGTCGGTGTCACCGATGGCTACAAGCGCGGCCTGGAAATCCACGGCGTCGGCTATCGTGCCTCGCTAAAGGGTCAGAAGGTCGAAATGCTGGTGGGTCTCAGCCATGAGGTGCTGCATCCGATTCCAGCAGGCATCACGGTGACAATTCCCAAGCCGACCGAAATTCAGATTTCCGGCATCGACAAGCAGAAAGTCGGACAGCTGGCCGCCGAACTCCGCCACTATCGTCCGCCGGAGCCCTATCAGGGCAAGGGCGTACGTTACCAGGGCGAGTTTATCCTCCGCAAGGAAGGCAAGAAGAAGTAAGCGAGACATTAGATGCGCACGAAACTAAAGCCTTTCGAGAAACGTCAACGCCGGGTCCGTAAGTCCCTGAAGGCCAATTCAGGGTCGCGGCTAAGGCTGTCTGTGCACCGCTCTTCGAAGAATATCTATGCTCAGGTTATCGACGATGCTGCTGGCACGACCATCGCCGCAGCTTCAACGCTGGACAAGGATCTGCGGACGAAGCTCAAAACAGGCGCGGACAAGAACGCCGCGACTGAAGTGGGCAAACTAGTGGCCGCTCGTGCCATCGCTGCGGGCATCAAGGACGTCGTCTTTGACCGTGGCGGCTTCATGTATCACGGCCGCATTGCTGCGCTGGCGGAAGCTGCGCGCGAAGGCGGACTGAACTTCTAACCGGAAAGGACGAGGCCCAGTGGCACGTAATCCAAATGAGCGCGAAGGCGGGCGTGGCCGCGGCGGCGATCGCAATCGCGAAGAGCGCGACAGCGAGTTCGTTGACAAGCTGGTTGCGATTAACCGCGTCGCCAAGGTCGTCAAGGGCGGCAAGCGTTTTGGTTTCGCAGCGCTCGTAGTCGTCGGCGATCAGAAGGGTCGCGTCGGGTTCGGTCACGGCAAGGCGCGTGAAGTGCCCGAAGCCATCCGCAAGGCCACCGAAGCGGCCAAGCGCGGCATGATCCGGGTGGCGCTACGCGAAGGTCGCACTCTCCATCACGACGTGCGTGGCCATCACGGCGCCGGCAAGGTGATTTTGCGTGCAGCGCCTCCGGGCACCGGTATCATTGCCGGCGGCCCAATGCGCGCCGTCTTCGAGACGCTCGGCGTGCACGACATCGTCGCCAAGTCGATGGGGTCATCCAATCCCTACAACATGGTGCGCGCGACGTTCGATGCCTTGAAGAACGAGGACAGCCCGCGCGGCGTTGCTGCTCGCCGTGGCAAGAAGGTCAGTGACATCGTTTCCAAGCGCCGCGATGGCGCTGCCGATCCAGCTGCCGCCGCAGCCGAAGCCAACTGACGGCCGGACATTCCGGCACGACACTCTTTCAGGTGAATGACCATGGCTGACATCAAGCCCAAGATCGGTACAAAGACGGCAAGCAAGTCAGGCAAGAAGGTGACGCTTGAGCAGATCGCGAGTCCCGCCCGCCGTGAAGTGAGTCAAGGCGCAACGCTGATTGGCCTCGGCCTCAACAAGCTGCGGCGCACGCGCACGCTGGAAGATACTCCGGCCGTGCGCGGGATGATCAAGAAGGTGCGCCACATGGTGCGCGTTATCGAAGGTTGAAGGCGCTGAGCGCTGCACTGAAGGACTAGACCCATGCGTCTCAATGAGATTAAAGACAACCCGGGCTCGCGCACAGGCAAGAAGCGCCTCGGGCGCGGTATCGGTTCGGGCCTCGGCAAGACCGGTGGCCGTGGCGGTAAAGGCCAGACAGCGCGTTCGGGCGTTGCCATCAACGGCTTTGAAGGCGGCCAGATGCCCCTCTACCGCCGCTTGCCCAAGCGCGGCTTTTCGGTGCCGTTCCCGTTTGAATACAACGAGATCAGCCTCGGCGTACTTCAGTCGGCGATCGACGCCAATCGGCTCGATCCCTCGGTGACCATCACGGCCAAGTCGCTGGTTGATGCCGGCATTCTGCGCCGCCCACTGGATGGGGTGCGCATTCTTGGTGACGGGGAATTGAAGACGAAACTGAATTTCGAAGTCAACCACGCGACCAAGAAAGCAGGCGAAGCTATTGAAAGACTCGGCGGCAGCATCAAGTTGCTGAAGCGCAAGGTGTTTCTGGCCGCGACCGGCAAGCAGCCGAAAGAACGGGCGCCGAAGGGCAAGGCTGCTGCTGCGAAGGCCAAAGCCGAGAAGTAATTTGGCCGGTATGGCAGCGAAGGCTGCCTTGCGTTGACGCGATAGTTCTCGGGCCGGTTGAGGCGAGTGTGGACCTTCAGCGAATTGGGTCTAGGCCAGACGTGGCATAAGGACCTGGAGTAGCAAGATATGGCTTCGGCCGCCGAACAACTTTTCGCCAATCTGAATTTCGATGCCTTCCGCAAGGCCAACGAGCTCAAGAGTCGTATCTGGTTCACGCTTGGCGCATTGGTCATTTATCGCCTGGGCACCTTCATTCCTGTGCCGGGTGTTGACCTCAATCACTATGCTCAAGTCTTTCAGAAGGCCCAGGGTGGTTTTCTTGGCATGTTCAATATGTTCTCGGGCGGCGCCCTGGAACGCCTCGCGATCTTCACGCTGGGCATCATGCCCTATATCTCAACTTCGATCATCATTCAGCTGCTGACCAGTGTGGTTCCGCAGCTCGAAGCGATCAAGAAAGAGGGCGAAGCGGGCCGTAAGAGGATCAATCAGTACACACGCTACGGTACTGTTGGGCTGTGCACACTTCAGGCCTACGGTACGGCGCTCGGTCTCGAAAGCCAGAACCTGGCTGTCGATCCTGGTTGGTTCTTTCGTGCCACCACGGTTATCACGCTGGTCGGTGGCACCGTCTTTTTGATGTGGCTGGGCGAGCAGATCACGGCGCGCGGCGTCGGTAACGGTATTTCGCTGATCATTTTCGCAGGCATCGCAGCCTCTATTCCGACGTCCTACGTGCAGTTGATGGATCTCGCCGGCAAAGCCGCCATCAACCCCATGTGGGTGCCCGGGGTTCTGGTTATCAGCGTGTTCGTCATCGCCTTCATCGTTTTCATGGAGCGGGCGCAACGCCGCTTGCTGGTTCAATACCCCAAGCGCCAGATGGGCAACCGGATGTCGCAAGGTGATAGTTCGCATCTGCCGCTGAAGCTCAACACCGCAGGCGTGATCCCACCGATTTTCGCTTCGTCGCTGCTCCTGCTGCCCGCAACGTTCGCCAACTTCGAATCCCGCAATGTTGGCGCCGGCTGGGATTGGCTCAATACCATCAACGCCTGGTTGGCCCGCGGTTCGGTCCTGCATGAGCTGCTCTATGTGGCGATGATCGTGTTCTTCTGCTTTTTCTACACGGCGGTTGTTTTCAACACCAAAGAGACCGCCGACAACCTGAAGAAGTATGGCGGCTTTATCCAGGGCTTCCGTCCTGGCGAGCGCACGGCGCAATATCTCGATTATGTGCTCTCACGCATCACAGTTGCTGGCGCCATTTATCTGGCCCTGGTCTGCGTCCTGCCGGAAATCCTGACGGCTAATGTTGGTATTCCGGTCTATCTGGGCGGCACTTCATTGCTGATCGCTGTCAGCGTGACCATGGATACCATCGCCCAGATCCAAAGCCATCTGCTGGCTCACCAGTATGAAGGGCTGATCAAGCGCTCCAAACTGCGCGGCAGCAGCACCCCGTCGGGGAGGCGGAGATGAACATCATCCTCCTCGGGCCGCCAGGTTCGGGTAAAGGCACGCAGGCACGGACGCTCACTGAGAAGCGCGGGCTGGTGCAACTCTCGACGGGCGACATGCTGCGCGCGGCCATGGCGGCGGGCACCGAAGTTGGTTTGCACGCCAAAGACATTATGGCGCGCGGCCAGCTGGTTCCAGATAGTGTCGTCAACGACATTGTCGCCGAACGGATCGATGCACCCGATGCGCGCAAGGGTTTTATTTTGGATGGTTATCCGCGCACACTGAATCAAGCGGCCGCCTTGGAGAAGATGCTCTCCGACCGGCGCCGCAAGCTTGACGCCGTCATCGAGTTGCACTTGTCGTCTGATGACGAATTGGTCCGCCGGGTCGCGGGCCGCTACACCTGCGCCAAATGCGGCGAAGGCTACCATGACGAATTGAAGCTGCCGCGCAAAGCTGGCGTTTGCGACAAGTGCGGCAGCACGGATTTCAAACGCCGCTCCGACGACAGCGCCGAAGCGATGCGGACGCGGCTGATGGCTTACTACAAGGAAACGTCGCCGCTGATCGGCTACTATACCTGCAAGGGCAACTTGCACGCGATCGAAGGCCTCGCAGATATCCGCGATGTGGAGCGGGACATCGAAGCGGTCTTCGTGAAACTCGTCTGAGCGCGTCCATTTGGGCGACCATGCGAGGAACTGGTTGACGATGTTGGTGCGGACGCGATAGAAGTCGCGTTTTCCCGACGTTGGTGAACGGCGCGGTGGGGTCCGGCTTTGGCCGGGAACCTAGGTTCGTGGCTTTGGCCGGGGACTGGCAGCGTCGTGTGTGAGCGGACGGTTGAGGGTTCGGTTGCGGCCACGCCGTTGAGGCGGGAGCTGGCGGCTTGGCAAAGGATTGAGGAGAGACGGAACGTGGCTCGTATTGCAGGCGTCAATATCCCAACGGCCAAGCGCGTGGAAATCGCGCTGACCTATATTCATGGCATTGGCCCCAAGTTCGCCAAGGACATCTGCGGCAAGGTAGGCATTCCGGCCGAGCGCCGCGTCAATCAGCTGAGCGACGCCGAGATCCTGCAAATCCGCGAAGCCATCGACCGCGATTTCGTCGTCGAGGGCGATCTGCGGCGCGAAGTGTCGATGAATATCAAACGCCTGATGGACCTTGGCTGCTATCGCGGCCTGCGTCATCGGCGTGGCCTGCCGGTTCGCGGCCAGCGCACGCACACCAACGCCCGTACCCGCAAGGGCCCGGCCAAGGCCATTGCCGGTAAGAAGAAGTAATTTGACGCCTCGCACCTTTCGCTTGGCGAGATCGACGGGCTGCGGCCCGAACCCCAAACACACGCATTGATCATTGTAGAGAGATAAGATGGCCAAGGACGAAAAGGCGGGTAAAGTCCGCCGCCGCGAGAAAAAGAACATCACGTCGGGTGTGGCCCATGTGAATGCCTCGTTCAATAACACCATGGTGACCATTACCGACGCGCAGGGTAACACGATTGCCTGGTCGTCGTCTGGCACCTGTGGCTTCAAGGGCTCGCGTAAATCGACGCCCTATGCAGCTCAAATGGCTGCCGAAGACGCTGGCAAAAAAGCGATGGAACACGGAATGCGCACCGTCGAAGTTGAAGTCTGCGGTCCTGGCTCGGGCCGTGAATCAGCTCTGCGCGCGCTCCAGTCTGTCGGTTTCCAGGTGACCACCATCCGCGACGTGACACCGATCCCGCACAATGGTTGCCGTCCCAAGAAGCGCCGGCGGGTGTAACTCGAAGAGGCGAATGGGCAGTGGTGAATGGCGAGTTGGGAAGGAATGCTTCCACAGTTGCCAAAGCCCCCCGCTCGCCACTGCCCATTCGCCATTCGCCCCTGACTTCCGGAGCCCCCATGACCCAGACCGCATTTCTGCAAAAGAACTGGCAAGACCTGATCAAGCCAAACAAGCTCGCCGTGACCGCGGGCCGCGACCAGGATCGCGAAGCAACGCTGGTGGCTGAGCCTCTGGAGCGCGGCTTCGGCACGACGCTTGGCAACGCCATCCGCCGCGTGCTGCTGACGTCCTTGCAAGGCGCCGCCATCACGTCCGTTCACATCGACGGCGTGCTGCACGAGTTCTCCTCGATCCCAGGCGTGCTTGAGGATGTCACCAATATTGTCCTCAACATCAAGGACATTGCGATCAAGTCGCATTCCGAGGGCGTAAAGCGCATGGTTCTGCGCAAGGAGGGACCCGGTGTTGCTAAGGCTGGCGATATCGAGGTCTCGTCCGACCTCGAGATCCTCAATCCAAACCATGTGATCTGCACCCTCGATCAGGGCGCCTCGATCCGCATGGAATTTACGACCAACATGGGCAAGGGCTACGTGCCAGCCGACCGCAACCGTCCTGACGATGCGCCGATCGGCCTGATTCCCATCGACAGCCTCTACAGCCCGGTGAAGAAAGTCTCCTACCGCGTTGAGAACACCCGTGAGGGCCAGATCCTTGACTACGACAAGCTGACCATGTCGGTCGAGACCAACGGTGCCATCCGTGCCGAGGACGCCGTGGCGCTCGCCGCCCGCATCCTGCAAGACCAGCTGGCGATTTTCGTCAACTTCGAAGAGCCCCAGAAGGCAGTGATCTCCGAGCGCCCGCCGGAGTTGGAGTTCAACGCTGCCCTGCTCAAGAAGGTCGACGAACTGGAACTCAGCGTCCGCTCCGCCAACTGTCTGAAGAACGACAATATCGTTTATATTGGCGACCTCATCCAGAAGACCGAAGCCGAGATGCTCCGCACCCCGAACTTCGGCAGAAAATCGCTGAACGAGATCAAGGAAGTGCTGGCCTCGATGGGCCTCCATCTCGGCATGGAAGTCACGAACTGGCCGCCTGACAACATTGAAGAGCTGGCCAAGCGCTTCGAAGATCACTACTGAGAAACTGGCAAAAGGCTTTAGGCTTTAGGCACTGGAACCATTGCCCAAAGTCCAAAGCCGAAAGCCCATTGTATTGGGGTCTGCCCCCGGAGAGACACACAATGCGTCACGGCAAAGCCCATCGCCGCTTCAATCGCGATACCAGCCACCGCAAGGCGATGCTGGCCAATCTCACATTGTCGCTGTTCGAGCATGAGCAGATCGTCACGACCTTGCCCAAGGCCAAGGAACTGCGCAGCGTTGCCGAAAAGCTGATCACGCTGGCCAAGAAGGGCAGCCTGCATGCCCGGCGGCTCGTTACATCCAGACTCATGAACAACGAGGTCGTGGTCAAGAAGCTGTTTGATACGCTGGCGCCACGCTACCAAACCCGCATGGGAGGCTACACGCGCGTGCTCAAGGCTGGCTTCCGCACCGGCGATAACGCTCCTGTGGCGGTCATTGAGCTGGTTGACCGCGATATCGCCGCTAAAGGCAAGGCTGACAAGGCCCGCCACGAAGCGCAGAAGGCAGCAGCACCGGCGGCGGCAGCTTAGGGGCAAACGGTGGCGCTGAACCTAAGAAGCCCACCGTGCCAAGCCATCGGTGGGCTTCGCCAAGGGGCTCCGCACCACCCTACGCTCAGCAAGTTCTCGGTCATCTCCCCGGAAGCGCGAGGCATCCTGGCCCCCCGCGCTTTTTTCGTTTTTGTGCGAAACCCTTCCCGCCATACTGACGTCATGGTACTGACCGAGACTTATTGAGTGTCCCGTAGCAAGGGTGCTGGCGGTGGGATCAGGTTTGGCGGCGGCGAGATGGTTATGGTGTCAGAAGGTAATTGGGTAGCACGCGCGGCTCTCAAGACAATCGCCCGGCTGGCATTGTTTTTCATTGTGGTCGCGCTGGTCTGGGTCGCGTTCGTCTATCTCTACGCCGTCTATCCCGACACGCTTGGCTGGATTTACGCGCAGCTCCGGCCGATCACGATCTGGCTGTACGGCCTCATCGACAACAACCTGCCGGCGTCGGTAAAATACAAAGTCAGCGCGGGTCTGTCAGATGAACTCGGCCCCCGCGCCCTGCTGCTGCTGATCCTGGGCGCTCTGGCCGAGCTGGCGGTGCTAACGATCTGGTACGCGCTGACGGGGCTCGTTCACCTGAGCCGCCGGACAGCGACCCGCTCCCGTCAGACGGCGTAAGCATGCGACGGCGGTGCGGCGCCCGGGCCGGGCGGGCGTCGGAACGAACGTCAACACCGGGCCAGGTGCTGTCATTGCTTGAGCCGCTGTACGTCGACGATGTTTCGAACGCTTCAGCGGAGCGATTGCGCAAGTGGAATAAGTGCGAAAGCAATTTGACCGAGCAGCCCGATGATCGCCGCCGTCGATCCGAACGTACCAAAGTACTGAGCAAGCGTTCGCCCAAATCCAAACACGGCTACACACGGCTCGGCTACCATCAACAGGAGAAACGCCACGGCGCCCATGACCAGCCGAGGCACCCACCAGTTTGGGACTTCGAAATAATAAACGACTTGGCTGCAAACGAGCCAAGAGACTGCCAACATAATCGGCAACTCTATTAAAACTGCGATGACGTCGCCCAGACGTGGTGCAACTACCGACACTCGTAGCACTCCGAGCCCAAAAGCGGTCACGAAGACGATCGCGAAGTAGAGTGCTCCACTCCACAACACTTGCAGCATGTTCGTGTCCCGCATTTGACCAAAAACTCCACAGGCTTTGTCGTCCAAAACAGCAGAGCAAGGAGTGCGGCCGCCACTGGGAATACTCCGGCATACCCAATGACCACGATGTTGCGCAGCCGCATTTCGCCAACGGCTACGCTTGATCTGCCGCAAAGTCTACCCTTGGAACTCACGTCATACTGCCTCCACTTGACGGACGGCAACGGGCCGCCGCGCCAGGTTTCTTGGAGGTCTTCGATGACAAAGACTGTTATATGCGCAACCGATGGCAGCCCGCATGCGCATAAGGCTGTGCTCCATTCAGCCATGCTTGCCAAGGCGCTTGGCGGCGATCTTATACTGCTGGCCGTGCTGCCTCACATTCTAGGACGCGGCGGGCCGATCCCGCAGTGGGATCCCAATCGTGCGCAGGAAGCGTTGAATGACGGCGTTCGAGACGCCAAGGCGGCGGGTGTTGCCAGCGTCAACAGCGTCCTGGCAAAGGGAGCAGATATCGCCGATACCGTCATCGCCATCGCGCGTGAAAAGCACGCCGACCAGATTGTCGTAGGTTCCGGCGGCAAAGGCGCGGTGCAGCGGACATTCCTAGGCTCGGTTTCGACCGGTATTGTGCACAAGGCGCATTGCCCGGTGACTGTGGTGCCCTAGGCGAAAGGTGGGTTGAGCCTCTTCGCGAGGCCCACCGTGGTGATTGCGCTCCCTGTGGTGGGCTTGGCAAAGAGGCTCAGCCCACACCCTACGGTCTGAGTGCCGGGCTCATGCCGGAACAACATCGATCTCGGATAAATCACCAACGTCACTCTGCCGCCATCGGCGTCTTCACTGTCGCCAAAGCCCGCGCCACCATTTCGGGTTCTACGGCGATGACGTGCAGATAGGCCCGCGCGGCCTGATCGGGCACGGCCTTGCGCCCTCAATGCCCCATCGCCTTCACAATGCTCTCCGTCATTTTCTTGGCGTCGCCGAGCAGCATCATCGTGTTGTCGCGGTAGAACAGAGTGTTGTCGATTCCGGCATAGCCTGAAGCCAAAGAGCGCTTCACAAACATCACCGTGCCGCCGTTCCACACTTCCAGTACCGGCATTCCGTAGATCGGCGAGGTCTTGTCCTCCTTGGCAGCCGGGTTGGTCACGTCGTTGGCACCGATCACGTACACAATATCCGCGCCCTTGAACTCGCTGTTGATGTCTTCGAGCTCGAACACTTCGTCGTAGGGCACATTCGCTTCGGCCAGAAGCACGTTCATGTGGCCGGGCATCCGGCCCGCGACCGGGTGAATCGCGTATTTCACTTCGACACCGGCCTTCTTCAGCGTGTCGGCCAACTCGCGCACGGCGTGCTGCGCCTGCGCGACCGCCATGCCGTAGCCAGGCACAAAGATCACCTTGCTGGCGTTCTTCATAGCAAAAGCCGCGTCCTCGGCCGAACCCTGCTTGACCGGCCGCTGCTCGCCCGCGCCCGCCGCCGCCGCAGTCTCACCACCAAAGCCACCCATGATGACCGAGAAGAAGTTGCGGTTCATGCCTTTGCACATGATGTAGCTGAGGATGGCGCCGGATGAGCCGACCAGCGCGCCAGTGACGATCAGCGCGAGGTTGCCTAGCGTGAAGCCGATGCCTGCCGCCGCCCAGCCGGAATAGGAGTTCAGCATCGAGATCACGACTGGCATGTCGGCACCGCCAATCGGGATGATGATAAGTCCGCCGAACACCAGTGCTACCAACACGATCAGCCAGAACAGCAGCTGCGAGCCGCCGGAGGACACAAAGCCCCAGATCAGCAGCACCAGCAGTACGGCCAGCGCTCCGTTGATCAGATGGCGCATCGGCAGGATGATCGGCTTGCCCGACATCCGGCCCGACAGTTTTGCAAACGCTATCACCGAACCGGTGAAGGTGATCGCGCCGATGGCGACGCCGATCGACATTTCAATGAGGCTCTGGGTAGCTATGCCGCCGGGCACCGCGATACCGAAGGCCTGTGGTGCGTTCACCGCGCCTGCTGCAACGAACACTGCCGCCAGACCCACGAGCGAGTGAAACGCTGCGACCAGTTCGGGCATCGCTGTCATAGGTATGGTGCGCGCGATATAGGCACCGATGAAGCCGCCCGCGCCAAGTCCGATCAAAATCAGCAGCCCGCTGACAAATCCGAATTCGCCCAGCTGCGTCAGCGTCGTGAGCATGGCGATGGCCATGCCGATCATGCCATAGCGGTTGCCGGCGCGGCTGCTTTCGGGGTTCGACAGCCCGCGCAGTGCCATTATGAAAAGGATGCCGGAGACGAGATAGGCGAGCGCAGCGGTGTTGGTCGACATGGAAGGCTCCGAAAGCACAGAGCGAATAGTGTGTTGCGAGTATCAAATAAGGACGTCAGTAGCGGCGAGCCCTATTGGCTACTCGCCACTCACTATTCGCCCCTACTTCTTGTCCTTTTTCTTGTACATGGCCAGCATGCGCTGGGTGACCAGAAACCCGCCGAAAATATTTACGGCCGCCAGCGTCAAGGCGATCAGCCCGAACAGCTTGGCGAGGATCGAGCCTGACATCGCCAGTGATACGCCCACGGACAACAGTGCGCCGACAACGATCACGGACGAAATAGCGTTGGTGACCGACATCAATGGCGTGTGCAGCGCCGGCGTCACCGACCAGACGACGTAGTAGCCAACGAAGATCGCCAGCACGAACACGGCCAGGCGGTACACGAACGGATCCACCGCGCCGCCAGCGTCTTCAGATGCGAGCGCCGGCGTGGCGAGTGCAATGAGGCCGCAAGCAACAGGCAGCAGGCAGCGGGAAAGTGTCGTGAGGAGCAGGTGCCTTGTCGCCTGCTGCCTGCTGCCTGTTGCCTCAGTTCTAAGTCCAATCGTCATCGCACTTATCCCTTTGGTTGCAGTGCCGGATGCACAATCTTGCCGTCGTGCGTAACCAGTGTGCCTTTGATGATCTCGTCGTCCCAATTGATCTTCAGTGCCTCGGCGCCTTTTTCGATCAAGGGATCGAGGAAGTTGAGCAGGTTCTTGGCATAGAGGCTGGAGGCGTTCACCGACACTTCGCCCGCGAGATTCGCCGGGCCATGGATACGCACGCCGTTGTGGTCCACCGTCTCGCCGAACTTCGACAGCTCGCAATTGCCGCCACGCTCCACCGCCATATCGACGATGATGGAGCCGGGCTTCATACTCTCGACCATCGCGCGCGTAATCAGTTTTGGCGCGGGGCGGCCGGGGATCAGCGCCGTGGTGATGACGATATCCTGCCCGGCAATGTGCTTGGCCACCAGTTCAGCCTGTTTGGCCTGGTACTCGGCCGACATCGGTTTGGCGTAGCCAGCGGTCGTCTCGGCCTGTTTGAATTCCTCGTCTTCGACGGCCACGAACTTGGCACCGAGCGAAGCCACCTGCTCTTTCGACGCAGGCCGAACGTCTGTCGCCGACACCACGCCGCCCAAACGCCGCGCCGTGGCAATCGCCTGCAACCCGGCCACGCCCGCGCCCATGACAAATATCCGGGCCGCCGGAACCGTACCCGCCGCCGTCATCATCATCGGCAGCGCGCGCTGGAACATGGCGGCGGCATCGACCACGGCCTTGTAGCCTGCAAGGTTGGATTGCGAGGAGAGGACGTCCATCGACTGTGCACGCGAGATGCGAGGCATCATCTCCATCGCGAACGATGTGAGGCCCGCCCCGGCCATGGCATCGAGCCCTGCGCGATCGCCGAAAGGCTCTAGCATGGCGGCAACCACGGCGCCGCGCTTCAAACCTGCAACATCAGCGGCGTCTGGCCGCCGCACTTTCAACAGCACGTCGGCCGCGGCTAGCACGTCTGCGGCGCTTTCCATCACTGTCGCACCGGAGGCCGTAAAGTCGGCATCGCTAAAGCGCGACCGGTTGCCGGCGCCGCTTTGCACGGCCACGCGGCAGCCCTTCTGCACCAGCTTCTTTGCGGTCTCGGGGCTGATCCCGATCCGGGGCTCATCGCTGGCTTCGGCCGTAACGGCAATCGTGATCATCCCAGGCTCCGGGTGAACTGCGGTATGGGATGCCAGACACGGCTCCGGCGCGATCACCGGACGGCGTCGCGCGGAGGCACTTGTAATCGGCATCCAGCAGGAAAACTGCGAGGAAGGCAGCCCGATCTATAGCCGCTTCCCGTCAGATGAGGAAGGCCGCCATGAGGGCCAGAATGACAGCGATGATAATCGAGCCCCAGACCGCGACCTGGATGAAACCGCGATAGGTCGCAAAGTGCGCGCGGTAGTCCATCGCGGCATGGCTGTTGCTAGTGTCGATGTTCATGGGGAGTCTCCGTCGGGCGGCAGCACCCAAATTGCAGATTGAGCCGATCGTTTAGCCAAATCGCCACGGCCGGGCAATCGTCAGGTGGCAACTCCAGAGAATATGCCGCAATCGTCTGCGGCCGGATTGCAGCCATAATTGGGGTGTTCGCCTTACCAGCGGAAATAGTGAGTGACCGGTGGACATGGCGGGTTCTGGCAGATGGACGTTGCAGAGTTTGGCCGCCACAACGGTTGTAGTGATTCAACTCCACGGTTTTCCATTGGCGCAAGCCGCACCGTCCTCGCAGACCCCCGAACAGATGGAAGCCGATTGCTGGCAGCAATTCATGGAATCCCGGTCGCCGGAGATCTCCTGCGGTTTTCCCGCCGTGATGGAGAAGGCCGACCGCGAGCAGGTGCAGAAAATCACGCGCCAGCTGCTGAAGGATGCGCAATGTCAGATCACCATCAAGCTCGAACGTGCGCTGCTTGATGCCGCCGTGCAGGCCCCGGACCATACGTTCGTTGCGCCGCCACAGCCCGTCGCGTGCGAGATCGATACCAGCCGGGGCAAGCTTCCCGTCGCCTTCACGTTCGCGCCAAAAATAGAGATCAAAGCAGGCAAGGCCGTCAGAGCGACGCCCGGCATGGCCAATGTCACGGGCGTCAACAGCTGGCTGGCCTGGCCGGTGGTGGTTTACATCAACGCCTCGAGCTCAATTCAGGATGTGATGCTTCGGGTTGTGAACGCCTATCTGGAGCGAAAGCGGCCTCCGTCAGCCACGCCTTAGCGGCCTGCTGACAAATCACTCCGATGTCGCTAGAACAGCGCCTGGTTCGAAACCCATCTTACCTGCGATCGTAGGCAGCGAGTGAGAGGAGACATCCATGTCCGCTGACATCATCCTGACGTTCCCCGACGGCTCCAAGCGTCCCTTCAAGGCCGGCATCACCGGCAAGGACGTGGCCGAGAGTATTGCGAAATCGCTGGCCAAGCGCACGGTCGCTATGGCGCTTGACGGCGTACTTGCGGATATCGCTGATCCCATCACTGCGAGCGCGGCAATAAAGTTCATTTCGCGCGAGGACCCCGAAGCGCTTGAGCTGATCCGGCACGACAGCGCGCATGTGCTGGCAGAGGCCGTGCAGGAATTGTGGCCAGGCACGCAAGTCACCATCGGCCCTGTGATCGAAAACGGCTTCTGGTACGATTTTGACAAAAAAGAGCCGTTCATGCCGGACGATCTGCCCAAGATCGAAGCCCGGATGCGCGACATCATCAAGCGCAACAAGCCGTTCACGAAGGAATTCTGGGAGCGCGATCAGGCCAAGGCGTTTTTCGCGGCCAAAGGTGAGAACTACAAGGTCGAGCTGGTGGATTCGATCCCGGCCGGTGAGACGCTCCGCATCTACAAGCAGGGCGAGTGGACCGACCTCTGCCGCGGCCCGCATATGCGCTCAACGGGCGATATCGGCAACGCCTTCAAGCTGATGCGCACGTCGGGCTCCTACTGGCGCGGCGACCATACCAAGGCGCAGCTGCAACGTATCTACGGCACGGCCTGGGCGTCGGACAAAGATCTAGCCGCGCATCTGACGATGCTCGAAGAGGCCGAGAAACGCGATCACCGCAAACTCGGCCGCGACATGGACCTGTTCCATTTCCAGGATGAGGCGCCGGGCACTGTGTTCTGGCACGCCAAGGGGTGGACGGTGTTCCAGGGGCTGATTGCCTATATGCGGCGGCGGCAGAATGTCGAAGGCTACCAGGAGGTCAACTCTCCGCAGCTGATGGACAAGTCCATGTGGGAAACCTCGGGCCATTGGCAGTGGTACAAGGAGAATATGTTCGCCTGCACCTCGGCCGGTGACGACACGGCAGACGAGCGAGTGTTTGCGTTGAAGCCGATGAACTGCCCGGGCCATGTGCAGATCTTCAAGCATGGCCTGACCAGTTACAAATCCTTGCCGATCAAGCTCGCCGAGTTCGGCATCGTCCACCGCTACGAGCCGTCAGGCGCCATGCACGGCCTGATGCGTGTGCGCGCCTTCACGCAGGACGACGCGCATATTTTCTGTACGGAAGATCAGATCGAAGCCGAAAGCCTGAAGGTCAACGATTTCATGCTCTCGATCTATAAAGATTACGGCTTCGAGGATGTGCAAATCAAGCTCGCCACGCGCCCCGAGAAGCGTGTAGGCGAGGATGCGCTGTGGGACAAGGCCGAGACGGCGATGAAGCGGGTGCTCGACAAGGTCGGGCAGATCTCCAACCGCGTGAAAGTCTCTATCGCGGAAGGCGAGGGCGCGTTCTACGGGCCGAAGTTTGAGTACCACTTGAAAGACGCCATCGGCCGTACCTGGCAATGCGGTACCAACCAGGTGGACTTCAATCTGCCGGGCCGCTTCGGTGCGTTCTACATCGATGCAGCGGGCGACAAGAAAACGCCGGTCATGCTGCACCGGGCCATGTTCGGCTCGCTAGAGCGGTTCCTGGGCATTCTGCTGGAGAACACCGCTGGGCATCTGCCGATGTGGCTGACGCCGGTGCAAGCCATCGTCTGCACCATTGTGTCGGACGCGGATGGTTACGCGGCCGAAGTTCTGGCCGAGCTGCGGCAAGCGGGCGTGCGGGCCGAGATGGACGTGCGCAACGAGAAGATCAACTACAAAGTAAGAGAACATTCGTTGGCCAAGGTGCCGATGCTGCTCGTCGTCGGCAAGCGTGAGGCCGAAGAGCAGCAGGTGTCGATCCGGCGCTTAGGCTCGCAAGAGCAGGTGATCATGAAGCTTGATGATGTGGTGGCGTTGTTGGTGGATGAGGGCACCACGCCCGATGCGCGCCGGGCCAAGCAGCGGCGGGCGGCTTAGCGAAACTCCACGCCTTAGGGCTTTCTTGCTCCACCCCTAGCCCCAGCGAAGGCTGGGATGGGGGTGGGCAAGAATACCGCGCGGCCATACCGGACACAATTTCCATGATTGACCGCGTTCTCGTCACCGGCATCAGCGGCTTCATCGCCAAGCATGTCGCAGTATCGCTATTGCGGGCCGGGTTCGCTGTGCGCGGTACGGTGCGCGTACTGACGACAGCCGATAAAGTCCGTGCTACGCTTGTCAAACACGGCGGCGATGCTGCCAAGCTTGAGTTCACTGCCGCCGACCTCACCGCAGACGCGGGCTGGGCCGAGGCCGTCGCCGACTGCCGCTACATCGCCCATGTCGCTTCGCCCTTTCCTATGTCGCAACCTCGCGACCGCGAAGGCCTTGTTCCTGCCGCCCGCGATGGTGCGCTGCGGGTGATCGGCGCGGCGTTGAAAGCAGGGGCCGAGCGCGTCGTCATGACCTCCTCCATGGTCGCCATGGCCTACCGCGCCAACCGCCCGGCCACAATCACCTTTGGGGAGCAGGACTGGACCGATCCCGACTGGCCGATGCTAAGCGCCTATGCGGTCTCCAAGACGCGCGCCGAACTCTCGGCCTGGGACTATGTGCGCCAGGCCGGAGCAGAGGCCCGCTTCGCCACCGTCAATCCCGGATTCGTCCTCGGTCCGGCCTTAGACAGCGACATTGGCACATCCCTGCGCGTTATCCAGATGATCATGAAGGGCACCTATCCCGCTCTGCCACCAACTTCCTTTCCGATCATTGATGCGCGAGATTTGGGTCAGCTGCACGTCGCTGCGCTCACACTACCCGCAGCTGGCGGCCGCCGGCTGATCGGGGCTGCCGACACGCTCTCGTTGCAGCAGATTGGCCGCGAGCTGGCCAAGGCCTTCCCGGCCTATGCGCATAAAATTCCCACGCACCGTGTGCCCGCCGGGTTAGTCAGGCTGGCGGCCCTATTCAATCCGGGCCTCAACGCAATCCTGCCCGATCTCGGCACAGTGCCTTTGGCGGACTCACGCTACGTCAGTGAGCTGACTGGCGTCATCTTCCGCCCGGCTGCCGAGGCGGTGCGGGCCGCAGGCGCATCGCTTATTGAACATAAACTGGTCTGAGCAAGGCTCAAAACTAGTTGCGGATAGGTCCGCCCTGGCGACGGCTGCCGTTGCGAAGATCGATTGGCCGGTCGCGCAATCGCAAGTTGGACACACCTTCAGGCGGTGATGAGTCGTCTACGAGCGCATAGTTCAAACCCAGGAAGACCAGCAGACCCGTTAAAAGCGCCCAACCGGCAACATAGATCGAGCGTGCGGGCATCGCTTCGGCTGGCACGGCAAGTCCACTGCTGGCCATTGGGGTCAGGCTGCCTGTTACAAGTTCATCCGGTTCATTGACGGCAACGGTCGCCCGCTCGGGCAATACTTGCGTCGAATCCAAAACAGGCATCGACACGTCGTCAGCTTGTGGCGTCAGCAGCGCAATACCTTGCAGCACCAGGACGCCAAGGACGACAAGGCCGCCAAGTGCGGTCAGCATTTTTGGGATCAGACGAGAGGGTTTCGGCCGCACGTTGGTGTGGCTGCGGCGAAAGTCTTCGATCAGCTGTGACATGATAAACGGAACTCTGGCCGGATGACTGTGGGTCATTCACACGCGTGGCATCGCCCCACTCCGTCCTATCGCACTGGAGAATAATGCAATCTTCCAAAGAAACCGTTACGCCAAATTGTCAAATTGTCTGGAACTGTGAGGACGCCGCTTAAGGTGCGCGAGGGAAATGAATTTCGAACCGCGCGCCGGGTTTGGCATCGGTGAGTGTGACGGTGGCACCGTGCAGCTCTGCGATGGCCGCGACCATGGCCAGGCCCAAGCCGCTGCCCTGCGTTGAGCGGCTCTGGTCGAGCCGGTAGAACGGGCGGAACACGGCTTCACTTTGTTCGTGAGCAATGCCGGACCCATTGTCGCTCACGGCGCAGATCACGCCGTCCGCATCCGTAGTTAGCTGCATCTTGATCGTCGCACCCACAGGCGTATGCCGGATAGCGTTTTCGCAGAGATTGGCGATCATCTGTGTCAGCAAATCACGGTCGCCACGTATCGTAATACCCGGCGTAATCGAGGCGGTCAGCACCCGGCCCTCGTCTTCGGCAACGGGCGCATAAGTTTCGAACAGGCGTTGTAGCAGGCCGGACAGATCGACCGTAGCAAAGCCCGCCCGCCGCTCGCCTGATTCAATCTCGGCGATACGCAACAGGGCACTGAACGTCGCCAGCGTCTGATCCGTGTCTTCGATGGCGCGGTCCACCACGACTTGATAGTCCGGCACCGAGTGCGCCTCGGTTTTTGCCCGCTCCAGGTCCTGGCGCAGCCGCGATAACGGCGTGCGCAGATCATGGGCGATGTCGCTCGAAACGTGCTTCAAATTGCTGACAAGTGAGCCGATCCGGTCCAGCATCCGGTTGAGGTTGCCCGACAGCCGGTCGAACTCGTCGCCGCTGCCGCGTAACGGAATGCGCTCGGCCATGGCCCCGTCCATGATCCGCCCCGCCGTGCGGTTGATCCGGTCCAGCCGCCGGACAAACAGCAAACTGACTAACCAGCCACCCAGAATCGCCAGGGCAACCGTGATCGCGCTGCCCAAAGCGAACGTGCCCGCTACAGTTTCACGCAGGCCTTCGAGTGACTCTGTATCTTCGGCCACAAACAAGCGCTGACCACCACCAACCTCCACGCCATAGACATAGGCGAGGTCTGACACCAGCGCGAACCATGTGTTGTGGGGTTCGGCGCCCGCCTGCAACGGATCATCTTCAGCCTGGGTTTGCCAGCCCAAACCGTTTGGAACATCAGTCAAATCGCCTGCGAGGCGGTGGCCTGCCCGATCGATGAGCGCGTATTGGAACCGGTGGCTTGGACTGGCGATCCGTTGCTCAACCAGCTTTTCAAGACCACTGTCCGCCTGCGTCAGGGATGCGATCTCGGCCGTGATGGAGCTACGGATATGGTCGCGCTCAAACTCGTGAATCGCCCAGTAGACGACCCCGAATAGGATCGCCGACGACACAGCAAACAGGGTCGCATAGCTTAGTGCCAGCCGGAAAGCGGCACTGTGCAGGAGACTATTCCGGGGCACGGAGGACATAGCCAGCGCCCCGAATGGTGTGAATGAGCTCAGTGTCAAATCCCTTGTCAACTTTTGAGCGCAACCGGCTGATGTGCGTCTCGACGACCTTGGTCAACGGATCAAAATGAAAGTCCCACACGCCCTCAAGCAGCATCGTCCGAGTGACCACCCGGCCCGCATGGCGCATAAAGAATTCCAGTAACCTGAATTCCTGCGGCTGGATGACAATCTGTTTGCCAGCGCGGGTGACCGTGCGTTTGAGCAGATCCATCTCCAGGTCGTGCACTTGCAAGACAGTTTCAACGGCTGTCATCGGTGGCCGCCGGACCAGCGCGTTGAGCCGGGCGGACAACTCGGCAAAGGCAAACGGCTTGACGAGGTAGTCGTCAGCTCCCGCCTCCAGTCCTTCGACCCGGTCGCTGATCTGCGCCTTGGTGGTGAGGAGCAGGACGGGGGTCTTGATGCCGGAGGCGCGTAATGTCTTGACGATGGTGAGGCCTTCCAGGCCCGGCAGCATCCGGTCGATGATCATCACGTCGTAAGACTGTGTTGCCGCGATCACCAGGCCGTCCCGGCCATCGGCGGCCACATCGGCGGCGTGGCCCTGCTCGCGCAAGGATTTGACGATGAAATCGGCGGTCCGCCAGTCGTCCTCAATTACCAGAACCCGCATGTTTCAGCCTGTCGATGACGTGTGCCAAAAGAGGCTTAGGTGACACAGGCGTGACTTGGCAAGGTTTTGGATCAGATCGAAGCGGCGTCCGGCAATTGTGGACGCTTGGTTGCGTTCGTGCCAGATTGCTTGCCGCGCCCGGGCAAGGCGCGCCGCGCATTGGCGGCGGAGAATGCCCATTTTTCGTGCAAACATAGGCAGCCTGCATGGGCCGTAAATTCCGTGAATTGACCTATGCGTCGCCCAACGATCCCCGTTTGAAGCGCTGGATCATTCACACTATCGAGGGGCTCTCCGGCCGCGAGCGCTTTTTGCCGCTCTACCGCTATTGGCGCGATCATGTGGTGCCGAAATCCAAACGTCCCTACGGCGAAGTGCTGGATCTGGTCGATGTGAAGCTGCGGTTGAACACCTATGGCCGCCCCTGGCCGCCAATGATCGCTCCTGAAACGCCGTTAGTCATCATCGCCAATCATCCGTTCGGCATCGGCGACGGCATTACCATCCTAGCGATGGCGGAACAGCTCGGCCGCCCGTACAAAGTGCTGATCAACAACCAGCTGCTGCGCATTCCGGAAATCCAGCCCTATTCGTTGCCGATCGATTTCGATGAGACGCGCGCGGCGCAAGAAATGAACCTGAAGACCCGTAAAGAAGCGATCCGTCAGCTTGCGGCTGGCACCACTATTATTGTGTTCCCGTCAGGCGGCGTCGCCACTGCCAAAACCACTTTCGGCCGCGCTGTTGAATTGCCGTGGAAGCTGTTCACAGCGCGCTTGATCCAAACCTCCAAAGCCTCTGTAATGCCGGTATGGTTTGAAGGTCAGAATGGTCCGCTGTTTCAGCTGGTCAGCCGCATCAGTCTGACCTTGCGGCTGTCGCTGCTGGTTTCGGAATTCCGCAAATTTGCGGGCTCAGTGTTGCGTGTCAATGTGGGCGAGGTGGTGCCGTTCGAAGCGTTGCAGCACTCGGGCGACCGCAAATTGCTCACCGAGGAGTTGCACGCCATGGTCCATGCACTTGCTGGTCCAGCGGACACCGGCAGGCGGCCAAGTAAAGTGCGGGGCGTGAGCCGTCTTGCCCGCCAGAAGGCACAAAAGGTGCGGCGCTTCGCAACGCAGAAGGCGCGCGGTGTGGGCCGGTTGGCGCGGCGCAAACTGCGCTTGAGGCGTGATCGCAGCGGAACGCCGACGCAGCCCAGTCTCTGATCGAGCATTATGGTGTTGCACGCCTATAAAACAGCCGCAGTTATGCGGCATCCTGCATTATTCCCGCCACAGCGGTGCAAAAATCGTCAGCATCGATTTGACGGCACCGGAACACGTTGTTAACTGTGTCGGGGGCGGCCAAGCAGGTCGCACGCGTGCGCGTTGTGCGCTGACCGTTGTGTACTCTCAAGGGAGGGGTTTTCGTGAAAAAGTTTCTAGTCGCGGGCGTGTCGATGTTCGCCATAGCTGCCTTAGCGCTGTCCATGTCGATGGGCGATGCGAGCGCCGTCGTAAAGAAGAAGAAGATTTACAAGGGGCCGGTTGCCGTCAAGCCGCTTCCCGTCGTTGTTCCCACTGCGCCGGGTCCTGATCTGGTTGTTCTTCCTGACCAGACCGAATTGACGGCTGGCGGTTGCGGCATCAATGATGAGCTGATCAGCGGCACCGTTGGCGTCAAAAACCAGGGTACGGATCGCGCTGAGCGCCTAATCGTCGAGCCGATCGTGACTGTCTGGATTCCCGAAATGCTCGACATGAAGGACGACAAGCTCGTCCCCAATTCGTTGGCTCCGAAAGAGATCTTCTCAACCGACGTTCACATCGGCAAGGGCAAGATCAAGGCTGGCCGCGGTCTCGTTGGCAAGCGCAAGATCTACATCTCGGTCGATCCCTACAACAAGATCAACGAGAGCAACGAGCAGAACAACTTGCTGGTTCGCGAGCTGACGTTCAACTGCAAGTAAGCATAACGCAATCGGGGTGGGCCTCGTTTGCCGTGACTTAAAGAGAGCGGCGGTGCCCAACGGTGCCGCCGCTTTTTTGGTATTTGGGCATTGGGACGATGAGATTGACACCGGAGCAGACTTTGCTCGCGGGTATTATTTACCGAACAGGCTCTGGAACAGAGCTGAGGCCCAATCGGCCTTTTTGCGATGCGGGCGCGCGGACAACGAGGCGGCCTTTTTGGCAGCAGCATCAAGGGCGGCCGCATTCTGGTCGGCTACGGGCAGCGAGGCTGTCGTGCTCGGCAACTGACCCATCGCCGGTATGAGCCCTGGCGGAACGGCGGTCGCTGGCAGCGCCGCCGCTGCCGTCGGAGCCACTGCTGGCGGCGGATCTTGCGGCGCAGGCTCAATCAAGGGCGTAGTGCTGATCGACGCTGTCGGCGGCGACGTGAGACCCGAGGGCCAAATCCCCTGCAACTGCTCAGGCCCGCCGAGCAGTTTGCGATTGGTGAGGTCGCGCTCCAGACCGGTGGTATCGATCGCTGGCTCAACCGCACTGAAGCCCGCCAGTGGACCACTGAAGCTGAAGGTCACAGCTGGCAAGGCCGGCTTGTCAGACTGCGCTGGCTTGGGCTGCAAGGCCCAGACGCTGGACAATTGAAGCGTGGTTAAATCAATGCGGTTGGCGATCTCCAATTCCGATTGAGAGCTGTCCACTTTGAGGCGGTCAAAGCGGATGCTGCCGTCGCCGATACTCAGACTGCCATTGGCGCCCAGCATCGGAAAATCGCCAGCAAGGCGGGCTTTGGCCAGCGCAATTTTCATGGCGCCTCCAGCTGCACCCGGTTGGCCCGTCAGCGCATCGCGCGCGACCGTGTCAATGGAGCCCGGAGCAAACCGCGCAATTCCGCCATCGCCAAGCGTAAACTTGCCTTTCCCGGAAAGCGATCCAGTTAGATCGCGCGGACTGAGCCCGGCGCCCGAGACGTTCAGCGCCAAGCCAAAGTCCCCGCCAGGACGCGGCAACCCGGACCTCTCGGTTCCGAGCCGGTCGAGATGGACCTTTGAAAATACGGCCTGCGCCTGCAGGGCGGCACCAGCCGGGGCTTTGGTGAGCTTTGCCTCGCCGCTGACATCCCCGCTCAGACCATGGCCCTGCAGCAGCCAAAACTCCGCCGATCCAGGCTTGCTGGCGAGCGTGACCTTGGCTTCGGAAAGTGTCAGCGCATCGGTCAAGACCAGCCGTGTGGCCATCGCGCTCAGCTGGCTCTCGAGCCCCTCGGTGGCGGCGAAATCAAACGGCTGCTCTGGCCAGACCGATGCAGGCAGGTCACTTGGCTTAACGGCATTGGTCACCCCTCCAGGGTTCGCGACCAGCAAGGCCAGCAGGTGATTCAATCGCAGCACCGGCGCTTGCAGGTTGATTTCAAGTTTTGGCAATCGCTGCCCGCCTGTCAGCCGGCCGTCGCCCGTCACCGTCTCGCCAGCCAGCGAGGCTGTGGCGCTGGCAAGGCTGAGCACATCGGCGTCCTTGTGCAGCCGGCCCGACAGCTTCAATGGGCCACGCAGGGCAGGCTCCAGCCGTTCCAGCCGCGCAAACCTGAGCGCTGTGCTGGCGTCCTTGGCATCGAAATCGAGATGGCCTTCAAGGCCGATCTGGCCCTTGGCTCCATAGGTCGCCTGGCCATCGAATCTCGCCGTTGCGGGTTCGGACTCCAGCGCGATGACCGTCGTCATGCTGTCGTCTGGCACGCCGCTGCTGCGCAGCACGAGTTTGCCCGGCACCGGTGCTGCGACCGGCTGGGGCGGCAGTACCTGGGTTGAGCCCAGCAGTTGCGAGATTTGAGTCAGCAGACGGCCCGAATCCGAATTGGCGAGATCGGCCGCGAGATCGACCTGGGATCCCAACCAGTCCGTATCTTGGCCATCCCGGCGGAGTGTTACAGTCAGCCGGCTGCCATTGGCCGCGCCATCCAGCGCCATTTCCTGGCTCGCCGACGACTTGGCGCCGATGGCGATGGTGCCTGCAAGGCTCAGCGGCGTTATCGCCGCCAGCCGTGACTCATAACCTTCGAACGAGTTCGTCAGGCCGGCAAATTTGATTGCGCCTGCCATGGCCTTTTGATCGGGCGCTGCCAGCATAAGTCGCAGCTGGCCTTGACCGTCGGAGCCCTTGGCCTGCAGCGCGCCTTCGAGATGGAGCTTGAATCCGTCGTCAGTCGCAAGGTCGATGGCTGGAATATTGAGCCGCCCGTTACTGCGGTCGAGTCTTGCCGACACGTCGCGGAGTGATCCTTGCGCGGTGATCAGATGGCCGATGCGTAAATCGAGGTGGGTATCGCCCGCCAGCACGCTCCGCAGCGCCGTCCATGGACTATCGTCCGGCGTGGCTGCCGCCGGTGCGGGATCATCAGTTGGTGCGGCAATGGCCGCGAGGTTCAACGGGGTTTCGAGCAGCCGCGTCAAATCCAGCCGGCCGCTATCCAGTGCGACGCTCAACGACGGCGCGGGCAAAGCTGCATACCGCACGCTGCCGGTAACGGTCGTGCCCGAAAGCTCAAGCCGCAGTTTCTCGGCCAGCACATGTTCGGAATCGGCAAAGACGCTGCTGTCGAAAAGATACGTGCTGACATTGCCGGTGTCGGTCAACATCAGGCCTGGCACCGCCCAGTTCGCCAAAGCGCCGAAATTAGCCCCCCACAGGCGGATCGTGCCATCGTATTTGGCTGCCGAGGCTGGGCCACTCAACGCGCCAGACGTGTCCAAATGGCTTTGCCCAGGCAGCTTGGCGCTGAGGCTTTCAATCATCAGCCCGGCGCCCGTGAATTTTGCCGCCAGGGTCACCGTACTTACGGCGCCACCGCCGATGGTCGCTTCGCCGATATGCAACTGGACATGCACGTCCTTGGACTGAGGGAACGCATCAGCGAACTGGTCATACAGCGCTTTGACTGTCTGCATGGGTGACGGTTTGGCAGGTCCGCCCGCCAGCCGATCCAGATCCAACGTCAAGGCTGCCAGATTTGCGTCGCTGGCAGACCCGTCGCGCCAGCCCAAGGTGGCTGATCCGGTGAGATGCTGGGGCTTGCCATCGCTGTCGAGAAGGATATCGAGCGCACTGAGTTTCGCGCTGTCGGGCGTCGCCAGCAGGTTGGCCTTCAACTCGATTTTCGCGGCCGCTGACTTTTTATCCGCTGGACCAGCCGCAAGCGGAAACTGGGCCTCGATACGACCGGTCAGCGACGGTGTGGTTTCCAATCCATCGGCCACACCATCGATGCTGTAGCTTTGTGCGCCGTCCGCACCGGAACGCCAGCTGCTTTTGATACGCAATTTGCCGGAGCTATCCTCCTGCTCCGCCGAAAATCGCAAGTCCGACGTCGTTTCGCCGTTGGCAATTGTGCCCTTGAAGCGGAACGGTCCCTGCAAACTAGGCGCATCCAAATCGCCCGATATTGCATCCAGATGCAGCGATTGCCGGTTCGCGGTGCCAACAAGGTCGACGCTGCCGCGCTCGATATGAACGGCGTTGAGCGCGAGGCCTTTCAAATCGGCAGCAGCCGCGCCTGCAACCGGGTGTCCGAGCCCAACCCAATTGCCCTCGCCATCGGCCCCAACCGAAAGCCGGAGCACGGGCGCGACGACTTCCACGTCTTGCGCCACCAGGTTGCCCGTAAGCAGCGGACCCACGGCAAGTTGCAGCTTGAACGATTCCATGCGCAGCATGGGCGTGTCGAACCGTCCGGAGGCATCAGCAACCCGGACATTGTCGAAGCTGATGTAGGGCGAGGGCAGCAACCGCAGCCGGACATGTTCGCCCACGCGCACCGGGCGGCCCAACAGGCGGCTGGCTTGCTCCTCGAAGCTGCTGCGATAACGGCTCCAATCGATCAGCGCCGGCAGGGCAAACAGGGCCGTCAGCACGACGATCAGCGCGACGCCGAGTATGACCAAGATCCTGTTCAACGGCAGCCCTCTGAATGCGGTCCCGCACTTTGCAATATGCGCACGTTAGCGGCCACGTATGGCCCAGGTATGACCCCTTACGCCCCATCGCGTTTGCGATGTACTCCCGGCCTCTGAAACACCACCTTTCAGCCGCGCCCGTCAAGCCACGAGGGTGAGATAATCGGAGCCATCGCACACCAGTACTCGCGGACCTCAACTGTCCCGCACCCGTATCCCAAGAGCGCCAAGGCAAAACGACGCCTGTGAATCAGGTGCCGCATTGCCGCTGCGCTTTCGATGCTATAGTCGCAAACCATGAACACGATCCGGAAACATAGCGAGAACGCGCTCGCGGTGCCCATGCAAGCCGAGACGCCCGAAGGCGGCCTGGCACAGACCATATCACAGCGGGCGCTTGGCCTAGCGGCGCCGCAGTATTTGGACGGACTCAATCCCGGCCAACGGGCCGCCGTTGAGGCGCTTGACGGTCCCGTGCTGGTGCTTGCTGGCGCGGGCACTGGCAAGACGCGGGTGCTGACGACGCGCATCGCTCACATCCTCTCGACGGGCCGTGCGCGAGGGCAGGAAATTCTGTCGGTCACGTTTACCAATAAGGCCGCGCGCGAGATGAAAGAGCGCATCGGCAAGTTGATCGGCTTTGCCGTCGAGGGGATGCCTTGGCTGGGCACGTTCCATTCCATTGGCGTGCGTTTGCTGCGGCGGAACTATGAACTGGTCGGCTTGAAAAGCGGGTTTACCATTCTTGATACGGACGACCAGTTACGGCTGTTGAAGCAGCTGCTGGAGGCTGAGAAGCTGGACGCCAAGCGCTGGCCCGCGCGACAATTGGCCAATCTTATCGATGGTTGGAAAAACAGGGGGCTGATCCCCGCCAAAGTGCCCGAGGCCGAGGGCTTCGTCTTCGCCAATGGCAAGGGTGTTGCTCTTTATGCCGCCTACCAAGCGCGCATGAAGGAGCTGAACTGTGTCGATTTCGGCGATCTGCTGCTGGAGTGCCTGCGGCTGTTCCAGGAGCACCCGGACGTGCTCGCCTCCTACCACCAGCGCTTCAAGTACATTCTGGTGGACGAATACCAGGACACTAACGTCGCGCAGTATATGTGGCTTCGTCTGCTGGCTCAGGGTTCCAAGAACATCTGCTGCGTCGGCGACGACGACCAGTCGATCTATGGCTGGCGCGGGGCCGAGGTCGACAACATCCTCCGCTTCGAAAAGGATTTTCCCGGCGCCAAGGTCATCCGGCTTGAGCAAAACTACCGCTCGACCGGCCACATCCTCGGCGCAGCGTCGGGCATCATCGCGCACAATAAGGGCCGCCTAGGCAAAACGCTGCGCACCGACGACGAGATGGGTAACAAAGTGCTGGTACAGGGTTTTTGGGACGACAGCGAAGAAGCCCGCATGATCGGCCAGCGGCTGGAGGAGCTGAAAAAGCAGGGCGGCGATCTCAACAACGCGGCCATTCTGGTGCGAGCCTCGTTCCAGATGCGCGCCTTTGAGGACCGTTTTGTCACCATGGGCCTGCCCTACCGCGTGATCGGAGGCCCGCGCTTCTATGAGCGGCAGGAAATCAAGGATGCCGTTGCCTATCTGGAGCTGACGGTCAATCCCACCAATGATCTCAAATTTGAACGCATCCTGAACGTTCCCAAGCGCGGCCTGGGTGATGCGACGCTGGCACTGCTGCACGGCCATGCGCGGGCGCGCAGTATCTACCTCATGCAAGCGACGCGCGAATTGGCCGAGACCGAGGAACTCAAGCCCAAAGTGCGGCGGACATTGCAGGACCTGCTGGCCCAGTTCGACCGCTGGCGCGCGCAGCTTACGGCCATGCCGCATACCGATCTCGCCTCGATGATCCTGGACGAGAGCGGTTACACCACGATGTGGCAACAGGACACCAGCCCGCAGGCACAAACGCGGCTCGAAAACCTCAAGGAACTGATCCGCTTCCTCGGCGAGTTCGAAACGCTGCAAGGCTTCCTCGAACACGTGTCGTTGGTGATGGACGTGGAAGCAGGCGACGACGGCGAGCGTGTTTCTCTCATGACGCTGCACGGCGCCAAGGGGCTGGAGTTCGACACGGTGTTCCTGCCCGGCTGGGAGGAGGGCCTGTTCCCGCATCAGCGCGCACTCGATGAAAGCGGGCTAGCAGGTCTCGAAGAAGAGCGGCGCTTGGGACATGTCGGCATCACGCGGGCACGCAAATTCGCCGCCATCAGCTTCACGCAAAATCGGCGTGTGCACGCCCTGTTCCAGTCGCAAATGCCGTCGCGGTTCATAGATGAGCTGCCGGAAAAGCATGTGGAAGTCGCCGCGCCGCGTGCGGGAAACCTAAGTAATGGCTACGGCCAAAGCCGGTTCAGCGAGCCCGCGGCCGGTTTCAAGCACCAATACGAAACGCCAGGCTGGCAGCGCGCCCAGCAGCACTGGGAAAAGCAGGTCCATGCCAATGTGAAAGGTGCCGCGCCGCCTCCGAGACGCAAGGGCCCGCCGACCATCGAGGGCGATCTGGTGGCGTCGAGCGCGACGCGCACGTCCTACAAGGTTGGCGACGCGGTGCGCCACGAAAAATTCGGCCCCGGCACCGTCGCCGAGATCGACGGCAATAAACTAACCGTCGATTTTGTGGATGCTGGCCGGAAGAGAGTGGTGGAGAGTTTCGTTAATCCGGGGTGATCGGTTGGGTCGCGTGGAGGTGTTGGAATGTTTCTCAAGGTGTTGGCTGCCTGTGCAGCATTTTCTGCAGTGCTCGCCGTCCCGGCAACCGCCGCGGAGCGCCCGCTGAAGGGTGCCGAGATCGATGCTCTCATCAAGGGCAACACGGTCACAGGCCTGTCCGATGGCAAACAGTGGAAGCAGACCTTTGATGCGTCGGGCGGCACGGTCTATAACGGCGGCGCCCGGCCGCCCTCGCAGGGAGCCTGGAACATCCAGGGCGACAAGTTCTGCTCGCAATGGCCGCCGAACGACTCGTGGGCCTGCTACACTGTCACTGGCGATCTCGACGCCAACCCCAAGACCATCACCTGGATTTCGGCCGGCGGCACCAAATATCCCGGCTCCGTGAAGGCAGGACTGTGATGACGCGACTCCTTTTGACGTATGCAGCGCTTTGCGTGGTGCTCACCGTTCCTGCCGCCACTGCGTCTGATCGCCCCTTGAAGGGCCCCGAGATCGACGCGCTGATCAAGGGCAACACTGTCACCGGCAAGACCGGCAAGGGCGGCTGGAAACAGTTCTTCGCCGCGAACGGCGAGACGTCCTATTCCAGCCGGGGCGAGACGCCGTCCTATGGCTCTTGGGAAGTCCGGGGCGACAAATTTTGCTCGCAGTGGCCGCCGGAAGAACATTGGTCCTGCTACACCGTGACCGGCGATCTCAACGCCGCGCCCAAAACCATCACGTGGATCAGCGGCGGCGGGAAGACGTTTCCGGGGGAGGTGCAGGACGGGAAAATGTAGGGTGAAATTCGGAGTGAAATACGCCTATTGCATCCTACGGATACCCCGCGATTCGGACGGTCCAGAGCCGGATCGTCATGTCATCGCCCGCCGACGCCAGACGGTGGCCGTCCGGCAGGAAGGCGACGGCGCGCACGGCTTGCGCGTGGCCTTCATAGGTTGTCAGCAAGTCGCCTGAATTGGCATCCCAGAGCCGCACGGTGCCATCCTCGCTACCCGACGCGATCATCCGGCCATCGGGCGAGAACGCCACGCTGACAACCCGGTTGGTGTGGCCCGTCAGCGTGCGCAGTTTGGCGTCAGACGCCGTCGACCAAAGGATGATCGACTTGTCATTGCTGGCTGATGCCAGCATGGTGCCATCTGGCGACAACGCCACGGCCCGCACATCCTCCGTGTGCCCCTCGTATGTCCGGATCAAGCGGCGGCGCTTTTCGTCCCACAGCTTCACCGTCTTGTCGGCCCCGCCGCTTGCGATCAGCCGGGCGTGCGAGGAAAAGGCAAGCGCGAACACCGCCTTTTTATGGTCCTGCCAAACGTTACGCACGCCCCGCCCAGCGTCCCACAGCCGCAACTTGGCGTCCTGGCCCACCGTCGCGAACAGTTTGGCCGAACCCAAAAATACTGTGCTCCAGACCGGACCCTCGTGCTCGTCGAACTCGCCGAGCTTTGCTCCGGAGTCCATCTGCCAGAGACCAACCGATCCATCGCCGCGTCCCGTCAACAGAACGTGTTCGGACGATGCCAGCGATGTGATGGGCAGGCCCGGCACCAGAATACTGCGCAGTTGCGCGCCACTGTTGCCATCCCAGATCAACACCTGACCGTCGCTTCCTGCCGATGCGATCAGCGCCCCGTCACCTGAGACGGCCATGGCATCAACCCCGACGGCGTGGCCGCGCAGCGTGCGGATCAAGCTCACATCGGTGAGCGCGCTGGCTGGGCCATGCGCCACGATCAGCCCAAGCATCGGCCCCCAGTATTCGACCGTCACGATGGCCACAACGAACGCGCCAACGAGCAGCAACCGAAGGATGAGGCCGCGCAGCATTCGGGTGAAACTGAAGCTCTCGCCGCTGCGGGCGGGCCTGGACGGTTTGGCTGCGGGCTCCTTGGCAGGCGCCGCCGCTGGTGCGGGCGTAGCGGAGCGCAGCAGTTGCGTTACGGAATCATGGGGCACCACTGGAGGGGCTTTTGCCGGTTGGGCAGGCTTGGCCTCTACGTCACTGGGCTTGGCCTGTTCCAGCAATTCAATCAGCCCGCGCCGTTTTGCCGGTGGCACCGGATCGAGGACACGCTGTGGCATCGCATTTTTCAGCCAGACGCGAGCGTCCTTGGCGCTGGACTTGGCGTGGGCCAGGAACGCGGCTGCCAAAGCGCGTGTCGCCTTGGCGGCGGGCGCAGCCGATGCGGCCGCTGCCGAAAAGTCGAGCTTTCGCGCAACCGGCGCCGCCGGTTTTGGTCTCGCTGCCACGGCCGGTGCCGTTGCAGCCACAGACACCGGCTTCTTCGGCTTGAGACGGATCGGCGCGAGTTCCTCGCCCTCCATCTTGCGGGTCCGCGCCGGGGCCTTGGCTGCGGCCTGAGCGGACACAACCGGCCTGCGCTCCTCGGCAGCTTTGGTCCGCGATTCCATCAGCATCGGCCGCCATTCCGCGATGGATTGCGGCCGGGACTCAATGGGCAGACGCAGGGCCGCGTCGATGGCGCCAAGAAATGCCAGCCGGTAGACGCCCTTGGCCGCCATTCGGGCCGGTTCCAGATCATCGCTCTGCATCCGGGCGGGCGCATCCGTCGGCCGTTTCCCCGTCACCGCATGATAGAGCGTTGCGGCCAGGGCATAAATATCCGACCAGGGACCCTGGCGGCGGCCATCCTGCGCATACTGCTCAACTGGCGAGTAGCCCGGCTTCACCAGCACGCTCATGTTGCGCATGTGATTGGCGACTTCGCGCCGGGCCGAGCCGAAGTCGATCAGCACGGGCGCGCCGTCGGGCCGGATCATGATGTTATCGGGCGCAATATCGCGATGCAGGAAGCTGCGGGTGTGGATGGTTTCCAACGCATCCAGCAACGGGCCCGCGATGGTGTCGAGTTCCTCCTGCCGTGGCCGCCGTCCAAGGCCATCCAGCCAGGCCTTGAAGCTGCGGCCCTCCTCCAGCTTCAGCACCATGTAGCCGGTATTGTTCTGGCGGAAATATCTGTACACACGCACGATATTATCGTGGTCGAACGTGGCGAGTGCCTGCGCCTCTTCGATGAAACGGTCGAGGCCCCAGCGGTAGTCCTCGTCCTGGCTGCGCGATTTCGACCGCACAAGCGTGGTGCCTTCGCGCGCAGCAAAGTCAGACGGGAAATATTCTTTGATGGCGACGCCACGGTTCAGCGGCGTTTCCTCGGCCAGATACGTGATGCCGAAACCGCCAGCGCCGAGCACCTTGCGAATCCGGTAATCCCCGGCAAGTTCGGTTCCGACCGGCAGGGCGAGCAGATTATCCATCAAGGCTGCCGTTTCGGAAAAATTGGCGGGACGCGGAAATCATGCGGGACGTCTGCCAGCAGGATTTGCCGTTTTTTAGACAAAGCACACGGGCGGAAGTGTGACATCAAATGTGATCGTAGATGGAATGCCGTTTTGCAGCCGCAAAGATACCTCAGGGGTGGTCGGCCGGGGCATAACGCTCTGTCCGGTCCGTTATCCTCACAACGTTCCACGCCCTAAAGGTCGTCCATATGCGCGGAATAATCCTAGCTCTGTTGCTATTTTTCTCCGGTCCGGGGCTTGCCTTGGCCCAAACTGCGGCGGCTGGCGCGGATACGCCTGCGCCCGTTGAGGCCGCGCGGCCAGATGAAACGACTGTTTGGGGCCGGGCTCAGACGCTGTTCGCGGCCGGTTACGAGAAAGAGCCGCAACTGGTGATTGCCACCTTAGCCATTGGCGGATTGCTGCCGGTAGCCTCGCTAGCGGCCCTGGCGTCGCTCTTTGGTGCGCGCCTGTGGTCCCGGCGTGTGACCGACCATTTCACGCAGGTAGCCATGGCCCGACCGCATACGCACCGCCAAATTACTGAGATCCGGGGCCAGGAACCTCTGCTCGACGTGGTGGGCGACCGGGCATCGCCGCACCCCGTTCGCGGAAACATGATTCGCATTGGCCGGCATGAGGAGAACGATATCCGCCTCGCCAGCCAAACTGTGCACCGCTACCATGCTGTCGTGCATCTAGCTCCAGAACAAGGCTATGTCATCACTGATTTGTCAGGACCAGAGGGCAACGGCGTGCTGGTCAATTCCGAACGCGTCGATCATGCGACGCTCGTGGCGGGCGATTTGATCGAATTGGGCGACGTGCGAATGCGCTTTCGTTTTGCCGAAGCGCGTTAACGAACAGTTGAGGGAGAGATGATGGGCAACGAAGACGATCCGCTCAAGGATGGACTTAAGGCTGTGGCCAATTCCTTGCGCCAGACCAGTGCGTCGCTGTCAGAAGATGAAACGGAAAAGACCATGCTGATGGGCCGCCGCCCGCCTGTGTCTTCGTTGCAAAATGCGTTGCGCGCGGCAGAGGCTGCGCTAACACCGGGTGCGCCTAAGAGCGATTCATCTGCGCCAACGATCGTCAACCGGGCGGCTCCCAAGGTTTCGGTGCCGGCATCGGCTGCCAAAACTCAAATGGTGCGCGGCGGCTCTAAGCCCACTCGCAATGATTTCCATCAGGACCCGGTTGTGGGCTGGCTGGTGATCATCGGCGGCCCCGGCCTTGGCGCGTTCCGGCCCATCTTTGAGGGCAACAACACCGTGGGCCGCAGCCCTACGCAGCGGATCGCCATCGACTTTGGCGACGACGCCATCTCGGCTGAGGAGCAGGCATTCCTGCGCTACGACAGCGCCGACAGGCAATTTCTCCTGGTGCCCAACCTCGCCAAGACCAATGTCATTGCGGTCAACGAATTGAAGCCAACATCGGCCGTCAAACTCGCGGCCATGGATGTCATCACCATGGGCCGCACGCAGCTCGTATTCGTGCCGTTCTGCGGCGATGAATTTGATTGGTCCGAGCTCGCCGGTCTGAAGGAATAGCGTCTCCCGATGTTGACGGGCTTCAGTTACGCCAGCCAAGCCATCCAAGGCGCCCGTGAGGCCCAAGAGGATGCGTGCGCATTCGCATCGGTGGCGCGCGCGGGAACGGTACCTTTGCGCCGGCAGGTTGCTCCGCGCTCAGAAACGCTGCTTGCCGTTCTGGCGGATGGGATGGGCGGGCATGTTGGCGGCGCAGAGGCCAGCCGCACAGCCTGTGAAGGTTTTCTCGCGGCCTACGAAGGCAGCGACGGCGCGCCGCGGTCCCGCCTGGCTGGCGCACTCAATGCATCGAACCGCGCCATTTCCGCCGCGCTCGCCCGTGACCGTTCGCTTGATGGCATGGGCTGCACGCTGATCGGCGCGGCCTTCACACCCGATGGGTTGAGCTGGGTGAGCGTCGGCGACTCGCCGCTCTTCCTGTTTCGTGAAGATAAACTTTATCAACTGAACGAAGACCATTCATTGGCTCCTGTGCTCGACCGGCTGGCGGCGCAGGGGCAAATGACGACTGTCGAGGCCGAATCCCATCCACGCCGCCACTTTTTGCGCGCCGCTCTGACTGGCTCGACCATTGAATTGGTTGATCTCAGCACAACGGTTTTGCCGCTGCGCGCTGGCGATTGGGTAGTGCTGGCGAGCGACGGGATTGAGGTTCTCTCACATGACGAGCTGGCTGATACGCTCGCCAGCCACTCGAGCGGCGGGCCGGAAGGGCTTGCACAGTTGATCCTGTCCGCAATCGAAGCCAAGGCGGATCCGGGGCAGGACAATGCCACGGTGATGGCCGTTCAGCCAGTGTTTGGCGGCCTATAGTTGATCGCCAATCTCGCCCATGAATTCAGCGAGCACACCCAGCGGCTGCCCGGTACCGCCGTGCGACCAGGTCCAGCATTGGTCGATATATTGCCGCGCCTGCCAGACATCGGCATCGGGTGAGAGGCCGACCTGATCGAGCATGGACCTGGTGGTCTGCCGGTCGCCCGCGAGGCACGCCATTAGCGCATAGCGGTTGGCATTATAGGGACCGGGATAGCGTTTCAGCATGTCTGCCATGCCGCGTTTCAGCCTCGGCCAATCGGCTGAAACCTCTTCGAACAGCTTCCATTTGTAATGGGTGACGGAC
Source organism: Hyphomicrobiaceae bacterium (assembly GCA_025359185.1). Classification (GTDB taxonomy): domain Bacteria; phylum Pseudomonadota; class Alphaproteobacteria; order Rhizobiales; family Hyphomicrobiaceae; genus JANYHF01. The sequence goes on along the minus strand of JANYHF010000070.1, from coordinate 1,144 downwards.
ATCCACCAATAGAGGTTCACATAGAAGCTGTCGCCCTCTTGCGGCTGCGAAGCGTCGGTAGCCTCGCGGATGAAGGCATCGATGCGCGATTTGTCGTAATTCCATTTGTCGGCGAGCTGGATCAGGGCCTGATAGGCGAGCCCATAGTTTGCTGGCGTCCGGTTCTGTCCAGCCAGAAACAGTCCCATGATTTCCTGCTCAGTGGCACCGCGCAACGAGGCGACATCGATCAGGAGGCGGTAATAATAGGGATCGTCGCGCAGCTGCTTCTCGTGCGATTTCAGGAACCGCTCGGCGTCCAACAAACGGCTGACGAATTTCTCCGGTGCGGTGCCCATCAGTGCATTGGTGCCGGCAAGGCCCGAAGTGTGAGCGAGCCGCCCGAAGGCCAGCGCCTGATCTTTGAGAAGAATACCCATGACGATCAACGCTGTCGCCGAACGAGGATAGGCGGCGATCCAGCGCTTGACGCTGCCAATCCGCGGATCGTCGATGTCGCCATAAGGCGAATAGGCGTCAAAGCTGTTGTAGAACAGATCAAGGCTCGCATACCCAGATAGTGTCCGCGCACTGCCGCCGCGATAGTCAGCCGCTTGCTTTTCCAGCGTGGCGAAATCGCCCGCGCGGAACAGAACCTGCGTTGTCTGGGAGATGGCCTGATGTTGAGCCCAGGCGTCGGGCGGGGCGGCCTGGCTCCCGGCGCAACTCTGCGAGCCAAAACTCCCAGCGATAATGGCTACCAAAACGCAGCCGCGAATGTTCCGATAGATCATTGCGGACCCTCCATCTTCAAGGAACGAACGCCTTCTGTGTGGAGATTGACGCAACAGTCTTGAGATTATCTGCTGTGACCGGAGGGTTTTTGCCCGCAGCCTTAAATTGCGGTAAACTAGGGCCTGTCGTCAGTTATGGTTTGGAGCTGGATGAGGTCAAAACTGGCTGAACGCAAGGCGATTTGCGCCGCCAATACACTCGTATTGGCAAGCAAAGCGACGCCGCAGTCAGACAGTTTTCACCTCACCGCTTCGCGGCGTGGCGCTTTAGGCCGATGAGTGCGTTGCTCTTCCGAGCAAGCCATTTGGCTTGCGTCGTCGAGCGCCTGCTCCTCGGCCAAAATCGCTCACGTCCAGCCCGAACCCATAAC